>NZ_JBSFUS010000003.1:681451-698038 GCF_053591915.1 Streptomyces sp. NPDC002853 | reverse complement strand
GGGAGGTGGCGGCCGCCAACACAGGGGGGGGGAGCGTGGCGGCCGCCTGGGGGTGTGACCACTCCCGTGGGGGTACTCGTGCGTGTGCCCTGACCTACGCACAACATGCCTGTCGATTCACGAGAATTTTTTCGGGGGCCGCTGAGCCGCTGTTTCCCGGCGGAAACTCACCCGTGCACAGCAAGGGTGGATCTTTGTGGGGTGGGCCACACCCTCCAGGGGTTCGGGGGTCGGTGGGGCGCGATAGCCTGAGCGGCGGATCTCTCTTGATGCCAAGAGATCGATCATCGAGGGCGTCGGTGGGGATCCAGCACAAGGGGACCCCGCACAAGGGGCAGGGACCCCCACCGCCTGCTGTCTTACGGAGATCGCCATGACCCGCACTCCCGTGAATGTCACCGTCACCGGCGCGGCCGGCCAGATCGGCTACGCGCTGCTCTTCCGCATCGCCTCCGGCCACCTGCTCGGCGCGGACGTGCCGGTCAACCTTCGCCTCCTGGAGATCACTCCGGCCCTGAAGGCCGCCGAGGGCACCGCCATGGAGCTCGACGACTGCGCCTTCCCGCTACTGAACTCGATCGAGATCAGCGACGACCCGAACGTCGCCTTCGACGGCGCCAACGTCGCCCTCCTCGTCGGCGCCCGCCCCCGCACCAAGGGCATGGAGCGCGGCGACCTGCTCTCCGCCAACGGTGGCATCTTCAAGCCGCAGGGCAAGGCGATCAACGACAACGCCGCGGACGACATCAAGGTCCTCGTCGTGGGCAACCCGGCCAACACCAACGCGCTCATCGCGCAGGCCGCCGCCCCGGACGTACCGGCCGAGCGTTTCACCGCGATGACCCGCCTGGACCACAACCGCGCGCTTTCGCAGCTGTCGAAGAAGACCGGCGCCCCGGTCTCCGACATCAAGCGCCTCACCATCTGGGGCAACCACTCGGCCACCCAGTACCCCGACATCTTCCACGCGGAGATCGCCGGCAAGAACGCCGCGGACGTCGTGAGCGACCAGACCTGGCTCGCCGACGACTTCATCCCGACCGTCGCCAAGCGCGGCGCCGCGATCATCGAGGCCCGTGGCGCGTCCTCGGCCGCCTCCGCCGCCAACGCCGCCATCGACCACGTCCACACGTGGGTGAACGGCACGGCCGCCGGTGACTGGACCTCCATGGGCATCCCCTCGGACGGTTCGTACGGCGTTCCGGAGGGCCTCATCTCCTCCTTCCCCGTCACCACCAAGGACGGCAAGTACGAGATCGTCCAGGGCCTGGAGATCAACGACTTCTCGCGCACGCGCATCGACGCGTCCGTCAAGGAGCTCACCGAGGAGCGCGAGGCGGTTCGCGGCCTCGGCCTCATCTAGTACGCCTTCCCGTACGGCCCGTCCGTACCGGAGCTCGTCCACCTCGCCCCCGGCGGCCGCTCGATCGGCTGCCGGGGGCGAGGTGCGTCCGGGGGTGAGGTGCCTCGGGGGCGAGGTGAGGCCGGCCGGAATTCACTTGTCCGAGGGACATAATCACCTTTCCGTGGCCCCTGCGCACACGCTCCGTTACGCTCCAATTCCGCTTTACCCAGACGGAGTTGGCCATGGCAGGTAACACCGAGGCCACCCGGCTGCTGTGTGCCGGCGTCCACCTGGACGCGGTGTTCCGCAGACGGGTCGTCTCTGAACTCGTCGGTCACGCGGAGCGCCCCGTGGCGCCGCCGCTCGGTGCCGACGTGCTTCCGGTGCTCGCGCACGCGCTGCGCGCCCGGCGCGAGGAACTGTTCACCGCGCTGCTCCTGGCGGCCGTGTGGATCGGCTTCCTCGTCACCGACGCGGTGATGATCTGGGACGTCCTCGAAGACTCCCGGGGCGGTGAGTCGGGTGTCTCCGGCGCTGATCTCGCGCTGCTCGCCTTCGACCCGGACGACCTCGTGGACACGGGCCCCGACGGCACGTTCGGCGCCTTCGTGCCGGGCGGCTGGGCGATCGCGTACGCCGTGGTGGTCCTGCTGCTGTGGCTGGCACGGGTGGTCTCGGGCCGTGGCACGGACGGCGGCACCTTGCGGCAGCTGGAGCTCCCGGCGCCGCTGGCCTGGCTGCGGCGCCGGATCGGCTGGCTGGTGACCGCCTTCGTGTGGTGGTGCGCTGCCGCGTACGCGTACTCCGCGATCAGCGTGATCAGGGACACCCCGTACCCCGTGATCTTCCCGCTGCTCGTCGCGGCCGTGGTGTGGCGCCACCAGTTCCTGCGCAAGCGGACCCTGCGCACCCAGCTCGCCCGGCAGACCTTCGCCGAGACCGAACAGCCGCGCATCCCGCGGCGGTTCACCCGCGTCGTCGACTGCATCCACCGCGAGCAGAACGCGCCGGTCACCCTCTACGACGCCAACCGGCCCTTCGTGGGCGCCGGAAAACCGCGTAAACCGTGGTCGGTCGTCCTTGAGCTGCGGCGCGCCACCGAGAAGGAGCCCGACGACGGGGTGCCCGCCCAGCGCGCGTACGAACCGCTCGCCGCTCGCGAGGTCATCAAGATGATCGCGCCCCGCCTGAAGGATCTGCGCAGGTCCGCCGCGGCCACCAGCGTGGACCGGCTGCGGGACCTGGAGATCGAGGAGTTCGTCTACCTCCCCGCGGGCGCGGGCCGCGACGAGCAGCTCTACACCGGGCAGGGGTACGAGACCGCGGGGCTCTACGACGCAGGACAGGCGGCCCGGCACATCGAACGGGCGGCCGGTGAGGGCGGGGAGGCACGGCGCCACTTCCTGCGCATCCGGGTCGGCGCCTGGAACGAACAGGTCGTCGTCTCGCTTCTGGTCAGGGTGCACACCCAGGGCGGCATGCTGGTCCTCGAAGTGGTGCCGCACGTCCTCGGGCCGATCGTCCCCGAGTTCCGCGAGGTCGACACCATCGTGGCCGGTGAGCCGGAAGGCCCCGTCCGCGACGCCCTGCGCGCCTGCGTCGACGGCCCCGCGGTCGGCGTGGCGATCGGCATCGCCGCCCTGCGCACACTGCCCTCGCTCGTCCCCTCGTTCCGGCTCTGGCTCGCGCAGCCCGAGCCCTCCGAGGGGGAGGCGCCCACGCCGCAGGCCGCGCGCGCCCTGCGGTCCGCGTGCTCCTGGCTCGGGATCGGCCGCCCCCTGCAGGCGCCGCCGGACGCGCCGCTGGTCTCGCTGCGCCAGCTGGCGAGCACCGACGACCTCTCGCTCTTCCAGGAGATGGACGTCGCCCGCTACATCCGCACCCTCCAGGACCGCATCGGCGAGGGCGTCCGGGACGCGCTGCGGGCCGGCGGCTTCCGCACGGACCGCCTGGAACAGAACATCACGCAGATCAACAACAGCGGGGTCTACATCACGGAGATGTCCGGCGGCGCCCTCGCCACGGGCGCCCACGGTCAGGCCACGCACACCACCGAGGGGAGCACGGCATGAGCGGCGACGGGGACACCGGCGGCGGTGCGCACGTCCAGATCGGTTCGATCACCGGCGGCTCGCAGGCCTTCGGTTCGCACGGCAGGGCCGAGTCCACCAACCACACGGTGGTGGTGTCCGATCCGGCACAGCGGCACCTGCTCACCCAGATCCGTGCCCTGCGCGGCGAACTGCGCCAGGCCGCCGGGCGCACGGCCGAGGAGGACGCGCTCGACGCCGAACTGGGCGAGGTGGAAGGGGAGATCAGCCGGGTGGGCCGCAGTGACGGCGGTCCGCTCGGCAGGCTCCGTGCCCGCCTGGAGCAGTACGGCGCCGCCGCCGCGACGGCCGCCTCCGTGACGGCCGTGCTCCAGGCGATCGCCCAGGTCACGGGCTGAGGGACGAGCGGTGTGGATCTTCGACGCGGACCGCCAGGAGTGGGTCGGCCAGGAGCGGGAACGGCGGATCGCCGAGCTCCACGACCGGGACGCGGTGCGCCAGGGCAAGGCGCTGCGGGGTGTGGTGGCGGTGCTCGCCGCGTGCGGTCTGGGCTTCGGGGGCTGGGCGCTCGGCTGGAAGGACGAACCGCGGCCCACGGGATACCTGACGGTCCTCGAGCGGCCCTCACAGAGCGCGGACGCCGGAGCCGAGGGCGACACGGCGGCGCCTTCCCCCGCGGGCGTGCCCCCGGCTCCGTACGAGGAGGTGTTCGACGAGGAGGGCTTCCGGCTCGCGGTGCCGCGGGGCTGGGTCCGGCAACTGGTCGAACCGACCGAGGATTTCAACGTCGTCAATTACCGCAGCCCCAAGGGGGACCGGAGGCTGCAGGTGTACCGGGTGAGCGAGCCGTCGCCGTACGAGTCGCTGCGGACCTGGCTGGACGAGACCCCGATGCCCGGCGGTTTCGACCAACTCGGGCCGCTGGAGCGCATGGACGAGGAGGGCCGTTCGGCCGCCCGACTCGATTACGTGGCCGACGAGTTCAAGGGCGAGCCGGACATCGGGACGTGGCACGTCATCGACCATCGCTTCGAGGCGACGGACGGTGAGTTGTACGCCTTGGCGGTGTACGGCTCGGACGCGGACGGCAGGGACGACGAGGAGAAGCTCATGGCCACCGCCCTGTCGTGGTTCTGCCCGCCGGACGAGATCTGCCCCGCTCCTTGATCACCAACGCCCTTCGGCCGTTGCCAACCTGCTCACTGATGTAGTACTTCTTATACATGAGCGAGCAAGTGCACAACAGGTTGGCGATGGTGCGCGCGGAGCGGAAGGTGTCGCGCCAGAGCCTGGCCGAGGCGGTGGGGGTCCACTACCAGACCATCGGCTACATCGAGCGCGGGCAGTACAACCCGAGCCTCGACCTGGCATTGAAGATCGCGGTGTTCTTCGGGCTGCCGGTGGAGGCGCTGTTCTCCCTCGAGCCGTTCCGCCCGCTCACGGACGAGGTCTACGGGAGGAGTCAGGGATGACGGGCCAGCAGGTGCGGGAGACGGGGACGCAGCGGATGACCGGCTACGACCGGCGGATGTTCGCGCTCATGAACCGGCGTGAGGCGGCGCCGATGTACGCCACCGCCACGCGAAGGCGGCTCGCTGTCGGCGCCCACATCGCGCTGACGGTGGCGAGCGTCACGGCCTGGCTGCTCACGGTCGTGGGCGACCAGCGCTGGGCGATGTGGACGATGCTCGGGCTGCTGCTGCCGTGGTGCATCGCCACCGGCGTCATCAACGGCGCCACGCGCGGCCTTCTCGAACTGCGCGAACGCGCCCTCGACGAGCGGCAGCGCGCGGAGCGGACGCGGGTCGCGGCGCGGGCCCGGCAGATCATGCTGTGGCTCCTCCTGGCGGCCGCCGTGGGCGCGGGCATCGCCGCGTACCAGGGATGGGATGCCGAAGGGCTGCTCTTCCCCGTCCTCTTCACCGCCTTCGTCGTGCACTGGCTGATGCCCCTCTGGGTGGCTGGACTCGCCGTACAGGACGAGCCCGTGGACCTCGACGACATCGACGCTTAGCGGCCCATAGCGCCACCTCTGTTCCCAAATGCCCCTTCACGCGGACGTATTGCCCCAGGTGCCTGCACGCGCAGTGACACAGCGCACTTTCGGTTATGTAATGCGCATGGTTTCTCCGCCTCGGGGCATGTGCCCCCGGCTACCGCGAGTGACAGGCGGGGCGTATGACAGGAATGGAAGGCAAACGGGACGTGTCCGCACAACAGACCATCCATGTGGGCGGAGAGTGGCGTAACGCCCTCTCCGGCGCCACACGCGAGATCCTCGACCCTGCGGATGCCAAGCCGTTCGCACTGATCGCCGAGGGCGGCACCGAGGACACCGACGCGGCCATCGCCGCCGCCCGCGAGGCCTTCGACCACGGACCGTGGCCGGCCACACCCGTCGCCGAACGGGCCGCGCTGCTGCGCCGCGTGGCAGACCTCCTCGTACGCGACCGCGAGAAGATCGGCCTCCTGGAGAGCCGTGACGCGGGCAAGACCGTCGAGGAAGGCCGTGTCGACGTCGACTGCGTCGCCGACGCCTTCCGCTACTTCGCCGATCTGGTGATCGGCGAGGGCGCGGGCCGCGTGGTCGACGCCGGCTCCGACGACATCCACAGCGTCGTCGTGCACGAGCCCGTCGGCGTCTGCACGATGATCACGCCGTGGAACTACCCGCTCCTCCAGGCCAGCTGGAAGATCGCCCCCGCGCTCGCCGCGGGCAACACCTTCGTCATCAAGCCGAGTGAGGTCACTCCGCTGACGACGGTCGCGCTGATCGAGCTGCTCGTCGAGGCGGGCCTCCCGGCCGGTGTCGCCAACATCGTGACCGGCCCCGGCCACACCGTCGGCGCACGCCTCTCCGACCACCCCGACGTCGACCTGGTCTCCTTCACCGGCGGCCTCGTCTCCGGCACCAAGGTCGCCCAGGCCGCGGCCCTCGGCGTCAAGAAGGTCGCCCTCGAACTCGGCGGCAAGAACCCGAACGTCGTCTTCGCCGACGCCTGCGCCACCGAAGAGGGCTTCGACACCGCCGTCGACCAGGCGCTGAACGCCGCCTTCATCCACAGCGGGCAGGTCTGCTCCGCCGGTGGCCGCCTCATCATCGAGGAGTCGGTGCGCGAGCGCTTCGTCGCCGAACTCGCCCGCCGCGCGAGCCGCATCAAGCTCGGCCGCGGCACCGAGGACGGCGTCGAGTGCGGCCCGCTCGTCTCGCAGCAGCAGCGCGAGAAGACCGAGTCGTACGTCGCCTCCGCACTGGAGGAGGGCGCGGTCCTGCGCTCCGGCGGCAAGCGCCCCGAGCCCAGCGAAGTGCGCCCCGCGTCCGGCTACTTCTACGAGCCGACCGTCCTGGACCAGTGCCACCGCGAGATGCGCGTCGTGCGCGAGGAGGTCTTCGGCCCGGTCCTGACCGTCGAGACCTTCCGCACCGAGGACGAGGCGGTCGCGCTCGCCAACGACACCGAGTACGGTCTCGCGGGCGCCGTCTGGACCAACGACGCGGGCCTCGGCCGCCGCATGGCCCGGCGCCTGCGCCACGGCACGGTCTGGATCAACGACTTCCACCCCTACCTTCCGCAGGCGGAGTGGGGCGGCTTCGGCAAGAGCGGCGTCGGGCGCGAGCTCGGACCCGCCGGACTCGCCGAGTACCGCGAGTCCAAGCACATCTACCAGAACCTCGCCCCGCGTCCGGTCCGCTGGTTCGCGGGCTGAGGCCCGGCTCGTAGAGGCGTGCGCGGGGGCGGCAGTCCCGCCCCCGCGCACGCATGTATGTCCGTACGTCCGAGCGCCCCCCGCTCTATACGCGCAAGCACCTTGCATCACACCTCGCAGGAAGAGGAGCAGCACGCATGGCTGAGACCACTGAGTACGACTACGTCATCGTCGGTGGCGGCACCGCCGGTTCGGTGATCGCGTCCCGGCTCACCGAGGACCCGGGAGTCACCGTCGCCGTCATCGAGGGCGGCCCCAGCGACATCGACCGCGAGGACGTCCTCACGCTGCGCCGCTGGCTCGGCCTGCTCGGCGGCGACCTCGACTACGGCTACACGACCACCGAGCAGCCGTGCGGCAACTCGCACATCCTGCACAGCCGCGCCAAGGTCCTCGGCGGCTGCTCGTCGCACAACACCCTGATCTCCTTCAAGCCGCTGCCGTCCGACTGGGACGAGTGGGAAGAGGCGGGCGCCACCGGCTGGAACGCCAAGGCGATGGACCCGTACTTCGGCAAGCTGCGCAACAACATCGTGCGCGTCGCCAAGAAGGACCAGAACCAGATCGCCACCGACTGGGTCGAGGCGACGAAGACCGCCCTCGGCGTCCCCGAGGTCGTCGGCTTCAACGACAAGCCCTTCGACGAGGGCGTCGGCTTCTTCGACCTCTCGTACCACCCGGAGAACAACAAGCGTTCCTCCGCCTCCGTCGCCTACCTCCACCCCCACATGGAGGCCGGCGACCGCCCGAACCTCCACCTGTTCCTGGAGACCTGGGCCACCAAGCTGGAGCTGGACGGCAAGACCGCGCGCGGCGTCCACATCCGTACGAAGGACGGCGCCGAGCAGCTGCTCACCGCCCGCCGCGAGGTGCTCGTCTGCGCGGGCGCCGTCGACACGCCCCGGCTGCTCCTGCACTCCGGCATCGGCCCCGCCAAGGACCTCGAAGCGCTCGGCATCCCCGTCGCGCACGACCTGCCGGGCGTCGGCGAGAACCTCCTGGACCACCCCGAGTCGGTCATCGTCTGGGAGACGAACGGACCGATCCCCGGCAACTCCGCGATGGACTCCGACGCGGGCCTCTTCGTCAAGCGGGACCCGGACCACAAGGGCCCTGACCTGATGTTCCACTTCTACCAGATCCCGTTCACGGACAACCCGGAGCGCCTGGGCTACGAACGCCCGGAGCACGGCGTCTCGATGACGCCGAACATCCCCAAGTCCCGTGCGCGCGGCCGCGTCTACCTGACGTCGGCCGACCCCGAGGTGAAGCCCGCCCTCGACTTCAAGTACTTCGAGCACGACGAGGACGGCGTCGACTACGACGGACAGACCCTCGTCGACGGCATCAAGCTGGCCCGCAAGGTCGCGCAGGCCGAGCCCTTCGCCAAGTGGCTCAAGCGCGAGGTCTTCCCGGGCCCGGACGTCACCGACGACGCCGAGATCAGCGAGCTCGTGCGCAAGGCTGCGCACACTGTGTACCACCCGGCGGGAACCTGCCGAATGGGAGCTTCCGCTGATGAACTTGCTGTGGTCGACCCGGAGCTGCGGATCCGGGGCCTCGAGGGAATCCGAATCGCGGACGCATCCGTCTTCCCGACGATGCCTGCCGTGAACCCGATGATCGGAGTGCTCATGGTCGGGGAAAAGTGCGCGGAACTGCTGACCGGGAGTGATGTCCGATGACCACCACCACTGACAAGACGCCTGCCCCCGAGACGCCCGCCTCCGAGGAGGCCGCGTCCGTGTTCGCCGTCCGGGACCTGTGGAAGGTCTTCGGTTCCAAGGCCAAGAGCATCCCGGGCAACGAGGAGTTCGCGGGACTCTCTGCCACCGAGCTGCGTGAGCGCACCGGCTGCACGGCGGCCGTGCGGGACGTCAGCTTCGACGTCAGGCGCGGCGAGGTCTTCGTCGTCATGGGCCTGTCCGGCTCGGGCAAGTCGACCCTGGTGCGCACGCTGACCCGGCTCATCGAGCCGACCAGCGGTTCCATATCCATGGACGGGCAGGACGTGCTCGGCATGGACAAGAACCAGCTGCGCGAACTGCGCCGCCACAAGGCCGCGATGGTCTTCCAGAACTTCGGCCTCCTTCCGCACCGCACGGTCCTCGACAACGTCGCGTACGGCCTGGAGATCCAGGGAGTCGGCAAGGCCGAGCGCCGCGCCAAGGCCCTGGAGGTCGTCGCCAAGGTCGGCCTCGAAGGCATGGAGGAGCGCCGCCCCACCCAGCTCTCCGGCGGCCAGCAGCAGCGCGTCGGACTGGCCCGCGCCCTCGCCGTCGACCCCGAAGTCCTCCTCTTCGACGAGCCGTTCAGCGCGCTCGACCCGCTGATCAGGCGGGACATGCAGGAAGAGGTCATCCGCCTGCACCGCGAAGAGGGCCGCACGATGGTCTTCATCACCCACGACCTGAGCGAGGCGCTGCGCCTGGGCGACCGCATCATGCTGATGCGGGACGGCGCCATCGTGCAGCTCGGCACCCCCGAGGAGATCGTCGCCAACCCGGCCGACGACTACGTCCGCGACTTCGTCCAGGACGTGTCGCGCGAGCAGGTCATCACCGTGCGCCGCGCCATGCGCCCCGCCGAGGGCGACGAGGCCGAGTCCGGTGCCGCGATCGGCCCGGACACGCTGGTCGTCGACGCGATCGAGGCCGTGGCCCGCAGCGGCTCGTACTGCCGTGTCGTCGACAACGGACGCACCCTCGGCATCGTCGACCACGAGCAGCTCCTCGCGGTGGTCGCGGGCCTCGACAGTGATCCCCGGGACAAGGCGGTGGCAGCCGTATGAGCGCGGCCCCGACTTCCGTCATCGAGAAGAAGGAGGGCGTGGCCCCGCCGGGCCCGCCCGCCGAGGGACCCGGCCCGCTGGCCGCGTTCCTGCGCAACCCCAAGGCGATCCTGCTGGTCTGCGCCCTGCTGGTCGCGGTCGTCTCCGCGGCCGTCACCGCCAACGGCGCCTGGCCGTCCGACCTGACCTTCGACGTGCGCTCGCCGCTCGACGACGTGAACACCTGGATGGCGCAGAACCGCGACACCCACCCGATCTTCCTGTACTTCCTGCTGCACATCAGCAACACCTCGGAATCCGCGGTGGACGGCGTGCTCAGCGGTCTGGAGGGCCTCGGCTTCATCGGGGTGACCGTCGCCGCGGTGCTCATCTCCTGGTACGCGGGCGGGGCGAACCTGCGCCGCCGCGCACTGGCCCTCGCGGGCATCGCCTTCGGCACGTTCGCCGTGATCGGCGTGCTCGACGTGTGGGAAGAGGCGATGGAGACCCTGGCCCTGATGGTCGTCTGTGTGGCCGTCGCGGGTCTCGTCGGTGTGCTGCTCGGCCTCGCGGCCGGGCTCTCGGACCGTGCCGAGCGCATCCTGCGGCCGGTCTTCGACACCATGCAGGTGCTCCCTGCCTTCTCGTACCTGCTGCCCTTCGTCTTGATGTTCGACGTCGGCACCCCGGCCGTCTTCATGGCGACCGTCATCTACGCCGCCCCGCCGATGGCCAGGCTCACCTCGCTCGGTCTGCGCGGCGCCGACGCGGCGGCACTCGAGGCCTCCCAGTCGCTGGGTGCCAGCGCCTGGCAGCGACTGTGGACGGCCCGTCTCCCGCTGGCCCGCAAGCCGATGCTGCTCGGCCTCAACCAGACGATCATGATGTGTCTGTCGATGGTCGTGCTCGCGACGGTGGTCGGCGCAGGCGGTCTCGGCGACCCGATCTTCACCGCGATCTCCACCCTCGACGTGGGCCTCGCGGTACCGGCCGGCATCGCGATCGTGCTGATCGCCGTCTGGCTTGACCGCACGACCGCCGGGTTCGGCGAACGCGTCGACGACGCGGCACCCGCGCGCAGCGCCTTCGCCACGCGCGTCCTGTGGGCCGTCATGGCCGCCGTGGTGGCGGGCGCCGCCGTGCTCGGCCAGGCGCTCGGCCGCACGGAGTGGCCCGAGAACTGGGTCGTCTCCATCTCCCAGCCGATCAACGAGGCCGTCGGCTGGATCGAGCGCGAGCTCGGTTCCGGCATCCCGGTCATCGGCGGCACCCTCACCTGGGCGAACGCCTTCATCGACTACGGCATCAACCCGCTGTTCGACGCCCTGCTCGCCACCCCGTGGTGGGCGGTGATCCTGGTGGCCGGTGTCCTCGCCTACCTCGCGGGCCGCTGGCGCGCGGCGGTCACCGTCGTGCTCGCGCTCGCCGCGATCGGCGCGATGGGGCTGTGGAGCCGCTCGATGGACACCCTCTCGCAGGTGATCGCCGCGCTGGTGGTCACGCTGATCCTGGGCTTCGCCATCGGTGTGCTCGCGGCCCGGGTGTCCTGGGTGGAGCGCGGCATCCGGCCGGTGCTCGACACCATGCAGACCCTGCCGGCGTTCATCTATCTCATCCCGATGATCGCGCTGTTCGGCTCCAACCCCGCGGCCGCCGCGGTGGCCTCGGTCATCTACGCGCTGCCCGCCGTCATCCGCATCACGGCCCAGGGCATCCGCCAGATCGATCCCTCGGCCCTGGAGGCGGCCCGCTCGCTCGGCGCCTCCACCGGCCAGCAGCTCCGGCAGGTGCAGCTGCCGCTGGCCAGGCCCGCGCTGCTCGTCGCCCTCAACCAGGGCGTCGTCCTCGTCCTGTCCATGGTCGTCATCGGCGGCATGATCGGCGGCGGCGCGCTCGGCGTGGACGTGGTCAGGGGCCTCACCAAGGGTGACCTCGGCCTCGGTCTGACCGCCGGTATCGCCATCGTCTGCCTCGGTCTGCTGCTCGACCGCATCTCCCAGCCCGGCGCCGACGTCAAGGCGCGCACGCTGCGCTGACGTACGCTTCCGGACCCCGCTCTCCTGCTACGTAAGGGAACAATCTCGTGAACTACAGCAAGCGGATACGCACTTCGATCCTCGCCGGACTCGGCGCCGCGTCCATGGTGGCGCTCAGCGCCTGTGGCGCCGCCGACACGAAGTCCTCGGGCGGTGCCGACGAGGTCACCATCACGGTCCCCTCGTGGGTCGGCGCGCGCGCCAACGCCGAGGTCGCCAAGAAGCTCCTCGAGGACGAGGTCGGCGTCAAGAAGGTCGAACTCCAGCAGCTCGACGAGCCGATCGCCTGGGACGCCCTGAACAACGGCAAGGCCGACGCGATCCTGGAGGACTGGGACGGCCAGCCCAAGAAGCAGAAGCTCTACATCGACCAGAAGAAGACGGTCGTCAAGGGCGGCGACCTGGGCGTCACCGGGCACATCGGCTGGTACGTGCCGAAGTACTACGCGGACAAGCACCCGGAGATCCTGGACTACAAGAACCTCAACAAGTTCGCCAAGGACTTCAAGAGCAACCGCAGCGGTGACAAGGGGGAGTTCATCGGCGCGGCGCCCTCGTACACCACGTACGACGAGTTCCTGATCAAGAACCACAAGCTGAACTTCAAGATCAAGGACACCGGCAACGAGGCCGCGCAGATCAAGGAGATCCAGCGCAAGTACGCCGCCAAGGAGCCCTTCATCAGCTACTGGTGGGAGCCCCTGTGGGCGAACGCCGACATGGACATGGTCGAGGTGAAGCTCCCGCCGTTCAAGGAGGGCTGCAACGAGCCCGAGACCAAGACCGAGTGCGGTTACGCCAACACCCCGCTGCAGAAGTACTTCAACGCCGACTTCGCCAAGGACGGCGGCGACGCCGCGGAGTTCCTGAAGAACTTCAAGTGGACGACCGAGGAGCAGAACGAGGTCGCCATGTCGATCGCCAAGGACAAGATGTCCGGCGAGGCAGCGGCCGAGAAGTGGATCAAGGACAACAAGGCGACGTGGGAGAAGTGGATCCCGAAGAAGTGACGTCGTCGCTGACGGCAGCCGGAGGCTGATCGCAGCAGTGTGACGATGACGGTGCCGGGGTGTCCTTCACGAAGGACACCCCGGCACCGTCACGTCTGTTTCCGCGTGCCCGCGTCTACTGCGGGTTCAGGCTCTCGGCGATCTCCCGCAGCGCCTCAGACGCGCGGTGCAGCAGACCCGGCCCGAACGTGATCCGCGTGGCGCCCAGTTCACCCAGCTCCCGCACGGTCGGCAGCCCCGCCGGCTTCGCCGCCACGTTGACGGGCCCCTCGATGCCGGCCCGCAGCCGCGGGAGCACCTCGGGCGGCGCGAGGATCGGATAGACGCAGTCCGCGCCCGCCTCGACGTACAGCCGTGCCCGCTCGATGGCCCGCGCCGGATCGCCGTCGCCGTGTACGAACGTGTCCACCCGGGCGTTCACGAACAACCGGTCGCCCGCGACGGAACGTACCTCCGCGAGCCGGTCCGCCTGCTCGCGCGGATCCCGCAGGGCGCCGCCCGACGAATCCTCCAAATTGCAGCCGACCGCGCCCGTCTCCAGGAGCCGTTCCACCAGCTCCTTCGGCGGCAGCCCGTAGCCGTCCTCGATGTCCGCGGACACCGGCACGGACACCGACCGCACCACCCTGCGCACGGCGGCGAACATCTCCTCCGGCGGCACCGAACCGTCCGCGTACCCGAGCGACGCCGCGACCCCCGCGCTCGGCGTCGCCAGGGCCGGGAACCCGGCGTCCACGAAGACCCGCGCACTGGCCGCGTCCCACGGCCCGGGAAGGACCAGCGGATCACCGGGCGCCCGCCCGTGGTGCAGCGAGCGGAAGTCGTCCACGAGGCTCACGGCGCGTACCCTCCCGGCTCGATACGGCGGCTGACCATCACCCGGTTCCAGCTGTTGATGACGGTGATCACCCCGATGAGATGGGCGAGTTCGGCCTCCCCGAAGTGCTTGGCGGCCGCCTCGTAGACCTCGTCGGGGACGAACCCGTCCGTCAGGACCGTGACCGCCTCGGTCAGCGCGAGAGCGACCCGCTCCCGCTCGCTGAACAGCTCACCCGCCTCGGCCCACGCGTTGAGGAGGGCGATCCGCTTGGCCGTCTCGCCGTTCCTCACGGCGATGTCCACATGCATGTCGAGGCAGAACGCACACGCGTTGATCTGCGAGGCCCGGATCATCACGAGCTCGGCGAGCACCGGGTCGCCGAGCCCCTTCTTCGCGGCCGCGCTCAGCGCGGACAGCGCGCCGGCGACGCCCTTGTCGAGGTGGGTGGTCCGAGCGCTCACTTGTGGTCCCCGGCCTTGTAGTGGCCCGGGACCTGCCGAGTCGAGACACCGAAACGGTTCCACGCGTTGATCACCGTGATCGCAGCGATCAGCTGCGTCAGCTCCTGCTCCTCGAAAAGGGCCGCCGCCTTGTCGTACACCGCGTCCGGCACGAAGCCGTCCGTCAGGACGGTGATCGCCTCGGCCAGCTCGATCGCGGCGACCTCCTTGGCCGTGTAGAAGTGCTGCGACTCCTCCCACGCGCTGAGCTGGATGATCCGCTCCACGCTCTCGCCCGCCGCGAGGGCGTCCTTGCTGTGCATGTCGACGCAGAGCGCGCAGTGGTTGATCTGCGAGGCCCTGATCTTGACCAGTTCGAGGATCACCGGGTCGACGCCCTTACGGGCGGCCGCGTCGAGCCTGACCATCGCCTTGAAGACGTCGGGCGCGAGCTGGTGCCAGTCGAGGCGGGGGGTGTGCTCGTGGAGGTATTCCTTGGGCTGCGGCTGTGCAGGGGTGGCTTGGTCCGTCTGTGCAGGGGTGCGCTGGTTCGTCTGTACAGGGGTGTCCTGGTTCGTCGTCATGACATCGACCGTACGGCGGGAATAGCCCACAGGTATGGTCCATTCCCATGGAAGAATCGTGGGCCACTCTGGGCGTCGACCTGCACCTGGAGACCGGGGGAGAGGCGACACACTCCGGCGTACGCAAGGGCCTCACGGACGCCCTGCGCGATGCGGTGCGCGGCGGCAGGCTCGCTCCCGGCACCCGCCTGCCCTCGTCCCGCTCCCTCGCCGTCGACCTGGGCATCGCCCGCAACACCGTCGCCGACGCGTACGCGGACCTCGTCGCCGAGGGCTGGCTCACCGCACGCCAGGGCTCGGGCACCCGCGTCGCCGAACGCTCCGTGCCGCGCCCCGCGGAGCCCGCACCGCGCCGCAGGGCCGCCGGCGGCCCGACGTACGACCTGATGCCGGGAACCCCCGACCTCTCGGCGTTCCCGCGTGCCGCCTGGCTCAAGGCCGCGCGCCGGGCCATGGCCACCGCCCCGAACGACGCGCTCGGCTACGGCGACCCGCGCGGCCGCGTCGAGCTGCGCACCGCCCTCGCCGGCTACCTCTCCCGGGCGCGCGGCGTGCACGCGGACCCGGACCGCATCGTCATCTGCGCCGGGTTCGCGCAGGGCCTGAGCCTGCTGGGAGGCGTGCTGCGGGCCCGCGGTCTGCGGGAGGTGACGGTCGAGTCGTACGGCCTGGACGTGCACTGGGATCTGCTGAAGCGGGCAGGGCTGCGGACAAGACCCTTGTCCATCGACGAACTGGGCACGTCCACCGCCGAGTTGGGGTCCGGGTCGGCCAAGGTGGCGCTTCTGACGCCCGCGCACCAGTTCCCGATGGGCGTCCCGCTGCATCCCGACCGGCGTGCCGCCGTCGTCGACTGGGCGCGGCGCGAGGGCGGTCTGATCCTGGAGGACGACTACGACGGGGAGTTCCGCTACGACCGGCAGCCGGTGGGCGCGCTCCAGGGCCTCGACCCCGACCGCGTGGTCTACCTCGGCACGGCCAGCAAGTCCCTGGCCCCCGGCCTCCGCCTCGGCTGGATGGTGCTGCCCGCGCCGATCGCCGCCGAGGTCGTCGAGGCGAAGGGGGCCGCGGAATGGACCTGCGGGGCGCTCGACCAGCTGACGCTCGCGGAGTTCATCACGTCGGGTGCGTACGACCGCCATGTCCGGAGCGCGCGGCTGCGCTACCGCCGACGACGGGACCAACTGGTCGCCGCGCTGGCCGCTCGGGCGCCGGAGGTACGGGCCACGGGGATCGCGGCGGGGCTGCACGCGGTGCTTGAACTCCCGCCGGGTACGGAACGGACGGTGGTCCAGGCGGCGAGCTGGCAACGCCTGGCGGTGCAGGGCCTGTCCAGCTTCCGCCACCCCGCGGCCCACCCTCCGGAACGGGACGCACTGGTCGTGGGCTACGGAACACCGGCGGACCATGGGTGGGCGGGGGCGCTGGAGGCGTTGTGCAGGGTGTTGCCGTAGGGCTTGTGGTTTCAGCTTCTCCGGCGTTGGAGGAGCGGGGTCTGGGGGGCTTGGGGGGCGGAGCCCCAGTTTTGGGAAGGGGCGGTGGAAGGGGCGGTGGAAGGGGCGGTGGACGGGCGGTGAATGGGCGGTGGAAGGGGCGGGATCGGGGAAAGCCCAGCAGAGCCCGCCCTACCGAGCGCTTCCCTCGGGTGAGCCCTCCGCAGTTGAGCCCTCCGCAGGCGCCGAGGCCTCCCCGAACCGCGCCAAGGCGAGCGCTCCCGCCACGGCAATCGCGAAGCCCGGCACGGGATGGGGAGGGTCCAGCAGGGCCCGCCCTACCGGGTACTTCCCTCGGGTGAGCCCTCTGCGGTTGAGGCCTCCGTAGGG
>NZ_JBSFUS010000003.1:319677-681353 GCF_053591915.1 Streptomyces sp. NPDC002853 | reverse complement strand
CGCCACGGCTACCGCGAAGCCCGGCACGGGATGGGGAGGGTCCAGCAGGGCCCGCCCTACCGGGTACTTCCCTCGGGTGAGCCCTCTGCGGTTGAGGCCTCCGTAGGGGCCGAGGCCTCCCCGAACCGCGCCAAGGCGAGCGCTCCCGCCACGGCTACCGCGAAGCCCGGCACGGGATGGGGAGGGTCCAGCAGGGCCCGCCCTACCGGGTACTTCCCTCGGGTGAGCCCTCTGCGGTTGAGCCCTCCGCAGGCGCCGAGGCCTCCCCGAACCGCGCCAAGGCGAGCGCTCCCGCCACGGCAATCGCGAACCCCAGCACCGCCACCCACTCCATCCCGCTCCGAGTCCGATCCCCGAGCCACACCACCCCCACCACCGCCGGACCGACCGTCTCCCCGATCACCATCCCCGCGGTGGCGGTCGTCACCGACCCCCGCTGCAAGGCGGACGTGAGCAGCAGGAACGCCGCGCCCCCGCCCACCAGCAAGGCGTAGGTGGCCGGGTTCCGGACCAACGCCCCCGGTGAGACGTCGTCGATGAGCCGCACCGCCACCTCCACCACCCCGAACCCGAGCCCGGCCCCGAGCCCCAGGGCCGGCGCCCGCCCCCGCCCGGACAACCGCCCGGTCACCGCGCCGAGGAGCAGCACCCCCACCGCCACGCCAAGCAGCACGTACCGCAGAGTCGTCGACCCAGTCCTCTCCCCCTCGTCCCCCGACGCGAGCCCCAGCATCGCGAGCCCCGCGCACACCACCCCCACCGCTGCCCACTCCACCCCGCTCAACCGCACCCGCAGCATCCGCGACGCCACCACCGCCGTGACGGCGAGGCTCGCGGCGAGCGCGGCACCGACGGCGTAGATCGGGATGGAGCGCAGCGCCACGATCTGCAGCAGGAACCCGAGCCCGTCGAGCCCGAGCCCCACGACGTACCGCCATTGCTTCACCGCGCGCAGCAGCAGCGCGGGGTCGACCCCGGAGCCGGTGCCCGGCGCGGTGGCGCGGGCGGCGATGGCCTGAAAGACGGAGGCCGTGCCGAAGCAGACCGCTGAACCGAGTGCGCAAATCATCCCAAGAGACACGAAGTGACTGTAGGGGAGAGGGATTCGGCTGAGCCGGTTGGCACGACGTGGGCCCCCTTACCTACGCTGATCGCCGATCGCGTACGACAACGGGGGAGCGGAAGTGCGGATGGCACCGGAGCAGCGGACCGAGCAGCGCACCGAGCGGCAGACGGAGCGGCAGACGGAGCCGCGGTCGGAGCGGACGGAGCAGCGGGAAGAACGGAAGGCCCCGCGGCGAAAGCTGCGGTCCAGCACGGTCGTACTCGGCGGGATGGGCGTCCTCGCGGCGGCCCTGACCTCGTGCGGTTCGGAGCCGGACAGGCGGTGCGTGGACCGCGACAGCTACGACCTTCTCACCGGCTACAAGATCGTTGCCGACAAGAACTGCAAGAGCGGCGCCGGTTCGTCCTCCTCGTACGGCAAGGGACGCAACAGCAGCGGCAGTTCGTACGGCACCGGGTCGGGCACGGGCACCGGAGCCGGCAAGTCCGGCCGCATGGACGCCGACTGGTACTACGACGCGGACATCGACGGCCGCCACGCCGACTACGGCACCTTCAGCCGCAGCGAGGCCGTCGACCGCGACGGCTTCGGCTGCTCGGGCAGCGGCAGCGGCGGCGGCTGATCCGGAAACGAGCGAGCCCCGAGGCACGCCACCAGCGACTCGTGACCCGCGACTCGTGACCCGCGGGCCGTGACCCGCGGGCCGTGACCCGCGGGCCGAGACCAGCGACCCGAGGCCTGAGGTCCTCGACCCGCCACCTGAGGCCGGCGACTTGAGGCCCGCGAGCCGCGATCCGAGGCCCCCGACCCGCCACCGAGGCACCCAACCTGAGGCCCGCGACCCGAGGCCCACCATCCGCGACCCCCCCACCCGAGGCTCGAGGCCCGCGACCCGCGGCTCGGGCCCGCCACTTGAGACCCGAGAGCCGAGACCGAGGCCATGGAACGCCACACCATCACCCCCCGCCCCGGCTGGCAGCAGACGGTCGAGGATCAGGGGCTCATCTACCCCCTCACCCGTTACCCCGACGACTCACTCCGCCCTTACTGGGACGAGTCCGCCTACTACGCGTTCACGCTCCCCGAGGTCGAGGCCCTGGAGGAGGTCGTCGAGGAACTGCACGCGATGTGCCTCGCGGCTGCCGAGCACATCGTCACGCAGGGGCGCCTCGCCGATCTCGGCATCACCGACCCCCGAGTGGCGGACGCGGTCATCGAGGCATGGCGCCGGCGTACCGAACTTCCCTCCCTCTACGGCCGCTTCGACCTGCATTACGACGGCAGGGGCGGCCCGGCCAAGATGCTGGAGTACAACGCCGACACCCCCACCTCGCTGGTCGAGGCCGCGAGCCCCCAGTGGTTCTGGATGGAGGAGCGCTTCCCGGGCGCCGACCAGTGGAACTCCCTCCACGAGCGCCTCGTGGACGCCTGGAAGAAGCAGGCGTCACTGCTCCCGCCCGGCGGCCCGCTGTACTTCGCGCACTCCGCGGGCGACGAACTCGGCGAGGACCTGATGACGGTCGCGTACCTGCGCGAGACCGCACAGCAGGCCGGGCTCGACACCGAGGCGATCTCCATGGAGGACATCGGCTGGGACCGGCTCTCGCGGCGCTTCGTCGACAAGAAGCTCGGCTTCATCCGCAGCTGCTTCAAGCTCTACCCGTGGGAGTGGCTGACCACGGACCGCTTCGCCCCGCACGTCCTGGAGACCCTGGACAACGGCGGCGGCACCGGCTCCACGCTGTGGATCGAGCCCGCCTGGAAAATGCTCCTCTCCAACAAGGCGCTGCTCGCCGTCCTCTGGGAGCTCTACCCCGGCCACCCCAACCTCCTGCCCGCCTACCTGGACGGCCCCCGGGAGCTGGCCTCCGAGCGGGGTTACGTCGCCAAGCCCCTCCTCGGCCGCGAAGGCGCCGGAGTCACGGTCCACCCACCGGGCGCCGAACCCCTGGTACGCGAGGACGTCTGCTGCTACCAGGAGTTGGCACCCCTGCCCGACTTCGACGGCAACCGTGTGGTGCTCGGAGCATGGGTCGTCGAGGACGAGGCGGCGGGACTGGGCATCCGGGAGTCGACGGGCCTGATCACGGACGAGTACGCGAGATTCCTCCCGCACGTAATCCTCTGAAGCCGGTCAACACAGAGCCGGGCAGCACAGAGCCGGTCAACACAGAGACCAGTCCACGCAAAGACCCGCCAACGCAGCCGCAGGCCCGACCGACCGAGGCGGCCCACCCGTCGCTCAAGTCGCCCGAGTACGCTGCCCGTTGTTCGACGACGGACTCGGAGGCGACCGCGCACATGACCGACAGCAGGATCAACACCACGCAGCCTCACACGGCCCGCATCTGGAACTACTGGCTCGGGGGCAAGGACAACTACCCCGTCGACCAGGCCGCCGGAGACCAGATCCGCACGCTGCACCCCGGCATCGGTGCCTACGCGCTGGCCGACCGGCAGTTCCTCGGGCGCGCTGTGAGCCACCTGGTGACCGAGTGCGGAATCCGGCAGTTCCTCGACATCGGCACCGGGCTGCCGACCGCCGACAACACCCACGAGGTCGCCCAGCGGATCGCCCCCGAGACCCGCGTCGTCTACGTCGACAACGACCCGCTGGTCCTCACCCACGCGCGCGCCCTCCTCACCAGCACCCCCGAGGGCAGGACCGACTACCTCGACGAGGACCTGCGCAACGTCGACACGATCCTCGAACACGCCGCCAAGACACTGGACTTCGACCAGCCGGTCGCGCTGATGCTGCTCGGAGTCGTCATCTTCATCGACGACGACTCCGAGGCGTACGGCATCGTGCGCCGCCTGCTCGACGCGCTCCCGGCCGGCAGCCACCTGGTCCTCTCGCACACGATCACCAGCCCGCAGATGCCCGACGTGGACGAAGCAGTGGCGTTCTGGAACGAGAACGGCACCCCCAAGCTGACGCAGCGCACGCCCGAGCAGGTGGTGCGTTTCTTTGACGGCCTGGAGCTCCTCGAACCCGGAGTGGTCTCGTGCAACCGCTGGCGCACGGAGACAGCGGCCGGGGTCGAGGACGTCGCCATGTTCGGCGGTGTCGGCACCAAGCGCTGACACCGGCGGCCGGCGTCAGGCGCCATCCCTCCCTGAACTACGCCAGCATGGCCCGCAGTTGGTCGAGTCCCCAGTCCAGATCCTCCTTGCTGATCACCAGCGGGGGAGCGATCCGGATCGTCGACCCGTGCGTGTCCTTGACCAGCACACCCCGGTCCATCAGTTTCTGGGAGATCTCGCGGCCCGTGCCGTGCGACGGCTCGATGTCGACGCCCGCCCACAGTCCGCGGCCCCGCACCTGCGTCACCGCGCCCGTACCGGCGAGGAGTGCCAGCTCGGCGTGCAGATGCTCGCCGAGCTCGGTGGCCCGCTGCTGGTACTCGCCCGAGCCCAGCATCGCCACGACCTCCAGCGCCACCGCGCACGCCAGCGGATTGCCGCCGAACGTCGACCCATGCTCTCCCGGCTTGAACACCCCCAGCACATCCGCGTCCGCCACCACCGCGGACACCGGCAGCACGCCCCCGCCCAGCGCCTTGCCCAGGATGTACACGTCCGGCACCACGCCCTCGTGCTCGCACGCGAACGTCCTGCCCGTCCTGCCGAGCCCCGACTGGATCTCGTCCGCCATGAAGAGGACGTTCCGCTCCCGCGTCAACTCCCGTACGCCCGCCAGATACCCGGCCGGGGGCACCAGGACCCCGGCCTCCCCCTGGATCGGCTCCAGGAGCACGGCCACGGTGTTCTCCGTGACCGCGGCCCGCATCGCCGTCAGATCGCCGTACGGCACGATCTCGAAACCTGGTGTGTACGGGCCGAAGTCCGCCCGCGCCTCCTGATCCGTCGAGAAGCTGACGATGGTCGTGGTCCGCCCGTGGAAGTTGTCGCGCGCGACGACGATCTTCGCCCGCCCGTCGGGCACGCCCTTGACCTGATACCCCCACTTCCTGGCGGTCTTCACGGCCGTCTCCACCGCTTCCGCCCCGGTGTTCATCGGCAACACCATCTCCTTGCCGCACAGCTCCGCGAGCCGTGTACAGAAGTCGGCGAACCGGTCGTGGTGGAAGGCCCGCGAGGTGAGTGTCACCCGCTCCAGCTGCGCCTTGGCGGCGTCGATCAGGCGGCGGTTGCCGTGCCCGAAATTCAGCGCCGAGTACCCGGCCAGCATGTCGAGATAGCGGCGCCCCTCGACGTCCGTCATCCAGGCACCCTCCGCCGATGCGACCACGATGGGCAGCGGGTGATAGTTGTGCGCGCTGTGCGCTTCGGCCGAGGTGATGAACTTTTCGGTAGTCGACACGGGGTCTCCGTTCGTCCTGCGGCTTGGGGCGGGTGTGGCGCCCAATTTCTATCGTCGCTCGGATCGTGGACGAAGAAACCTTCCGACCCGGCGTGCCCGATGCACTGGCCCTGACAGCACGGCGACTGGCGCACGGGGAACGGACCCCGCGGAAGCCGCCCGAGGCAGAACGGTCGAGGTGTCGCCCTCCCCCCCAGGCTCTCGGCGTTGCTCGATCAAAGCAGCCCCCATCGACACCCCTTCCCGCACCTCCCGCACATCCCTCACCTCCCGCGGTCCCGGGACCGAGCACACGCCCACCGTCGCCCATCTGATGTCCACCCACCCGGCACCGGGCCTACCGGCTCACTGACCCGTCGGCCCGGGCAGCCTGCCCGGACTGTCGCCCGCCCCGGCCGTCTCACCGGCCGGGGGTGGCCGCAGCCCTCACAGGTCCCTCAACTCCTGCCGCGGCTCGCCTTCATGAGGCCTCCGCCCCCGCAGTGACGCAAGGAGGGGACGGCGCCCGGCAAGAGGCCCCCGCAGCAGCAGCGCCCCTGCGGCGCCCGCCGCGGCGCCCGGTATCGCCCACCACCAGTCCGTGCCGCCGTCACCCGGCGTGACATCGGCCCCGCCACCCGCGGCGGTCCGCCCGGCTTCAGCCCCCGAGGCGGGCGTCGGTGGCGGGGACGAGTCCGCCCCCGGCGATATCGCGTGTCCGCCCTTGTCCGACGGCGGCCCCAGGACCCCGAGCTTCTTGAACAGCGCCGTCAGACGCGCCGGGTCCTTCGCCTTGTGCCAGACGCCCTTCATGGACGCGACGTCCGTCGCGGTGTGGATCCACACCACATCGGCGCCCTTGCTGTCGTTGCTGTCGTTGCCGTCGGCGTTGTTCCTGGAGCCGGTGGCCATCGGGTAAGCCCGGTCCACCCGCCACGGCTGCACGTCGTGGGCCATCCACGTCACCGTGACCTGACGCCGTCCGTCGCTCATGGCCAGGCCGGGTGGCTGCTCGCGCTGGCCCTTGCCCATGTCGGCGCCGAGGTACCCGAGTGACTCCTCCAGCGCCGCATACTCCTTGGCGGTCCTGTAGAGCGCCGTGCTCTGCCCGCTCTCCGGCGCGACCACGAGGACGCTCGTCGACCCTCCCGCCACCGCCTGCGGCGCTCCCGCCACCACCAGCGCCAGCGTGGCCGCGAACCCCGCCACCGACCCGCACACTGCCCTTGCCGTCCGCATCCGCATGTCGATCCCCCAGTCGCTCTCCGGCACGATCCGTCCGCACCGCGTCACTTCTGGTACACCGCCCGAGCCCCGCGGGTTCCCTGTTCGCCCGGACCGACTGAAACTGATGTCCCGATCTCCAGGGCCCGCTCCTTGGACGCCACGCCCTCGAGGCGCAGCGTGAGCTTCGGGCCGTGCGTCCACAGGAGCGTCGGACCCGCCGTGCGTTCGGACCGCGTCCATCGGTCGCCGTCGCCCTCCACCATCCAGAACGTGAGCCGATGGGGGCGCGGGAACCACAGCCCCGTCTCAGGGCCGACCTCGACCCACTCGGGATACTCCGTCACCCTCTTGCTGAAGCTCGGGTCGAGCCGTGCCCCGAACTCATCGAGCCGTATCGTCCGGGCCCCGTCGCGCCAGCACAGGGTGACCACGACGCGCGCGCCCGGCTCCCGCGTCACCGCCACGGCGTCCGGCGTGCCCAGGGCGTCCGGCACCGCAGGCACGAACCCGGCCCGCCGCTCGGCCTCGGACAGGCTGACCCCGGCACCGCATCCCGGCACGCCCGCTTCGGTCGGCGGAGTCGCCGACGGGTCATACCGCACCTCGACCCCGCCGAAGTCGAACCATTCGAAGACCGCGGCCCGCACCGGCGGCGTGAGCACCGCCGCCGTCAGAAGCCCGCACAGCGCCGCCGTCAGGATCCTCCGGCGCGCCCGCAGCCACGACCGCAGCCGGGAAAGGAGCCCCGGCGGCTCGGCGACCGGGGTCGGCGCCGATTCCGCGATGATCTGAGCGATGACCCGCTCGGCCATCGTCGCGCCGGAGACCCCTGGCGGATCGAGGGATCGGCCGAGCGACCGCAACTCCTCGGGAAGCCGCCGGGCATCGCTGCCTCTGGCCCGCCCGGCGCCGCCACCGCCGCGACCTTCGCCTCGACTGTCCTGATCGTCGTCCCGCTCACTCATGCCCGGCACCTCCTTCCGGCCCCTGCGGCAGGATGCGCTCCAGCTTGCGCAGCGCGCGGTTCAGCCGGGACTTCACCGTGCCCCGCGGCCAGCCAAGCGCCTGGGCCGTCTCCGCCTCGTCCATCTCCAGGAGATAGCGGTACGTGACGACCAGGCGGTGCTCCTCGCTCAGCCGGTCGAGCGCGGCGAGCAAGGCCGCCCGGCGCTCGTCCCGCAGCGCCGCGACCGCCGGGTCCGCCGATTCCGGTATCAGCGGCTCCGCCTCCGCGAGTGCCGCCTCACGTCCGACGAGCGACCGCTGCCGGACCGCCGAACGCACTGTGTTCCTCGTCTCATTGGCGACGATCGAGAGCAGCCACGGCTTGAACGCCGAACCGTCCCTGAACCGCCCCAAGGAGCAGTACGCCTTGAAAAAGGCCTGCTGCACCACGTCTTCCGCGTCCGCTCCCGCCCCGAGTGCCACGGCCGCCCTGAGCGCGACCCCGGTAAAGGCGCGCACCAGTTCCGCGTACGCCTCCGCCTCCCCGGCGCGCACACGTGCGATCACCGCACCCTCGTCGACGACGCGGCCCCCCTCCAGGACCTCCCCCTGTGCCCTCACACTCTTGATACACCGGCCGGACGTGATCGGTTCCGCATTCGCGAGGACCGGATCCGGGCGGGTGGGACACGGCCGCGGGACAAGATCGCGGCACACCCGTCACATGGCTGTTTCCGAGCAATGAGAGACACCTGAGAGAATGGCTCCATGGCCCTTGATCGTCCTCGCGTGCTCTCCGGAATCCAGCCCACCGCAGGCTCGTTCCACCTCGGCAACTACCTTGGCGCGGTCCGCCAGTGGGTGGCGCTGCAGGAGTCCCACGACGCGTTTTACATGGTGGTGGACCTGCACGCGATCACGATCCCGCAGGACCCGGCCGAGCTCCGTGCCAACACCCGGCTCGCCGCCGCCCAGCTCCTGGCCGCCGGTCTCGACCCGGAGCGCTGCACGCTCTTCGTCCAGAGCCACGTCCCCGAGCACGCCCAGCTCGGCTGGATCATGAACTGCCTCACGGGCTTCGGCGAGGCGTCGCGCATGACGCAGTTCAAGGACAAGGCGGCCAAGCAGGGCGCGGACCGCGCCTCCGTGGGCCTCTTCACGTACCCCGTGCTGCAGGTCGCGGACATCCTGCTCTACCAGGCCAATCAGGTCCCGGTCGGTGAGGACCAGCGCCAGCACATCGAGCTGACCCGCGACCTCGCGGAGCGTTTCAACGGCCGCTTCGGCGAGACGTTCACCGTCCCGGCGGCGTACATCCTCAAGGAGACGGCCAAGATCTTCGACCTTCAGGACCCGTCGATCAAGATGAGCAAGTCGGCGTCCACCCCGAAGGGCCTGATCAACCTCCTGGACGAGCCCAAGGCCACCGCGAAGAAGGTCAAGAGCGCGGTCACCGACACCGACACGGTCGTGCGGTACGACACGGTGGACAAGCCGGGTGTCAGCAACCTCCTCACGATCTACTCCACGCTCACCGGTACCGGTATCCCGGAACTGGAGCAGAAGTACGCCGGCAAGGGCTACGGTGCGCTGAAGACTGACCTCGCCGACGTCATGGTCGACTTCGTGACGCCCTTCCGGGACCGGACCCAGGCCTACCTGGACGACCCGGAGACGCTCGACTCGATCCTGGCCAAGGGTGCGGAGAAGGCGCGTGCCGTCGCCGCGGAGACCCTCGCGCAGGCGTACGACAAGGTGGGCCTCCTGCCCGCCAAGCACTGAGCCACACAGTCCCCTGCACCACGCCAAACACAACAGCGCCCTCTGCCCGCCACCCGACCGACAGGAGTACGACGTGGGGACCGTAACGATCGGTGTGTCGATCGCGGTCCCGGAGCCTCACGGCAGCCTGCTCCAGGAGCGGCGCGCGGGCTTCGGGGACCCCGCGGCACACGGCATCCCCACCCACGTCACGCTGCTGCCGCCGACCCTGGTGGACGCGGCGGCGCTGCCCGCCGTGGAGGCGCACCTGGGGGCCGTCGCGGCCGCCGGGCGCCCCTTCCCGATGCGGCTCTCCGGGACGGGCACGTTCCGGCCGCTGTCGCCCGTCGTCTTCGTCCAGGTGGTGGCGGGCGGGTCGGCCTGTGGCTGGCTTCAGGAGCGGGTGCGGGACGCGTCCGGGCCCATCGCGCGCGAGCTGCAGTTCCCGTACCACCCGCACGTCACGGTGGCGCACGGCATCTCCGAAGAGGCCATGGACCGGGCGTACGCGGAGCTTTCCGAGTACGAGGCCGAGTGGCCCTGCACCGGCTTCGCGCTCTACGAGCAGGGCGCGGACGGCGTGTGGCGCAAGCTGCGCGAGTTCGCCTTCGGCGGTGGCGGCCCGGTCGTTCCTCCGCAGGCGGCGGCCCCCGCCGCGCACGGCACGCTGCCCGCCCGCTGACCGGCGCCCCCGAGGAGCCTCACACCGGAAGCCGCCGGAACACCGTCCGCGGCACGTGCCGCAGTGCCGACATGACCACTCGCAGCGCGCCCGGCACCCACACCGTCTCCGAGCGCCGCCGCAGCCCCGTCTCGATGGCCTCGGCGACCGCTTCCGGAGTGGTGGCCATGGGTGCCTCCTCCAGGCCCGCCGTCATCTTGGAGCGCACGAAGCCGGGCCGGACGACCATCACGTGCACCCCCGTGCCGTGCAGCGCGTCGCCCAGGCCCTGGGCGAAGGCGTCGAGGCCCGCCTTGCTCGACCCGTAGATGAAGTTCGAGCGGCGGGCGCGTTCGCCGGCGACCGAGGAGAGCACCACCAGGGAGCCGTGCCCCTGGGCCTGCTGCGAGCGCGCGCACACCAGCCCGGCCGAGACCGCCCCGGTGTAGTTCGTCTGCGCGACCCGCACCGCCGACAGCGGCTCGTCCTCGTCGCGTGCCTGGTCACCGAGGATGCCGAAGGCCAGCAGGACCATGTCGATGTCGCCCTCGGCGAAGATCTTCCCGAGGGTGGCCTCGTGCGACTCGGAGTCGAGCGCGTCGAAGGCGACGGTGCGGACGTCCGCACCCATGTCGCGCAGGCCCGCTGCGGCCGTCTCCAGGCCCGGGGACGGCCGCCCGGCCAGCCACACGGTACGGGTGCGCCGCGCGACCAGACGGCGGGCCGTGGCGAGGCCGATCTCGGAGGTGCCGCCGAGTACGAGCAGGGACTGGGGGGTGCCGAAGGCGTCCTTCATGGGACCAACTCCTGGAGTTGCTAGAGGGCGAGGCGGCGCGAGAGGTCCGAGCGGAACACGCCGCGCGGGTCGAGGTCGGCCCGCAGCGCGCGGAAGTCGTCGAGCTTCGGATACATCGCGGCGAGCATCTCCGGCCGCAGGCGGGAGTCCTTGGCCAGGTAGACGCGGCCGTCGGCGGCAGCGACCTCCTCGTCGAGGTCGTCGAGGAAGGCGCCGAGCCCCGGCAGTCCTGCCGGGATGTCCAGGGCGAGGGTCCAGCCGGGCATCGGGAAGGAGAGCCAGCCCGGATCGCCCTCTCCGAAGCGCTTCAGCACGGCGAGGAAGGACGGGCAGCCGCGCTCCGAGATGCGTCGCACGATGCGCCGCAGGGCCTCTTCCTTGCCGTATCCGACGACGAATTGGTACTGCACGAATCCGCCGCGGCCGTACACGCGGTTCCAGTGCGGGACGCCGTCCAGGGGGTGGAAGAACGTCGACATCTTCTGGAGTTCGCCCACGCGCGAGCGGGGCGCCTTGCGGTACCAGAGCTCATTGAAGAGCCCCACCGACCTGCGGCCGAGCAGCCCGTCGGGCAGGAAGCGCGGGGCGGGGGGCAGTTGCCCGGGGCGGAACGTGAGCGGGGCTCTACGCGCGCGTGGCGGGAGGGCGTCCAGGGGAGCGTGATCGCCGCGTGTGAGCACCGAGCGGCCCATCGACGCCCCCCGCGCGAGGAGGTCGATCCACGCCACGGAGTAGCGATAGCGGTGGTCGGTGGCGGTGAGGCGGGCCATCAGGTCGTCCAGGTCGGTGGCGCGCTCCGTGTCCACCGTCATCAACGAGGTCTCGACCGGCTGCAGTTGCAGCGTCGCGGCGAGGATCACGCCGGTCAGGCCCATGCCGCCCGCCGTCGCGTCGAACAGGGGGGTGCCGCGCTCGACCGCCTGCACCGTGCCGTCGGCGGTGAGCAGTTCGACGGCCATCACGTGGCGCGAGAAGGACCCGGAGCCGTGGTGGTTCTTGCCGTGGATGTCCGCGCCGATCGCGCCGCCCACGGTCACATAGCGGGTCCCCGGAGTGACCGGCACGAACCAGCCGAGCGGGAGCAGGACTTCCATCAGGCGGTGCAGGGAGACCCCGGCGTCGCACAGGACGGTGCCCGCGTCGGCGTCGATGGCGTGCACGCGGTCCATGCCGGTCATGTCGAGTACCGCGCCGCCGGCGTTCTGTGCGGCGTCCCCGTACGCCCTCCCAAGGCCTCTGGCGATGCCTCCGCGCTCCCCGCACGCCTGGAGGGCCGCCACGGCCTCCTCGGGCGAACGGGGGCGGATCAGACGGGCGGTGGACGGGGCGGTGCGTCCCCAGCCCGACACGGACACGAACGGCGCCAGGGGTGCGGCCTCGGGCGCCGTCGCGGTCGCGGGGTCGGCGGGCGGAGCGGAGTCGGCAGGCATACACGTGACCGTATCGTCCGAGCAAGGGCAGTTTGCCCATATTCGTCAGAGCTCTCACCGAAATGGGTGATTGATGGAGTGTCGTCGTATATTGCCGTAAATATTGAGAGGTCGCCTAGAAGAGTCGGGAGGTCAGGTCCTTGAAGTCCCCGGAGAAGGAGGCCACATGCACGACATGGACCACCGGCTGCTGTCGGCCCTGCGCGACTGCGGCTCCGACGCGCGCGTGGCCGCCGCCGCACGGGCCCTGTCCTGGACCGGCGAGCACGGCGCCCTCTGGATCGTCGCGGGGCTCGCGGGCGCCGCGGTCGACCGCGAACGGCGCGGCATGTGGCTGCGCGCCACGGCACTGACCGCCGCCGCGCACCTGGCCAGCATGGGCGTCAAACGCGTCGTACGGCGTCCGCGTCCCGGCGCTGACACGGGCACGGAGCCCCTCGTCAGGACCGCGGGCCGGCACTCCTTCCCCAGTTCGCACGCCACTTCGGCCGCCGCGGCCACCGTGGCGTACGGCGCGTTGAGTCCTCTGGGAGCCCGCGTCGTCCCGCCGCTCGCCGCCGCGATGTGCGTCTCGCGGATGGTCGTCGGCGTCCACTACCCGAGCGACGTGGCGGCCGGGGCGGCCCTCGGCGCCCTCACCGCGCGCGTGGGCTCCGCCTGGATGAACGGGAGCCGCGCGCATGGCTGACCGCACCGCCCTGCTCGAACGCCCCCGGCCGCCCCGGCCGTCCGGCACCGGCTCGCTGGCCCTGCCGCTCGGGCTCCTGAAGACCGCGCGCCCCCGCCAGTGGGTGAAGAACGTCCTGGTCGTCGCGGCACCCGCCGCCGCGGGTGAACTCTTCTCGCGCCACTCGCTCGTCCAACTCGTCCTGGTGTTCGCACTGTTCACGGCCGCCGCGTCCGCCGTCTACCTCATCAACGACGCGCGCGACGCCGATGCCGACCGCGCACACCCCACCAAGTGCCGCAGACCGGTCGCCGCCGGGCAGGTGCCGGTGACGGTCGCGTACGCCGTCGGCGGGCTGCTCGCCGTGCTCGCGCCATTGGCCGCCGCCGCGTTCTGCACACCCCTGACCGCGGGCTTGCTCGGCGCCTACGTAGTGATGCAACTGGCCTACTGCGTCAGCCTCAAGCACATCCTGGTCGTCGACCTCGCCGTCGTCACCACGGGCTTCCTGATGCGGGCGATGATCGGGGGAGTGGCACTCGACATCCCGCTCTCACGCTGGTTCCTGATCACCACGGGCTTCGGCGCCCTCTTCATGGTCGCCGCCAAGCGCTACTCCGAAGCCGTGCAGATGTCAGGAAAAGCAGGCGCCACGCGCGCGTTGCTCACCGAATACACCACCGGCTACCTCCGCTTCGTCTGGCAGCTCGCCGCCGGGGTCGCCGTCCTCGCGTACTGCCTGTGGGCCATGGAGAGCGGCGGTACCGCGAACGGCCTGCTGCCCTGGCGGCAGCTGTCGATGGCCGCCTTCGTCCTCGCCGTCCTGCGCTACGCCGTCTTCGCCGACCGGGGCACGGCGGGCGAGCCCGAGGACGTCGTCCTGCGCGACCGTGCGCTGGCCGTCATCGGCCTGGTGTGGATCGCGATGTACGCCCTCGCGGTCGCCGACTGGTGAGCGCCCTCAGGGAGCGGCTCCGGGCCATGGGCCCCGAACTGCTCGGCTTCGCCGCCGCCGGGATCTGTGCGTACGCCGTCGACCTCGGCCTCTTCGTCTGGCTGCGCGGCCCCGCAGGCCTCGACCCGCTGACCGCCAAGGCGCTGTCCTTCGTGGCCGGCTGCACGGTCGCCTACGCGGGCAACGCGCTCGGCACCTACCGGCGGCGCGAGGCGGCGGGCGTCTCGCGCCTTCGGCAGTACGGCATCTTCTTCGCCGTCAACATCGCCGGCGCAATGGTGCAGCTGCTCTGCATCGCGGTGTCCCACTACGGCCTCGGCCTCACCTCACAGCGCGCGGACACCATCTCCGGGGCGGGAGTCGGCATGGCACTCGCCACGGTTCTGCGCTTCTGGGGTACCCGGACCTTGGTCTTCCGCACAACGGGCAGGGAGGCATCATGGACTGGCTGAAAAAGCTCCCCGGCATCGGGCCCCTGGTGGAGCGCCTGATGCGCACGCACGCGTGGAGCGCGTACGAGCGGCTCGACAACGTGCACTGGACGCGCCTCGCCGCGGCGATGACGTTCATCAGCTTCCTCGCGCTCTTCCCACTGATCACCGTCGCCGCCGCGGTCGCCGCCGCGACACTCTCCAAGAGCCAGCAGAACAAGCTCGAGGACAGCATCTCCAAGCAGGTCCCCGGCATCTCCGAGCAGCTGAACCTGGACGCCCTGGTCGCCAACGCGGGCACCGTCGGGCTCATCGCGGGCGCCCTGCTGCTCTTCACCGGCATCGGCTGGGTCGGCTCGATAAGGGAGTGCCTGCGGGTCGTCTGGGAGCTGGAGGACACCGACGAGAACCCCGTCATGCGCAAGATCAAGGACGCCGGGGTGCTCATCGGACTCGGCGGCGCGGGCCTCGCGTCCGTCGTGGCGTCGACCCTCGCGTCGACCGCCGTCGGCTGGAGCGCCGACCTCATCGGGATCTCCGAGGACGGCTGGGGCGGGCTGCTGCTGCAGGTGATCGCGTTCGCCATCGCCGTCCTCGCGGACTTCCTGCTGCTGCTCTACGTCCTGACACTGCTGCCGGGCGTCCAGCCGCCCCGACGGCACCTGATCACCGCCGGTCTGATCGGCGCGGCCGGATTCGAGCTGCTCAAGCTGCTGCTCGGCGGCTACATGAAGGGCGTCGCCACGAAGAGCATGTACGGAGCCTTCGGAGTGCCCGTCGCGCTGCTCCTGTGGATCAACTTCACCGCGAAACTCCTGCTGTTCTGCGCCGCCTGGACGGCGACGCGGAAGCAGCGACGAGAAGACGAACAGGGCGAGGTCAGCGGCGGCTCTTCGGCAGCGGCAGCCGGCGGCTGATCACGAACCATCCGGCGGCGATCAGCGCGAGGACACCGGCCGCGATCCCGAGCGCGACGCCGGCACCGCCGCCCGACTCCTTGGCGGAGGCGTGCGCCACGTTCTTCGACGAGTCCGACCCGCCCTTGCCCGCGCCGGGAGCGCCCTTGCCGCTGCCCGTACCGGCACTCTTCGGAGCGACCAGTTCGCCCACCGGCTCGACCTTGCCGGAGGCCTTGAAGCCCCAGTCGAGGAGCCGCTCGGTCTCCTTGTAGACCGCGTGCTGCTCACCGGAGTCGGGGTTCATGACGGTCACGAGCAGCACCTTGCCGTTGCGCTCCGCGACACCGGTGAAGGTGTTGCCCGCGTTCGTCGTGCTGCCGTTCTTGACGCCCGCGATGCCCTTGTAGGGGTCGAGGCCGTAGTCACCCGTGAGGAGCCGGTTGGTGTTCTGGATCTCGAAGGACCCGCGCTTCTTCTTGCCCTTGTCCTTGCCCTTCTTGACCTTCGTGGTCTCACCGGGGAACTTGGCGGTGGCCGTCGAGCAGTACTCGCGGAAGTCCTTCTTCTGCAGCCCGGAGCGGGCGAACAGCGTCAGGTCGTACGCGGAGGAGACCTGCCCCTTCTCGTCGTAGCCGTCCGGGCTGACCACGTGCGTGTCCAGGGCCTGCAGCTCCTCGGCGTGCGACTGCATGTCCTTGACGGTCTGCGGGACACCGCCGTTCATCGCCGACAGGACGTGCACCGCGTCATTGCCCGACTTCAGGAAGACGCCGAGCCACAGGTCGTGGACCGTGTACGTCTCGTTCTCCTTGATGCCGACCATGCTGCTGCCCGCGCCGATGCCCGCCATGTCGGAGAGCTCGACCTTGTGCTTCTGCGTCTTGGGGAACTTCGGCAGGACCGTGTCCGCGAAGAGCATCTTCAGGGTGCTCGCCGGGGCAAGCCGCCAGTGCGAGTTGTGCGAGGCGAGCACCTCGCCCGTCTCGGCGTCGGAGACCATCCAGGAGCGCGCCGACAGGTCCTTGGGGAGGACGGGAGCGCCCGCCTTCAGGCTCACCTGGGTGCCCGGCTCGCCGAGCTTGGCGCCGCCGACCGTCGACATGGAAGCCGGCGGCTTGGGCTTCTTCTCGCCTCCCGGTTTGTCGTCCGCCCACGCGGGAGCCGTGGTCGACATGGTGAGCAATGCGACGGAAGTGACCAACAAGGCGGTCTTTTTTACGGCAGGCACGGACGAGAACGTACAGGGCGCCGCTGTGGACGTCTCCGCCGAGGTGGGCTGTGCCGTGTGCGGCTGGGGCGGTCCGGTCTCCCCACCCCGGCGGCGGTGCGGAAGGGAGGCTCGCGATACTGAACGCATGAAGCTCAGCCGCCCGGTCTCCTGGTTCCTGCTCGCCTTCGGTGTGTGGAGCTGGTTCATCTGGATCACTTTCGTCAAGAACCTGTGGAAGGACGGCAGTGGGCTCGCCTTCGATGACGCAGGCGACCCGACCGCGTACTTCTGGGTGCACCTGACGCTCGCCGTCGCCTCCTTTGTCTTGGGGACGGTGGTTGGGGCCATCGGGTTGCGCGGAGTCCGTGCTCTGCGCTGTACGTCATAGCTGATCGGTGAAGCCGATCGGTCACTTCGGGCACTGCTGAGGGGCGCACAACCGTGGTCATCCTGTTCGTGCTGGTCGGTCTCGCCGCGCTCGCGGCCCTCGCCGCGATGCAGTGGTACGCATGGCGGCGTCTGGTGCGGGACACCACGTCCGGGCCGGGGTTCGCCCGGCGTGCGGGTGCCGTGATCTTCGTGGCGGGGCCGCTGCTGATGTTCGCGGCGGTCGCGAGTGAGCGGGCCGGGGCGCCGTTCTGGCTGCAGAAGGTGCTGGCCTGGCCCGGCTTCATGTGGATGGCCCTTTCGATCTACCTGGTGCTCGCGCTTCTTGTCGGTGAGCTCGTACGGCCCTTCTTCTTGCGGCGGCACAAGAAGTCGCCCTCTACGGAGGACCCCGCCCAGCCGGAGGACAACACCCCTCCCGACACCCCTCCCGACACCCCTCCCGACACCCCTCCCGCCCCCGCTCCTGACCCCGCCCCTTCTCCGGTGCGCGCGGAACCCACCGCACCCTCGAGGCGCCTCTTCGTCTCCCGCGTCGTCGGCGGGACCGCCGCGGCCGTCGCCGTCGGAACGGTCGGCTACGGCAGCTACGGCGTCCTGCGCGGCCCCCGCGTGAAGCGCGTCACCGTGCCGCTGGCCAAGCTGCCGCGCGGGGCGCACGGCTTCCGGATCGCGGTGGTCAGCGACATCCACCTGGGTCCGATTCTCGGACGCGGCTTCACGCAGCGCGTGGTGGACACGATCAACGGCACGCAGCCCGACCTCATCGCCGTTGTCGGTGACCTGGTGGACGGCAGCGTCGAGGACCTCGGCCCGGCCGCCGAGCCGCTCGCGCAGCTGCGGGCGCGGCACGGGGCGTACTTCGTGACCGGCAACCACGAGTACTTCTCGGGAGCCGAGCAGTGGGTCGACCACGTACGCGAACTCGGCCTGCGGCCCCTGGAGAACGCACGCACCGAGCTGCCCGGCTTCGACCTCGCGGGCGTGGACGACATCGCGGGCGAGAGCGAGGGACACGGACCCGACTTCGCCAAGGCGCTGGGCGACAGGGACCGCTCGCGGGCCTCCGTGCTCCTTGCCCACCAGCCGGTCGTCATCCACGACGCCGTCAAGCACGGCGTCGACCTCCAGCTCTCCGGGCACACCCACGGCGGACAGCTCTGGCCAGGCAATTTCATCGCCGACCTGGCGAATCCGACGCTCGCGGGCCTGGAGCGTTACGGCGACACGCAGTTGTACGTGACGCGTGGCGCGGGCGCGTGGGGGCCGCCGGTGCGGGTGGGGGCGCCGTCGGACATCACGGTCGTCGAACTGGCCTCCCGCCAGGCCTAATCGCGCGTTGGTTCGATGCGGGACGAACCTGGCCGGATACAGCCGGGCCATACGGTGACGGTGTGACACCGGGCATTACCTCTGCGCAGCATAAAGTGTCGGAAGTGTGTGCGGTTCTTGGCGCTTTGGTGTGCCATAGGGGGAACATTGTTGCGACGACAGGCTTTCCGGCTGCCTCCGCATCCGGCGTCCGTATCGCTCGCCCGGCTCCGCGTCCATGATCATCTGGCCGCCTGGGGCCACAAGGAGGAGAGCGCGGCGCTGCACGACGCCGTGCTCCTCGTGTCGGAGCTCGTGACGAACGCGGTGTGCCACGGCCTCGTCCTCGACCGGGAGTTCGAGGTCGCGGTCACGGTGCTCGCCGACGGGGACTGCTTCATAGAAGTGTCCGACGAGAGCCCGACGAGACCGGAAGCGCGGGACACGGGGCCCCTGGCGGAGAGCGGCCGCGGCCTGCGCATGCTCGACGCCCTCGCCGAGGCGTGGGGCGTCTGGCAACGAGGACGGCACGGGAAGACGGTGTGGGCGCTGGTACGGGCCTGAGACGCCCCCTGAGCGGCCTCACGCCCCTCCCTGAGCCGCGCCCCCAGCTTGCCCGCCCACCTCAACCGCCCGGCCGCGCAGGCAACGTGACCGTCACCGTGAGCCCCGCCCCCGGCGCCGTCTCCACCCCCACCTCGCCGCCGTGCGCCGCGACGACCCCCTGCACGATCGCCATTCCCAGCCCGCTGCCCGCACCCCCGCCCGCGCGAAAGAACCGGTCGAAGACGCGTGCCGCGTCCGCCTCCGCGAGGCCGGGCCCCTGATCGGCCACGCGCAGCCGCACCACCCCGTCCTGCCGCTCCACGCCCAGCGTGACCAGCGCGTCGACAGGCGTGTGGACGCGTACGTTGCCCAGCAGATTGCCGAGCACCTGGCGCATCCCCGACTCGTCCGCGCGGACCAGCACCGCCCCTTCGGCGCGGACCGTGAGCGGACGCTCCGGCTCCTGCACCCGCAGATCGTCGGCGGCGTCCCGTACGAGACGGCTCAGGTCGACGTTCCTGAGGCGCAGTTCCGGCTGCTGGTCGAGGCGGGCCAGGGTGAGCAGCTCGTCGACGAGGCGTCCCATCCGGTCGGTCTCGGCGATGACGCGGCTCCACGCGCGCGTGCGTTCCGCCGGGTCACGGAGCATCCCCTTGTCGTACAGCTGCAGATAGCCCCGGATCGCCGACAAGGGCGTACGCAGCTCGTGCGAGGCATCGGCCACGAAGCGCCGCAGCTGTGCCGAGCTGCGCTCGCGGGTCTCGAAGGCGGACTCCACCTGGTGGAGCATGGAGTTGAGGGCCAGGCGCAGCTGTTCGGTCTCCATCACCGGGGCGCGGCTCGACGGGACGCGCCGGGTGAGGTCGCCCTCGGCGATGGCGGACGCGGTCTCGACCATGTCCTCCAGAGGCCGCAGCCGGTGATGCGCGGAGATCATCGTCAGGACGGCGAGCAGCCCCAACAGGACCACTCCGAAGGCGGCGTCGAGCTTGAGTGCCTTCCTGATGCCCGATTCCACGTCCTGGGTGTCCGCGGCCATCAGGACCGTCGTGCCGTCGGCGAGCTTCGCGCCCACCATGCGGTGGGCGTCACCGTCCAGGGTGATGTCCTGCGGCTCGGCCAGGTCCGCGACCGCATCGGCGTCGTCGACGGCGGCGGCCAGGGCGCGCTGGCGCGTGGTCGGCACCAGGGCGCCGATGGCCACGGGCGCACCGCTGCCGTCCACCGCCACGAACACCGTGTTCCCGCGCGGCAGGCCGCTCGCCCGCTCCTTGCCGACGGGGGAGAGCTTGTCGAGCGCGATGCCCAGTTCACTGAGCCTCTCGATCTCCTTCATGGTGAGGCCGGTGCTCAGCAGCGAGGAGCGCGACTGCGTCAGCTCGGCGTCCACGTTGTCCAGCAGGTAGTGGCGCATGCCCATGACGCTCACACCGGTCGCCACGACGACGCCGAGAGCGAGGAGCGCCACGTTCACCCACGTGAGCTTGGCGCGCAGCGAGCTCATGCCACGGTGCGCACGCCTCATGCGAGGCCGTATCCCACACCCCGCCGGGTCGTGATCACCGGTGGTCCGAGCGCGTCCAGCTTGCGCCGCAGATAACTGATGTAGGTCTCCACGACGGTCGACTCGGCGGGGTGCTCGTACTGCCAGACATGGCGCAGGAGCTGCTCCTTGGGCACCACACGGCCGCCGTTGCGCACCAGGAAGCGCAGCAGGGCGTACTCCGTGGGGGTGAGTTGCGCCGAGCGGCCCGCGCGGCGCACCACGTAGGCCGTCTCGTCCAGCTCCAGGTCGCCGTAGCGCAGCGGGGGCCGCTGGGGGAGCACGTCGCCCGCCCTGGTGCGGCGCAGGACCGCCCCGATACGGGCGATGACCTCGTCGATGTTGAACGGCTTGGTGATGTAGTCGTCGCCGAGACCGAGGGCGCCCACGACCTCCGCGGGCGCGTCCCGCGCGGTCACGAAGAGCAGTGCCGCGTCGGGGCACCGGGCCCGCAGTTCCCCGGCCAGGGCACGGCCGTCGCCGTCCGGCAGCATCACGTCGAGCAGCGCCACGTCGGGCCGGGTGCGCCCGGCGAGCGCGAGGGCCTCGCGCACGGTGCCCGCCACCATCACGTCGAAGCGGTGGTAGCGCAGGGCGATGGCGAGCACGTCGGCGATGCTCGGCTCGTCCTCGACGACGAGCACGGTGGCCCCGGCGCCGGCCGGTCCGGTCCGCACTCCGACATCAGTTCCCTGCTGGCCTTCGGCGTGGCTCATGACCTCAGTATCGGCGCGGGCGTTGTACGAAGACCCGGTCCGTGCCTTGGAGTTACTTGAGAATCATGGCCGCGCGGCGCCTTCGGGGCGCGGCGGCGCCGATGCTGAGGCTCCTGAAGCACGGACCCGGGGGACCTGACGACGCGAAGGAGGAGTGGATCGTGGCGGCATTGGCACGGTGGTGCTATCGGCACCGTCTGGTGGTCCTTGTGCTGTGGGTGGGGGCTCTGTTCGGCCTGGGGGCCGCGGGGGCATCGGCGGGAACGAACTACTCGAATGTGTTCTCCCTGCCGGACACCGATTCCAAGCGCGCGTACGACCTGATGACCAAGGCCTTCCCGGAGAGCGCCGGAGACACCGACACGGTCGTCTGGCGCGTCGACGAGGGAGCCTCGGCGCGTGACGCGGACGTACGTTCGCGCGTCGAGCCCGCGCTCAAGGAGATCGCCGGCATGAAGGGCGTCGGCGAGGTCACGAGCCCGTACGCCTCCAAGCAGGCGGGCGCGGCCCAGATCAGCGCGGACGGGCGCATCGCCTACGCCCAGGTGACCTTCGCCGAGGAGGCGAACTCGGTCCCCAAGGAACTCGTGCAGGACGTCGTGGACACGGCGCAGCACGCCGAACGCTCCGGCCTCCAGGTCGAACTGGGCGGCCAGGCGATCACCCGCATCCAGGAGCCGCCCACCGGCATCGCCGAGATGGTCGGCATCGCGGCCGCGGCCGTCGTGCTCTTCCTGGCCTTCGGTTCGCTGTTCGCGATGGCCCTGCCCATCGTCATCGCCGTCTTCGGAGTGGGCCTCGGCATGCTCTCGACGATGCTGCTCAGCCACGTCACCGACATCCCCGAAGTGGCCCCGCTGCTCGGCTCGCTGATCGGGCTCGGCGTCGGCATCGACTACGCGCTCTTCATCGTCACCCGGCACCGGCGCGGCATCCTGCGCGGCATGGAGCCCGAGGAGTCCGCGGTGCAGGCCCTGAACACCTCGGGCCGCGCGGTGCTCTTCGCGGGCGGCACGGTGTGCATCGCGCTCGCCGGGATGCTGGTGATGAACATGCGCTTCCTGGACGGCGTGGTCATCGCGGCCTCCCTGACGGTGGTCCTGAGCGTCCTCGCGGCCATCACCCTGCTGCCCTCGCTCCTCGGACTCCTTGGCCCCCGGGTGCTCAGCCGCAGGCAGCGGCGCCACCTCGCCGCCACGGGACCGGAGCCCGCCGAGGCGAGCGGGCTCGCGGCGCGCTGGTCCTCGTACGTACAGAAGCGTCCTCGCTCGATCGCGGCGCTCGCCTTCGTGGTGATGGCGTTCCTCGCGCTGCCGCTGCTCTCCTTGCGGCTCGGCGCGACCGACCAGGGCAACCACCAGGAGTCGACGACGACCCGGCAGGCGTACGACCTGCTGGCCGAGGGATTCGGTCCGGGATTCAACGGCCCCCTCCAAGTAGTGGCCGAAGAAGCCGACACCGGGAACCTGGTGGCGACCATCCGCGAGACGGAGGGCGTCGCGAGGGTGGCGGCCGCCCCACCGGCGAACGGCGTGTCCGTCATCAACGTGGTCCCGACGACATCGCCCCAGTCGGAGGAGACGGATCAGCTCATCGACCGTCTACGGGGAGACGTGATTCCGCAGGCCGGGGTCGACGCCCATGTAGGCGGCGTCACCGCCGTCTTCAAGGACTTCGCGGCGGTGACCGGCGATCGACTGCCCTACTTCGTAGGAGCGATCATCGCGCTCGGCTTCCTCCTGCTGCTGGTCGCTTTCCGCTCGCTGGTGGTGCCGCTGACGGCTGCCCTGATGAACCTGATCGCGGCGGCGGCGTCCTTCGGTGTGCTGGTGGCGGTCTTCCAGTGGGGCTGGGGCACCGAGATCCTCGGCATCGGCAAGGAAGGCCCCATCACCGCCTTCCTGCCCGTCATCATGCTGTCGCTGCTCTTCGGGCTCTCGATGGACTACCAGGTGTTCCTGGTGAGCCGCATGCACGAGGAATGGGTGCACACCAAGGACAACGCCCGTGCGGTACGAGTGGGCCTCGCCGAGACGAGCAGGGTCATCAACTGCGCCGCCCTGATCATGATCTGCGTCTTCTCCGCGTTCGTCCTGAGCGGCGACATGGAGGGCGCGATGGCGGGCATCGGCCTCGCGGCGGCGGTCGCCCTGGACGCGTTCATCCTGCGCACCGCCCTGGTCCCGGCCGCCATGCACCTGCTCGGGCGCTCCAACTGGTGGCTTCCCGCGAGCCTGGAGAAGCGCCTCCCGCACCTGGCGGTGGAGCCGCGGGAAGCACCGGACGAGCCGGCACCCGTCCCCCACGCGCGCGTGGGGGAGCCCGACGCCGAAGGCGGCGCCTCCGTAGTGCACGGGTTCATCCGCTCCGCGGAGGGCGAACCTGTGGAGGGCGCGACCCTGACCCTCCTCTCCAAAGGAGGCGGCCAGTTGGACCGCGTGACCTCCCTGGCGGACGGCTCGTACATCGTCGCGGCCCCGTCGGCGGGCGCCTACCTGCTGGCCGTCACCGCGTCCGGCTACGCGTCCCGCGCGCGGCACCTCATGGTCGCGGACGAGCCGCTGGTGTACGACGTGGAGCTGGCGGTGGGGGAGATGGACGCGGTGAACTGAACCGGAGCCTCGGGGCCCCGCGCCCCGAGGCGCTGGGTCAGGCCCTCGCCCGGACCCGGGGCAGCCCGGTCACGGACATCACAAGGGAGTAGAGCGAGGTCGTCGCCGCGATGAAGAGCCGGTTGTTCTTCGGCCCGCCGAAGGCGATGTTGGCGACGGCCTCCGGGACCGTGATCCGCCCGATGAGGGTGCCGTCGGGGTCGTAGCAGTGCACCCCGTCGTGGAAGGCGGCGGCCCACAGCCGGCCTTCGTCGTCGAAGCGGATGTTGTCGAAGCCGGCTTTCGACTCGGCGAAGACGGCACCGTCCGAGAGGGTCCCGTCATCACGCACCTCAAAGGCGCGGATCGCGGACGCCCGTGAGTCCGAGACGTACAACTGCCGCTCGTCGGGCGAGAAGACGAGTCCGTTCGGCCCCTCGAAGCCGTCGGCGACGATGCGCACGTCACCGGTGACGGGGTCGATCCGGTAGACGTGGCAGCCACCGATCTCGGCAGCCGCGCGATGCCCTTCGTAGTCACTGGTGATCCCGAAGTCCGGGTCGGAGAACCAGATCGACCCGTCCGAGCGGACCACGGCGTCGTTCGGGCTGTTGAACCGCTTGCCCTCGAAGCGGTCGGCGAGAACCGTGACGCGGCCGTCGTGTTCGGTGCGGGTCACGCGCCGGTTGCCCTGCTCGCAGCAGATCAACCGGCCCTCCCTGTCGAGGGTGTTGCCGTTGACGTATCCGGCGTTCGAACGGAAGACGCCGACAGCACCGGTCGCCTCGTCCCAGCGCAGCAGCCGGTCGTTGGGGATGTCGCTCCAGATGAGCTGGCGCCAGGCCGGCAGATAGAGCGGCCCCTCCGCCCACCGGCAGTCGTCGTACAGCACCTCCAGCTTGGCGTCCCCGTTGGCGCAACGCCCTGTCCGGAAGCGCTCGTCCAGAACCTCGTACGACGTCGGGACTTTCTGGGAAGACATGACGACCCCTGTCTCACGCAATGAGCGAACATCATTCGGTAGTACGACGATAGTGCAGTACGAGGTACGGTGTTCGTCAAGAGTTGATGACGGGCGTCGAGAGTCGACGAACGGAATGAACGGATGGCGGGACCACAGCTGATGGACGACACCGATCGGGCGCTGCTCGCACTGCTGCAGGAGGACGCCGCCCAGCCCTACGCGACCCTGGGCAAGGCGGTGGGCCTCTCGGCGGGCGCGACCCACGAGCGGGTACGCAAACTGCGCGAGCGCGGGGTGATCCGCCGCACGACGGTCGACGTCGACCCGGCGGCCGTGGGCCAAGGCGTCCTTGCCTTCGTCATGGTCGACTCGACGGCATGGATGGGGGACCGGGCGGCGGACTTCGTCGCGATCCCCGAGATCCAGGAGGCGCACGTCATCGCGGGCACGGCCAGCGTCCTGGTAAAGGTCCGAACGGGGACGACGGAGCAACTCCAGGACGTGCTGCGGCGGCTGTACGCGATCGACGGGGTGAGCGGGACTCAGGCGACGGTGTCGCTGGAGACGTTCTTCGAGAGGCCGGTGTCGCCGGGGGCGGCTTGACGCCCGCCCTTGCTCACCCCGAACCGCCGGGTGGGCGTGGAGCCGCGCGCCGGCGGTGACGCGCGCCTACCGGCGGCTAACTCCGCGCCAGCTCGGGCCGCTTGCGGTAGTCGGTGAACCCGATGACGTTCCCCCACGGATCGGCGACCTCGACGGTCCACCCCGTGGCCACGGAGGCGGGCGGAGCGAGCGCCTTGACCCCGGCGGCCTCAAGGGCCCGCCCGGCGGCCCGGGCGTCCCCCACCTCGAGCCACACCCGCGGCGTGGCCCAGGCGGAAGGCCGATGCTCGACCCCCTCCTCCACCCGCAGCAGAATCCCGGGCGTCTCCTTGCCCACCTTCAGGATCGCGAGCCCGATCTCGTCGATCCGATGCGTCACGGGGAACCCGGCACGCTCATAGAAGGCGACGGCCTCGCCGAGGTCGCCGACGGGAAACAGGACGTTGTCGAAGCCGAGCAGTTCAACCGACTGATCTTCGGTCGACTGCTCACCGGATTGACGAACGGGCTGCTCAACGGACAGGCCGACCGACTGGTTGTCTGACATTCCGTCAGGGTAAGTGTCGAATGTCGAGTTCCGACGTACCGCGGGCGGCCGGGCGCGACCTGTCAGGTCATGTCACCCGGTTGGCGAAGCCGGCGCCGGTACGGGTGGAACGGGCCCGCCGCCTATCGGTTGATCGACTGGATCTCCTGGACTTCGACGTCCTGCGTCCCGTCGAAGGTTCCGTCCGGCAGGTCGCCGCCCGTGTTGCCGGAGCCCTCCCAGGAGATCTCCCAGGTGATGGACGCCTTCAGCTCGTACGGCTCGCCGTCAGTGGCCCGCAGGTACGCGATGCCGCACGGCGGGTCCTCCTTCGAGGAGCCCTTCGTGTACGGGGTGCCGATGCTGCCGTCCTCGTTGACCTTGCACTCGCCCGACGACGGGAAGGTCGTCGCGTCCTTCGTGCCGGGCTCCAGGTGGAGGCTGACCGGCTTGGCGGTGGTCTCCGCCCACAGGCCCGTGCCGGGGAGTTCCGCGCGTACCTTGACGTCCTCGAACTTGCCCTTGTCCAGCCAGATCCAGGTGGGCAGGTTCACCGTCGACCTGCCTTCCGGCTTCAGCTCGACCTTGGTGTCCGGGACCTTGACCTTGTCGTACGCGTATGAGGCGAGGACCTCGGGCGTGGGGGCGTTGTCGATCTGAGGGAGGGTCCCGGCGTCCTGCCAGAAGAGGGTCTCCTCGCAGTCGTAGGCCCCGGGATCGTCCTCCATGTCAGGGTTGACGACACCGCGCCAGAATTTGCCGTCCTTGCCGAGGTTGAAGTTCTTGTAGCTCTTCGTGCCGTCGCTCTGCGGCTTGCCCTTCTCGTAGTAGTCCACCATCAGCTGTTGCCCCCAGCTGAGCGAGGGCGTGACGGGGACCAGGTTCTCGTTCGGGGTCTTCTTGAGCTGATCGGTCGCCGCCTTCACCTCCTCGGACGTCGCCACGGGCTCGTACCAGCAGGCCGGGGGCTTCCAGTTGGGGTCCACCGGGGCGAGTCCCTTGGCGGAGGAGCCGCCCTTGCCGCCGCTGACCTGGTTGACCTTGATGTTCGTGGCGCCGACCCCGGCGTTCAGGGTGTTGTTGTTCGCGCCGCCCGAAGGCCCGGGCGGATTCTGGTTGTTCTTGTCCCCGATGGCGTACGCGGCCGTCGATGAGAGGCCGATGGCGAGAGTTGCGGCGAGCAGGACGGCGCCTGCCTTCGCGGTGGCCCTCATTACTCGCAACCGCCGGGGACGGTCTCCAGCGAGACGGTCTGCCACACGCCCTGCTCGGACTTGGTGAGCCTGGCCCGGTACTGGAGTACGGACTCGGGAGTGTCGGGGGTGGCGGTGACCTTTTCGGTCTTGCGGTTCTTCGTGGACGACTCGCGCTCGTCGACGCAGTAGAAGAACACGGCCGCGTCCTTGCCGCTGAGGTTGATCTTCGGGTCGTAGGCCTTGATCTCACCGATCAGGCTGTCGTCGGTCTCGACGAAACCCTTGATCCACTTACGGGCCGTGGTGAGGGAGCTGCCCGCGTCGTAGAAAGCCACCGCTTCCGACTCCGGGTCGGCCTCGATGATCGCCGCATACTTCGCCCGCAGCTCCTCCTTGCCGTCGTCCAACACCGCCTGGAGCTTCGGGTCACTGTTGGTCCAGCCCGCGAAGTCCGCCTTGAACTCGGCCGGGAGCTTGATCTTCGGCCGTTCCGTCCCGCCCGGCTTCGCCGAGGGGCTCGCGGAAGCCTTCGAACCGCCGTCACCCGCCCCCTCGATCTTGTCGGAGGAGGAATCGCCGCCTCCCCCCGAACCGCACGCGGTCAACAACAAGGCCGCGGTCGCGGCGGTCGCGGCCGTCAGAAGCCGGATGGGGCGGTGGTTCACTCTGGACTCTCCCGTGGGGTGGTGAGGGCGTAACACAAGCGAACACACGCTATCTGTGGGGGTCCTGGGGACGCACGTGGGCCCCGCTCCTCAGAGGAGCGGGGCCCAGATCACCGTACGAGAGGAGAAGAAATCAGAAGCGACGCGTGATCAGCGCCCGCTTCACTTCCTGGATTGCCTTCGTGACCTCGATGCCACGCGGGCACGCGTCCGTGCAGTTGAACGTCGTGCGGCAACGCCACACGCCGTCCTTGTCGTTGAGGATCTCCAGGCGCTGCTCGCCCGCCTCGTCACGCGAGTCGAAGATGAAGCGGTGCGCGTTGACGATCGCCGCCGGGCCGAAGTACTGGCCGTCGTTCCAGAAGACCGGGCACGACGACGTGCACGCGGCGCACAGGATGCACTTCGTGGTGTCGTCGAAGCGCTCGCGGTCCTCCGCCGACTGCAGGCGCTCGCGCGTCGGCTCATTGCCGGTCGTGACCAGGAACGGCATGACGTCGCGGTACGCCTGGAAGAACGGCTCCATGTCGACGACCAGGTCCTTCAGGACCGTCAGACCCTTGATCGCCTCGACCGTGATCGGCTTGGACGGGTTGATGTCCTTGATCAGGGTCTTGCAGGCGAGGCGGTTGCGGCCGTTGATGCGCATGGCGTCGGAGCCGCAGATGCCGTGGGCGCAGGAGCGACGGAAGGTCAGCGACCCGTCCATGTCCCACTTGATCTTGTGAAGGGCGTCGAGGACACGCTCCTTCGGGTCGATCTCGATCTCGAAGTCTTCCCACGTCGCGTCCGCCGAGACCTCGGGGTTGAAGCGGCGGATGCGGAAGGTGACCGTGATGTACGGGGAGTCGGCGAAGCCGGCCTCGGGCTTGGCGTCTTCCTTGTCGAGGGTCGGGGTTGCCATCAGTACTTACGCTCCATCGGCTGGTAGCGGGTCTGCACGACCGGCTTGTAGTCGAGTCGGATCGACTCGGTGCCGTCGTCGCCTACCTCGCGGTACGCCATGGTGTGGCGCATGAAGTTGACGTCGTCGCGGTTCGGGAAGTCCTCGCGGTAGTGACCGCCGCGCGACTCCTTGCGGGCCAGGGCCGACTGCGCCATGACCTCGGCCAGGTCGAGCAGGTTGCCCAGCTCGATGGCCTCCAGGAGGTCGGTGTTGAAACGCTTGCCCTTGTCCTGGATCGAGACGTTGAGGTAGCGCTCGCGGAGCTCCGCGATCTTCTCCACCGCCGTCTTGATCGTCTGCTCCGTGCGGAACACCATGACGTTGGCGTCCATGGTCTCCTGCAGCTCCTTGCGGAGCTCGGCGACCCGCTCGGTGCCCGTGGCGTCACGCAGGCGCTCGACCTGGGCGACGACCAGCTCCTCGGCGTTCTCCGGGAGCTCGACGAAGTCGTTCTTCGCCGAGTACTCCGCCGCCGCGATACCCGCGCGACGGCCGAAGACGTTGATGTCCAGGAGCGAGTTGGTGCCCAGACGGTTGGCGCCGTGCACCGACACGCAGGCCACCTCGCCCGCCGCGTAGAGACCGGGGACGACCGTCGTGTTGTCGGCCAGTACCTCGCCCTCGACGTTCGTCGGGATGCCGCCCATGGCGTAGTGCGCGGTCGGCTGGATCGGGATCGGGTCCGTGTAGGGCTCGATGCCGAGGTACGTACGCGCGAACTCCGTGATGTCCGGGAGCTTCGCGTCCAGCTGCTCCGGCGGGAGGTGCGTCAGGTCCAGGTACACGTGGTCGCCCTCGGGACCGCAGCCGCGGCCCTCACGGATCTCCGTGTAGATGGAGCGCGAGACGACGTCACGGGACGCGAGGTCCTTCATGACCGGCGCGTACTTCTCCATGAAGCGCTCGCCGTCCTTGTTACGGAGGATGCCGCCCTCACCACGGGCGCCTTCCGTAAGAAGGATGCCCATGCGCCAGATGCCGGTCGGGTGGAACTGGAAGAACTCCATGTCCTCCAGCGGCAGACCGCGGCGGTAGCAGGCCGCCTGGCCGTCACCCGTCAGCGTGTGCGCGTTCGACGTCACCTTGAAGAACTTGCCGGTGCCGCCGGAGGCGTAGATGACGGCCTTCGCCTGGAAGATGTGGATCTCGCCGGTGGCCAGCTCGTACGCGACGACGCCCGCGCTCTTCTTGACCCCGTCGATCTCGACGATGAGCTGGTCGAGGACGTAGAACTCGTTGAAGAACTCCACGCCCTCCTTGATGCAGTTCTGGTACAGCGTCTGGAGGATCATGTGGCCGGTGCGGTCGCCCGAGTAGCAGGCGCGGCGGACCGGGGCCTCGCCGTGGTTGCGGGAGTGACCGCCGAAACGGCGCTGGTCGATCTCACCCTTGGGCGTACGGCCGAAGGGCAGGCCCATCCTCTCCAGGTCGAGGACCGCGTCGATGGCCTCCTTCGCCAGGATCTCGGCGGCGTCCTGGTCGACCAGGTAGTCGCCGCCCTTGATCGTGTCGAAGGTGTGCCACTCCCAGTTGTCCTCCTCCACGTTGGCGAGCGCGGCGGCCATGCCGCCCTGCGCCGCGCCCGTGTGGGAGCGGGTGGGGTAGAGCTTCGTCAGGACCGCGGTGCGGCTGCGCTTCGTCGACTCGATGGCCGCGCGCATGCCCGCGCCGCCGGCGCCGACGATGACAGTGTCGTACTTGTGAATCTTCACTGGGTTCGCCTCGGCTTTAGCGGATGTTCGGGTCGAAGGTGAAGATCACCAGCGTGCCCAGAAGGATGGTGAACACCGTGGCGGTGTACAGCAGGCCCTTGAGCCACAGGCGCGTGTTGGCGCGCTCCGCGTAGTCGTTGATGACCGTGCGCAGGCCGTTGGCCCCGTGCAGCATCGCGAGCCACAGCATCAGCAGGTCCCAGACCTGCCAGAACGGCGAGGCCCAGCGGCCGGCGACGAACGCGAAGCCGATCTTGCTCACGCCGCCGTCGAGCACCAGCTGGATCAGCAGGTGACCGAGGACCAGGACGACGAGGACGACGCCGGACAGGCGCATGAAGAGCCATGCGGCCATCTCGAAGTTGCCGCGGGTCGAGCGCGGGGTCTTGGAGGTGCGCTTGCGCGGCGCCTCGATGAGAGGGGCCGGGTTGTCGGCGTCGTAGAGCGAAGCGCCTTCGACGGGACCCACTCCGGACACTCCGGACTTCTCGAGCGTGGTGTCGGACATCTGGCGTCAGCTCCCGAAGACTTCGCGGACGGCGTGGCCGAGGACCGGGTAGAGCGCCCCCACCATCAGGACGATCCAGATGCCCATCACGGTCCAGAGCATCTGCTTCTGGAAGCGCGGGCCCTTCGACCAGAAGTCGACGGCGATGACACGCAGGCCGTTCAGCGCGTGGAAGAGGATGGCGGCGACCAGGCCGTACTCAAGGAGTGCGACGAGGGGCGTCTTGTAGGTGCTGACGACATCGTCGTACGCCTCCGGGGAGACGCGGACGAGAGCGGTGTCCAGCACATGCACGAACAGGAAGAAGAAGATGAGGACGCCGGTGACTCGGTGAGCCACCCAGGACCACATTCCTTCCCGGCCGCGGTACAGCGTTCCAGCCGGCACGGCAGAACCCTCCGGGAGCGGGGATTGGGGCCAGCCGGCTTGGGTGGTCGGACGGGCCCGGCCGGGTACGGTCCACCGGCCGCTCGTCATCGTATCGACGAGTTGTCGGTTCGCTCGCGCGGGGTAGCCAGGTGTGATCAAACAGGCAATCAAACAGGCACGTACGGGCTATTCAGGTCGTGCGTGAGCCGGGTGAGTCGGCCGCGGGCCAGCTTCCGCATTTCCTCGGCCGCGATGACCCGCTCCTCCTCCGGATCGTTGGTGAGGCGGTCGCGGATTCCGGCGAGCAGATGACCGAGGGCCTGGGTCGGCGGGACGTCGTCCAGGCAGATGACGAACACGTGACCGAACCGGCTTTCGTACGCCGCGTGCGCGGCCCGCAGTGCGGTGTGCGCCGCGGTGTACGTCCCCTGCCGGGGGAGGACGGGACGCAGAGGTTCGCAGGCCAGGGCCTCGGCGAGGTCCGCGGGCGGCAGGTCGTACGCCGCCTCGTCGGACGCGGCGAGCAGCGCTTCCAGGTCGGGGTACGGCCGGTGGGCGACCAGCCGGCGGGCCCAGAGGTGGCTGCCGCAGCAGGTGAGCAGCGCGGTCTCGGCGGTGCCGGGCTCGGCTGTGTTCAGTTGCTCCGGGACGGGGCTCTGCGAACGGTGCGGGGACAGCGGGGGCTCCTGGGCAGGGGGCAGCGACGAGGGAGGTGTGGGGGATTTGTCGTAACGCTAGCGAGGCTTGATGGGGGCTGTCTGACGGATGCGTGAATTTCACCCGGATGGGAGAGTTTCGCTTCGCGTGGTGGACGGTACCGGTGCGGGGGTCGTTTTACCGTGGCCGGATGACTGCCGCCTGTGCTGCTCGTCTTGCTCCCCGTGCTCGCCTCGCTCCCGCTGCTCGTCCAGCCTCCGCCGGCGGGTGGGGGGTGCTGTACGCCGCCGCTGAGCGGCGCAAGCTCGCCGACCACCCACCCGTGCACCCGGCAGTTGGAGGCGGTCAGCGGTGAAGCAGCAGCGGCGTTTCGCATTCGTTTCCGCGGGGCTTGTCACCGGGGCCGTCGTGCTCGCCGTGGCCGTGTGGCCCGGTGGTGGGGGCGGGGGCGCGCCCGCGGCCTCGCCGTCCGACAGCAAGGCTCCCGCCTCCCCGTCCCCCTCGCCCACGAAGTCGTACCCCCTCTCCAAGGCCCCCGCCACCATCCCCGCCGTACGCGAGCACAGCGCGGCGCGCGGCCCCGGATGGAAACCGGAGGGCGGCGGGCGCGTGGTCATCGGTGACGAAGATCTCGCCGACGAGGCCAAGCTGCTCGCCGGTGAGCTGAAGCTCTCGTACGCCGGTGACGCCGACCCCCGCAAGGGCGACGTGGAGCTCGTGCTCGCCCCGGGGGATGCCGACGCCTCCGAGGGCAGGGACGAGTCGTACACCCTCTCCGTGAAGGGGCAGCGGGTGAAGATCTCCGCGCCCGAGGAAGCGGGCGTCTTCTACGGGACCCGCACCCTGAAGCAGGAGGTGCGCGGCGGCGGGACCGCGCCCGAAGGCGTCGTACGCGACGAGCCAGCCAAGCCGCAGCGGGGCTTCATGCTCGACATCGCGCGCAAGCACTTCGACGCGAAGTGGATCGAGGACCGCATCCGCGAGCTCGGCGACCTCAAGTACAACCAGCTCGGCCTGCACTTCTCCGACGACCAGGCCTTCCGCATCGAGTCCGAATCGCACCCCGAGATCGTCTCGGGCGACCACCTCAGCAAGGCGCAGGTCCGCGGCATCCTCAAGCTGGCGGCGAGCCGGCACATCACCGTCGTGCCCGAGATCGACTCACCGGGCCACCTCGGCACGGTCATCAAGGCGCACCCCTCCCTCCAGCTCCGCGACACCCGTGGCGTCGCCGCGCGCGGCGCGGTCGACATCTCCAAGCCGCTGGCAGCCGAGATCGTCGACGACCTCCTTGAGGAGTACGCGGACCTCTTCCCCGGCCGCTACTGGCACCTCGGCGCCGACGAGTACGCGGCCCTCACCGTCGCCGACCCCGAGGCCAGCTACCCGCAGCTGGCCGCCGCGGCGCGCGACAAGTACGGGCCCGACGCCCGCGTCCAGGATCTCGCGACCGGCTGGCTCAACGACCGGGCCGAGACCATGCGCCCCTACGAGCGCGGGCTCAGGGCGTGGAACGACGGGTTCTTCCGCGGCGGGGTCGAGAAGGCCGACGACGACATCGACGTCGCGTACTGGACGGGCAAGGAGATCGGGGCGAGGGAGCCGGCCGAGTATCTGAAGGAGGGCCGGAAGGTGATCAACTACAACGTCGAGTACCTCTACTACGTCCTCGGCCAGCCCAACGACTTCCGCTATCCGACCGGGCAGCGGATCTACGAGCAGTGGACCCCGCTGGTGATCCGCGGGACGAAGCCGGTGGACGCGAAGTTCGACGACCAGATCCTCGGCGGTTCCTTCGCGGTCTGGTGCGACCTGGCCGGCTCGCAGACGCAGGAGCAGGTGGCGCAGGGCATCCGGATGCCGCTGAAGGCGACGGTCCAGAAGCTGTGGGACGCACGCGAACCGGAGCTGTCCTGGGCGGAATTCGTGAAACTGGCCGACCGGGTCGGCTGAGCCCTCGCCATCGGCGGGCGAGATCCGTTTTCTGCTTCTGGTGGCGAACTTGCCTACGTCTGTGGTGTATTCGGCCCATAGACGAGCGCGGTCGGCGAGCGCGGTCGGCGAGCGCAATCGAGCAGGGTCGAGTACACGGGGAGACGCGGGCATGGGCTACTGGGGTTATTACGTCGTGGGCAGAAGCGAGCGGCCGCTCGTGGAGCTCTCGGCGGTGGCCGGGGTGCGGGACGAGCTCAGCCTCCTCGTCCAGCGGGACGACGGCTGGCAGGTGTGGGAGGTGCCGGGCGGCGACGGCACCCGCGACGTCGGCAACATGAACACCCTGGCCCTGGAGACGGGTTCGCCCGCCCTCTTCGGATACGTCATGGACAGCGACTGCGTGGTCGTCGAGGCGGCGGCCCCGGAGAGCGGCGTATGGACGACGTGCCTGGCCCGCGACGCGATGGCCGGGTACCTCGGCGACGACGGCCTGAGCCTGGACGACTACTTCCTCGAACCGCGCGACGCGGCGGACCGTGCGGTGACCTGGGCGGCGGAGTCGGGCAGGACGGTGGCGCCCGCCACGCTGCTCGACGTGCTGAACGCCGCCGCGGAACCGTCGGCCGAGGAGCTCTTCTTCCGCTTCCTGGACCGGCTCGGCGTGGTGCCGCAGTGACGTTACCGAGGGCGCGCACGCAGTAGGTGACATGCATGGTCCCCGACGGGAGGCGTACGACATGGGCGGCGCGAGTCTGGTCGAGCTGATTGCCGAAGCCGATGACAGAGGCTTGGCGGCGAGCGGGCTCGCCTGCCTCGACCGTTGTGTGCCGCTGCTCGGCGGCGGTGACGAGGTGCTGCGCCCGCTGTGGGGAAGCCTCGCGGAAGGCGGTGCCTGGGACGCGGCGCTCGCGGAGGCACGGGTGACGCTGGGCGGCGCGGACGTCCTGGAGGACCCCTCGGCCGACGAGGCGAGCACCCTCGCCTACCGCATGCTCGGCGCGATGCCCTCCCGGCGTTCCGCGGCCGAACTCCGCGAGTGGGCCGACGCCTGCTCCGTGGCCGCACTGCAGATCCACCGACTGCTCGACACCGGGCCCGACGGGGGCGCCCGGGCGTCGGCCCTGAGCGCGCGGAGCGCGGGGCGTACGGAGGGCATGTCGCCCCTGGTGGCCGCCGAGCTGAGGCGCCAGGTCCGCATCCTGGAACTGCTGGCCAACCAGGGCGCGGGCGCCGGCGGCCTGCGGCAGGCACTGGCCGTGTCGACGGAGGGACGCCGGGTCCTGCGGGCCGTGGTGTCACGCCGGGAGCGGGGCAGCCGGGTCTGAGCGGGGGTTGCGGACCGCAGGTCGTCGGAGGGGCGGAAAAATCCCGCGGAAGCCGGTGGAAACCGGTCTGTCCGCGGGATTTTTCTGCAGTGCCCTCGCCGCAGTCGCCTCTTACGGCGTCAGCGTCTGGCCCAAGTGCGCGCCCGCCGGAGTACCCAGCTGCGTACGCCCGTAGTACACCCCGCTCGACGTCGAGACGCCTGACGCGCCCGTGTCCAGCTGGAGGAGCGTGCCGTTGCCCTCGTCCTCGCCGTCCACGCCGATGGCGAGGTCCGCGCGGCCGTAGCCCGAGAGGTCCGACAGGACCACCGACGAGCCGAGGCGGTCCGCCGACTCCGTGGAGCCCGTGATGCCCTCCGTGTCCTGCGAGAAGGCCTGGGCGCCCGTACCCGTCAGGCCGGATGACGCGCCCTTCAGCAGCAGCGACGTGCCCGCGTCCTTCTTCGCCGCACCCGACCGCGTGATGTCCTCGTTCGGGGCGCCCGTCAGGACGTCCGCGTAACCGTCCAGGTTGAAGTCGCCCGCCGAGACCGACCAGCCCATCGCGTCGCCCGACTCGGCGGCGCCCGGGACCCCGGACGTGTCCTGGTGGATCGTCTTGAGACCCGTGGTCGTGAAGCCGGTGGATGTACCGGGGACCACCGTCACCTGGCCGCCCGCGTGCGCGCCGGACTCCGCCGTGTACGGCTGGCCGATGACCAGGTCGTCGTAGCCGTTGCCGTTCACGTCGCCCACGGCCAGCGAGCGGCCGCCCTTGACGGAGAGGGAACCGACCCTGCTCAGGCCCGACTTGGTGCCCTTGAACCACTGGACCTTGCCGATTCCGGCCTGGTCGCGGTAGTTCAGCGCCACATCCGCGTACCCGTCACGGTTGAAGTCGCCGGACGCGGCATCGGCGTACGAGATGGCCGTGTCGCCCGACGTGAGGTCGCCGCCCACCTCGTGGCCCGCCTTGAAGCGGGCCGCCCACGTGCCGCCCGTGCCGGTGGACGCCGAGAAGACGTCCGCCTTGCCGTCGGCGTTGAAGTCGCCGACCGCCACGGCCGAGCCGAACTTGGCGCCCGGGTAGTGGAAGTCGTCCCCCAACTGCATGTCCGTGCCGGTGTCGAAGGCGGGGCCGTAGAGGATCGTGACCGCGCCGCGGTCCTTGTTCGTGGTGTCGTCCTCGCCGGGGGCGCCGATCGCCAGGTCCGCGTGGCCGTCGCCGTTGATGTCGCCCCACGCCGTGGCCGCGGCCCAGTTGTCGCCCGCCTCGGAGGCGCCGGGGACACCGGGGCTGGACTGGGTGAGGGTCCTCTTGGAGCCGCTGACCGGGCCGTCGAGGCCGCCCGGGACGATCGTCAGGCTGCCCACACCGCCCGACGCCTTGGGCGTGCCCGCCACCAGGTCCGTGATGCCGTCGCGGTTGAAGTCGGAGGTGGGGATCGCCGAGTTGCGGCCCGCGCTCGTCGCGTAGCGGCGGATCTCACCGAGCTTCGAGTACAGGTTCTTGCCTGGGCAGAGGGTCGCGAAGCCGTCCCGGTGGCCCGAGATCGTGTGGAGGGAGGGGGTGTCGCCCTTCTTCCACACGCCCGTGTCGTCGGCCGCCGTCAGCGTGACCTTGGCGGACGGGTCGCCTCCGTACTGGCCGAGCTTCCAGGCCGCGACGCGGGAGACCGACTCCAGCGCGGCGCGGGTCGGCTTGCCCGCCTTCTTGTACGTCTCGCCGGGGGCCGGGTTCTCGTTGCCCTCGAAGTCACCGAGGACCGCGATGCCCGCGGACTCGCCGTTGAAGCCGAACGTGTGCGCGCCGCGCACCGGCAGATCGGTGCCGCCGCCACGGCCCTCGAAGACCTGGCCGCACTTGTCCACGAGGAAGTTGTACCCGAGGTCGTTCCAGCCCTCGGTCTCCACGTGGTACGTCATGATCCCGCGGACCAGGGCCGTCGACTGGGCGCAGCTGTAGTCGTTGGTGCCCACCGTGTGGTGGACGAAGACCGCCTTGACCTTCTCGATGTACTCCGGCGGATCCTCGACCTGCGACTCGTCCGCGCCCCAGCCCGCCCTGCCGATCATGGGCGGCTTGGTGACCGTGGAGGGAGGAGCGGGCGGAACCGTGGGCTCCGGGTCGGGGGAGGGAGAGCCCGAGGGGGTGGGGGACGTGGGCGGCTCGGTGCCGGGGTCCGAAGGGGCCGGCGAGGAGGGGGCGTCCGTGGGTGCTTCGGTGGGTGCGTCCGTCGGGGCGGGCGAGGCGGGCTCGCTCGGCTCCGGCTCCGGCGTCGGCGGCACGGTCTCGTCCGCCGCGAACGCCACCGGCGCCATCGCCGAACCGTCGAGCGCCGGGTTGTTCGCCTCCTTGGACGTCACACCCGGGTCCACGAGGTTGACCTCAAGTCCCTTGGGCAGCGCGGCACTCGCGGTGCCGTCCGCCGCGACCACCCGGACCTCCACGCCGTCCGAGGGGCCCACCCACAGCGGCTCGGACGCGGCACGCATGCCCGCCTCGGCCTTCTCGGGCAGGTGCAGCTCCAGGTCCAGGTGCTGCCAGCCGGTCCACTTGTCGCTCTCGACGGAACGCGTGCGGACCTGCGCCGTGCCGTCGAGCTCCTTCGTCACACCGGTCCACGAGACACCGAGCAGCGAGAACTGCTCCGTCGACGTGCGCGGCAGCTCCCTCTCCTTGGCGCCGTCCGCCTTCAGCGCGATGTCGTGCACGCTCACCGGGCGCTTGTCGCGAGACACGTCGCCGGGCCGGTCTCCGTCCGAGGGATCCGCCATCGCGTACGTGACGGCCCCCGCGCCCCCAAGCACGACGGCCCCGATCGTCAGCCACGCCCGGCGCTTGAGACTCAGTGGTCTGTACGCGTGCGTGCTTCGCGCTGCTTCGCGCGGTTTGCGCGGGCTCAAATGCCCCACCCCTCAACGAAATTGCCGCTTGACCCGGTTGACCAAAGCGAGTGCGTACGACTGCCCGAAGGATCAAACGGTTGTACGGGGGCGGGTGAAATGTGACGTGACGTATCCCGCACTCCAGGGGTGTGACAGGTGGACGGATCATTGCGCTGAGTCAGCTGACAGGTGTGAACGAGGAGTTGGGTGGGGGCCGTGGTTTCAGGGGTGGGGAAGAGACGCCGGTGGGTGCGGGGAGTCGCCTGCTGTCTCGCGATGGGGGCACTCGCGGCCTGCGGCGCCGAGGGAAAGGTGTACGAGGGACTGGTCGAGCGAACGCCCGCGGAGCCTTCGGCCCCCGCCGACGAGGTGCGGGGCGGGCGGCTCGCACGCGAGGCCATGGAGCTCCTCAAGAACGCCGACTCCGTGCGCATCGGGGTCGAGATGACCAGCCCCAAGGGCCACCAGGAGGTCTCCGTGCACATGGACCGCCGGAGCAACTGCACGGGCACCTTCGACTCGGGGCCCATGCAGCAGGGCGAGTTGGTCATGCTCGGCGGCGGCGAGACGTACGTACGGTTCTCGGACGCGTCGCTCGACGCGATCCGTGACGCCGCCGTGGAACGTGGCCCGCGGATCGCGGCCACGGCCAGGGAGCGGACGGATCTCGCCCGCGGCAAGTACATGAAGCTGCCGAAGGGGAGCGGGCGTTCGGGGGCGGGCTCACCGACGAAGATGTGCGATCTCGACAAGGCGTTCGGCCGGCTCGGCGGCTCGGGGCCGGACGCCGACATGGAGGGTGCCCGCGCGCTGCCGGACAGGCAGTGGCACGGCGAGAAGGTCACGCCGCTCGCCGCGACGGACAGCGGGCACGAGATGACGGCCTATCTGGCGACGGGCGACAAGCCGTACATCGTCGGCATGACGCAGGAGCGTGGTGACGAGGTGATGGAGATGCGGATGTCCGACTACGACAAGCCGGTCGTCGCGCGCGCCCCCGACCCGTCCCTGGTCCTCGACATCGAAGCGCTCGGCATGGGCCCGGGTGGCGGCTCGCTGTTCGAGGTCTGAGACGCCGTCCGCATCCGTGACGGCCACCTGTGACATTTCTGTCGGCTCTGGCGCAGCTCAGCGTGGGGGCACGGACACGGTGAGCTGTGTCGCGTCGGTACGGATGGGAAAGCGTGGGTCGAGGAGGGGAACCCCGTCGCGCACGGGCGCGGGACGAGGAGCTCGGCGCCGCGGTCGCGCGGGCGCAGGAGGGCGACGAGGCGGCCTTCGCGGTCGCGTACCGCCTGGTGCAGCCGGGGCTCGTCGGATATCTGCGGGGCCTGGTCGGCCACGACGGGGAGACCGCGGAGGACATCGCGGCCGAGGCCTGGCTGGAGATCGCCCGTGATCTGGGGCGGTTCCGTGGTGACGGCGCCGGCTTCCGCGGCTGGACGGCGACCATCGCGCGCCACCGGGCCCTCGACCATCTGCGGCGCCAGAAGGTCAGGCCGCGCCCGTCCGCCCTCGACCAGGACATGCTCGATCTCCCCGGACCGCACAGCACCTCGGAGCAGGCGCTGGAGGCGATCTCCACGGGCGAGGCGCTCGCGCTGATCGCCGGGCTGCCGCGGGACCAGGCGGAGGCGGTGCTCCTGCGGGTCGTGGTCGGCCTCGACGCCCCGGCCGCCGCGCGGGTCCTCGGCAAGCGGCCGGGGGCTGTACGGACCGCCGCCTACCGCGGACTTCGGCGTCTTGCCCGGCGGCTGGGCGGTGCGGGATGAGGGGGCCGGGGGTGGCGGCTGCCGATGCCCTCGCCAGGCTCTTGGCGGAGGCGATTCGCGCCGATCGAGTCGACGCGGAGGCCCAGCGCCGGGCCCTCGCGGCATTCCGCTCGGCCCGCGACGAGACGAAGCTCCCCCCACCCACCCGCCCCGGCGACGACTGGAGCGCCTGAGGGGGCGCCCCATAGGGACGCGGGGAACTGCGCGACGTTCAGTTAGATGGGGCCGAGGAGCAAAACCCGGGGTGGCGGAGCCGCGGAGTCCGACTGCCGGGCCCCCGCCAAGGTGAGCGGCCGGGGTCGCCACCCCCCACAGGAGAGACCCCGGCCGTCACGCGGACGGACCGCACGCGGCCCGTACTCCCTTCAGCGCCGCGCGTGCGTTTTCTGTCACACCGCGTACTGTCACGCGCTAGTTGCACGTTGTACCAAACATGGACGTGAGCCCACTTCAGCCCGTAGCGTGCTGCTTCGCGCCAGGCTGCGGGGGCAGGACCGCAACCGGTGTAGGCGCATAGGGAGAAGTTTTGCTGGGGGACGACGCGGAACTGACCGCCGCGGTGCTTGCGGCGCAGGACGGGGACGAGACCGCGTTCCGGACTGTGTACCGCGCCGTGCACCCGCGGCTGCTCGGCTACGTACGGACACTGGTCGGAGATCCGGACGCCGAGGACGTCGCGTCCGAGGCCTGGCTGCAGATAGCCCGTGACCTCGACCGGTTCAGCGGCGACGCGGACCGGTTCCGCGGCTGGGCCGCACGCATAGCGCGCAACCGCGCCCTCGACCACATACGCATGCGGGGCCGCCGCCCGGCGATAGGCGGCGACGAGACCGAGCTGACCGGAAAGCCCGGCGAGGCGGACACGGCCGACGAGGCGATGGAGTCCCTCGCCACCGGCGACGCCCTCGCCCTGATAGCCCAGCTCCCGCAGGACCAGGCGGAAGCGGTCGTGCTCCGGGTCGTCGTCGGCCTCGACGCCAAGAGCGCCGCCCAGACCCTCGGCAAGCGCCCCGGCGCGGTCCGCACCGCCGCTCACCGCGGCCTGAAGCGGCTCGCCGAACTGCTCGGCGCGGAGGGCCCGCCGAGCGAAGGCGCGCTGGACGCCGTACCGCCCCAGAGGGAGCGGCGCGGGCGCGCGGTGACATCCGCCGGTGTGACGCATTCGCGTTCGCGGGCGCAGAAGGACATGTGATGGCCGACGAGGACTACAGGTGGCTGGACCGCGACGCGGCGGAGCGTTTGCTGAGCGGTGAGTCCATCGACGGCACCGACCTTCACACCCAGGAACAGGCCGCACAGCTGGCCGAGGCGCTGGCCGCGCTGGCCGCCGACGACCGAGCGGGGTCCGTCGTACCCGCCGACATCTCCGCCGAACTCCCTGGTGAGGCCGCCGCGCTCGCCGCGTTCCGGGAGGCCCGTGGCCCCCGGGCGGCGTCTACGCGCGTTGGAGCGGGCGAAACCGTACGGATCGGTCGCTCCGCCGCGCCGCCGCCCCCCGCACGCTGGGCCCGCCCCCTGCGCTACGGCCTCGCCGCCGTGCTCGCCGGCTGCATGATCGGCGGGGTCGCCTTCGCGGCCGGTACGGGCGTGCTGCCCTCGCCGTTCGGCGACCGGGACCAGCCGGGCCCCGGGGCCTCCGCGTCCTCCGTCGCCTCGCCCGAGCCGCTCGCGTCCCCGTCGAAGGGGGCGGGCAACACCCCGGACATCGAGCCCGACGACGTGACGACCACCCCCGAGGACCCCACGCGCGAGCCCGGCAGCAGCGCCCCGCCGCGGAAGACCGGGGACTCCGCGGGCGCGTCCAAGGGCGGCGCCGCGGGCACCGAGCAGCCCGGCTCCCGTGACCCGCAGCGCCAGGACGAGGCGAAGGACTGGTACCGCAAGGTCGTCTCCGCCTGCCGCGACTACCGCAGCGGAGAACTCCAGGGCGAGAAGAGGCGCCGCCTGGAGGAGGCGGCCAAGGGATCGCAGCGGGTGACCGAGTTCTGCGGTCGCGTCCTGGACGGATCGGGCAGCGACCGCGAAAACAACGGCGGCGGCAGCGGCGGCAACGGTGACGGCGACAAAGGCGCCGACGGCGACAAGGGCGACAAGGGCGGTGACGGCGACAAGGGCGACGGCGACGGATCACCCGGCGGCGGCAACGACCACTGGGGCAACGGCGGCAGCAAGCCCGTCCCGCCGATCGTCGCGCCCACGGTCCCGCGCCCGGCGCCGACCCCCACCGCCTCCTACAGCGCACAGCCCGTACTGCCCGGCTCCTGACCCGCCTCTCGCCTGCTCCTGAGCTGCTCCTGACCCGCTCCTGAGCTGGTCAAAGACCCCGGTCAGCGTGGGTGTGACGTTTTTCGAGGCGGTGACGCAGTAAGAAGTGAGCCGACTGGTCATCGGCCCGCGCACGAGCCAGGGGTTCCCCCCGTACCTTTGGCTCAGTGCCACCAGCGTGGGCGGGAGACGTTCCCCCGATCCCGCCCACGCTGATTAATCACTTGTAGACGACGACCTTGTCGCCCTTCCTCACCTGCGCGTACAGGCTCGCGATCTTCTGTTCGTCCCTGACGTTCACGCAGCCGTGCGAAGCGCCGTTGTAGCCGGTCGCCGCGAAGTCCGTCGAGTAGTGCACGGCCTGGCCGCCGCTGAAGAACAACGCGTACGGCATGGACGAGTCGTACAGCGTCGAGACGTGGTGGCGGGACTTCCAGTAGACGGTGAACGTGCCCTCGCGGGTGGGCGTGCCCTGCGAGCCGAAGCGCACGTCCATCGTCGAGACGGTCCTGCCGTCGATCATCCAGGTCAGCGTGCGGCTCTCCTTGCTGATGCACAGGACCCGACCGGTCAGACAGGCCTTGGCGGGCTTCGACGCCGGGATGCCGCCCCCGGAGTAGAGCTCGTACTTCGTGGGCTTGTGCGTCATGCCGAGCAGCCGCTGCCAGGTGACCGTGTCGGTCGTGCCCGTGACGGGCAGCCCGCGCTTCTCCTGGAACCCCCTGACCGCGGTGGTCGTGGCCGAGCCGTACGTCCCCGAGGGGTCCTCGTAGAGCCACTCGACCTCACGGAGCCTGGCCTGCAGCTCCCGCACCTGGTCACCGCGCTGGCCCGGGGCCATCAGGGTTTTCGGCGGTGCCTTCGGTGGCGCTTTCGGGGTCGAGGCCCGCTCCGGTCCCGGTTTCTCGGACGGCCCGTCATGTCCGCCACCGCCACCACCCGCGTCCGTCTTCGTGGGAGAGATCCGGACCGGCTGCGCCTTCCCGTCAGCGTCGACGGCCTGCGCCTTGCAACCGGCCACGAGGGCGACCGTCACCACGGCCCCCACAGCTATCGCACCTTTGCGCACAATGACCCCCGTCATCGCTCTACCGATCGACAGACTCACCGAGAGTGTTCCCAGCGAGTGACCACTCCTGCACGTTGCCGCATGCTGGTGGATGACCGCTATATCGGAGAAGTAACGAAGGATCTCTGGCAGGAGGCACACAGCGATGGCGCGTGAGTCGGAGTCCGGACTGCCCGTCGAGCCCGTGTACGGCCCCGAGGCCCTCGACGGCTGGGATCCCGCGACGAAGCTGGGCGCCCCCGGCGCGTATCCGTACACGCGCGGGGTCTACCCGTCGATGTACACCGGCCGCCCCTGGACGATGCGCCAGTACGCCGGGTTCGGTACGGCCGTCGAGTCCAACGCCCGCTACAAACAGCTCATCGAGAACGGCACGACGGGCCTGTCCGTCGCCTTCGACCTGCCGACGCAGATGGGCCACGACTCGGACGCCCCGATCGCCTCGGGCGAGGTCGGCAAGGTGGGTGTCGCGATCGACTCGATCGACGACATGCGGATCCTGTTCGGCGGCATCCCGCTGGACAAGGTGTCGACCTCGATGACGATCAACGCCCCGGCCGCCCTGCTGCTCCTGATGTACCAACTGGTCGCCGAGGAGCAGGGAGTTGACGCGGGCGCGCTGACCGGAACGATCCAGAACGACATCCTGAAGGAGTACATCGCCCGCGGCACGTACATCTTCCCGCCCAAGCCGTCGCTGCGTCTGGTCGCGGACATCTTCAAGTACTGCCGGGCCGAGATCCCGCGCTGGAACACCATCTCCATCTCCGGCTATCACATGGCCGAGGCGGGCGCGACGCCCGCGCAGGAGATCGCGTTCACCCTCGCCGACGGCATCGAGTACGTCCGTACGGCGGTCGCCGCCGGCATGGACGTGGACGACTTCGCCCCCCGCCTCTCCTTCTTCTTCGTGGCGCGTACGACGTTCCTGGAGGAGGTCGCCAAGTTCCGTGCCGCACGCCGCATCTGGGCGCGCGTGATGCGCGACGAGTTCGGCGCGCAGAACCCCAAGTCGCTGATGCTGCGCTTCCACACGCAGACCGCCGGGGTCCAGCTCACCGCCCAGCAGCCCGAGGTGAACCTGGTCCGGGTCGCGGTCCAGGGCCTCGGCGCGGTCCTCGGCGGCACCCAGTCCCTGCACACGAACTCCTTCGACGAGGCCATCGCCCTCCCGACCGACAAGAGCGCGCGTCTGGCCCTGCGCACCCAGCAAGTACTCGCGTACGAGACGGACGTGACCGCCACGGTCGACCCGTTCGCCGGGTCGTACGTCGTCGAGAAGATGACGGACGACGTGGAGGCCGCGGCCCTCGGACTCATGGAGCGCGTCGAGGACATGGGCGGCGCGGTGGCCGCCATCGAGAACGGCTTCCAGAAGAACGAGATCGAGCGCAGCGCCTACCGCATCGCGCAGGAGACCGACTCCGGCGAGCGCGTCGTGGTCGGCGTCAACCGCTTCCAGTTGGACGCCGAGGAGCCCTACGAACCCCTCCGCGTCGACCCCGCCATCGAGGCCCAGCAGGCGGCCCGCCTCGCGAAGCTGCGGGCGGAGAGGGACCAGGCGGCGGTGGACGCGGCGCTCTCGGCGCTCCAGGAGGCGGCCAAGGGGGAGGCCAACGTCCTGCACCCGATGAAGGACGCGCTGCGGGCGCGGGCGACGGTGGGCGAGGTGTGCGACGCGCTGCGGGAGGTGTGGGGGGCGTACGAGCCCTCGGACGTCTTCTGACGCTCGACGCTCGACGGTCGTCCGGAGCATGCCCCGTGTTACGACAAGCGCGGTGTCCGATGTGCGGACACCTGATCCCTCATGTCGTACGCCCGTGCGACACTCCGCCCCATGCTGGGTGTCACCGATCTTCCGACCTATCTCGCGGGCCTCGCCCTGATCATTCTGCTGCCGGGGCCGAACTCGCTGTACGTGCTGTCCGTCGCCGCGCGCCGCGGCGTACGCACCGGCTATACCGCCGCCGCGGGCGTCTGGTGCGGTGACACCGTCCTGATGACGCTGTCCGCGGCCGGTGTGGCCTCCCTGCTGCAGGCCAACGAGCTGCTGTTCGGGATCGTGAAGTACGCCGGTGCCGGCTATCTGACCTGGCTAGCGATCGGGATGCTGCGGGCGGCCTGGGGGCTGTGGCGGGAGCGGCGGCAGCCGGTGACGGAGGCCGCCGCGGAGGCTCAGGAAGGTGCCGCCGAGCGGCCTTTCCGCAGGGCCCTGGTGATCAGCCTGCTGAATCCCAAGGCCATCCTCTTCTTCATCGCCTTCTTCGTTCAGTTCGTCGACCCGGGCTACGCCTACCCCGCGCTGTCCTTCCTCGTGCTCGGTGCCCTCGCCCAGGTGGCGAGCGTCCTCTATCTGACCGCCCTGATATTCAGCGGCACCAAGCTGTCGGCCGCCTTTCGCCGCCGCAAGCGGCTCTCGGCGGGGGCCACTTCGGCGGCGGGCGCGCTGTTCCTCGGTTTCGCGGCGAAGCTGTCGCTCGCCAGTGGGTGAGTGCTGAGAGCAGGCGGCCACCGAGCGGCGCTCAGTGGTGCCAGGCCGCCCCTCCCACGTTGTGGATCATGCGCTGGAGAACCTTGAGGGTGCGGATGTACTCCTCCTCCGGGATGCCCTCGTGGATCTCCGCGCGCAGGTTCCGCTGGCGCGCGGCGGCGCTCGCCCGGAGGGCGCGGCCCTCGTCGGTGATGCGGATGCGGCCGTCGGTCCCCTCGGCCAGGAGGCCCCGGTCGCGCAGGGCGTCGATGTCGTGGTGCAGCTTGCCGTCGCCCACGTCGAGGTAACCGCGCAGGATTCCCACGACCTCCGCACGCTCGCGCTCGTCGCTCGTGAGCAGTTGGTTCAGGATCCACCACTGGGGCTGGGTGAGCCCGGCCTCGGCCAGCATGGTGCGGATGTGGTGGACGACGGCGTCGCCCGTGGCCGATGCCCAGTAGCCGATGGGCTGGTTGATGAGGTCTTCGTCGCTGTGGGAGTACGTGAAAGTGTCCATGCCCAGAAGGTAGAACCTCAAGTTTTGTTGAGGTCAACTGCCGTGGCCGATCTTTCCCGAACGTAGTCTGGGCCCATGAACGAAGACCCGGGTGAGACCTTGGACCGCCTCGTCCAGGAGCTGGTGGACGCCATAGGGGAGGCCGGTGCCGTCATGGACGAGGCAGTGGACGTGGCCCGCGCGGTGTCGACCAGCGAATCCGCCTCCGCCGGCACCGACGCGGGCACGGGCCCCACGGGGGACGTCACTTCCGGGTCATGAGCCCGTTCCGGATCAGCGGTGTGAGCCGCTCTTCGACGAAACGGTTCAGCAGCCACGCGAGCAGCAGCATCGCCGCGATGGTCAGACCGAGCGTCGCGTACGCGGGAAGCCCGAGCCCGCGGTGCAGCGCGCCCACCGTCACCCAGCCCAGGTGCTCGTGCACCAGGTAGAACGGGTACGTCAGGGCGCCCGCCACCGTCAGCCACTTCCAGTCGGCCCGGTGCAGCGCTCCGAGCGCGATGAGCAGGACCGCGGCGAAGCCCGCCGTCACGACCGCGATGATGCCGAAGGACGTGCGGTAGGAGAAGAACTCCGTGTTCGGCGCGTGCCAGAGGCGGTCCACCGCGTAGTGCTGGCCGATCAGCCAGCTCGCCCCCACGATGCCCCACGCCGTCAGGTCCCTGCGGTCCCGGTGGACGAGGTAGATGCCGATGCCGCCGATGAAGAAGGGGGCGTACTCGGGCATGAGGACGAGGTCGAGCAGCGGCTCGTTCGCGCCCTCCGCGACGACCGCGGCCAGCATCCACACCGCGCAGAACAGGATCACGCGGGCCCGGTTCGCACCCGGCAGCACGACGAAGAGCGCGAAGAGGGCGTAGAAGCGCAGCTCGGCCCAGAGCGTCCAGCAGACCCCGAGCACCCGGTCCACGCCCAGCGGCTGCTGGAGCATGGTCAGGTTCACCAGGGCGTCGCTCGGTGAGACCGCGTCGTACGCCACCACGGGCAGCGCGAAGACCGCCGTCACCAGGATGATCGCGGCCCAGTACGACGGGAAGAGCCGCGAGACGCGTGACGCGAAGAACGACCGCAGCGGACGGCCCCAGCCGCTCATGCAGATCACGAAGCCGCTGATCACGAAGAAGATCTGCACGCCGAGGCAGCCGTACGCGAACCAGCTGTGCGCCGTGGGGAACTGAAGCCGCGGAGAGCTGCCCCAGGCCTCGGAGATCTCGCCGTCACGGCCGCCGTAGTGGTAGGCCGCGACCATCAGGGCCGCGATGAGCCGCAGCCCGTCAAGGGCCCTGAGGCGGGGCCGGGCGCGCCTGACGACCGGCGGGGGCGCGAGGGGGCGCGTGAGAGTGTCCGCCCCCGGGGAGTGCTTCGGGAGCGTGCTGATGGGAGAGGTCATCCGAGTGCGGTCCGCTTGATGGTGCGCTGGACCGAACGGGCGCGGCGCGCGACCCGGCGTACGGCCGCGTTGCGCGGGATGAACGAGAGCTGCGTGGGCAGCGCTCCGGGCAGGGCGAGGGCCGTGAGGCGGCGCCGCTTGAAGTACCGCCAGGTGTGCGGGGTCAGGTGCGTCGAGAGGTACCGCTCGGCGGCCTGGCGGCGGCGCGGGTAGATCTGCGGCTGCATGGCGAAGCCGACGGCGACGAGCAGCTCGCCCAGGTCGGCGACCGGCATGCCGGGCTGCCGCCCGGTGACCGCGCCCTTGTCGGCGAGGTCCGGGATCAGCGCGTCCACGATGGTGACCGGGACGCGGTTGCTGTTCTGGTAGGGCGCGAGCCGCTCCAGGAGGGTCTCCGTGCCGGTGCGGGCGACCGGCAGGCCGTAGAGCGCGGACGCGGTGAGCAGCGCGGTCGAGAAGCAGCCGATGACGAGCGCGGGACGCATCCGCTGGTACAGGACCTCGGCGAGGACCGGCGAGTCGAGGACGGTCAGCTCCACGCCGATCGCCTCCGCCTCCTTCTCGAGCATGCGCGACCAGCGGGCCGGGGCCGTCGGATGCGGCTTGAACACCACGCGCGTGTGGCCGAGTTCGGCGGCGCCGCGCACCATGCGCACGTGCAGCTCCTCCTCTTCCTCGGCGGTCAGGATGCCGAGGGCGGAGAGGTACTGGCCCAGGAGCAGGGCGGGTTCGGCGATGTCCGGGACATCCGCGGCGTCCGCCTCGGAGTCGGCGAGGCGGTCGAGCACCTTCACGAACGCCTCGGTCGGCACGACCTCCGGCTCGACGTCGAACTCGGTCAGGAGCAGCGGGGTCAGGCCCGGCACCAGGTCCAGGTGCAGCAGGCGGCGCACGCGTGTGCCGACCAGCGGGTCGATCTTGTTGCGCGTCGGGCCGTAGCTCATCAGGCCGTCCGCGTAGACGTCCACGGGCGCGCCCGTGAAGATCTGCGTCAGGGCCAGCGCCGGGTTGACCTGGATCGACTCGACGGCCAGCTCGATGTCGTCGTCACCGAGGTCCCACAGGAGCCGGATGTACCGCTCCCACATCGGGATGTCGTCCGCCCGGGGGGCCCAACCGCCCGGGTGAAAGGGGGAGATGGCCTCGTTCCAGGACCGTACGTCGTCGAACCGGTCCCGCAGCCGTTCGAAACCCGGCATCTCGTCCACGGCGACCGTGGTCTCCGGCGTCGCCGCGTTGTTGCTGACGAGCAGGATGCGCCGGTCGGCCGGACCGAAGCGGTCGGCGTCGATCGCGGCGGCCAGCGTGGCGGTGCCGTACAGCGTGGACGCGAGGAAGATCTGCGTCGTCGCCATTACGCGGCCACCTCCGCCGACACCGGGCGCCGACGCAGCCGGCGAAGGCGCGTCGCCCGCTGTATGTCCATGGAGTCGAGGGCGTCGTCGAGAACGCCCTGCGGCATCCGCTTCAGGGCGGCCGCACTCAGTGACTTCAATTTCCGCGCCACTTGTGGCTCGAACCTTTCGATGGATCCCAGATGGTGGGAAATGATCGCGCAGTAAGTACGGACTGCCTTCGGCAGGAGTTTGTCCGCGTCCCGGTCCGCCGCGGTTTCACGGACCACCTGGTCGAATGCCCGGATGAAATCGAGCTGCCGTACGTCGCCGATCTGTGTCAGTGACGAGGCCACCCCGCGCCGGTAGAACACGCCGAGCAGACCCACCGCGGCGAAGGATTCCGCCTCGCGGTGCAGGCGCCAGATCCACGGCCGGTCCTCCGCGGTGCGCAGACCGTCCGTGAAATGCAGCAGCCCCTGGTCGGCGAGGCGCCGGTGGTAGATGCCCGCCCAGGCGTACGCGTAGTCGACGGACGTCGACCGGTCGGCGGGCAGGATGACGTCCCGCGGCGGCATGACTACACCGCGTCTGCCGTGCGGGACACGGTGGATGCTGCGGGCCCGAGCGGTGCACTGCACATGGTCGGTACGCACGAAGTCGCAGCCCAACTGCTCGATGGTGTCGACGAGTTGCGCGTAATAGCCAGGGGCGAGCCAGTCGTCACCGTCGAGGAAGGTGAGGTACTCGCCGCGCGCCGCGTCAAGGCCCGTGTTGCGGGCGGTCGCCAGACCGCCGTTCGTCTCATGTCGGAGATGGACGGCACCGGGCAGCTCGCGCGCGGCACGCTCCAGGATCTCTGGAGTCTCGTCCTTCGAACAGTCGTCGACGAGAATGAATTCGAAGTCTTCACGTGCGTTCGCCCGCAGACTCCTCAAGGTGTCGGGCGCGTATTGCTGCACGTTGTAGAACGGCACGATGACGGAGAGCTTAACCACGTGGGTGACGTTAGGTGTCGGCCCGGCATTCGTCTTGGCCGAAGGTGAGATGCCAGGTGAACGACGCATGGCGGAATGGTTAACCCGCCTGCTGTCCAGCGTTTTCCCGGGCCGATTCGCCATTCGTCGGCGTGCTGTTAACCGTTTGTTGCACCTGAGTTGGGCCGCCAATCGGAATGCCTTCCTAGCGTCTTGGCTGTGCCAGCAAGCAACAGCGGGACGACACGGATCACCGTGCTCGCCGACTCCGACACCCGGTGGAAATGGGGTGCGCTCACCGCGAGCCGCCTCGCCGGTGAGGGAGCGGACACGCGCCTCGACGGACGCCTCCTCCGGGGCCGCGCCACGCCCACCGTCCGCCAGCTCCAGGAGGTCGGTGTCCGCGCGGACTCACTCCGTGAGGTCACCGCGATCGAGTTCCTGCGGGAGGTCGAGCGCGAAGCACCTGACGTGATCGTGCTCGCCCTCGTGGGCGGCGCGGTCCAGGCGGTGCTGCACGGCCTCGCCCGGGTGGCGGTCTCCTCGAAGCGGCGCCCCGTGGTCGTCACCGGCTACGTCGGCGTCGTCTACGAGAAGCTCGCCGACGGCCTGCTCCTGCGCCACGGAGCGGACGTCGTCCTCGCAAACTCCCGCCAGGACGCGGAACGTTTCCGTGACGTGTACGAGGGGGTCGGCGCCGACGCGTCGGGCGTCGTGGAGAGCGCGCTGCCGTTCCTCGGCGGGACCGCCTATCCCGGAGGAGACCAGAAGCACGACCCGTACACGGTCGTCTTCGCCGCGCAGCCCTCCGTGCCCGACAGCCGCGCACACCGGACGTACCTGCTGCGCCGCATGGTCCGGCACGCACGCCTCCACCCGGACCGCGAGGTCCTGATCAAGCTGCGCAGCAAGCCCGGCGAACACACCACGCACATCGAGGAACTGCCCTACCAGAAGCTCGCCAAGGGCGAGGACCTGCCGCCCAACTGCCGTCTCGTGTACGGGAACATGGGCGAGGTCCTGGACCGCACCGACCTGCTCGTCACGGTCAGCTCCACCGCCGCGCTCGAATCCCTGCACCGCCGCATCCCCACCGCGGTCCTCACCGACCTCGGGGTGCGCGAGGCGCTCGGCAACCACCACTTCATCGGATCCGGATGCCTGGCGTCCTGGGACGAGATCGACGCGGGGCACAGCCCCGAGGCCGCTCCGGAGTGGGTCGCACGGCAGGGCGTCGCGCCGGACGGGACGTACGAAACGGCGTTCGACGCGGCACGTGAGCGCGTCGCGAGCCTCCTCGGGCGGGACCAGCTGCCGCCCATCACGCCGTACTACAGCCTCATCACCGCCCCCGGATACCTCCCCGGCATCCTGGCCCGCCACCACCTCGGCCCGGACGGCGCCCCGCTGCCCGGCGCGCCCGCCGCGGACCGCGAGGCCGGCCCCGTGCGCCAGGCCGTCCGCAGCGCGGCACGCGGCGCCTACCGGCACGGGGTGCAGCGCGTGGCCCCCGTCATCCGGCGGATGGGCGAGCTGTGAACCGCGATCGATCCGCGGACCCCGGGCGTGCCGTGATACCCCACCCCTCTCAAGGAGCCCCCATGTCTCTCCCCGCCCCAGGGAGCGCGCCCGTACGCCGCGTCCTGGCCGTCATCCCGGCCCGCGGCGGCTCCAAGGGCGTGCCCGCCAAGAACCTCGCCCCGGTCGGCGGCGTGCCCCTGGTGGCGCGCGCCATCCGCGAGTGCCTGGCCGCGCGGCTCGTCACGGACGTCGTCGTCTCCACGGACGACCACGTGATCGCCGAGGCCGCGCGCTCGGCCGGCGCCGAGGTGGTCCTGCGGCCCGCGGCGATCGCGGGGGACACCGCGACCAGCGAGGCCGCTGTCCTGCACGCCATGGACGCCCACGAGGCGCTGCACGGCACCTCCGTCGACGTCGTCCTGCTCGTGCAGTGCACCAGCCCCTTCATCGTCCGTGAGGACGTCGACGGTGTCGTCGGCTCGATCATCGACGGCGGCGCGGACACCGCCCTGACCGTCGCGCCCTTCCACGGCTTCGTGTGGCGGGACGCCGACGACGAGCCCAAGGCCCTGGACGCGCGCCGCACCGGTGAGATGGGCGGCACCACGAAGGTGGCGAGCTCCACGGCCACCGACGGCGGCTACGGCATCAACCACGACAAGTCCTTCCGCCCGCGCCGCCAGGACCGCCCCCAGGACCTCCTGGAGACGGGCGCGGTCTACGCCATGGACGTGGCCGGCTTCCGCGAGCACAAGCACCGCTTCTTCGGCCGCACGGAGCTGGTCCGCACGGACCCCGCGCGCGTCCTGGAGATCGACGACCCGCACGACCTCGCCCGCGCCAGGGCGCTCGCCCCGCTCTTCGACTCCGGCCGGGCCGACGCCCTTCCGACCCGCGACGACATCGACGCGGTCGTACTCGACTTCGACGGCACCCAGACGGACGACAGGGTGCTGATCGACTCCGAAGGACGGGAGTTCGTCTCCGTGCACCGCGGGGACGGCCTCGGCATCGCGGCCCTGCGCGACGCGGGCATCCCGCTGCTGATCCTGTCCACGGAAAAGAACCCGGTCGTCGCCGCGCGGGCCCGGAAGCTGCGGCTTCCCGTCCTGCACGGCATCGACCGCAAGGACCTCGCACTCAAGCAGTGGTGCGAGGAGCAGGGCATCGCTCCCGAGCGCGTGCTCTACGTCGGCAACGACGTCAATGACCTCCCGTGCTTCGGCCTTGTCGGCTGGCCCGTGGCGGTCGCGAGCGCCCACGACGTCGTACGCGGCGCCGCACGCGCGGTCACCGCTCTCCCCGGTGGTGACGGCGCGATCCGAGAGATCGCCGCATGGATCCTCGGCCCCTCCCTCAACAAGTAAGGAAAGTTCCTGCCATGAGCTCTACGATCTCCAACTCCCGTCTGCGTTCCTTCGGTTCGAAGACGGCCGGACCCGGTCAGCCCGTCTACATCACCGGCGAGATCGGCATCAACCACAACGGCGAGCTCGACAACGCCCTCGCCCTGATCGACGTGGCCGCCGACGCCGGCTGCGACGCGGTCAAGTTCCAGAAGCGCACCCCGGAGATCTGCACCCCGCGCGACCAGTGGGACATCGAGCGCGACACCCCCTGGGGCCGGATGACGTACATCGACTACCGCCACCGCGTGGAGTTCGGCGAGTCCGAGTACCGCGCGATCAGCGACCACTGCGCCAAGCGCGGCATCGACTGGTTCGCTTCCCCGTGGGACACCGAGGCCGTCGCCTTCCTGGAGAAGTTCGACGTCCCGGCCCACAAGGTCGCCTCGGCTTCCCTGACGGACGACGAGCTCCTTCGCGCCCTGCGCGCCACCGGCCGCACGGTCATCCTCTCCACGGGCATGTCGACCCCGAAGCAGATCCGCCACGCGGTCGAGGTGCTCGGCTCCGACAACATCCTGATGTGCCACGCCACGTCGACGTACCCGGCGCAGGCCGAGGAGCTCAACCTCCGCGTCATCAACACCCTCCAGCAGGAGTACCCCAACGTCCCGATCGGCTACTCCGGCCACGAGACGGGCCTGCAGACCACGCTCGCCGCGGTCGCCCTCGGCGCCACCTTCGTGGAGCGCCACATCACCCTCGACCGCGCCATGTGGGGCTCGGACCAGGCCGCGTCGGTGGAGCCCCAGGGCCTCACGCGCCTCGTCCGCGACATCCGCACCATCGAGGCCTCCCTCGGTGACGGCGTCAAGAAGGTCTACGAGTCGGAGCTCGGCCCGATGAAGAAGCTGCGCCGCGTCGCGGGCGTCGTCGCCGAGGCCGACGCGGCCGAGTCGGCGGACCGCGAGCCCGTCGCGGTCTGAGCGGCGAGCTGACGCTCTTACCGGGATTCCCCACCGGGACCCCTCACAAGGACAGGACACGGTCATACGACGATGAGCCCCCGACCCGGGCCGACGGCCCCCACCGCTGCGGCGCCCACCACCCTGGCGTTCGTAGAGAGCCCTGTGCAGCTCCTCAACGTCCTTGAGTGGGCGCATTCGGCGGGGGCGATCGGCTCGGCCGGCTCGGCCGGTCAGGCCGGTCATGCCGGTCAGGCCGGGGGGCTCACCGTCGTCGTCCTCTCCCCGAACGACCCCATGACCCGCGGCCAGCTGCGCCGCATGGCCCAGCTGGCCCGTGACGAGGGCCTGAACGTCCGCTGGGAGGAGGCGCGCGGCGGCGCGGCCGCTCCCTTCCACACGATCGGCGGCCTCACGGGCGCGCTGCGGGCGGCGGACAGGATCGTCATCGGCGACCCGTTCTCGCGCTACGTACAACTCCTCCTGACGATCACGCGGGCCCGCTCGCTGGTGGTCGTGGACGACGGCACGGCGACGATGGAGTTCATCTCCCAACTTGCGGCGGGCGAACGCCTGGTGCGCTGGCACCGCCGCGGCGGCCGCCCCGGCATACGAGACCTGGCCTTCGCCCCGGTCTCGTCCTCGGCCCGCCGCCGCCTGACGCCCGGCGGCAAGCGCACGGTGGAGGTCTTCTCCTCGATGCCGATCGATTCGGCGCCGCAGGGCGTCACCGTGACGGCCAACACCTTCGCCTGGACGCGGGACCGCTTCGGCCCGCCGCGGGTGTCGAAGGGGGCGGACCTGGTGGGTACGTCGCTGGTGGAGACGGGCGTGGTGGACCCGGACCGCTACCTGGAAGCGGTCCGCGCCCTGTCCGCCGCGCACGGCGCGACGCGTTACTTCGCCCACCGCCGCGAAAGCGCCGAGAAGCTTCACCGCCTCGCGGTGGAAACCGGCCTCCAGGTGGTCCGCCCGGACCTCCCCCTGGAACTGATCGCCCGCAGAGGCCCGATCGGCCGGACCATCCTCAGCTTCCCGTCAACGGTGGTCCACACCTTGCCCCTTGCCCTGGCGGGCACGGAGGTCCGCGTCGCGGTCTGCGACATCGACCCGGCCTGGCTGACGGAGAACGCGTCCCCCCGGGCGGAGAGCTTCTTGTCGGGAGTCACGGGAACGGCCAGGGACGTACACCGCCTGGCCTCGGTACCGTCCGCGACACGAGGCATCGCGGCTACGGCGTAACACTCCCTCTGCCCGCCCGCGATGAGGGGACGCGGTGCCTTCCTCCACGCGAGACTGATGACGAACGGGGAGTCCGTACGTACGCGACGCCGAGGTGATCAAGATGCCGCTTGAGGGTGAGTACGAGCCGAGTCCGGCCGGGTGGGTGCGCGATCAGGTTGAGCTGTACGAGAGTTCGGACGGCGCGCAAGGGGGGACCCTGTGGGACACGGGTCTACCGGTCGTCATCGTCACGATGCGCGGCGCGAAGAGCGGCAAGATCCGCAAGGTCCCGCTGATGCGGGTGGAGCACGAGGGGCGGTACGCGGCCGTGGCCTCGAAGGGCGGGTTCCCGCGTCACCCCGTGTGGTACTTCAACCTCAAGTCCGACCCACGCCTGGAACTTCAGGACGGCCCCGTACGCCAGACCATGACGGCCCGTGAGGTGACCGGCGACGAGAAGGCGGAGTGGTGGGAACGAGCGGTCGCCGCATATCCGCCGTACGCCGACTACCAGCAAAAAACCACCCGAGCCATCCCACTCTTCGTACTGGAACCCACAACTGAGGCACGTCCCACGGACTGACCGTTACGGCGGCTTCGGGCGGGCCGGGGGCTTTGCGCGGACGCAGCCCGAAGCCCTGCTGGGCCGGGGGCTTTGTTTCGTACCGGGGCCTGGGGCTTTGCTGGGTCGGGGGCATTGAGGGTGGCCGGGGCCATCCGGTTGTCGCGAGGTTGGTGGTTACGGGCCGGGAGTCAAGGGCGCTCCGCTGCGCTACGCGTCGGCTGCGCCGATTCCGCTGCGCTCCACCCTTGACACCCACCCCTCCACCACGCGAGGGAAGACGACCGGACGGCCCAAGGAGCGAGACTCTCGACCACTCCCGTTACGTGGACCGGTTTGCATGCCGGGCGCGGACTAGTTCGTCGCAGGGCACCCCGGGGTGGCAGGGTGCGCGGCCGGCCCGGGGAGGGGTGCCGGTTTCGTCAAGCGGGCGCGGACTGGTTCGTCGCAGGGCGCCCGGGGGTGAAGAGGTGCGCGGCCGGCCCGGGGAGGGGTGCCGGTGTCGTCAAGCGGGTGCGGGCCGGTTCGCCGGGGTGGCCGCCAGGGGCTGGGGCATGCGATTGGCCCAGGCCGGAGGGCAGTGTGAGGGAGGGCGGCGACCGGTGTCGGGGGTTGGCGGGCGGCACCTAATTCGTAGAAGGCGCGTTGGCCAACCCGCGCGCCCCCTGACTGCCAGAACACAACTTTCCCTAAGTAGGTCCCGCCCCAGGCACCGCAACCTCCCTGCCGTCCGGCTCGGCTCGGCACGGCACGGCTCGGTTGGGCCTGGTCCCGCTCTCGTGCCCTTCCGATCCGCATCGGTTCGGCCCCGACCTCGGGCCCTTGCGACGCGTCACGGGCGCGATGTGCAATAAAGTCCCAGGAACCGCGCCCCAGAGCCCCTTCTCCTGGGAATTTGTTGCATTCGGCGCCGTCCGTGGTGCACTTCGGCGACTGGCAGGCCGACGCGAGAGGCCCCGGCGAGACATCCAGGCGAGAGGTCGGTCTGGCGGGAGCCCGCGAGGGGCGACGCAACCAGAACGGGAAACCGGCCCGCAGAGACGTCCGCTCGACCAATGCGCCGCCACCTCTCCCCGCATCGCCACCGCCGCACCTGGCGCCCGCCCCGCGACGAACCAGCCCGCGCTCGCTTGACGAGACCGACAGCCCTTACCGGACCGGCCGCGCGCCTCTCCACCGCCGTGCGTCCCGCGACAAACCGGCCCGCATCCGCTCGACGAGACCGTCACCCGGCCCCCATCCGGCCGCGCACCTATCCACCCCGGGGTGCCCTGCGACGAACCAGTCGGCATCCGCTTGGCGAGACCGTCACCCTCCCCGGGCCGGCCGCGCACCTTGCCACCCCGGGGCGCCCTGCGACGAACTAGTCCGCATCCGCTTGACGAGACCAGCGCCCCTACCCGGGCCGGCTGCGCACCTTGCCACCCCCGGGCGCCCTGCGACGAACCAGTCCGCGCCCGCTTGACGAGACCGTCACCCCTCCCCGGGCCGGCTGCGCACCTTGCCACTCCCGGGCACCCTGCGACGAACCAGTCCGCGCCCGCCCGACGAAACCGTCACCCCTCCCCGATCCAGCCGCGCACCTCTCCACCCCCGGGTGCCCTGCGACGAACTAGTCCGCGCCCGGCATGCAAACCGGTCCACGTAACGGGAGTGGTCGAGAGTCTCGCCCCTTGGGCCGTCCGGTCGTCTTCCCTCGCGTGGTGGAGGGGTGGGTGTCAAGGGTGGAGCGCAGCGGAATCGGCGCAGCCGACGCGTAGCGCAGCGCAGCGCCCTTGACTCCCGGCCCGTAACCACCAACCTCGGGACAACCGGATGGCCCCGGTACGCAACAACGCCCCAGGCCCGCCCGAAGCTGCCGCCCCCGGCGCGCGCGTCGCGCCGCGCCTCGCCTCGCGCCGCGGTTCGCCGCGCCTAGTGGCGTATGCGCATGATCCTGAGCCCTCGTGGTACCTGTGGGGCATCCGGCCCAGCAGGCGCAGTAGGCACAGCAGTGGCCCCCGGGGGCGCCGAGCCCCCGGCGTGTTCGGGCTGAGTGGCAACGGGCGGCCCCGCCGAGACCCGCCGTGCTCGGATTGAGTGCGGCGCGCCCCGGACCACGTATGGAGTGAGACGGAGGGAGTGAGACGGAGGGAGCAGGGCGGAGGGAGTGAGACGGCGGGAGCAGGGCGGAGGGAGTGAGACGGAGGGAGGGGGGAGGGAGTGAGACGGAGGAAACGCGGCGGAGGGAGTGAGCGTGTGTGACCAGCGCTTTGGTCCTGCCCGTAGCCCCGAAAAGCCAGATAGCCTACCCAGCTCAACTAGCGGCCATGCGCCACGCGGCCAATTTTTCTTACCCTATCGGGCTGAACTTTTGTTGATCGTGGGTCAGTTGGCCCACGCGCCGCCCTACCCTTCAGAGGGTGAACCAACTGATGTCACGAGAGTCCGAGCGAGGGTCCGGGGCCGATCTGCCCGGGGAAACAGCGGGGGACGCCCCCGGGGAAGCGGCACTCCCCGGTGCGCTCCCGGACGACCTGCGCGCCGAACTCATCGACTTCCGCCGCGACTTGCACATGCACCCCGAGCTCGGAAACCAGGAGTTCCGCACCACCGCGGCCCTCAAGGCCCGGCTCGAACGCGCGGGCCTCGAACCCCGCGTACTCGCCATCGGCACGGGACTCGTCTGTGACATCGGGACCGGCGACGAGGGCGAGGGCGGCCGTCGCCCCATGCTCGCCCTGCGCGCCGACATCGACGCGCTGCCCATCCCTGACACCAAGCTCGGCGCCCCGTACCGCTCCACCGTGCCCGACCGCGCCCACGCCTGCGGGCACGACGTGCACACCACCGTGGTGCTCGGGGCGGGGCTCGTCCTCGCCGAGCTCGCCCGGCAGGGGCAACTGCCGCAGCCCGTACGCCTGATCTTCCAGCCCGCCGAGGAAGTCCTGCCCGGCGGTGCGCCCGACGCCATCGAGTCGGGGGTGCTCGACGGTGTCGGGCGCATCATCGGCGTGCACTGCGATCCCCGTGTCGACGCCGGGAAGATCGGGCTGCGGCACGGCGCCATCACCTCCGCCTGTGACCGGCTCGAGGTCTCGCTCGACGGGCCCGGAGGGCACACCGCGCGCCCCCACCTCACCACCGACCTGGTCACCGCGGCGGCCAAGGTCGTCACCGAGGTGCCCGCCCTGGTCGCCCGCCGCATCGACGCCCGCTCGGGGCTCGCGGTGACGTGGGGCCGCATCGAGTCCGGGCACGCCTGCAACGTCATCCCGCAGCACGCCGAACTCTCCGGCACCGTCCGCTGCCTGGACCTCGCCGCCTGGCGGAAGGCGCCCGACCTGGTGCACGGCGCCATCCAGGAGATCGCCGACCTGTACCGCGCCAAGTCCGAGGTCAACTACATCCGTGGCGTACCGCCCGTCGTCAACGACCCGGACATGACGGATCTGTTGCGGGAGGCCATGGAGCTGCGGCTCGGCCCGCAGGCGGTGGAGGACACCGAACAGAGCCTGGGCGGCGAGGACTTCTCCTGGTATCTGGAGCACGTGCCGGGCGCCATGGCCCGCCTCGGCGTCCGTACGCCCGGCGAGCGGCTCGTCCGCGACCTCCACCAGGGCGACTTCGACGCGGACGAGTCGGCGATCACGGTGGGCGTCGAGATGTTCACCGCCGCCGCGCTGCTCGACGGAGCCCGGTAGGTAAGCGCTGCTATCGGCCGGTTACGGCGGACCCGTTCATCCGGACGTAACCGGCCCTCGGCACGAATAGGTAACGGCAGTGCGAAACCCCGTTCCCCTCCCTTTCTACGCGCGTTACTGTGCGCCGAAATCAGGCCCTTCAAGGGTGCTTTGGGGAACGTAAGGGGTGCGTCCTATGCGTCTTCGTCGAGGATCTTGTGGAACCCGGGGATTCCGTGGAACCCGGGGATCGAGGCTCTCCCAGGTGGCCGTCGTGGTGGCGTCCCTCGCCCTCGCGGCCTCAGCGTGCGGCAAGACCAGCAGTGAGGCCTCCTCGGAGGACGAGGGCAAGGACGACAAGTCCGGCGGTTCGTCGAAGTACGACGACAAGGGCATCGGCCTCGCGTACGACATCGGCGGCCAGGGTGACCAGTCCTTCAACGACGCCGCCTACGCCGGATACGCGAAGGCCCGCAAGGACTTCAAGATCGGCGGCGTGGACATGGAGCCGGGCGACGGCGAGTCCAGTGCCGACAAGGTGCAGCGGATCGAGCAACTGGCGAAGCAGGGCTACAACCCGGTCGTGGGGGTGGGGTACATCTACGCGCCCGCCATCAAGGAGGTCGCCGCGAAGTTCCCGAAGACCACCTTCGGGATCATCGACGACAACACCGTCAAGGCCGACAACGTCGCCGACCTCGTCTTCCACGAGGAGCAGGGGTCGTATCTGGCGGGCGTCGCGGCGGCCAAGGCCACCAAGGCCGATCACGTCGGATTCATCGGCGGCGTGGACATCCCGCTCATCCACAAGTTCGAGGCCGGCTTCGTGCAGGGCGTCAAGGACACGAACCCCAAGGTCAAGATCGAGAAGCAGTACCTGACCGAGAAGCCCGAGGACGGCGGCTTCAGCAGCCCCGACAAGGGGGAGAACGCGGCCAGTGGCCAGATCGAGTCCGGCGCCGACGTGCTCTACCACGCGGCGGGGCTCTCCGGGCAGGGCGTGATCCAGGAGGCCGGCTCGCAGAAGGTGTGGGCGATCGGCGTCGACTCCGACCAGTACAAGCAAAAGGCCCTCGCCAAGCACAAGGACTACATCCTCGGCTCCGCCCTCAAGGACGTCGGCGGGGCTGTGTACGACCTGACGAAGTCCGTCGTCGAGGGCAAGCCGATCACGGGCGAGCAGCGCTACGACCTGAAGTCGGGACGCGTCGGCTTCGCCGACTCCAACCCGAAGTACACGGCGATGAAGGACGTGGTCGCCGCCGTGGAGAAGGCCGAGAAGGACATCGTCGACGGCAAGGTCACGGTCAAGACCACGCCGTAACCCGGCCAACAGCCGGTCCCGAGGCAGGTGGGGCGCCCCGTGCGGTGAGGGGCGCCCCACAGCGCGTACATGCTCCCGCAACCTCGCGGCCACAGCTCGATAACGGACGGGACAGAAGGGTTCTTATGTCAGGTCTACGCGCGTTACGCTGCGGCGAAATCAGCGCCAGGTGAGGCGCTCGTACGTGCTTGTGCTTGCTTGTACATAAGGAGTTCCTCTCTATGCGCCGGGTTTCCCGAATCGCCGCAGCGGGTGCAGCCACCGCCGCACTCGCCGTCTCCGCCACCGCTTGCGGCGGCACGTCCAGCGACGCCGCAGGCTCCAAGAGCGACGGCAAGAGCAAGGGCGTCGCCATCGCGTACGACGTCGGCGGCAAGGGCGACCAGTCCTTCAACGACGCCGCGACCGCCGGCATGGACAAGGCCGCCAAGGACCTGAAGATCGGCAAGAAGGCCGTCGAGCCGAACGACGGCGAGTCCGACGCCGACAAGGCCCAGCGCCTCACCCAGCTGGCCAAGCAGGGCTACAACCCGGTGATCGGCGTCGGCTACGCCTACGCCCCCGCGGTCAAGGAAGTCTCCGCCAAGTACCCGAAGGTCACCTTCGGCATCGTCGACGACGAGACGGTCAAGGCCAAGAACGTCGCCGACCTGGTCTTCAGCGAGCAGGAGGCCTCGTACCTCGCGGGCGTCACCGCCGCCAAGACGACCAAGAGCAAGACCGTCGGCTTCGTCGGCGGCGTGGACGTCCCGCTGATCCACAAGTTCGAGGCGGGCTTCACGCAGGGCGTCAAGGACACGAACCCCAAGGTCAAGGTCGTCAAGCAGTACCTGACGGAGAAGGCCGAGGACGGCGGCTTCACCAGCCCGGACAAGGGCAAGACCGCCGCGCAGGGCCAGATCGAGGACGGCGCCGACGTGGTCTACCACGCCGCCGGTCTCTCCGGTCAGGGCGTCATCGAGGCCGCGGCCGCCAAGAAGGTCTGGGCGATCGGCGTCGACTCCGACCAGTACAAGCAGGACGCGCTCGCCAAGTACAAGAAGTACATCCTGACCTCCGCGACGAAGGATGTCGCCGGGTCGGTCTACAACCTGGCGAAGTCCGTCGCCGACGACAACGCCGAGGGTGGCGTCGTCCGCGCCGACCTCAAGTCCGGTGGCGTCGCGCTCGCCGACTCGAACCCCGAGTTCAAGAAGAACGCCGGCCTCCAGGCTGCCCTGAAGAAGGCCGAAGAGGACATCATCAGCGGCAAGATCAAGGTCAAGGCCACGCCGTGACGGCTGACGTCACCACAGCGTGACGACACCGCGGTGACCGCCTCGACATCGGTCGCCGCAGCCGTAACAACAGCGTGATGGTCGCGGAACGGGGTGTGGGGGACGATGGTTTCCCCCGCGCCCCGTTCGCGCGGCCCACTGCCCAACTCCCGTCGAACCAGGGGCGCTACGCGCGTAGGTGGCCCCTTTCCTGAGGATTCCCGAGGAGAGTGCGCCATCGACGCGTCCACCAGGCCCGACAAGGGCCAGACCACCGCCCAGGCCGTTGCCGTTGAACTCACCGGCATCACCAAGCGCTTCCCGGGCGTGGTGGCCAATCACGACATCCGCCTGATCGTCCGCAAGGGCACCGTGCACGCCCTCGTCGGCGAGAACGGCGCGGGCAAGTCGACCCTGATGAAAATCCTCTACGGCATGCAGAAGCCGGACGAGGGCACCATCTCCGTCGACGGCACCCAGGTGAGCTTCTCCAGCCCCGCCGACGCCATCGCGCGCGGCATCGGCATGGTCCACCAGCACTTCATGCTCGCCGACCAGCTCACGGTCCTGGAGAACATCGTTCTCGGCAGCGAGAAGCTGCACGGCATCGGCGGCGCCGCCCGCCGCAAGATCGCCGAGATATCCGAGCGGTACGGCCTCGGGGTCCGCCCCGACGCCATGGTCGAGGACCTCGGCGTCGCCGACCGGCAGCGCGTGGAGATCCTCAAGGTCCTCTACCGCGGCGCCACCACGCTGATCCTGGACGAGCCGACCGCGGTCCTCGTGCCGCAGGAGGTCGACGCGCTCTTCGACAACCTGCGCGAGCTGAAGTCCGAGGGTCTCTCCGTCATCTTCATCTCCCACAAGCTGGGTGAAGTCCTGTCCGTCGCCGACGACATCACCGTCATCCGGCGCGGTACGACGGTGGGCACGGCGATTCCCTCCGAGACGACCCCGCGCCAGCTCGCCGAGCTGATGGTCGGCAGCGAGCTGCCCACCCCGGAGACGGCCGAGTCGACGGTCACCGACCGCGCGATGATCGAGGTCAAGGAGCTCAAGCTGCTCGCCGACGGCGAGTCGGGCCGCGCCCTCCTCGACGACATCTCCTTCACCATCCACGAGGGCGAGGTCCTCGGCCTCGCGGGCGTGGAGGGCAACGGCCAGACGGAGCTGATCGACGCGCTGATCGGCCTCAAGCACGCCGACTCCGGCGTCATCCGCATGGCCGGCCAGGACATCACCGACCTGGCCACGCGCCACCGCCGCGAGCAGGGCGTCGGCTACATCCCCGAGGACCGCCACCGCCACGGCCTCCTCCTGGAGTCGCCGCTCTGGGAGAACCGGATGCTCGGGCACATCACCGAGAAGCCCAACTCCCGCGGCAAGGGCGGCTTCTGGCTCGACCCCAAGGGCGCGCAGGCCGACACCCGGCGCATCGTCGAGCAGTACGACGTCAGGACGCCCGGCATCGACGTCACGGCGGCCTCCCTGTCCGGCGGCAACCAGCAGAAGCTGATCGTCGGCCGCGAGATGAGCCACAAGCCCCGCTTCCTGATCGCCGCCCACCCCACCCGCGGTGTGGACGTCGGCGCGCAGGCGCAGATCTGGGACCAGATCCGCGAGGCACGGCGAGAAGGGCTCGCGGTCCTGCTCATCTCGGCCGACCTGGACGAGCTGATCGGCCTCTCCGACACCCTCCGCGTGATCTACCGCGGACGGCTCGTCGCCGACGCCGACCCGGCCACCATCACGCCGGAGGAGCTCGGCTCGGCCATGACCGGCGCGGCCTCGGGCCACCTGGAACACGTAGAAGAAGACCCCGAAGACCCACAGAACCCCGAAGACCCCGAAGAGGGCTCTGCCGAGACTTCGGAGGACGAGGCCCGATGAAGAAGTTCGACAAGGAGCGCGTGCTCCTCGCGGTGGCCGGACCGGTCATCGCGCTCGTCGTGGCCGTGGCGCTGACCTCGGTCGTGCTGCTCGCCTCGGGCAAGAACCCGATCGAGCCGTACACGCTGATGCTGGAGCAGATCAGCTACTCCGACGTCCAGGTCCTGACCATCAACCAGGCCGGGATGTACTACCTGGCGGCGCTCGCGGTGGCCATCGGCTTCCGCATGAACCTGTTCAACATCGGCGTGGACGGGCAGTACCGCCTCGCGGCGATGACCACCGCGGTCGTCGGCGCGCACGTGGCGCTCCCCGCCCCGCTCCAGATCCCGCTCCTGATGCTGGTCGCCATGCTCACCGGCGCCTTCTGGGCGGGCATCGCGGGCATCCTCAAGACCACCCGCGGGGTCAGCGAGGTCGTCGCGACGATCATGCTCAACGCCATCGCGACGAGCGTCATCGGCTACATGACCCTCACCGACAACTTCGGTGTCCCGGTCGGCAACAACCAGACCACCGGCGAGATGCACGAGTCCGGCTGGTTCCCCGGCATCAGCATGGGCGAGTCCGGCGAGATCTACGGCTTCGTGATCATCGCCGCGCTCGCGGGCGTCCTGTACTGGGTGATCCTCAACCGCACCCGCTTCGGCTTCGACCTGCGCGCCACCGGCGCCTCCACGTCGGCCGCCGCGGCCTCCGGCGTGAACGCCAAGCGCATGGTGCTCAGCGCGATGCTGATCTCCGGCGCGGTCGCGGGCCTGGCCGGCATGCCGATCCTGCTCGGCGACACCCACACCTACAGCCTCAGCTTCCCCGCGGGGCTCGGCTTCACCGGCATCGGCATCGCCCTGCTCGGCCGCAACAACCCGGTCGGCATCGCGTTCGCCTCGCTGCTCTGGGCCTTCCTCGACAAGGCGTCACCCGCGCTCGACTACGCGACCCCGGTCGCGTACGACAAGGAGATCGCGGTGATCATGCAGGGCCTCATCGTGATCGCGGTCGTCGTCTCCTACGAGGCCGTACGCCGTTGGGGCCTCAAGCGTCAGCAGCGCCGCGTCGGCGAGGAATTGGCCGCCGCAGCCCGCAACAACGGCAACAACGGCAACAACGACACCGTGAAGGAGGTGGCTGCCCGATGAGCTCGGCAACCGTAGCCAAGCCCCCGGCCAAGCAGCCCGCGCCGGGCCGCCGCCGCATATCGCTTCCCGTCCTCCTTCTCGTGATCGCGGGCGTCCTCGTCCTGACGTCCGTGGTCCGGCTGATCACCGACGCGAACGGCATCACCTCCACCGGCCAGATGTCGACCGCGCTGCGGCTCGCCGTACCGATCGGCCTCGCCGGCCTCGGCGGTCTGTGGGCCGAGCGTGCGGGCGTGGTCAACATCGGTCTCGAGGGCATGCTGATCCTCGGCACCTGGTTCGGCGCGTTCGCCGGTTACCAGTGGGGCCCGTGGGTCGGCATCCTGTTCGGCATCCTCGGCGGCGCGCTCGGCGGTCTGCTGCACGCGATCGTCACGGTCACCTTCAACGTCAACCACATCGTCTCCGGTGTGGCCATCAACATCCTCGCCCTCGGCGTCACCCGCTACCTCTCCACCTTCGCCTTCGAGGGCAAGGAGGGCGGTACGTCGAAGCAGTCGCCGCCGGTGGACTCGCTCGGGGAGTTCTCCGTGCCGGGCCTCTCCGACTGGCTGCAGGACCTCAACGAGAAGCACTGGTTCCTCGTCTCGGACATCGCGGGCCTGCTCGGCGGCCTGTTCACCAACCTGTCGCCGCTCACCGTCATCGCCATCGCGATGGTGCCGCTGAGCTGGTGGGTCCTGTGGCGTACGTCGTTCGGTCTGCGCCTGCGCTCCTGCGGCGAGAACCCGGTGGCCGCCGAGTCGCTCGGCGTCAATGTCTACAAGTACAAGTACCTGGCAGTGATCATCTCCGGTGGTCTCGCGGGCCTGGGCGGCGCGTTCCTGTCCCTGGTCGCGTCGAACATCTACCTGGAGGGCCAGACCGGCGGCCGCGGCTACATCGGCCTCGCCGCCATGATCTTCGGCAACTGGATGCCCGGCGGACTCGCGCTCGGTGCCGGCCTGTTCGGTTACACCGACAGCCTGAAGCTCCGGGGCGGCGGCACGAACGTGCACGCGCTGCTCCTGCTGCTCGCGATCCTGCTGGTCATCGGCGCGGCCTACCTCGTATGGCGCAAGCGTTACATCCCCGCGGCGATCACCGCGGCCGTCTCGGCGCTGATGTTCGCGTGGTACGGCTTGACCGACGAGGTTCCGAACCAGGTCGTCACCGCGACGCCGTACGTCGTCACGCTGCTCGTGCTCTCGCTCTCCGCCCAGCGGCTTCGGATGCCGAAGGCGGACGGCCAGCCCTACCGAAAGGGACAAGGAACGTGACCGAGACCGACTGGGACGCGCTGCGGGATGCTGCGCGCGAGGCCATGTCCCGTGCGTACGCGCCCTACTCAGGCTTCCCGGTCGGTGCCGCGGCCCTCGTGGACGACGGCCGCACGGTGTCGGGCTGCAACGTGGAGAACGCGTCGTACGGCCTCGGCCTGTGCGCCGAGTGCGGCCTGGTCTCGCAGCTCCAGCTCACCGGGGGCGGCCGTCTGACGCACTTCACCTGCGTCGACGCCAAGGGCGAGATCCTGATGCCGTGCGGCCGCTGCCGCCAGCTGCTCTACGAGTTCGGCGGCCCGACGCTCCTCCTGGAGACGGCCGCGGGCATCCGGACGCTGGAGGACATGCTTCCGGACGCGTTCGGCCCGCAGCACTTGAACTGACGTACGGCCCCTGCCTGTTGCTGGTCGGCGGGCGGGGGCCGTCTTCATCTCGCGGCTCTATGCGCGTAGAGTCGCGCTCACCGTTTTAGGCGCAAAGAGGGGTTATGCCATGGACGTCATCTCCGTCATCCGTACGAAGCGGGACCGAGGCGAGCTGAGCGGCGAGCAGATCGACTGGGTCATCGACGCGTACACCCGCGGCGCGGTCGCCGACGAGCAGATGTCGGCCCTGGCCATGGCGATCCTGCTGAACGGCATGAACCGCGGCGAGATCGCCCGCTGGACCGCCGCGATGATCGCGAGCGGCGAGCGCATGGACTTCTCGTCCCTGTCCCGCCCGACCGCCGACAAGCACTCCACGGGCGGCGTCGGCGACAAGATCACGCTGCCGCTCGCCCCGCTGGTCGCGGCGTGCGGCGCGGCCGTGCCGCAGCTCTCGGGCCGGGGCCTCGGCCACACGGGCGGCACCCTGGACAAGCTGGAGTCGATCCCGGGCTGGCGCGCCCTGCTGTCGAACGAGGAGATGCTCTCCGTCTTGAACGGCGTCGGCTCGGTCATCTGTGCGGCGGGCGACGGCCTGGCCCCCGCGGACAAGAAGCTGTACGCGCTGCGGGACGTGACGGGAACGGTCGAGGCCATCCCCCTCATCGCCTCCTCGATCATGTCGAAGAAGATCGCCGAGGGCACGGGCTCGCTCGTCCTGGACGTGAAGGTCGGTACGGGCGCCTTCATGAAGACCCTGGAGGACGCCCGCGAGCTGGCGTCCACGATGGTGGGCCTCGGCACGGACCACGGCGTACGCACGGTGGCTCTGCTCACGGACATGTCCACGCCGCTGGGCCTGACGGCCGGCAACGCCCTTGAGGTCCGCGAGTCGGTGGAGGTCCTCGCGGGCGGTGGCCCTTCGGACGTGGTCGAGCTGACCCTGGCGCTGGCTCGGGAGATGCTGGACGCGGCGGGCCTGAAGGACGTCGACCCCGCGAAGGCGCTGGCCGACGGGTCCGCGATGGACGTCTGGCGCCGGATGATCTCCGCGCAGGGCGGCGACCCGGACGCGGTCCTCCCGGTGTCCCGGGAGACGCACGTCGTGACGGCACCGTCCTCCGGCGTCCTGACCCGTCTCGACGCGTACGACGTCGGCGTCGCCGCGTGGCGTCTCGGTGCGGGGCGTGCGCGCAAGGAGGACGTGGTGCAGGCGGGGGCGGGTGTTGAGCTGCACGCGAAGCCGGGCGCGGCTGTGACTGCCGGTCAGCCCCTCATGACCCTGCACACGGACACCCCCGAGCGCTTCGAGTACGCCTTGCAGGCGGTGGCGGGGTCCTTCGACATCGCCCCCGGGGGCACGGAGTTCTCGGCGACGCCGATCGTGTTGGACCGCATCGCGTAGGGGTTTTTTTCCCCAACCCCGTTCCTTCCCGAAAACCCGCTCGGCGCGGGGGCCAACCTGGGTCTCCGCCCCAGACCCCGTTCAAGATGTCCTCAAACGCCGGACGGGCTGGATTTCCAGCCCGTCCGGCGTTTGAGGACGAACCCGGCGGAGCCGGTGTTGACGGCACGCAAGGCCCCCGCGCCAGAGCGGGTTTTCGGGAAGGGGCGGGGTCGGGGACTGAGCCCGCCGCAGGCGAAACGGGCCTACCGATGAGTTCCGGCGCTCAGCCCAGTCATTCCAACGTGAACCCCAAGACGCCGAAAGACCTGATCCTCACCGGCACCCTCGACCGAGAAGCCACGCACCGCCTCTGCGAAGAGGCCCGCGCCGCGCTGCAAGCGACCGGCGCGGACGTCCTCGTCTGCGACGTCGCAGACGTGGGCCCGCCGGTCCTGGCGGCCATAGACGCCCTTGCGAGACTCCAACTCACCGCCCGCCGCGCGGGAGGCCGGATCCGCCTGCGGAACCCGGCCCCGCACCTGAGCGAGCTACTCGACCTCGTCGGGCTCCCCATGGAGATCGAGATGGGTCGGCAGGCCGAACAGCGGGAACCACCGGGGTGTGTCCAGGAAGCAGTGGAAGCCCGCGATCCGCCCCTCTGAGATCTCGATGACCTGAATCGCCCACGGCGTGAACCCACCCTTCTCGGGGTCGGGCTTGTAGTGGGCGAAGCCCGGCGTGCCGTTGACGTCGACCGGGAACAGGCGGCTGTCGGCGCAGGAGGCGCCCATCGTCGACATGAAGCCGGTGATGTCGGCCGTGCCGCGCAGCCACAGGTCGAACGGGGGCATCGTCATGATGGCGTCTTCGTGCAGCAGCGCCGTCAGCGCCGCCATGTCATAACCTTCGAAGGCCGCCACGTACCGCTCGAGGAGCTTCTGCTGCTCCTCGTCCAGCGGGTCGGACGTGGCGGTGTCGTCGGCAGGGCCCTCGGCCAGCGTCGCCCGCGCCCGCTGCAACGCGCTGTTGACGGAGGCCACCGAGGTGTCGAGGAGCTCGGCCGCCTCGCTGGCCTTCCACGCGAGGACCTCGCGCAGGATCAGCACCGCCCGCTGCTTGGGCGGGAGTTGCTGCAGGGCGGCGACGAAGGCGAGCCGCACCGACTCCTTCGCCACCGCTGCCTCGGCGGGGTCGCTGACGGAGGGCAGCACGCGCGCGTCCGGCATCGGCTCCAGCCATACGTTGTCCGGGCGCGGGGTGAGGGCGGCCTGGGCGAGCGGCGCCGACGCGGTCAGGTCCATGGGACGGGCCCGGCGGTTGCCCGCGTTCAGCATGTCCAGGCAGACGTTCGTCGCGATGCGGTACAGCCAGGACCTCAGGCTGGAGCGGCCCTCGAACTTCTCGTAGCTCCGCCAGGCGCGGACCATCGTGTCCTGCACCGCGTCCTCCGCCTCGAAGGCGGAGCCCAGCATGCGATAGCAGTACCCGGTCAGCTCGACCCGGTGCTTCTCCAGCGTGACGTCCAGTTCCGACGTCGTCCCTGCGATGTCAGTCATCCCAACCCACCCCTGCGGCTGCCACGAAAGTCCCGGCACTTCGGAAGCTACCGCAGCCCACTGACAACGGCCCCCGGAGTGAGGAAACCAGCAGGTGAGAAGGGTGGTTCAGTGCGCCGCCACGAGCCCCCGCCGCTCCTGACGCTCACGCTTCTCCTGCACCCGGGCCACATGCGACCCCCAGACGGTGAGCGACACGACGCCGCTCACCGCGAGCAGCCCCAGGCCCACCGTCCCGGCCCAGCCTCCCGCGTGGAAGGCGACCGCGCCGAGCGTGCCGCCCGCGCTGGAGCCCAGGTAGTACGCGGACTGGTAGAGCGCCGAGGCCTGCGCCCGCCCCGTGGTGGCCGTACGGCTCACGGACGAGGAGGCGACCGCGTGCCCCGCGAAGAAGCCCGCGGTGATCAGGACGAGCCCGAGCAGCACCATGACCAGCGAATCGGAGAGGGAGAGCAGCAGACCACCGGCGGTCGTGCTCACCGCCAGATACAGCGCCCCGCGCCGCCCGAGCCGCGTCACCAGCTTCCCCGCCGCGGCCGACGAGACGGTGCCGACGAGGTAGACCAGGAAGATCGAGCCGATGATGCCCTGCGGGAGCGAGAACGGCGCCTCGGTGAGGCGGTAGCCGATCACCGTGTAGACCGCGCCGAACACGGTCATGAACAGCGCGCCGATCGCGTACAGACGGCACAGCAGCGGGTTGGAGAGGTGCGAACGGATCGTCCGGCCGAGGGCCTTGGGGTTGAGCGAGCCCGCCGTGAAGTGGCGCGGCGCGGGGAGCAGCGCGCGGAAGGCGAGGGCGCACAGGACGGCCACGACACCCACCACGCCCACGGCCACCCGCCAGCCCCAGGCCTGCGCGACCCAGCCGGTGATGATGCGCCCGCTCATGCCGCCGATGGAGTTTCCCGCCACGAACATGCCGATCGCGGCGACCAGTGCCTTGGGCCTGACCTCCTCCGCGAGGAAGGCCATCGCGGACGCCGGGAGCCCGGCGAGCGCGGCTCCCTGCACGGCGCGCAGCGCGATGAGCGCGCCGATGGAGGGCGCGAAGGGGACGAGCAGCCCCACGACCACCGCGACGGTCAGCGAGACCGTCATGAGCGTGCGCCGCCCGAACCGCTCGCTGAGCGCGCTCAGGGGCAGTACGAAGAGGGCCAGCGCGCCCGTGGCCGCCGACACCGTCCAGCTCGCCGAACTCGCGCTGACACCGAAGTCGGCGGAGACGAGGGGGAGCAGCGCCTGCGTGGAGTAGAGGAGGGCGAAGGTGGCGACACCCGCGAGGAAGAGGGCGAAGCTCATCCGGCGATAGCCGGGGCCGCCGGGGTTCAGGCGTGTGTCGGCGGGTTCGGTCTGCGGGGACGACGGGGTGAGGGCGGCCGCGTGGGTGACGGACGCCCCGCTACTGGCAGGAGGCATGCGTCGAACGTAGGCACACAAGACTCATCCGTCCAATGCATGGACTGGTCATAATCGTTCCCATGGTGCATGAGCGCAGTTCAGAGCGGCGTCTGTCGCAGAGCAGTTACCTGACAGACATCGGCTCGACGGTGTCCACCCCTGCCGAGCTGACCCCGGAGTCCTGGTCCGCGCTGCTCTCGCCGCGCCTCGCGTACTTCGCGGGGGTCGCGCGCACGGAGCACGTGACCCGGGCCGCGCAGGAGATGCAGGTGCCGCAGTCGACGCTGTCGCGTGCGCTGGTGCGCCTCGAACAGGATCTGGGCGTCGACCTGTTCGCGCGCCACGGCCGTACGGTGTCGCTCACCCCGGCGGGGCGGACCTTCCTCGCCTCCGTCGAGCGGGCGCTCGGCGAGGTGGAGCGGGCCGCCGAGTCCGTACGGGCGGACGCGGACCCGGCGTCGGGCAAGGTGGCCTTCGGCTTCCTCCACACGATGGGTTCGGAGACGGTCCCCGGCCTGATCCGCGCCTTCCGGGCCGATCACCCGCGGGTCCGCTTCAGCCTCGTACAGAACTACGGGGAGGCGATGATCGAACGGCTCCGGGCGGGGGAGCTCGACCTGTGCCTGACGTCGCCCGTGCCGGACGCTCCCGATCTCGTCGCCCGCCGCCTGGACGAACAGCGGCTGCGCCTCGTCGTGCCGGACGACCACCGCCTCGCCTCCCGCAAGCGGGTCCGCCTCACGGAGGCCGCCGACGAGGCCTTCGTGACCCTCGAACCCGGTTACGGCCTGCGGCGCATCACGGACGACCTCTGCCAGGAGGCCGGCTTCAGGCCACGGGTCGCGTTCGAGGGGGAGGAGGCGGAGACGCTGCGGGGTCTGGTGGCGGCGGGCCTTGGGGTGGCCCTGCTGCCCCCGCCGGCCGTGCCCCGACCGGGAGTCGTGGAGCTGACGGTGACGGGCCAGCGTGCGGTCCGTGAGATCGGCGTGGCCTGGCTGGACGGCCACCCGGACACTCCGCCGGTGGCGGCGTTCAAGAGGTTCCTGCTGGGGAGGCGGGGCAGGTTGCTGCCGGATTAGTTCCCTGCTCCGCCGAGTTCGTCCTCAGACGCCGGACGGGCCGGAGTTCCTCACCGCTGCTTCATCGACTCCCCGAAGCCGGAGGCCAGCGGCATCCGCAGCCCCAACGGCGGGGGAGCCGCCAGTGCGTCCTCCAGGGGGCGCGCGTACGCGTGCCCGAACAGCGAACCCAGCACGAAGTCCGAGGCCAGCGCCTGGACTTCGGACTGATGCTGCTGCAACCGGTGCCCGTCGGAGTGGACTTCGAACCGGCACACCTCCCGGTTCGCCTTCTTCGCCCGCGCCGCAAGCCGGAACGAAAGCTCGGGATCGGTCCGCTCGTCGTTCGTGCCGTGCACGATCAGGACCCGCCGCCCGGCGAGCTGCCGCACCGGCTCCGGGGAGGCGGCCACATCGTCCTCGGGCAGCCAAGGAGCCAGCGCCAGAACGGAGTTGACCGCGTCATGTCCTGCGGCCCGCAGCGCGGCCCGGCCGCCCATGTCCATGCCGACGAGGCATACGGAGACGTCGCCGTAGAGGCGGACGACCTCGTCCGCCGCCCACTCCGCGTCCCGCGCGAGCTCCGCCTGCGCGCCGTTCCACCCGCGGTAGCGGTAGTGCACGACGTGCGTGGCGAGTCCCTCCTCGCGGCCGTCCTGGGCGAGCCTGCGGCCGAGCGCGCGCATCGAGGCAGCGGCGAACGGGGACGGCTTGCGGTCGGAGGTCTCGTGGCCGCCGGGGAGCAGCAGCACCGCGCCGCTGACCGCCGAAGGACGGGCGCCGATCACGCGTCCGAGCCTGGCCGCGCGCGCGGAATCGGGCGTCGCTTGCTGTGCCATGACAGAACAGTGTCAGAAGCGATGGTGTACGCCACCCGTCCGCGGGGTCACTGTTACGTATCGACCGGTGAGATCTACGCGCGTAGGCGCTAGAGTGCCGAGATGACGAGCCAGACCACCAAAGCCGGTCAGACGGACCGCGAAACGCCCAGCGCCGAACAGATCCGCCGCGCCCCGAAGGTGCTCCTGCACGACCACCTCGACGGCGGCCTGCGCCCCGGCACGATCGTCGACCTCGCCCGCGAGTCGGGTTACGAGGGCCTGCCCGAGACCGACCCCGACAAGCTGGGGATCTGGTTCAGGGAAGCCGCCGACTCCGGTTCGCTGCCGCGCTACCTGGAGACCTTCGCCCACACCTGCGCTGTCATGCAGACGAAGGACGCCCTCAAGCGCGTGGCGGCCGAGTGCGCCGAGGACCTCGCCGAGGACGGCGTCGTCTACGCCGAGATCCGGTACGCCCCCGAGCAGCACCTGGAGCAGGGCCTCACCCTCGAAGAGGTCGTCGAGGCCGTCAACGAAGGCTTCCGGGAAGGCGAGCGGCGCGCGAAGGAGAACGGTCACCGCATCCGCGTGGGCGCACTGCTCACCGCCATGCGGCACGCGGCCCGCGCCCTGGAGATCGCCGAACTCGCCAACCGCTACCGCGATCTGGGCGTCGTCGGCTTCGACATCGCGGGCGCGGAGGCGGGCTTCCCGCCCACCCGGCACCTCGACGCCTTCGAGTACCTCAAGCGCGAGAACAACCACTTCACCATCCACGCGGGTGAGGCCTTCGGTCTGCCGTCCATCTGGCAGGCGCTCCAGTGGTGCGGCGCCGACCGCCTCGGCCACGGCGTGCGGATCATCGACGACATCCAGGTCGCCGACGACGGCACCGTGAAGCTCGGCCGCCTCGCCAGCTACGTACGCGACAAGCGCATCCCCCTGGAGATGTGCCCCAGCTCGAACCTGCAGACGGGCGCCGCCGACTCGTACGCCGACCACCCCATCGGTCTGCTCCGCAAGCTGCATTTCCGGGCCACGGTGAACACCGACAACCGCCTGATGTCCGGAACCAGCATGAGCCGCGAATTCGAGCACCTGGTCGGGACTTTCGGCTACACGCTCGACGACATGCAGTGGTTCACAGTCAATGCGATGAAATCAGCGTTCATTCCTTTCGATGAACGCCTGGCCATGATCAGTGACGTCATCAAGCCCGGATATGCCGAGCTGAAGTCCGAATGGCTGTTCCGTCAGACCGCCTCCACCAGGGCTTCTGTCGACGTGTAACAGGAATTGAAGCAGTTTGGGCGCGGCCGGGAACATTAATTCCCGGTCGCGCTTTTGCTGTTTCGCTGTTTGCGGACCGCCCCTTCACATGTTTACGGTCATGGGCCGCTCAAAAGTCCCCGTCATCAAGGACGCATTGAAGATGAAGCAGTCTGCCGCCAAGACCCTCGGTGTCGCCGCTCTCGGCGCCGCCTTCGCCGCCGCCGGTGCGGGCGCCGCCAACGCCGCGCCGGCCCTGCCCGACGCCACGGGCGCCCTGGGTTCCGCCACCGCCATGCTCCCCATGGACATGGTCGGCGAGAAGCTGCCCGCCGGTGGGCCCGAGGCGATCGCCGCCGGCCAGAACGTGCTCGGCAGCACCCTGCAGGCCTCCGCGCCGACCGTGGGCAAGCTCGGCGAGAGCATGAAGCACGCCGACGACCGGGCCAAGCCCGCCGCGGCCGACCCGGTCTCCGGTCTGCTCGGTGGCCTGCCCATCGCCGGCGCCCTGCCCACGCAGGGCCTGCCCCTGCAGGGCCTGCCCACCGAGGGCCTGGGGCTGAACGGTCTGCCGCTCGGCTGATCCTCGCGGTCTGCGCACACGCCGATGGGGCGCACCCCTTTCTCAGGGGTGCGCCCCATCGGCGTACGCGTGCGGTGGCGGCGGGGGCCGCCGGTTCACCAGGCTGCCTGCCTGGCCTTGCCCTCGGAGGGCAACAGGGCCCAGAGCGCGAGGTAGAGCAGGAACTGCGGGCCGGGCAGCAGGCACGAAACCACGAAGATCACACGCATCGTGGTGGCCGACGTGTGGAAACGCTGGGCGAGGGCGGCACACACTCCGCCGATCATCCGGCCGTGGGTGGGGCGGGCAAGGGCGGTCATGGTGGCTCCTTCGTGAACCGTGGCGATCAGGTCCGGGGCGTTTCCCCGATGACTCAAAGCTACGTTCACGAAGCGGGCGAAGCGTCGCTCTAAGGTGCGATACCGACCCTGGGAATCGTCGGGGTCGACCCCTGAGGGGCATCCTCCCGCAGGAGGGTCGCCCGATGCTCACCGTCCGTACGACGGCGGAGCCTGGCCCGGGCCGCGGGCACCACGGCGAGATGCGCGAGGGCCATGCCCACGGAATTCAGGAACAGCGAGTCGATGTCGACGACCTGCCCGGGGACCCCGGTCTGCAGCAGTTCGATGCCGAGCGAGATCAGCGCGCCCGCCGCGACCGTCCGCACCAGCGAACCGAGCGGTGACACGTGAACCCGCCCACCGGCGAGCGGAAGCAGCACACCGAGCGGGGCGAGGAGCAGCAGACTGCCGCCTATCTGCCGGGCGGCCTGCACAGGTCCGAGCGCCAGATCCGCCTTGATGCCGGCGAACGGCTGCAGATTCGCCGCGCTGACCCACGGCACGTCCAGTGGACGCAGAGTGAGCCAGCCGACGAACAGAAGATGCGCGACGAGGAGGAATCCTCCTGCCGCACGGAAGCGGATGGCGGCCCCGTGGCCGCCCGAGCCTTGACGCACGCCCCCCAAGACGCGCCTGACGGCAGGATCGGTTCCGCGCATTCACTCCTGGAACACGCACTGTCCTGATCGCACACCGTGACTGTCTTGATCGACTACTGCACGGTCTCCGTGGGCGGAGCCACCGTCCCGGGACGCTGGCGGACCGCCTGGGTGCATTCGTAGCGGCGCAGCGGGTCGTCGCCGGGACCGCCCATGATCACCTCGCGGTCGTCGCCCGCCGCCGCGCTGTCCGCGAACGTGCAAACGATCTGTGCCAGAGCGAACGCCGACAGATCCTCCGGGGAGGTGCTGAACCGCAGCGCGTCCTCGGGGTCGCCCTTCTCGGGGCCGCCGACGACCGTGCCGCCGCGTACGTCCGTCGCGAAGCCCGCCTGCTTCTCCGGGGCCGAAGGCGCCTGCGACAGCTCGTCCAGGAGCGCCTGCGCGATCCGGACGCGATCCGTCGTCGCCTTCTGGGTGGGGATCCGCACCGACCGGTCGACGGTCACCAGCTGCGCCGCGCACACCAGGAAGACCTGCACGGGAACCCCGTTGGCGGACTGCGAGGCGATGCTCGACCCGGACATCACGCAGGGCACCCGGGAGGGTCCCGGGCCGAAGTCCGTCGGCACCTCCGTCGAGCGGATGCCGCAGCCCGCGAGGAGCGCGGTCAGCGCGGTGGCGAGCAGCGCGGCGCGAAGCCGTCGGTGGTTCATCACTTCTCTCCCTCGACGGCGTCGTCGCCGTCCGTGCCCTCCGCGGCCTCGTCCTCGGGCAGCAGCGCCGACGGGTCGCGCGGCAGCCACAGCGTGAACACCGCGCCGCCCTTGGGCGAGTTCGCGGCGGTGATCTCCCCGCCGTGGATGTGGGCGTTCTCCAGGGCGATGGAGAGCCCCAGACCGCTGCCCTCCGACCGCGGCCGGGACGCGCTCGCCTTGTAGAAGCGGTCGAAGACGTGCGGCAGTACGTCCTCGGGGATGCCGGGGCCCCCGTCACGCACCGCGATGACGAGCTTCTCGCCCGCGAGCCGCACCGAGACCTCCACCGGGGAGCCGCCGTGCTTGAGCGCGTTGCCGATCAGGTTCGCCAGGATGACGTCAAGGCGGCGCGGGTCGAGCCGCACCATGATGCCGCGCTCCGCGTCCAGCTCGACCGCGTCGAGCCAGGCACGGGCGTCGATGCAGGCCGTGATCTGGTCGGCGATGTCGACGTGGTCCAGGACGAGCCTGGCCGTACCCGCGTCGAAGCGGGTGACCTCCATCAGGTTCTCCACCAGGTCGTTCAGCCGGCGGGTCTCGCTGACCACGAGCCGCACGGCGGGCTCGATCATCGGATCGACGGACCCGGTCTCGGCGTCCAGCTCCTCTTCCAGCACCTCCGTCACCGCGGTGATCGCGGTCAGCGGCGTACGCAGCTCGTGCGACATGTCGGCGACGAAGCGCCGCGACGCCTCGTCACGGGCGCTCATGTCGTCGACCTTCTTCTCCAGACTCTCCGCCGTCCGGTTGAACGTCCGTGACAGATCGGCCAGTTCATCCGTGCCCGACACCCTCAGGCGCGTGTCCAGCTTGCCCTCGCCGAGCCGCCGCGCGGCGACGCCGAGCCGGTGCACCGGCTTGAGCACGGTGGTCGCAGCGGCCTGCGCGAGCAGCGCGGAACCGATGAGCGCGAGCCCCGTGGCGATCGCGAGCGACCAGCCGAGCGAACTCAGGTCCTTCGCCTCCGGCTCAAGGGACTTGAGCATGTAGCCGGTCGGCCCGCCGCCGATGACCTTGGCACCGCCCACGAGGTACGGGGTGCCGCCCTCGACGGTCCGCTGCCAGTACAGGTGGTACGGGCTCTTGTTGCTCGAGGTGAGCGGCTGCTCCTTGTTCACCGTCTTGCGCAGGGACTTGGGCACGTCGGCGAGCGTGAAGGCGTCCAGGTCGGAGTAGCCGACGATCGTGTCACCGTCGGCGTCCTTCCCGATCAGGAGCACGCTGTAACGCTGGCTGCTGTTGGCCATCGTCCCGGCGGCCTGCTGCAGCTCGTCCTGGGTCGGATTGGGCGGCAGCGCGCCGGCGCGGGTCTGCATCTCCTGCTGGAAGTCCTTCAGGGCCGCGTCCTGTGCGCGCGTCAGGACCGCCTCGCGGTTCAGCCAGTACGCGATTCCGGACGCCGTCACGGCGGCGGTGAGCGCCACCAGGCCGAACACCACGACAAGCCGGAGCCTGAGGCTCGTGAAGCGCAGCCCCGCCATGAGCGCCTTGCGCGCCGCGGCCCAACCGCGGAGCTTGTCCTGCGGTTTGGTCACTGAGGAGTGTCCAGCCGGTAGCCCACTCCACGCACCGTACGGATCAGCGTCGGCGAGGACGGCACGTCCTCCACCTTCGCGCGCAGCCGCTGCACACACGCGTCGACGAGCCGGGAGTCACCGAGGTAGTCGTGCTCCCACACCAGACGCAGCAACTGCTGCCGCGACAGCGCCTGTCCGGGCCTGCGGCTCAGCTCCAGGAGCAGCCGCAGCTCGGTCGGCGTGAGCTGCAGGTCCTCGCCGTTCTTCGTGACGGTCATCGCGGCGCGGTCGATGACGAGCGAACCGAACGTCGCCGCGTCATTGGCCTCGCGCTCACCGCGCCGCAGAACCGCGCGGATACGGGCGTCGAGCACCCGGCCCTGCACGGGTTTGACCACATAGTCGTCGGCACCGGACTCGAGCCCGACGACCACGTCGATGTCGTCGCTGCGCGCGGTCAGCAGGATGATCGGCAACTGGTCGGTGCGCCGGATGCGACGGCACACCTCGAAGCCGTCGATGCCCGGCAGCATCACATCCAGCACGATCAGGTCCGGCCGCTGCTCACTGAGCAGCTTCAGGCCGTCCTCGCCGGTGGCAGCAGTGGCCACCCGATGCCCTTGGCGGGTGAGCGAGAGCTCAAGGGCCGTACGGATGGCGTCGTCGTCCTCGATCAGCAACAGGGAAGGCACGGACGTCATTCTGTCCCATGGCACGGGCACAGTTCGACTGTTGGCCGGCTCCCACACTTCTCCCCTACACACGGAAGGCCTGTTGCAGGCCTGTGACAGTCGGCGGACACCGTCATGAAGTGGGTCCGGCAGAGTTTTGGTCACACGGAAACAGCCGGACTCCACCGACGGGGGGCGCGAGATGAACACACTGCACAGCACCAGCTCAAGCGCAGTAATCACGCGTCTCCACGACGTGATCCGGCCTGCCGAGAGGCACGAGAAGTCCGGTGCCGTGAGCGGGCGGGGGTGCGCTCGCGGCACCGGGCGTCAGCACACCGCGTACATGACGGTGGTTGACGCGTTCCCGGGGGAAACCCGCGGGGACAACGGGGGAACCGACGGGGGGGCTCACGGGGGAGCCGCGTACAGGGAGGACACGGGGGAGCGCACCACGGCGTCGGAGGCGGAGTTCACCGCCTACGTCCAGGAGCGTCGTGCCTCCCTGTACGCAACCGCCTATCACCTGACCGGTGACCGCTTCGAGGCCGAGGACCTGCTCCAGAGCGCCCTCTTCTCGACGTACCGGGCCTGGGACAGGATCAGCGACAAGGCCGCGGTCGGCGGGTACCTCCGCCGCACCATGACCAACCTGCACATCAGCGCCTGGCGGCGCCGCAAGCTCAACGAATACCCGACCGAGGAGCTGCCGGAGACGGCGGGCGACACGGACGCGATGCGTGGCACCGAACTCCGTGCGGTTCTCTGGCAGGCCCTGGCCCGCCTCCCCGAACTGCAGCGGACGATGCTGGTCCTGCGTTACTACGAGGGCCGCACGGACCCCGAGATCGCCGACATCCTCGACATCAGCGTGGGCACGGTGAAGTCCAGCATCTGGCGCTCCCTGCGCCGGCTGCGCGAGGACGACGTCCTCAGCTTCGGCCGTGACCAGGAGGAGTCCTTCGGCGAGTTGGTCGCCTAGGGATGACGGGGGGCCGCCGCTCCCGGGGGGAGGCGGCGGAAGCAGGGGGAAAACGGGGATCACGGGGGATCCACGGGGGAAACAAGTGGCGGGACCGGAAGGCCGGGGGGTCTTTCCGGTCCTTCTGCTTTGTACGAGTGCTTTGGAGCCCGCGGAGCTACGCGGCGTCCGCGCGAGCCTTGGCGCACCGCCCGGCGGCAGCCGCCGCGAGCCGTCCGAGGGCCTCTTCCTTGCCGCAGGGGTGAGCGCCCAGGGCGGTCTGCCGGGCGACGATCGCGCGCTCGGCCCGCATCAGCCGCCAGCCGCGCCGCAGCAGGAACGCCACGGATTTCCGTCCCTCGCGCAGGTCCCGCAGAAGCCGCCGCCGGTAGGTGGTGGACGGCCGTCCCCGCAGACAGATCGCGTCGGCGAGCACCCCGATCTCCCGGCACCGTTCCACGATGTCCGCCGCGAAGATGCCCTCCGCGATGAAGAGGGGGGTGCGCTCGATGTCCATCGCCGTCTCGCCCGTACGCGAGCTGGTGGCGATGTCGTAGACCGGGATGCGTGTACGTCCCGTGCGGCACAGCTGCTCGATGGCGGCGACGGCGACGTCCGTGTCCCAGGAGTCGGGGGAGTCCCAGTCGATGTCCGTGCTGCCGGGGACCTGCGGCAGCGTCGGGTCGTCGTGCTCCTTGTAGAAGTCGTCGAGGCACAGGACGGGCAGCCCGGAGAGGGCCGCGAACGACGACTTGCCTGAGCCCGAGGGACCGGCGAGCAGCACGACTCGGGTGGGTATCGGGGGATGGGAACTCACGAGAGAACAGTGTGCTGCATTGACCCGCCCAGGCGACCCGAAGGGTAGGGCTTTGGTACCCGCATCACCCCTCAACTACGCTACGTGTACATCTGATTACTCAAGCGGATAAGGGCGGAACCCATGGCACGGCACGCAACAGCCTCCAAGCACCTCTCCCGCGTCCTGCTGCGGGCGGGTCTGACGGTCAGCGTCGCGGGCACGGCGCTCGGCATCGGTGGCGCGGCGACGGCGAACGCCGCGCCGGCCCCCGCGCCCCCGGCCTCCGAGAACCTGCCGGCGGCCGGTGCGGGGGTGCTCCGGGCGGTGGAGGAGGTCGCCGCGGGTGGATTCGGGCCCGTCAAGGAGCTGAAGATCAACCCGCTCGCGGGTACGGGGTCCGACCCGCTGGACAACGCCCTGGGCACCCAGGTCGCGGACTTCAAGCCGGTCTCGACGGCGCCGTTGACCGCCCCGCTGGCCCAGGGCGGAGGCTCGCTGAGCGACCTGCCGGTGGTGGGTCCGGCCACGGGGCTGCTGCCCGGCTAGCCGCCCGGCGCGATGGTGTGGCGAAGCCCCGGCCCTCCTGGACGGAGGAGGACCGGGGCTTCGTCGTGCGCGGTGGCTCCAGATGGCCTCAGGCGGCTTCTGGCAGCCTGAGAGGCCTCAGCCTGAGAAGCCTCAGTACGAGGAGCCCGACGCGCCCAGCGAACCCGTGGGGTGCCAGACCGTCTTGGTCTCCAGGAAGGCCGTCAGGCGGTGCGTGCCCGGGTCCGCCGACCAGTCCACGTCCACAGGCTGTGGACGGACGACGCGCTTGAGGTTGTCCGCCGCGGCGACCTCCAGCTCCTTGGCCAGGTCGTCGTCCTCGACGCCCGCGAGGTCCATCGCGTTCACGTCCTGGTGCGCGGCGAGCGACGGGGTGATCTCCGCCGTACGGCCGGACAGGATGTTCACGACGCCGCCCGGCAGGTCGGAGGTGGCGAGCACCTCGCCGAGGGAGAGCGCGGGGAGCGGGGAGTCCTCGCTCGCGATCACCACGGCCGTGTTGCCCGTCGCGATCACCGGGGCGATCACCGAGACCAGGCCGAGGAACGACGACTTCCGCGGGGCGACGACCGCCACCACGCCCGTCGGCTCCGGCGAGGAGAGGTTGAAGAAGGGGCCCGCGACCGGGTTTCCGCCGCCCACGATCTGGGCGATCTTGTCGGTCCAGCCCGCGTACCAGACCCAGCGGTCGATCGCGGCGTCCACCTCGGCGGCGGCCTTGGACTTGGAAAGCCCCTCCGCCTCGGCGACCTCGCGCACGAACTGGTCCCTGCGGCCCTCCAGCATCTCCGCGACGCGGTAGAGGATCTGTCCGCGCAGATAGGCCGTCTTGCCCGCCCAACTGCCCTGCGCCTTGCGTGCGGCGACGACCGCGTCACGCGCGTCCTTGCGGGACGAGAGCGGGGCGTTGGCCAGCCACTTGTTCTTCGAGTCGGTCACCTCGTACACCCGGCCGCTCTCGCTGCGGGGGAACTTGCCCCCGACGTACAGCTTGTAGGTCTTGAAGACACTCAAACGCTGCTCAGACATCGAGGTAAGCCTCCAGGCCGTGGCGGCCGCCCTCGCGGCCGTAACCCGATTCCTTGTAGCCGCCGAAGGGCGAGGTCGGGTCGAACTTGTTGAACGTGTTGGCCCAGATGACGCCCGCGCGCAGGCGATCGGCGACCGCGAGGATGCGGGACCCCTTCTCCGTCCAGATGCCGGCGGAGAGGCCGTACTGCGTGTTGTTGGCCTTGGCGACGGCCTCTTCCGGCGTGCGGAAGGTCAGCACCGAGAGCACCGGGCCGAAGATCTCGTCGCGGGCGACGGTGTGCGCCTGCGTGACGTTGGTGAAGAGCGTCGGCGCGAACCAGTAGCCGGACGAGGGCAGTTCGCACGGGGCGGACCAGCGCTCGGCGCCCTCCGCCTCACCCGTCTCGGTGAGGGCCTTGATGCGGGCGAGCTGCTCGGCGGAGTTGATCGCGCCGATGTCCGTGTTCTTGTCCAGTGGGTCGCCCAGGCGCAGGGTGGTCAGGCGCCGCTTGAGCGCGTGGAGCACCTCGTCGTGGACCGACTCCTGTACGAGGAGGCGCGAGCCCGCGCAGCAGACCTGGCCCTGGTTGAAGAAGATGCCGGTGACGATGCCCTCGACGGCCTGGTCGATGGGTGCGTCGTCGAAGACGATGTTCGCGCCCTTGCCGCCCAGTTCGAGCGTGACCTTCTTGTCCGTGCCCGCGACCTGGCGCGCGATGGCCTTGCCGACGGCGGTCGAGCCGGTGAAGGCGACCTTGTTCACGTCCGGGTGGGCGGTGAGGGCGGCGCCCGCGTCGCCGTACCCGGGAAGGATGTTGACGACGCCCTTGGGCAGGCCCGCCTGGCGGCAGATGTCCGCGAAGAACAGGGCGCTCAGGGGCGTGGTCTCCGCGGGCTTCAGGACGACCGTGTTGCCGGTCGCGAGCGCCGGGGCGATCTTCCAGGCGAGCATCAGGAGCGGGAAGTTCCAGGGGATGACCTGGCCCGCGACACCGAGCGGCCTCGGGTTCGCGCCATACCCCGCGTGGTCGAGCTTGTCGGCCCAGCCCGCGTAGTAGAAGAAGTGCGCGGCGACCAGGGGGAGGTCGGCGTCGCGCGTCTCCTTGATGGGCTTTCCGTTGTCGAGGGTCTCCAGGACGGCCAGTTCGCGGCTGCGCTCCTGGATGATCCTGGCGATGCGGAAGAGGTACTTGGCGCGCTCGGCGCCCGGAAGGGCCGACCACTTCTCGAAGGCCCGGCGGGCGGCCTTCACCGCGCGGTCGACGTCTTCGGAGGAGGCCTGCGCGACTTCGGAGAGGACCTCTTCGGTGGACGGGGAGACGGTCTTGAAGACCTTGCCGTCGGCCGCCTCCACGAACTCGCCGTCGATGAACAGGCCGTAGGAGGGGGCGATGTCGACGACGGAGCGGGACTCGGGCGCCGGTGCGTACTCGAAGGGGGAAGTCATCTTGGTCAGTCCACCGTCACGTAGTCGGGGCCGGAGTAGCGGCCCGTGGCCAGCTTCTGGCGCTGCATCAGCAGGTCGTTGAGGAGCGATGAGGCGCCGAAGCGGAACCAGTGGTTGTCCAGCCAGTCCTGGCCCGCGGTCTCGTTCACCAGGACGAGGAACTTGATGGCGTCCTTGGTGGTGCGAATGCCGCCCGCGGGCTTCACGCCGACCTGTACCCCGGTCTGCTCGCGGAAGTCGCGTACGGCCTCCAGCATCAGGAGGGTGTTCGCGGGGGTGGCGTTGACGCCGACCTTGCCGGTCGAGGTCTTGATGAAGTCCGCGCCCGCCAGCATGCCGATCCAGGAGGCGCGGCGGATGTTGTCGTACGTGGACAGCTCGCCGGTCTCGAAGATGACCTTGAGCCGGGCCTCGCCGGAGGCTTCCTTCACGGCGCGGATCTGCTCGAACACCGTCATGTAGTCGCCGGAGAGGAAGGCGCCGCGGTCGATGACCATGTCGATCTCGTCGGCACCCGCCGCGACGGCCTCGCGGACGTCGCCGAGCTTCACGTCGATGGCGGCGCGGCCCGCGGGGAAGGCGGTCGCGACGGAGGCGACCTTGACGCCGCTGGCGCCGACGGCCTCCTTGGCGGTGGCCACCATGTCCGGATAGACGCAGACCGCGGCGGTCCTCGGGGTGCCGCGGTCGGTCGGGTCGGGGTTCACGGCCTTCGCGCCGAGCGCCCGGACCTTGCCCGGGGTGTCGGCGCCCTCCAGCGTCGTCAGGTCGATCATCGAGATGGCGAGGTCGATGGCGTACGCCTTCGCCGTCGTCTTGATCGAACGGGTGCCGAGCGCTGAGGCGCGTGCCTCCAGGCCGACCGTGTCGACGCCGGGCAGCCCGTGGAGGAAGCGGCGCAGCGTGCGGTCCGACGCTGTGGCGTCGCTCAGCGCGTGTGCGGGTACGGATGCAGTGGGCATGGTCACGAGGGGAGCATATCTACGCGCGTAGCGGCTGTACAGGGGGCGGATGGGAACGGGGGCGGGGAGGCGTGGCGGGACCCGCAGGCCCCCCGCGCCGGGCCTCAGGCAGAATCAGGGTATGAGCGACCCCCAGCCCCCCGTGGCGGAGCCCGAGCACCCCCAGTACAAGGACCGGACCTACCGGTCGTCCGGCGGTATCGCCGGAGGCGTTCTGCTGCTCGCCCTCGGCGGCTGGCTCGGCGTCGACGCGATGATCCGGGGTGAGGGCCGCACCCCGTGGCTCGCGCTCGCCGGGCTGCTCCTGGCGGTGCCGATCGTCGTCGCCTTCACCGTGCGTCCCGCCGTGTACGCCAACGACGACCGGCTGCGCATCCGCAACCCCTTCCGGACGATCACGCTGCCGTGGGCGTCCGTATCGGGTCTGCGCTCCGGGTACTCGAACGAGGTCTTCACCCAGTCCGGCACCAAGTACCAGCTCTGGGCCATCCCGGTCTCCCTGCGCGGCCGCAAGAAGGCCGCCCGGAGGAAGTCGCAGGGGGTGGCCGCGGGCGACCCGAGCGTCGGCGGCCCGGGGCTGCGCGCTTCGTTGAAGTCCGGCCGGCCCGAGACCCAGCGCGCCGCCGGGGACCAGATCATGGACGACCTGCGCGACCTGTCCGAACTCCGCGCCTCCGCGAAGACCGCACAGGGTGAGCCCGAGGTGCGCTGGGGCTACGAGATCCTGGCGCCCGCGCTGGCAGGGGCGGTACTCCTCGCGGTGCTGCTCGCTGTCGGGTAGGAGCGGATGTGGCTCGCGGGTCTACGGGGGGCCCAGCCAGGCCAGGAGCATGTGGCCGCCGAATGCTGCCGACGTGAGTGCCGCGGTTGCCGTCACCGTTACGGCGACGTGCGTCCGGGCCCGGGACAGGGCCGCCGCCAGCGGCAGCAGCAGGGGGAAGCCGGGGAGCAGGAAGCGGGCCCGGGGGAAGTAGACGCCCTTGCTGCCGAGCACGATCAGGAGCAGCAGGCCCGTGAAGACCAGCAGCGGCAGCGGCTGGCGGTCACCCAGCGACAGGACGAACAGCGCCGCCGACGCGAGCAGCGTCGCCGTCACCATCATCAGGAACAACTGCGGCCGCTGGACCGACAGCAGGTCCTGCACGGTCCGCAGCGTCGCCACCCCGCCGTCCCACTCGTTGTGCCACAGCTTCTGCACGGCGAAGTACCCGTCCCAGCGGCCGAGTCGCAGCCCCACCCAGCCGACGTACGAGAGCCAGCCGAGCGGGGCGAGCACGGCCCCCAGGAGCATGCGCACGCGCTCTCCGGTGCCGCCCGTTCCATGCCGCGTGCGCCACAGCGCGAGCAGGGCCGTCAGGGACACCGCCGCCGCGAGCGCCACACCCGTGGGGCGGGTCAGTCCCGCGAGCGCGGCCAGCGCACCCGCCCAGATCCAGCGCCCGGTGAGCACGGCGTACAGCGCCCACGCGGTGAGCGCGGTGAAGAGCGACTCCGTGTAGCCCATCCACTGCACCAGCGCGACGGGGAGCGAACCCCAGAGAACGGCGAGCAGGACGCCCGCCCTGCGCCCGTACAGGCGGTCGCCCACCGCGAAGATCCCCCACGCCGCGAGGAACGAACACGTGACGGCGATCGTGAGCCCCACGGCCCCGCGTGGCTCCGGGACGAGCAGACTGCCCGCCCTGATGAGCAGTGAGTGCAGCGGGAAGAAGGCGAGGTTGTTCGCGTCGATCCGGGTGCCCAGGGTGTGCGCGTAGCCGGTGTCGGCGATCCTCAGGTACCAGTCGCAGTCCCAGGATTCCGCCAGCAGATGCCAGACGTCCCGGTGCTCCCTGCGCGCCCACAGAGCGAAGACCAGAGCGCCGAAGAGGCGTACGGCGGCGTACGCGAGGAGTGCGGGCGTCGCGCGGCGCAGGGCGCGGACGGCGCGTGCGCGGCGGGCGGGGGAGCGGCCCGGAGCGATGCGGGGGCGGCGAAACGGGGCGACGACCCGGGGCGTCGCGGCGGACACCGGTGTGGTCGAGGTGGTCTGAGGGGGCGGTCCGTACGGCACTGCGGCAGCTCCTGGAACGTGATCGTGCGCTGCCGGTCACCCTTACTGGGGGACCGGCAGCGCACCGGATCACTGCGGCAGCTGCGTCGACCGAACCACCCGGACGGGTGGCGGCCACCCGCCCGGGGCGCGCGCTAGATGCCCGCCGCGGCGGCCAGGTCGCGCTTGATCGCGGCGAGGCGGTCCGTCGCCTCGGTACGGGCGGCGGGCAGGCCGTCCTTCGCCGAGACCGGGACGACCACCTCCAGGTAGCACTTCAGCTTCGGCTCGGTACCGCTCGGGCGCACGATGACGCGGGCCCCGTCGAGCGTGTAGCGCAGGCCGTCCGTGGGCGGCAGCGTGTCCGTGCCCTGTGTCAGGTCCTCGGCCTTGACCACGGGCAGGCCCGCGAGCGACGTCGGCGGCACTTCGCGCAGGCGGAGCATCGCGTCCGCGATCACGGAGAGGTCCTCCACGCGGACCGACAGCTGGTCGGTGGCGTGCAGGCCGTGCTCCACGGCCAGGTCGTCCAGGAGGTCGAGGAGCGTGCGCCCTTCCTCCTTCAGCTCGGACGCCAGCTCGGTGAGGAGCAGCGCCGCCGTGATGCCGTCCTTGTCGCGTACGCCTTCGGGGTCCACGCAGTAACCGAGGGCCTCTTCGTAGCCGTAACGCAGGCCCTCCACGCGGGCGATCCACTTGAAGCCGGTGAGGGTCTCCTCGTACGCCAGACCCGCCTTCTCCGCGATCCGGCCGAGCAGGGACGAGGAGACGATCGACTCGGCGAACGTGCCGCGGGCGCCCCTGCGCACGAGGTGCGCCGCCAGGAGTGCGCCGACCTCGTCGCCCCGGAGCATGCGCCAGTCGGCGCCGTCCTTGACGGCGGCGGCGCAGCGGTCCGCGTCCGGGTCGTTGGCGATGATCAGGTCAGGGTCCACCTCGCGGGCCTTCGCGAAGGAGAGGTCCATCGCGCCCGGCTCCTCCGGGTTGGGGAACGCGACGGTCGGGAAGTCCGGGTCGGGCTCCGCCTGCTCGGCGACGAGCTCCGGGGCGGGGAATCCCGCCCGCTCGAACGCCGCGAGGAGGGTGTCCTTGCCGACGCCGTGCATCGCCGTGTAGACGGTGCGGGCGGTACGGGGGGAGCCCGGGGACAGGACGGCGTCCGTGCGGGCCAGGTAGGCGTTCAGGACGTCGTCGCCGAAGGTCTCCCAGCCGGCGTCGGGGCGCGGGACGTCGTGGAGGGTGGCGACGGCGTCGATCCGCGCCGCGATCTCCGCGTCGGCGGGCGGGACGATCTGGGAGCCGTCGCCGAGGTAGACCTTGTAGCCGTTGTCGCGCGGCGGGTTGTGGCTCGCCGTCACCTCCACGCCCGCGACCGCGCCGAGGTGCCGTATGGCGAAGGCGAGTACGGGGGTGGGGAGCGGGCGGGGGAGCACCGCCGCCCTGAGTCCGGCGCCGGTCATGACGGCGGCGGTGTCGCGCGCGAAGTCCGCGGACTTGTGGCGGGCGTCGTAGCCGACGACGACGAGGCCGCCGGTCCGGCCCTCGGCCTTCAGATACGCGGCGAGGCCCGCTGCCGCGCGGATGACCACGGAGCGGTTCATGCGCATGGGGCCCGCGCCGAGTTCGCCGCGGAGGCCTGCGGTGCCGAACTGGAGGGTGCCGCTGAAGCGGGCGGTCAGCTCTTCGGCGTCCTCGGCGTCGATGAGCTTCGCGAGCTCCTCTCGGGTCTCGGGGTCCGGGTCCTCGGCCAGCCAGGCCTGGGCCCGCGCGATGAGTTCAGAGTCGTCCAGCACGTGGGTCAGCCTCTCGTATGCGGAGTTCTGTTGCGGGGCCCGCCGGGGGCGGGGTCCCTGGTATGCCTGCCCGGTGGGGCCCTGTTCTGTCCCGTGCGGCTCGGTGGGGGCGTTCCTGTCCCGCCGCTTGGCGACGGATCTTTCCCGCCCACGCACCCGCTCGGTAGATCAGATACGGCCCAGGACATCGCCCAGCAGCTCGCCCATGCGGGTGGCGCTGTCTCGGCCCGCCTGGAGGACTTCCTCGTGGTTCAGGGGCTCGCCCGTCATGCCCGCGGCGAGGTTCGTGACCAGGGAGATGCCCAGCACCTCCGCGCCCGCCTCGCGCGCGGCGATCGCCTCGAGGACCGTCGACATGCCCACCAGGTCCGCACCGATGGTGCGGGCCATGCGGATCTCCGCCGGAGTCTCGTAGTGCGGGCCGGGGAACTGCGCGTAGACGCCCTCTTCGAGGGAGGGGTCGATCTCCTTGCAGAGGGAGCGCAGCCGCGGGGAGTACAGGTCCGTGAGGTCCACGAAGTTCGCGCCGACGATCGGCGACGTGGCCGTCAGGTTCAGGTGATCGCTGATCAGGACCGGCTGACCGGGCCGCATGCCCTCGCGCAGACCGCCGCAGCCGTTCGTCAGCACGATCGTCTTGCAGCCCGCGGCAACCGCCGTACGCACGCCGTGCGCGACGGCGGCGACGCCACGGCCCTCGTAGTAGTGGGTGCGGCCCAGGAAGACGAGGGCGCGCTTGTCACCGACCTGGAAGGAACGGATGCGGCCGCCGTGGCCCTCGACCGCCGGCGGCGGGAAGCCGGGGAGCTCGGTGACGGGGAACTCGGCGTCGGGCACGCCGAGCGCGTCCACCGCCGGCGCCCAGCCGGAGCCCATCACAAGGGCTACGTCGTGGGTCTCGGCGCCCGTCAGCTCACGCAGGCGCGCGGCGGCGGCGTCGGCGGCGGCGTAGGGGTCGCCCTGGATGTCGTCCGGAATAACTGAAGCGTTCACGCGGACGAGAGTAGCCGCTCCCGCCCTACGCGCGTAGATGACGATGCTCACGGGATTCGGATCGTTGTCTTGTCGTTTCCGACGAGAGTCCCGGGGCCGGCCGGAGGGAGGCCTAGCAGGGGCGCTTGCGGAGCTCCATCACATAGTCGTGCGGCGCCCCCGCGGTCTCCGCCGCGTCGGCCAGCTCCCCGAGGTAACGCGCTGACGGCAGGCCGCCCTCGTACCCGTTGAGGACGTACACCCAGGCGGGTTCCTCGCCGTCCAGGGTGTGCACCCGTACCCGCATCCTGCGGTAGACGTCGAGCCCCACGCCCTCCCAGCGGTCCATGGAGTCCTCGTCCATGGGGGCGACGTCGTACAGCGTCACGAAGACCTGCGAGCGCGGCGCCTCCACGATGGTGGCAAGCGCGCCCTCCCACCCCATGTGCTCCCCGCCGAACGTCAGCCGCCAGCCGTTCAGCCAGCCCGTCTGGCGCAGCGGCGAGTGCGGGGCGCGGCGGGACATGAGCCGCGGATCCAGATTGCCGGCGTACGCGGCGTAGAGCGACATGTGGTCGAGGGTACGGCAGGTGCCACGTGCGTCACTCCGGTGACGGAAGTGCCCTTCTTGTAGGAAGAACGGCCCGGATGGAGCCCCCGGGGCGAAGCACCTTGAAGCGTGCGGGACAATGGAGTACGTGACTCGGATCGTGATCATTGGCGGCGGACCCGGCGGATACGAGGCGGCACTCGTTGCCGCCCAGCTCGGCGCGGAGGTGACCGTCGTCGACTGCGACGGTCTGGGCGGGGCGTCGGTGCTCACCGACTGCGTCCCGTCCAAGACTCTGATCGCCACGGCCGAGGTGATGACCACTTTCGACTCCTCGTACGAGGAGCTGGGCATCATCGTCGCGGACGACACCCCGCACATCGACACCCCGGCCCGCGTCGTCGGCGTCGACCTGGGCAAGGTCAACCGCCGTGTGAAGCGCCTCGCGCTCGCGCAGTCCCACGACATCACCGCATCCGTCACGCGTGCGGGCGCGCGCGTGCTGCGCGGCCGTGGCCGCCTGGAGGGCCAGCAGGACACCGACGGCTCGCGCAAGGTGATCGTGCGCGCGGCCGACGGCACCGAAGAGACGCTCTTGGCCGACGCCGTGCTGATCGCCACCGGCGGGCACCCGCGCGAGGTTCCCGACGCGCTGCCCGACGGCGAGCGGATCCTGAACTGGACCCAGGTGTACGACCTGGACGAGCTCCCCGAGGAGCTCATCGTGGTCGGCTCCGGTGTCACCGGTGCCGAGTTCGCCGGCGCCTACCAGGCGCTCGGGTCGAACGTCACGCTCGTGTCGAGCCGCGACCGCGTGCTGCCCGGCGAGGACCCGGACGCCGCCGCCGTCCTCGAGGACGTCTTCCGGCGTCGCGGCATGAACGTCATGTCGCGCTCCCGCGCGGCCTCCGCCAAGCGCGTGGGCGACCGTGTGGAGGTGACGCTCAACGACGGCCGCGTCATCTCCGGCACGCACTGCCTGATGGCCGTGGGCGCCATCCCCAACAGCAGCGGCATGGGCCTGGAGGAGGCCGGGGTCCGGCTCAAGGACTCCGGGCACATCTGGACCGACAAGGTGTCGCGCACCTCCGCGCCGGGCGTGTACGCCGCCGGTGACGTGACGGGGATCTTCGCGCTGGCCTCGGTCGCCGCCATGCAGGGGCGCATCGCGATGTACCACTTCCTGGGCGACGCGGTGACGCCGCTGAACCTGAAGACCGTGTCGTCCAACGTCTTCACCGACCCCGAGATCGCGACCGTCGGCTACAGCCAGTCCGACGTCGACGGCGGCAAGATCGACGCCCGCGTCGTCAAGCTGCCGCTCCTTCGCAACCCGCGCGCGAAGATGCAGGGCATTCGCGACGGCTTCGTCAAGATCTTCTGCCGTCCGGGTACGGGCATCGTGGTGGGCGGTGTGGTCGTCGCGCCGCGCGCCTCGGAACTGATCCATCCCATCTCGATCGCGGTCGACAACAATCTGACGGTCGAGCAGATCGCGAATGCGTTCACCGTGTATCCATCCCTTTCGGGCTCGATCGCCGAGGTCGCGCGTCAGCTCCACACGCGGAAGTCGGCGGGCGAAGCCTGATCGCGGACCGATCGTCGGTTGAACGCCGAATGATCGGGGTCGGTCCGGGGTAACAACTCCGCGCAGGTCACGGGCTGTTGTCGCCCATTCGCCCGGCATAGGCGGGGAGAGTAGGCACCTATACCACTTCCCACCCTGTCGTGCGAACAACTTCTGTAATTCGGCGCAAACTGCTGAAAGCAGACGGTCGTTGGGGTTACTGTCAGTTTCGTGTTCGCTGCAGAACGTCGCCAATTGATCCTCGAAATGGTGCGAGCCAACGGAGCTGTATCGCTCCGGGAGCTCGCCCGCGTCGTCCAGACCTCCGAAGTGACCGTACGGCGGGACGTGCGCGCGCTGGAGGCAGAAGGACTCCTCGACCGCAGACATGGCGGTGCGGTATTGCCGGGCGGATTCACGCGGGAGTCCGGCTTTCCGCAGAAATCACATCTCGCGACCGCCGAGAAGACGGCCATCGCCGATCTCGCGGCGGGACTCGTCGAAGAAGGCGAAGCCATCGTCGTCGGGGCGGGTACGACCACGCAGGAGCTGGCCCGACGGCTCGCGCGGGTACCCGGTCTGACCGTCGTCACCAATTCCCTTCTGGTGGCACAGGCCCTGGCTCATGCCAACCGCGTCGAGGTCGTCATGACCGGCGGCACTTTGCGCGGTTCCAACTACGCCCTCGTGGGCAGTGGGGCCGAACAGTCCCTGCAGGGCCTGCGGGTCTCGCGCGCCTTCCTGTCGGGCAGTGGTCTGACCGCCGAGCGCGGGCTCTCCACGTCCAACATGCTCTCGGCGAGCGTGGACCGTGCGCTCGTCCAGGCGGCGGCCGAGGTCGTGGTCCTCGCCGACCACACCAAGCTCGGCACCGACACGATGTTCCAGACGGTGCCGACGGACGTCATCACGCGCCTGGTCACGGACGAACCGCCCACACACGACGACCGCGCGGCCACCGAGCTGCAGGCCCTGGCCGATCAGGGCGTGCAGATCGCCGTCGCAGGCGGGACCGCGAGCCCCAACTCCGGGCCGGGGGTGGATTCCGTCCCGGCGCGGCAACCGCGCCGGGACGTGCCACTGCCGGGACAGCGCCGTAACCACGGCGGTCACGGGTCGGGACCGGGGGCGCAGTTGCGCAGTGCGGTGCTCGGGGAGCAGCAGCCCGGGGAGCGGGCCGCGCGGGTGGCGGATCTACGCCGCCGCTGAGCCGGCCGTGGCGGCCGGGGCCGAACCGCAGTCTTCGGGTGCCGATCCTTCGGCCTTCAGGCCGCGCAGGGTCAGCATCAGGAGGCGGTCGGCCAACTCGGGCTCGTCGGGGGTCTCTTCGGCGGCCAGCGCGATCGCGTTGGTCAGCTGCATCAGGTCGCCGATCGAGACGCCCGGGCGTACGGCACCGGCCTCCTGGGCCCGCACGAGCAGGGCCGTGCCCGCCTCACGCATGGGCCTGCTGCATCGGGAGAGTGCCGAACTGTCGTCGTGCGACGCCGACATGAGGGCGCGGGAGAGCCCGCGGTACTCACCCGCATGAGTGATGATGGCGCGCAGCCAGGTCACCAGGGCCGAGCAGGGCCGGGGGTCTTCGAGCAGTGCGCGGGAACGGTCCAGGAGGTCGCTCACCGCCTCCTCGAAGACGGCGCTCATCAGGGCGTGCCGGTTGGGGAAGTGGCGGTAGAGGGTGCCGATGCCCACGTTCGCGTGGCGGGCGATGTCTTCCAGCGAGGCGCTTGTGCCGTGCTCCGCGAAGGCTTTGCGGGACTCTGCGAGGAGCCGGTCGTAGTTGCGGCGCGCGTCCGCTCTTTTCGAGCGGGGGCGCTCTTGCGGGCTCTCTGCCTCTGCCATGGCGTGCCTCCCTGGACGTACGCGTGCTTCAAGTCTGCCCGAAGCGTGCGTGCCGCCCGTCACCGGCTGCGCCGAGTTCGTCCTCAAGCGCCGGACGGGCCGAGTTCTCAGCCCGTCCGGCGCTCGGGTCAGTCCTTGATCTCGCAGATGACCGCGCCGGAGGTCAGGCTCGCGCCGACCTCCGCCGTGAGGCCCTTGATCGTGCCCGAGCGGTGCGCGTTCAGGGGCTGCTCCATCTTCATGGCCTCCAGGACGACGACCAGGTCGCCCTCCTGCACCTCCTGGCCCTCCTCGACAGCGATCTTGACGATCGTGCCCTGCATGGGGGAAGCCAGGGTGTCACCGGAGGCCGCCGGGCCCGACTTCTTCGCCGCGCGGCGCTTGGGGCGGGCCCCGCCCGCCGCCGCCGTGCGGGCGATGGTCATGCCGAGCGAGGAGGGGAGCGAGACCTCGAGACGCTTGCCGCCGACCTCGACGACCACCGTCTCGCGGCCCGGCTCCTCGTCCGTCTCTGCGTCGGCCGTCGCGGAGAACGCGGGGATCTCGTTGACGAACTCGGTCTCGATCCAGCGGGTGTGGACCGTGAACGGGTCGGCGGAGCCGGTCAGTTCGGGGGCGAAGGCCGGGTCCTTGACGACCGCGCGGTGGAACGGGATGGCCGTGGCCATGCCCTCCACGTTGAACTCCTCAAGGGCGCGCGCGGCCCGCTGCAGGGCCTGCCGGCGAGTGGCGCCGGAGACGATCAGCTTGGCGAGGAGCGAGTCCCACGCCGGGCCGATGACGCTGCCGGACTCCACGCCCGCGTCCAGGCGCACGCCCGGACCGGACGGCGGGGCGAACTCGGTCACGGTGCCGGGGGCGGGCAGGAAGCCGCGGCCCGGGTCCTCGCCGTTGATGCGGAACTCGAACGAGTGGCCGCGCATCTCCGGGTCGCCGTAACCCAGTTCCTCGCCGTCGGCGATGCGGAACATCTCGCGGACCAGGTCGATGCCGGTGATCTCTTCGGTGACCGGGTGCTCCACCTGGAGACGGGTGTTGACCTCCAGGAAGGAGATCGTGCCGTCGGTGCCGACGAGGAACTCGACGGTGCCGGCGCCCTCGTAGCCCGCTTCCTTCAGGATCGCCTTCGACGCCGCGTACAGCTCGGCGTTCTGGGCCTCGCTCAGGAACGGCGCGGGGGCCTCCTCCACCAGCTTCTGGTGGCGGCGCTGGAGCGAGCAGTCACGGGTCGAGACGACGACCACGTTGCCGTGCTTGTCGGCCAGGCACTGGGTCTCCACGTGCCGCGGCTTGTCGAGGTAGCGCTCGACGAAGCACTCGCCGCGGCCGAAGGCGGCGACGGCCTCGCGCACCGCGGAGTCGTACAGCTCGGGCACCTCTTCGAGGGTCCGGGCCACCTTCAGGCCGCGCCCGCCGCCACCGAAGGCGGCCTTGATCGCGATCGGCAGGCCGTGCTCCTCGGCGAAGGCGACGACCTCGTCGGAACCGCTGACGGGGTCCGGCGTACCGGCCACCAGCGGGGCACCCGCGCGCTGCGCGATGTGCCGGGCCGCGACCTTGTCACCGAGGTCGCGGATTGCTTGCGGCGGCGGGCCGATCCAGATGAGGCCCGCGTCCAGAACGGCCTGCGCGAAGTCGGCGTTCTCCGAAAGGAAGCCGTAGCCGGGGTGGACCGCGTCCGCCCCCGCGTCCTTGGCCGCTGCCAGCACCTTGGAAATGTCCAGGTAGCTGGTGGCCGGAGTGTCACCGCCCAGCGCGAACGCCTCATCTGCCGCACGTACATGCAGAGCATCCCGGTCAGGATCTGCGTAGACGGCTACGCTCGCGATCCCTGCATCCCGGCATGCCCGAGCAACGCGGACAGCGATTTCGCCACGGTTGGCGATGAGCACCTTGCGCACGATGGCTCCCTCCTTGAAACAAGCCGAGTTTAGGGACTGCCGACACGACCTTTCGACCCGTCCCCAATGGTGAGCTTGCCCACACGGAGCGTGATCCGGGCCTGCCCGTACCGCGAAATCCCTTGTCGCACCACGGTACGCAGGGTCCCTTACCGGCAGACTAACGTCCCGGTGTGGCCAAGGTCTCTGTGAGGGCGCGCTGCGGCAAGGGGCCAATCTTTGTGGAGTCCCTACGAATGGCCCAATGATTCTTTGCCATCGACAGAGCCCTTGTCCCCCGGTTTACCCGTTAGTAGCGTTCGCGATGTCTGGCACGTACTAGCGGTAACAGCGGAAGTGGGTGGGCGCCGTGGCGCGTAGACCGGTGGCCTTGGTGGGCGCGATCGTGCTCCTGGTGGAGGCGGTCGGCATCGCACTCCTCAACTGGTTCCTCGGGCTTGTCGTGAACAAGCAGGACATGTCGCTCGCCGGGCTCGACCCGCACGCGATGTCCGTGTCGACGTGGATCGCGGGCGGCGTCTTCGGCCTCTACCTCGCGCTGTGCGGCGTCATCATGGCGCGCTCGGGCATCAGCGACCGCGCGCCCGGCCGCTTCGGCAGGCTGCTGCTGATCAGCGCCGCCGTGGTGCACGCGCTGCTCGGGGCGTTCTCGGTCGGCCTGGTGGGCTGGCCCGCCTTCGTCTTCATGATGGTCGTGCTCGGCCTGATCGTCCTGACGCTGGTGGCGTACGACAAGAAGCCCGGCGGGGTCGCCGACGAGCCGCGCACCGGCAACGGGGCAGCGGGCGGCGCCGCTCCGGAGAACGGCGCCCCACAGCCCGCCTGAGCCCTTCCGGGGCGCTCGCGTGGGTCTACTTGGCCCACAACTCCGTGATCCCGACGCCCAATTCGGACAGCAGGCGGCGCAGCAGCGGCAGCGAGAGGCCGATGACGTTGCCGTGGTCGCCCTCGATCGAGTCGACGAAGGGGGCCGATCGGCCGTCGAGCGTGAACGCGCCCGCCACGTGCAGGGGTTCGCCGCTCGCCACGTACGCGGCGATCTCCTCGTCGGAAGGGTCGCCGAAGCGGACCACGGTCGACGCGACCGCCGACACATGGCGGCCGGCCGCCGTGTCGTACACGCAGTGGCCGGTCTGCAGGACGCCCGCGCGGCCGCGCATCGACTTCCAGCGGGCCGTGGCCTCCTCGGCGTCGGCGGGCTTGCCGAGTGCCCGGCCGTCCAGTTCGAGGACCGAGTCGCAGCCGATGACCAGGGCGCCCTTGGCGTCCGGGCGCGCCGAGACGACCGATGCCTTGGCCTCGGCCAGGGCCAGGGCGAGCTCGGCGGGGGTGGGTGCGGAGATCGCGTCCTCGTCGACCCCGCTGACGATCACCTCGGGGGCGAGACCGGCCTGGCGCAGGAGGCCGAGCCGGGCGGGGGACTTGGAGGCGAGGACGAGGCGGCGGGGCTCTCGGGGCTGATCACTCATGCGGTCAGGTTAGCGAGCCGCCGCGGACGTCCTGGCGGACGCCTTCAGTGGATGCCCAGGACGAACATCGCGATGACCATGGCCAGGGCGAGGACGAGCCCCGCACGGCGCATCTTCGCCTGCATGTCCCGCATGTCTTTTGGCGGGTTGTCCTCCGGGTCCGACCACAGCATGTCTTCGATACTGCGCGCGGTGACGGCGGGGCGCCTGAGTACGCGTACTCAGGCGCCCCGGCCCGTCTCACTCATTCCCGGGTCGTGCCGCCGGGGCTCAGCCGGGCCAGTAGCTGCGGCCCCACGACGTCGGCCCCGGTGCGGGCAGCCGGTGGCGGGCCACCCGCGCGGGGTCCGCCCACGCGTCGAGCACCGTGGGCGCGCCGGACGGCTGGTTCGCGACCGCCGCGGCGCGCGCCTGGACCACCGCGAGCGCGGCGGCCAGCTCCTCCGGGGTGGGATTGCCCCGTACGACCTTGATCATGAACGGTCTCCTCACTGCCGCAACTGCCGCACGGTCTACAGGGGGATGTTGCCGTGCTTCTTCGGGGGAAGGGATTCCCGCTTCGTACGCAGCTGACGCAGGCCGCGCACCAGATGGGAGCGGGTCTCCGACGGCATGATCACGGCGTCGATGTAGCCGCGCTCGGCGGCCGTGTACGGGTTGAGCAGCCGGTCCTCGTACTCCTGCATCAGCTGGGCGCGGGTGGCCTCCTGGGCCGCCTCGTCACCCGCCGCCGCGATGGTGCGGCGGTGCAGGATGTTCACCGCGCCCTGCGCGCCCATCACCGCGATCTGCGCGGTCGGCCAGGCCAGGTTGAGGTCGGCGCCCAGGTGCTTGGAGCCCATGACGTCGTACGCGCCGCCGAACGCCTTGCGGGTGATGACGGTGATCAGCGGGACCGTCGCCTCGGCGTACGCGTAGATCAGCTTGGCGCCGCGGCGGATGATGCCCGTGTGTTCCTGCTCGACGCCCGGCAGGAAGCCCGGCACATCGACGAAGGTGATGACCGGGACGTTGAACGCGTCGCAGGTGCGGACGAAGCGGGCGCCCTTCTCCGAAGCGTCGATGTTCAGGCAACCGGCGAACTGCGTCGGCTGGTTGGCGACGATGCCGACGGGGCGGCCCTCGATCCGGCCGAAGCCGGTGACGATGTTCGGCGCGAACAGCGGCTGCGTCTCGAAGAACTCGGCGTCGTCCAGGACGTGTTCGATCACCGTGTGCATGTCGTACGGCTGGTTGGCGCTGTCCGGGATGAGGGTGTCGAGCTCGCGGTCCTCGTCCGTCGGCGCCAGGTCCGCCTCCTCGGGGAAGGCGGGGGGCTCGCTGAGGTTGTTCGAAGGCAGGTAGGAGAGAAGGGACTTGACGTACTCGATCGCGTCCTTCTCGTCGCCCGCCATGTGGTGCGCGACACCGGAGGTGCTGTTGTGGGTGCGGGCACCGCCGAGCTCCTCGAAGCCGACGTCCTCACCGGTGACCGTCTTGATGACGTCGGGGCCCGTGATGAACATGTGCGACGTCTGGTCGACCATGACGGTGAAGTCGGTGATGGCCGGGGAGTAGACGGCGCCGCCCGCGCAGGGCCCGACGACCAGGCTGATCTGCGGGATCACACCGGACGCGTGGGTGTTCCTGCGGAAGATCTCCCCGTACATGCCGAGGGCCATGACGCCCTCCTGGATGCGGGCGCCGCCGGAGTCGTTGATGCCGACGACCGGGCAGCCGGTCTTCAGGGCGAAGTCCATGACCTTGACGATCTTCTGGCCGAAGACCTCGCCGAGCGCGCCGCCGAAGACGGTGAAATCCTGCGAGAAGACGGCCACCGGGCGGCCGTCTACGGTGCCGTAACCGGTCACGACTCCGTCGCCGTACGGGCGGTTGGCCTCCAGGCCGAAGTCGGTCGAGCGGTGCTGCGCGAACTCGTCGAACTCGACGAAGGAGCTCTCGTCCAGGAGCAGTTCGATGCGCTCGCGCGCCGTCAACTTGCCCTTGGCGTGCTGCTTCTCGACCGCGCGGGCCGAACCGGCGTGCTTGGCCTCCTCGATGCGGCGCTGCAGATCGGCGAGCTTGCCCGCAGTCGTATGGATGTCGATACCTGCCTCGGGAGTGGCGGTGGTGGTATCGCTTGCGGCGCTCTGCACGGGCACGTTGGGCTCTTCCGGCTCGGACATAGGGATGCGGCTCCCTGCCTGCTCAAAGGGGCGACTGGCGGCTTGCGGCTGCTGGTGATCGCTTGCTACTGACTCGTAGGGTATCGGCGTGCCTACGGATCGGCAGTGCGGCGTTTACCACACCTAAGGTGGCTTGCATGACGCCGCGAGATGCTTCAGACGATCCTTCGGACACTCCTTTTGGTGCTGGTGACGGCCGGTGGTCCGACCTCGGCCGCCCGCCCCTGAACGCCGCGTCGCTGCGGCGTGCGCTGCTGCGGGACGGGGGTCTTTGGACCTCCCTGGAGGTGGTGCCCGCGACGGGGTCGACCAACACGGATCTGGCCGCCCGCGCGGACGAGCTGCCCGAGGGGGCGGTGCTCGTCGCCGAGGAGCAGAGCTCGGGGCGTGGCCGCCTCGACCGCCGCTGGTCGGCGCCGGCCCGCTCGGGGCTCTTCTTCTCGGTGCTCCTGAAGCCGGGGCCCGCGGTCCCGGTCGCGCGCTGGGGGTGGCTGCCGCTGCTGACCGGGGTCGCCGTCGCCACCGGTCTCTCGCGGGCGGCCGGGGTGGACACGGCGCTCAAGTGGCCGAACGACCTGCTGGTGACGGTGGGGGGAGAGGAGCGCAAGGCCGGGGGCATCCTCGCCGAGCGGGCGGGCTCCAAGGACGGTGGGGGCGTCGTGATCGGCATCGGCATCAACGTGACGCTGCGCGCGGACGAGCTGCCGGTGCCCACTGCCGGGTCCCTCGCGCTCGCCGGGGCGGCGAGCACCGACCGGGACACGGTGCTGCGGGCGGTGCTGCGTTCCCTCGAGCAGTGGTACGGCGACTGGCGCGCGGCAGAGGGCGACCCGGCGGCCTCCCGCCTCCAGGAAACGTACGCCGCGGGCTGCGCGACGCTGGGCCGCAAGGTCAGGGCGGAGCTGCCGGGCGACCGGTCGATCACGGGCGAGGCGGTGGCGGTGGACGGCGACGGCCGCCTGGTCCTGGCCACCGAGAACGGGGTGCAGGAGCCTGTGGGGGCGGGGGATGTGGTGCATTTGAGGGGGGCGTGAGGGGGCCCTGCTCGTTCGTGCAGGTGAGGCTGCGGGGCAAACGGGCGGGTGGACGGGAAAAGGGTGTTCGCGCCCACCCCGGAGGGGAAAGCGCTGTCCAAGGCGTCCCCGCCCGAGAAAGGCGTGAGCTGCGGCACACCTGCCGTAAAGTTGGCGCCGGTCGATACCTGACCGCGGCAGATCGGAAGGGCAGCAGGCGTGACCGTCGACGACACGGGCTCCGGTACGGGTGCATCCCCCGGCCCCGACGGTGAGCCCGGACGTACCGCAGGGGCCGCCACAGACGCGTTCGACTCGATGGACTCCGGGGACGAGAAGCCGGGGGACACGGAGAAGGACCCCCTGGCCCTGCGCCTCGAAGGGCTGATCCTCGGCGCGGACCGCCGCTACACCCCGTTCCAGGCGGCCCGCAGCGCCGGTGTGTCCATGGAGCTGGCCTCCCGCTTCTGGCGGGCCATGGGCTTTCCCGACATCGGCCAGGCCAAGGCCCTGACCGAGGCGGACGTACTCGCGCTGCGCCGCCTCGCGGGCCTCGTCGAGGCGGGACTGCTCAGCGAGGCGATGGCGGTGCAGGTGGCCCGGTCGACCGGGCAGACCACCGCCCGCCTGGCCGAGTGGCAGATCGACTCCTTCCTGGAGGGTCTGACGGAGCCGCCCGAGCCGGGCATGACGCGGACCGAGGTCACGTATCCGCTGATAGAGCTGCTCCTGCCCGAGCTGGAGGAGTTCCTCGTCTATGTGTGGCGGCGCCAGCTCGCCGCCGCCACCGGACGGGTCGTGCAGGCCGCGGACGACGAGGAGATGGTCGACCGGCGCCTCGCCGTCGGATTCGCCGACCTCGTCGGCTTCACCCGGCTCACCCGGCGCATGGAGGAGGAGGAACTCGGCGAACTCGTCGAGGCCTTCGAGACCACGGCGGCGGATCTCGTCGCGGCGCACGGCGGACGCCTCATCAAGACGCTGGGCGACGAAGTGCTGTACGCGGCCGACGACGCGGGCGTCGCCGCGGAGATCGCGCTGCGGCTGATCGAGACCATGGCCAACGACGAGACGATGCCGGAGCTGCGCGTCGGCATCGCGTTCGGCACGGTCACGACGCGGATGGGCGACGTCTTCGGCACGACGGTGAACCTCGCGAGCCGCCTCACGTCGATAGCGCCCAAGGACGCGGTCCTGGTGGACGGCGCGCTCGCCGAGGAACTGACGCGTACGGGAGAGGCGCCCGCCTCCGAGACCGAGGCGGCGGAGGCGGCCGAGCAGGCGGAGAAGGAGGGCACGGAGCCCCCCTCCTACCGCTTCGCCCTGCAGCCGATGTGGCAGCGGCCCGTACGAGGCCTCGGCGTGGTCGAGCCCTGGCTGCTTGCCCGGCGGAGCTGACGGTTTTTTCCCGCTCGGCCACCCGATCACCCCGCGGCGGTGGCATGATCCGCAGGGCGCCCGGGTAACGGGCGTTAACCGGACGTGGAGGCAGTCATGGGTGGCGAGCAGGGCGGCGAGCAGCGGTACGGGGACTTCGTCGGGGTCAGGCGGCACGACCACGTCGCCGAGCTCGTCCTGGACCGGCCCAAGGCCATGAACGCCGTGTCCACGGACATGGCCCGCTCCATCGGCTCGGCCTGCGCCGCCCTCGCCGAGGACCGTGACGTGCGCGCCGTGGTCGTCACGTCCACCCACGAGCGGGCGTTCTGTGTCGGCGCCGACCTGAAGGAGCGCAATTCCCTCTCCGACGCCGAGTTGGTGCGCCAGCGGCCCACCGCGCGGGCCGCCTACACCGGCGTGCTCGAACTGCCCGTGCCGACCGTCGCGGCCCTGCACGGCTTCGCGCTCGGCGGCGGGTTCGAGCTGGCGCTCGCCTGCGATCTCATCGTCGCCGACCCGACCGCCGTGGTCGGGCTCCCCGAGGTGTCCGTCGGCGTGATCCCGGGCGGCGGCGGCACGCAGCTGCTGCCGCGCCGCGTGGGTGCCGCGCGGGCCGCGGAGCTGATCTTCACCGCGCGGCGTCTGGAGGCGGCCGAGGCGCGGGAGTTGGGGCTCGTCGACCAGCTGGTGGGCGAGGGGGAGGACCGTACGGAAGCGCTCGCGCTGGCCGCGCGGATCGCCGCCAACTCGCCCGTCGGGCTGCGCGCCGCCAAGCGTGCCCTGCGGCTCGGGCACGGGCTCGACCTGCGGGCCGGTCTCGAGGTCGAGGACGCGGCCTGGCGCTCGGTGGCCTTCTCCGGTGACCGGGCGGAGGGTGTCGCCGCGTTCAACGAGAAGCGGAAGCCGCAGTGGCCCGGGGAGTGAGCGGGGTTTCCTGCCGGCGCCCGGAGGTATGCGGGGCGTCTGTTCCACACGCTGCGTAATGTTCCAAACGCCCAAAATGCCGTATATCTCCTAGCCTAGGGAGATGGGAGAGGATGTCCGGCTGCGGGCCGTGGTCGTGCTGGCGCAGGGGATGGCCGCCGCGCACACTCCGCGTGAGTCCTGGCGGGCGGCAGCGCGCGGTGCGTGCCGTGCGCTGGCCGGGAGTTTCGCGGCGCTGTCCGTCTGGGAGCGTGACCTCGGACGGCTGAGGGTGCTCGTGAACGTGGGCGAACGGGCCGAGGGGGAGGAAGAGTTCCCGGAGCGCGAGGCGTATCCGGTGAACGAGTTCCCGGAGATCACCGAGTTCCTGCACGAGCGCTGGGCGGGCGGGGGTGAGCCGCATGCCTGGGTCGAGACGGCGCGGGGGCCCTCGGAGGCGACGGCCCCCGGCTACTGCCACCAGCGCGTCGCCGCGCTGCGCAGGCGCGGCCGTGGCTGCTGCGTGGTCGCGCCGATCGTGCTGCACGGGCGGGCGTGGGGTGAGCTGTATGTGGCGCGGCCGGTGGGGGCGCTGCCCTTCGGCCGCGCGGACGCGGACTTCGCGACGGTGCTCGCCTCGGTCGTCGCGGCGGGCATCGCGCAGACCGAGCGTCTGGAGGAAGCGCGCCGGCTCGCCTTCACCGACGCGCTGACGGGCCTCGCCAACCGGCGCGCGGTCGATCTGCGGCTCGAGGAGGCGGTGGAGCGGCACCGGGCGGAGGGGACCGTGGTGAGCCTGGTCGTGTGCGACGTGAACGGCCTCAAGTGGGTCAACGACACCCAGGGGCACGCGGTCGGTGACCGGTTGCTCGAACGTTTCGGCTCGGTGCTTTCCCTCTGCGGGGCGATGCTGCCGGGGACGTTGGCCGCGCGGCTCGGCGGCGATGAGTTCTGTCTGCTCTCGGTGGGTCCTTCGGCCGATGAGGTGGTGCGGGTCGCGGATGAACTGTGCGTACGGGCGGCCGAGTTGGAGCAGGGGGACGGGGTCGCGTGCGGGGTCGCCTCCACGGAGGACCCGATCGGCGAGGTCCGCTCGGCCCGCCGCCTGTTCCGCCTCGCGGACGCGGCCCAGTACCGGGCGAAGGCCGCGCGTGCGGCGAAGCCGGTGGTTGCGGGGCGCGAGGGGGCGGACGATCCGGTGGTGCGGCTCGCCAACACCGAGGGCGCGCGTCCGGCTGGGGAGAGGCGGCGGTTCCGGGGGCGGGGGCAGGGGTGAGGGGCTGCGGGGCCGGGCGTGTGTTGACCGCGGCGCGGTGGGGCTGATCGCACGGTTCTCCGCGCCCCTTACGGGGCTCGTAACAGGCTCACCCTGCATTCGACCGTGACACTTGGCGATTCAGTCCGTACGCTGCTGAATATGGATATGCATACCGTGGTCCTGGGGACGTCCGGGACGTCCGCTGTGGACGTTATTGCTGTGGCGCGCGGGAACGCTCGTATCGAGCTGTCGGGCGAAGCCGTGGCCGCTCTTGCTGCCTCGCGTGAGATCGTCGACGCCCTCGCGGCCAAGCCCGAGCCCGTCTACGGCGTGTCGACCGGCTTCGGCGCGCTCGCCACCCGGCACATCGGCCCGGACCTCCGCGCCCAGCTGCAGCGCAACATCGTCCGTTCGCACGCGGCGGGGATGGGCCCCCGCGTGGAGCGCGAGGTCGTGCGCGCGCTGATGTTCCTGCGGCTCAAGACGGTCTGCTCCGGCAGGACCGGCGTACGCCCCGAGGTCGCGCAGACCATGGCCGACGTGCTGAACGCGGGCATCACTCCCGTCGTGCACGAGTACGGCTCGCTCGGCTGCTCCGGCGACCTCGCCCCGCTCAGCCACTGCGCGCTCACGCTCATGGGCGAGGGCGACGCCGAGGGCCCGGACGGCGAGCTGAAGCCGGCGGGCGAGCTGCTCGCCGCGCACGGCATCAAGCCGGTCGAGCTGCGCGAGAAGGAGGGCCTGGCCCTCCTGAACGGCACCGACGGCATGCTCGGCATGCTCGTGATGGCCCTCGCCGACCTCGACGCCCTCTACAAGTCCGCCGACATCACCGCTGCCCTCACCCTCGAGGCGCTCCTCGGCACCGCCAAGGTCCTCGCCCCCGAGCTGCACGCCATCCGGCCGCACCCGGGCCAGGGCATCTCCGCCGCCAACATGCTTGCGGTACTCAAGGGTTCGGGGCTGACCGGCCACCACCAGGACGACGCGCCGCGTGTCCAGGACGCGTACTCGGTGCGGTGCGCCCCGCAGGTCGCGGGCGCGGGCCGGGACACCCTCGCCCACGCCCGTACGGTCGCCGAACGCGAGCTGGCCGCCGCCGTCGACAACCCCGTCGTCCTGCCCGACGGCCGCGTCGAGTCCAACGGCAACTTCCACGGGGCGCCGGTCGCGTACGTCCTGGACTTCCTCGCCATCGCCGCGGCCGACCTCGGCTCCATCGCGGAACGCCGCACGGACCGGCTGCTGGACAAGAACCGCTCGCACGGCCTGCCGCCGTTCCTCGCGGACGACGCGGGCGTGGACTCGGGCCTGATGATCGCCCAGTACACGCAGGCGGCGCTGGTGAGCGAGATGAAGCGCCTCGCGGTCCCGTCGTCGGCCGACTCGATCCCGTCCTCCGCGATGCAGGAGGACCACGTGTCGATGGGCTGGTCGGCGGCCCGCAAGCTCCGTACCGCCGTCGACAACCTGACCCGCATCGTCGCCATCGAGCTGTACGCCGCCACGCGCGCGGTCGAGCTCCGCGAGGGCCTCACGCCGGCCCCGGCGACGCGCGCGGTCATCGAGGCGGTCCGCAAGGCAGGCGTCCAGGGCCCGGGCCCCGACCGCTTCCTGGCCCCCGACCTGGCGGCGGCCGACGCGTTCGTGCGCTCCGGCGCGCTGCTCGCCGCGGTCGAACCGGTGACGGGTCCGCTGGCCTAGCGGCAGCGGCCCGAACGCCGAGGAGGGGTGCCGTCAGCAACTGACGGCACCCCTCCCGCATGTGACCGCGGATCAGTCGCGGTCGACGTGCTCACGGGTGATGCCGCCCTTGACCGCGTCGATCTCGAAGTCGGTCTTGTTCCAGTCGTCGGTGACGACGTCGACGGACCAGACGAGCTTCTTGTCGTCGTTGTCGTCCAGGCCGATCGACGTGACCGTGCCCTTCTTCCTGTCCGTCGCTGCCTTGGCCGCCTGCTCAGGCGTCTGCTTGACCTGGGACAGCCAGTCGGCCGTCTCCTTCTTGTCGTCGGCGTCCTGATCCTTGTCGGGGGCGGAGCTGAGCACCTTGCCCGAGACCGCGTCGATGCGGACGTCGTGCACCGTGCCGTCCTTCTCGGCGACCTCGGCGACCCACTGCGGGCCCGCGGAACTGCCGCTCGGGCTGGGGCTCGCGCTCGCGCTGGGGCTCGCGCTCGCGTCGTCGTCCTCGCCGTCGTCGTCCTTGTCGTCGTCGACGCCCTCGAGGTCGAGGTCGGTCAGCTTGCCGCCCGGGACCTTGTCCACCGCGGCGGTGGCCGCCTTGTCGTACGTGACCTTGGTGTCGGCGAGCAGCGCCTTGCGCTCCTGCTGGTCCTGCGTGAGGGACGCGCTGCCCGTGGGGCTCTCCGTCGGCGCCTCCTTCGGCACGGTCTTCGCCGCCTTGGAGGTCGCTTCGGAGGACGCCTTGTCGCTGTCCGACCCGCAGCCCGTCACCAGCGCCGCCGAGGCCGCGACGGCGCACAGGGCGCCGACGAGACGAAGACGGCGGGCGCGGGGGGTCGCGGATGTCTTGTGCCGGGGCTCGAATCTCATACCGCATGCCTAGCCCTCGGCTCGTGCGCGGCCATGTTGCCGCGCGGCCAGGGTCACCCAACTGCCCGGCGTGCGCCCCACTTCCCGGTGAGCGGGCGCTCGGCAGGGCGACGCCCTCAGCAGGGCGACGCGCCCTCAGTAAGCCGGGCCCTGCCGTTCCCGGCGGACCGAGAACGCCACGAAGCCCGCCCCCAGGCCCAGGAACGCCGTCCCGCCGATCAGGTACGGGGTGGTGTCGACGCCCGCGCCCGTGTCGGCGAGGCGGTCGTCGGAGGCCGCGGCGACGTTCTCCGAGTTCAGCGTCGCGCGGCGCTGTTCGGTGTGGACGACCCGGGAGGAGTCAGGGGCCTCCGTGGATCTGAACGTCGCCGTCGCGTTCGCGGAGGGAACGAACCACAGGGCACCGAGGAGGGTCCCGGCGGCGGTGGCGGTGAGCAGCGATCGACGTGCGGACACGGAATCGGATCCCCCTTGTGGCGCTGGCGAATTGGCCGTGTGGGGCGATGGTAATGAAAGGCGCGGGTCGCGGGAAAGTCGCGGGGGTCATGGGTCGTACCCTCCGACCCATGAGCACATCAGAGTCATCACGTTTTGTACGTCTCCGCGTCGAATTGGTGGTCGAGGTCGACGACTCCGGCGAGCTGTCGGCGTCGGCCCTGCGCCGCATCGCGGAGGACGAGCACATGCCCGCCGAGGAGCGGCTGCACGCCGAGACGGCCGTCAATGAGGACGACGCGGAGGCGCTCGCCAATCTGGTGGACCCCTTCGACCTGGTCAGCGAGGTGCCGGGGGTGGTGCTCTCACAGGCCTCCTGGAGCAGCGAGCAGATCGACTACGACCCCGATTCGCCGGACTGGGACCCGGACGAGGATGATGACGACGAGGACGACACGGTCGGGGAAGTTGTGGCCGGGGGCGGTGGCCGAGGGTTGTAGACGGTGGACGGAAAGTAGTACGTCTACCGGACCGAAAAACCGGAACCCGTAGCCCCGGACGGCAACCGCCGCCCGGGGTTCCGTCGTCTCAGAGGTGCACGGCTGTCACCGGCGCACCGCATGACGTGGTGTTCCCCACATCTTCCGCAGAAGTGGAACGGGACGAACCGGGCAGGACGTTATGCGGGATTACGGGGACTCCCGGCGTTCTTGGCGTGTTGGGGATTTCGGCAACGATGGAGAAGCGTGTGATGACGGACAGTAGGCGGCGGCGCGGACGGCGCAAGGGTCTTGCGGCCGTTTCCGCTCTGGTCGGCGGCGTCCTTGTGCTCTCGGCCTGCAGCGGCGACGACGGCGACAAGAGCAGTGCCGGCGGCGGCAAGGAGTCGCAGAACCAGGTCGACGAGGCCGCCGCCAAGAAGACCTCCGAGGCCGACATCAAGATCGCGCCCAAGGACGGCTCCGACAACGCGAGCATCAACAGCGCGGCCAAGGTCACGGTGAGCAAGGGTTCCCTCACGGACGTCACGATGACGACCGAGACGGGCGCCGCCGTCGAGGGTCAGATAGCGGCGGACAAGAAGAGCTGGAAGCCCAGCGGCCAGCTGGAGCGTGCGACCACGTACAAGATCTCCGCCACCGCGAAGGACTCCGACGGCCGCAAGGCGCACGAGAACTCGAAGTTCACGACGGTCTCGCCGAACAACAGCTTCATCGGGAACTTCACGCCCGAGGACGGCTCCACGGTCGGCGTGGGCATGCCGGTGTCGATCAACTTCGACAAGGCGATCACGAACAAGAAGGACGTCCAGTCCCACATCAAGGTGTCGTCGAGCAGCGGCCAGGAAGTCGTCGGCCACTGGTTCGGCAACAACCGCCTGGACTTCCGCCCCGAGGACTACTGGCAGGGCAACTCCACGGTCACCATGAAGCTGGCCCTGGACGGTGTCGAGGGCGCGGACGGCGTCACCGGCGTCCAGGAGAAGACGGTCCAGTTCAAGATCGGCCGTAACCAGGTCTCCGTCGTCGACGCCAAGACCAAGCAGATGAAGGTCATGCGGGACGGCAAGGTCATCAAGACCATCCCGATCTCCGCGGGCTCGCCGGAGAACAAGACGTACAACGGCAAGATGGTGATCTCCGAGAAGTTCAAGGAGACCCGGATGAACGGCGCGACCGTCGGCTTCACGGACGACGACGGCAAGGGCGAGTACGACATCAAGGACGTGCCGCACGCCATGCGTCTGTCGAACTCGGGCACCTTCATCCACGGCAACTACTGGGGCGCGAAGTCCATCTTCGGCGGCGCCAACACCAGCCACGGCTGCGTCGGCCTCGAGGACGCCAAGGGCGCGGGCGACAAGAGCACCCCGGGCGCCTGGTTCTACGACAACTCGATGGTCGGTGACGTCGTGGACGTCCGGAACACCGGCGACAAGACGGTCCAGCCCGACAACGGCTTCAACGGCTGGGTGATGGACTGGGCGCAGTGGAAGGCCGGTTCGGCGGTCTGACACAGCCCGGGAAAGAACGCGCGGCGGCGGCCCGCACTCCCCAACGGGGGTGCGGGCCGCCGCCGTTCAGGCTTCTCATGCTTCTCTTATGCCGCCCTTATCCGTTCATCACGGTGCGTACTTAGCTTCACGCTCATGTTCTTCACCTACTTGAGGCGCGAGCTGCGTCGCCGCAGAAAAGCGGCCCTCGTCGTGGCCTCCGGTCTCGCGCTCGGCATCGCGCTCGTCATCGTCGTCAGCTCCGTGTCGTCCGGCATGAAGCAGGCGCAGGGCAAGGTCCTGGAGTCGCTCTACGGGCTCGGCACCGACATGACCGTCACCAAGGCGGCCACCCCGCCCAAGGAGGGCGGCGGCTCGACCGGGCGCCCGCGCTTCAAGTTCGACGCCAAGGACGCGGGTGAGGACGGCGACGGCGAGGAGCAGAGCAGCGACCGCGTCATGGTGCAGGGCTTCCAGACCCTCTCCTCGTCCACCGTCGCGAAGGTCGGCGGCCAGAGCGGCGTCGCGGACGCCGTCGGCGGGCTGAGCCTGCAGGTCATGAAGGTCAACGGCCAGTTCGAGCGCGGCGAGTTCGAGCAGGCCCCCGGGTCCACCGGCACGGCGCAGCCGCCTGGTGGCGGCGGTGGCGGTGGCGGTGGCGGTGACCAGCAGCAGGGGCGGGTGCGCGGCGGTGGCGCCGACTTGGACGTCGACTCCTACAGCGTCTACGGCACGGACGTCAGCAAGCTCGACCTGGGCCCGCTGACCTCCTCGAAGATCAGCAAGGGGCGTACGTTCACGGGGTCGGAGTCCGACGCCAAGGTGGCCGTCGCCGACGCCTCGTACGCCAAGGAGAAGAAGCTCTCCGTCGGCGACACCGTCACCATCTCCGGCACCAAGATCGAGGTCGTCGGCATCGCGACGCCCGACAGCGGGGACGCCGCGGCCAACCTCTACCTCCCGCTGAAGCGCGCGCAGACCCTCGCCGACTCGAAGAACAAGATCACCACGGTGTACGTGAAGGCCGCGGACTCGCAGCGGATCGACGCGGTCAAGAGCGCCATCCAGAAGAACGTCTCCGGGACGACCGTGACCACGTCGGCCGACCTCGCCGACACCGTCTCGGGCTCGCTCTCCACCGCCTCCGACCTCGCCTCCAGCGTCGGCAAGTGGCTGTCCATAGCCGTGCTCGTGGCCGCCTTCCTGGTCGCGGGACTGCTCACGTCGTCCGCCGTCAGCCGTCGCGTACGGGAATTCGGCACCCTGAAGGCGCTCGGCTGGAAGAGCGGCCGCGTCACCCGGCAGGTCATCGGCGAGGCCTTCGTCCACGGCCTGGTGGGCGGCGTGCTCGGCATCGCCGTCGGCCTCGGCGGCGCGTACCTGGTGACGGCGGTCAGCCCCACCCTGACCGCGGAACTCGGCTCGGCGAGCGGGCAGTCGGGCGGCCCCGGGGGAGCCATAAGCGGTGGCCCCGGTGGCCCCGGCGGCGCGTTGCGTGAGTCGGCGTCGAAGGCCCTGGACATCTCGCTGACCGCTCCGGTCAGCGCCACCACCATGGCGCTCGCCGTCGGCCTCGCCGTGGCCGGCGGTCTCATCGCGGGCGCCTTCGGCGCCTTGCGTGCCTCGCGGCTGCGGCCCGCTGACGCCCTGCGCCGTGTCGAGTAGGCGGCTCACATGACCCGATCGAGCCGCCAACCCCCTTACGTATCGCAGGAGTCACAGCATGTATCAGCTCAAGGGCGTCACCAAGCAGTACCGCAGGGGCAAGGAGACCGTCGACGCGCTCGCCGGGGTCGACCTGACCATCGGTGACGGTGACCGGCTCGTCATCCAGGGCCCGACCGGCGGCGGCAAGTCCACGCTCCTGCAGATGCTCGGCGGGCTCGACCGGCCTACCTCCGGCAGCGTCGAGCTCGACGGCGTCGACCTGGCCGCGCTGCCCGAGGCACGGCTGACCAAGGTGCGCGCCGAGTCCATCGGCTTCGTCTTCCAGTCCTTCAACCTGATCCCCACGCTCAGCGCCCAGGAGAACGTCGAGACGGCGCTCGTCCCGCTGGGCCCCGGCGCCGCGGACCGCCGCGAGCGGGCCGCCGACGCCCTGGCCTCCGTGGGCCTCGGCGAACGCCGCAGCCATCTGCCCGCGGAGCTCTCCGGCGGTCAGCAGCAGCGCGTGGCCATCGCACGGGCCCTGGTCAAGCGGCCGAAGGTGCTGCTCGCCGACGAGCCGACCGGCAACCTCGACGAGTCCATGCGCGACGAGATCATGGAGCTGCTCGAAGGGCTCTGGCAGGAGCACGGCCTGACGTTCGTGATGGTCACGCACGACAGCGCCATCGCGCGCAAGGCGCCGCGGCTCGCGACGATCAAGAGCGGGCAGATCAAGGTCACGGAACGTGCCGACCGATGACCCCCCTTCTGCCAACTCGTCACTTCTGACGCACTATTGAGCAGATGTTCGACCCTGGGTAATACTTCCTCGTCCAGGGGCGGGAGCCCCTTGACCTCCAGGGGGAGACTTGCGCAGAAAAGTGAAGAGAGCCTACGGGGCCACGATCGCCACAGCGGCGGCCGTGGCCCTCGCCGCGGGCATGACCAGCCCGGCGTCGGCGGCCAAGCAGTCGCCGGACGAACTGGCGGCAGCCGCGCAGTCGGCGGGCCTCGACAGCGCCGAACGGACCACGCACCGCATCACCCTCATCACCGGCGACCGCGTCACCGCCGACTCCAAGGGCCGCGTCACCGCCTTCGAGCGGGCCGAGGGACGGGAGCGGATACCCGTCCAGACCAAGCGCGTCGGCGGTCACAGCCTGGTGATCCCGGCCGACGCGCAGCGCCTGATAGCCACCGGCAAGCTCGACCAGCGGCTCTTCGACGTCACCGAACTGATCAAGAAGGACAACCGCAAGGCCCAGAAGAAGGGCCTGAAGCTGATCGTCGGCTACAAGGGATCGGCCGCCGGGGCCAGGGCCGATGTGCGTGCCGCGGGTGACACCACGGTCCGCAGGACCCTGAAGTCCCTCAACGCCGACGCCATCACGACGCCCAAGCAGGACGCCACCGACCTGTGGTCGGCGCTCGTCGCCGACAAGGGCGGCGCCACCGCGTCCGGCGTCAGCCGCGTATGGCTGGACGGCGTCCGCAAGGCGAGCCTCGACAGGAGCGTGCCGCAGATCGGCGCCGACAAGGCGTGGGCGGCCGGCTTCGACGGCAAGGGCGTCAAGGTCGCCGTCCTGGACACCGGCGTCGACGCCACGCACGCCGACCTGAAGGACCAGGTCGTCGCCGAGAAGAACTTCACGCCGGCGGCGGACGCCAAGGACCGTTACGGCCACGGCACCCACGTCGCCTCCATCGCGGCCGGCACCGGCGCCAAGTCGGGCGGCAAGCTCAAGGGCGTGGCGCCCGGCGCCAAGCTCCTGAACGGCAAGGTCCTGGACGACAGCGGCTCCGGCGACGACTCCGGGATCATCGCGGGCATGGAGTGGGCGGCCGAGCAGGGCGCCGACATCGTGAACCTGAGCCTGGGCGGCGGCGACACCCCCGGCATCGACCCGCTCGAGGCCGAGGTCGACAAGCTCTCCGCGGAGAAGGGCATCCTCTTCGCCATCGCGGCGGGCAACGACGGCGAGCCCGGCTCCGTCGGCTCCCCGGGCAGCGCGGACTCGGCCCTCACGGTCGGCGCCGTCGACGACAACGACAAGCTCGCCGAGTTCTCCAGCCAGGGCCCGCGCGTCGGTGACGGCGCCATCAAGCCCGATGTCACCGCCCCCGGCGTGGACATCACCGCGGCCGCGGCCCCCGGCAGCGTCATCGACCAGGAGGTCGGCCAGAAGCCCGAGGGCTATCTGACGATCTCCGGTACGTCCATGGCGACCCCGCACGTGGCGGGCGCCGCCGCGCTGCTCAAGCAGCAGCACCCGGACTGGAAGTACGCCGAGCTCAAGGGCGCGCTGACCGCTTCCACCAAGGGCGGCACGTACACGCCGTTCCAGCAGGGTTCGGGACGCATCGCCGTCGACAAGGCCATCAAGCAGTCGGTGATCGCCGAGCCGGTGTCGCTCTCCTTCGCCCCGCAGGCGTGGCCGCACACCGACGACAAGCCGGTCACGAAGAAGGTGACGTACAAGAACCTCGGCAAGGAGGACGTCACCCTCGATCTCACGGTGACGGGCACGAACCCCAAGGGCGCCCCGGCTCCCGCGGGCTTCTTCAAGCTCGGCGCGAAGACCGTGAAGGTCCCCGCGGGCGGCAGCGCCTCGGTCGACCTGACCACCGACACCAAGCTCGGCGGAACGGTCGACGGCGCCTACTCCGCGTATGTCGTGGCGACCGGCGGCGGGCAGTCCGTGCGCACGGCGGCCGCGGTCGAGCGCGAGGTCGAGTCGTACGAGCTGACGCTGAAGCACGTCGGGCGCGACGGCCAGGCCCCGAAGTACTACGACAGCGACCTGGAGGGCATCTCCGGACTCGCCACCCAGAAGTCCTACAACCCGTACGACGCCTCCGGCACGGTCAAGCTCCGTGTTCCCAAGGGCGGTTACGTGCTGAACACCGGCATGTACGCCGACCCGACGGACTTCACCAAGGGCGCCGACTGGATCGCCCAGCCGAAGCTGAGCGTCACCAAGGACACCACGGTGACGCTGGACGCCCGCAAGACGAAGCCGGTCGACATCACCGTCCCGTCGGCGGACGCCAAGCCGTACTTCGCCTCACCCGAGTTCTCGATCGACACGCCGCACACCGGCTACTCGTTCGGCTGGTGGCTCGACGGCGGGTACACCAACTTCCGGTCCGCGCACCAGGGTCCGCAGGTCACCGACGGCTCGCTGCACCAGCAGTGGGACGGTCACTGGGTCAAGGGTGACCTCGCCGAGTACAACACCGTGCTCGGCGGCGAGGTCAAGCAGGTCGCCACGGGCTACACCAAGCACTTCAAGGCGTCCGAACTGGCCACGGTGAAGGCGCACCTGGGCGCGTCGGCCAAGGGCAAGAAGGGCACGTTCAACGCCACGGGCTGGCTCCCCGGCAGCTCGGGCGGCTCCTCGATCGGCATCGCGACACAGCTTCCCAACACCCGGACGCTGTACCTTTCCACGGCCGACGACGTGAAGTGGAACATGAACTTCGAGCAGCAGTCCGGGGTCGACCCGGACGGCTGGCCGATCCTCGACGCGGTCTACACGCTCGGCGCGGCGCAGAAGTTCGCGGCGGGCAAGAGCTACGAGAAGACGTTCAACACGGCCGTCTTCGGCCCGCGCATCGGCGGCAACTACGGCGTCTTCCGTCAGGGCAACGAGATCACCGGCAACCTGCCGCTGTTCGCCGACGGCAAGACGCACGCGGGCTCCTCGCTCTACTCGTCGGTGAAGACGACCCTCCACAAGGGCGCCACCAAGATCGGCGAGAACGAGGACCCGCTGGCGGGCGGCGCCACGTTCAAGGTCCCCGCGGCCGAGGCCGAGTACAAGCTGGCGACGAGCGTGAAGCGCAGCGTCAAGGTCGCCGCGGCCTCCACCCGCATCGACGCGAGCTGGACGTTCCGCTCCAAGAAGGCCGACAACGCGACGCTGCCGCTCTCCACGGCACGGTTCGCCGCGGCGGTCGACCTGAGCAGCAGGGCCAAGGCCGGCGCAACCCAGTCCGTGCCGGTGACGGTGCAGGGCGCGGCGGCCGGGGCGAACCTCAAGTCCCTCGCCGCGTACGTGTCGTACGACTACGGCCAGACCTGGAAGAAGGCCACCGTCAGCGGCGGCAAGATCAAGGTCAAGAACCCGGCCGCGGGCAAGGGGATCTCTTTCCACGCCAAGATCACGGACAAGAAGGGCAACAAGTCGACGCTGTCGATCTACAACGCCTTCTACGGCAAGTAGCGGACAGGTGAGTTAACCGTCCACGACGGGCGCGGCGCCGAAAGGGCTGTCGATCACATATCGCCAGCAACCGTCGGCGCCGCGCCGCGCCACGTCCGTGGCGGTGGACTTCACCACGCCCTCGATCTCCCAGTCGACCACGAGCAGCGCGATGTCGCCACAAACGTGCACCTGGCGGGGGCGCACGGAGATGGGCAGGCCGATCGCGAGGAACGGCGCGTTCGCCCTCGTGATCTCGGCGATCCCGTGTACCGAAGTCCCCGACTCCGGCACGAATGCGGCGGCCTCCTCGTACAGCTCGCGTACCGCGTCCGTATCGCCGCTGTTGAAGCGCTCGGCGAAGGCCGCGGGGATGTCCTCGGCTCGTGTGGGCAGGGGCATGTTCGGCATGTGCGACTCTCCTGGAGAGGCTGGAACGGCTCGGTTCCGGCAACCGTAGGAGGCGCTCTCGTGACTCACCGAACGGTAAGCCAGGGGCCGGACCGGCAGGGGCTCCCGGACGACCCCAGGGCCCGCGGAGGAGCGCCCACGCCCGCCTGCCCCGTGGAGATCACCCTGGCCGCACTGCGCGGCCGCTGGACCACCCTGATCGTCCGCGAGTTGCTGCGGGCCGGGCCCTACGCGTACAGCGAACTGGCCTCCACACTGCCGGAGTTGTCGGACAAGGTGCTCACAGAGCGGCTCGCCCAGCTGGTCGCCGCGGGTGTCGTCCTGCGTACCAGGACACCCGGGTGGCCCCCCACGGTCACTTACGAACTCACCCCCCACGGAAGAGAACTCGGCCCGGTCCTGCAGGCGTTGTGGGACTGGGGAGCACGCGTGCCGGCACCACCCATCGATGAGGAAGCCGACGTCACATGACCGCCCATACCGTCGAGTACATCCGTTACCGCATACCGCCCGAGCGTTCCGCGGAGTTCCTCTCCGCCTATACCCGTGCCGCCGCCCCGCTGGCCGCGGCACCGCAGTGCGTCGACTTCGAACTGGCGCGCTGCGAGGAGGACTTCGAGCACTACATCCTCCGCATCATCTGGACGTCGACCAAGGACCATCTGGAGGGTTTCAGGGGTTCGCAGTTCTTCCGGGACTTCTTCGCGGAGATCCGCCCGTACGTCGAGAACATCGAGGAGATGCGCCACTACACGCCCACCGTCGTACGCGGCACGGGTGCCTCGACACCGACCCTCTACGCGTGGGCGGGCGGTGAGGAGAACCTCGCGCGGCTCACCGAGGTCTTCTACGAGAAGGTGCTCGATGACGACCTCCTCGCCCCGCTCTTCGAGGGCCTGCCCGCCGAGCACGCCCGGCACGTCGCCCAGTGGCTCGGCGAGGTCTTCGGCGGCCCGGAGACGTACTCCGAGGAACACGGCGGGCACGCCCAGATGGTCGGCAAGCACCTCGGCAAGGGCATCACCGAACGCCAGCGCCGCCGCTGGGTCAACCTGATGCAGGACGCGGCGGACGACGCGGGTCTGCCGACGGACGCCGAGTTCCGCTCCGCCTTCCTCGCCTACGTCGAGTGGGGCACCCGCCTCGCGGTCTACTTCTCGGGCCCGGACGCGACCCGCCCCGCCGACCAGCCGGTGCCGCTGTGGAACTGGGGCGCGGCACCCCCGTACCAGCCCTGAGGCCCCCGCGGGCGGGCGTTCCGCGGCAGGCGGAGGCTACTTCTCCGCGCCCGGGACGCCCGCCGTGCCGGTGCGCGTCGCGTCCGCCCCCCAGCTGGCCAGCAGCCGCAGGCCCTCGGCCGACGCCGAGTCCGGCTCCGCGTGGTACGTCATCAGTGACTGGTCGTGGTCGTCGGGCAGCCGCAGCGTCTCGAACGACAACGTCAGATCGCCCACCAGGGAGTGGTGCAGGCGCTTGACGCCGTGGCCCTTCTCCCGCACGTCATGCGTGGCCCACAGGCTGCGGAACTCCTCGCTCTTCACGGAGAGCTCACCCACCAGGGCCGACAGCAGCGGGTCGTTCGGGTAGCAGCCCGCGTCCATCCGCAGATAGCTCACGATGTCCGACGCCTTCTGCTCCCAGTCCCGGAACAGGACACGCGACTCGGGCCGCAGAAAACAGATCCGCGCCCAGTTCCGCTCCTCCGGCGCCAGCGCACCCCAGTCGCCGAAGAGCGCCGCGGCCATGCGGTTCCAGCCGAGGATGTCCGTGCGGCGGCCTGCCACGTACGCGGGAATGCCGTCCATCGCGTCCATGAGCTGCAACAGCGCGGGCCGCACGCGCTGCGGGCGTACCGCGCGCTTCTTCTTGTGCTGCTTCGGCTTGGCCAGGTGCGTCAGATGGGCGTGCTCGGCATCGGTGAGACGCAGCGCGCGGGCGATCGCGTCCAGGACCTCGCCCGACACATTGCGGCCGTTGCCCTGCTCAAGACGGGTGTAGTACGCCACGGACACCCCGGCGATCTGCGCGAGCTCCTCCCGGCGCAGCCCCGGCACCCGCCGGTGACGCCCGAAATTCGGCAGGCCGACGTCCTCCGGCTGCAGCCGGGCCCTGCGGGTGCGCAGGAACTCGCTGAGCTCGGCCCGGCCGTCGAGGGGCTCGGGGGCGGGAGACTGCGCGGCCTGATCGTCCATGCTTTCCAGTATCAGGGCTTGCGGGCGCGGCAGCCTGTCCCCGCCAGTAGTAGGACCACTGGACGTAGGCAGAGCTGTGACCTGGGTAGATGTCCACACGGCTGGCACGGTGGAGGTCATGACCGCACAGACAAGCACCACCACCGTTTCCGCCTACGCCGCCCCGTCCGCCAAGGCCCCCCTGGAGCGGACCACCGTGCCGCGCCGCCCGGTGGGTGAGACCGACGTACTGATCGACATCAAGTACGCCGGCATCTGCCACTCGGACATCCACCAGGCGCGCGACGGCTGGGGCGAGGGCATTTTCCCGATGGTCCCGGGCCACGAGATCGCCGGTGTCGTCACCGAGGTCGGCTCCGCCGTCACCAAGTTCGCCGTGGGCGACCGTGTCGGCGTCGGCTGCATGGTCGACTCCTGCCGCGAGTGCGACAACTGCAAGGCCGGCCTCGAGCAGTACTGCGTCAAGGGCAACGTCCCGACGTACAACGGCATCGGCAAGGACGGCGAGCCCACCTACGGCGGCTACTCCTCGCACGTCGTCGTGGACGAGGCGTTCACCGTCCGCATCCCCGACGGCCTCTCCCTGGACGTCGCCGCGCCCCTGCTGTGCGCCGGCATCACCACGTACTCCCCGCTCCACCGCTGGAACGCGGGCCCCGGGAAGAAGATCGCCGTCGTGGGCCTCGGCGGTCTCGGCCACATGGCCGTCAAGATCGCGCACGCCATGGGCGCCGAGGTCACCGTCCTCTCGCAGTCCCTGCGCAAGAAGGACGACGGCCTGCGACTGGGCGCCGACCACTACTACGCGACCAGCGACGAGGCCACCTTCGAGCAGCTCGCGGGTTCCTTCGACCTGATCCTCTCGACGGTCTCCGCGCCGCTGCCCCTGGACAAGTACCTGGGCCTGCTGCGCTCCGAGGGTGCCTTCGTGAACGTCGGCGCCCCCGAGGAGCCGGTCTCGCTCAACCTGTTCTCCGTGATCGGCGGCGGCAAGACCCTCGCGGGCTCCATGATCGGCGGCATCCAGGAGACCCAGGAGATGCTGGACTTCTGCGCCGAGCACGGCCTGGGCTCCGAGATCGAGCTGATCGACGCCGCCCAGATCAACGAGGCGTACGAGCGTGTCCTCGCCAGCGACGTGCGCTACCGCTTCGTGATCGACGCGGCCACGATCTGAGGCACTGACGCGGCCACGATCTGAGGCACTGACGCGGGCATGATCGCGGGCCGGGGCATCACCTCGGGCGCACCGGGGCATTACCCCGGGCGTAATCGACGGCGCAGGCGCTCCCCGGCAGGATCGGAGCATCACAACGATCCGCACGGGAACGACGTCCGGGAGGACCTCATGAGCGCCTACGCCATCGCCCACCTCCGGCCCATCGACGAGCCCGGCGAGGACGTCTTCACCTACATCGAGCGCTTCCAGTCGACACTGGACCCGTTCGACGGCCGGTTCCTGGTCCACGGAGGCCAGTTGGACGAGGTCGAAGGCTCCTGGCCGGGCTACGCCGTCGTCATCGTCTTCCCGGACCGGGCCACCGCCCACGCCTGGTACGAGTCCGACGCGTACCAGGAGCTCGTGCCGCTGCGCACCCGCACCATCGTGGGCGAGGTCATCATCGTCGACGGCGTCGCGCCCGACTACGACCCGGCGGATATGGCGGCCCGGATGCGCGGCGCGTGACCGGCGCGGCGGGTGACCGGCGGGGCGCGAGCGAGGCGGGTGGCCGGAACCCGCCTCGGCCCGTGGCCCTAGGACGCATTGCGCACCAGGTGGGGGGCCGTGTGGCCGATGCGGGGCGCGGGGCCCGTGCCTAGTGTGAAGGGCGTCCACGGGGGACCCCAGACGCACGGGAAGAGGTCGCACGATGTCCATCGAGCTCAACCACACCATCGTCACGGCGACGGACAAGAAGGCGTCCGCCCAGTTCCTCGCCGACATTCTCGGCCTCAAGGTCAGCCCGCAGTACGGCCCGTTCATCCCCGTCGAGATCCCCAACGGCGTGACGCTGGACTACATGGAGAGCGGCGGCCGGCCGATCACCTCCCAGCACTACGCCTTCCTGGTCTCCGACGACGAGTTCGACACCATCTTCGGGCGCATCAAGGACGCGGGACTCACCCACTGGGCCGACCCGTACCACACCGTCGTGAACGAGATCAACACCAACGACGGTGGCCGGGGCGTCTATTGGGAGGACCCGGACGGCCACAGCCTGGAGATCCTCACAAGGCCGTACGGCAGCGGGAGTTAAGCCCGCCCCTCCCCGAGGAAGCCGAGCACGAGCGGCGTCGCGACGTCCGCGAACTCCTCGAAGTACGCGTGCCGCGCACCGGGGATGAGCCGCATCCGGGCCCCGGGAACACGTTCCGTGAGCAGGGGCGCGTTGGCGGCCGGATTGAAGACGTCGTCGGTGCCGTGCACGACGAGCGTCGGCGCCGAGATCCGGTCCAGCGCGTCCCAGGCGTCGTGCCGGGCGCTGGCCCGCAGATGGCGCCGGCGGGCGTGCGGGGGCATGTCCGGGTCACCGAGGGTGTGGAACACGGGCTTCTCGGGTCCGCGCTCCCGCTCGGCGATCCAGGCCGGGGTGTACATCAGCTCCATCAGGGCGCGGTGCGCGGCCGCCGGATCCCCCTGGGTGAGGGCCGCGCGCACCTCGGGCCCGCGCTCGACGCCGTGCGGCGCCCCCGGCGACGTACAGCCGAGGACGAGACGGTCGACCCGCTCGGGGTGATCGGCGGCGATCCACTGGGCGACGCGGCCGCCCATCGACGTGCCGTACACATGGGCGCGGTCGATCCCCGCGTGGTCGAGCACGGCGACGACGTCGCGGGCGAAGCCGGGCGTGCTGTAGCTGTCGGTGTCGGGGCGGCCGCTCCCGCCGGTGCCGCGCCAGTCGAGTACGACAGTCGTGTACGCGGCGGCGAAGTCGTCCCGCACCGGGTCCCACCAGCGACGGCTGTTGGACTGCCCGCTGAGCAGGACCAGGGGGCGGCCGGAGCCGTGGACCTCGTAGTGCAGGGCGGTACCGTCGGCGGCTTCAGCGAAGGGCATGGGGTGAACGGTAACCACCGGCCGTCCGTACCCGGGCGACAGGCCCTAGGGTGCCGGGATGATCGGGACACCCATCGAGGTACCAGAGGGATTCGCGCTCAGCACGGCCCAGCGGGAGGGCGAGCGGGGCCGGGCGTGGCTCGCGGCGCTGCCGGGTCTCGCCGACGAGCTGCTCCGGCGCTGGGACTGTGAGCCGACGCGAGCAGCCACCCACGGGCAGGTCGGCCTCGTGGTCCCCGTGAGACGGCGGTACGACGGGACGCCCGCCGTCCTGAAGATCTCCTTCCCGCACCCCGGCAACGTGTACGAACCGCACGCCTTCGCGGTGTGGTCGGGCCGCGGCGCGGTCCGCCTGTACGAGCGGGACGACGCGCGGTTCGCGATGCTGCTGGAACGGGCGGGAGCGGAGGTCGGGGCGGCGGCCGGGACGACCGGGGCGGGCGGGGGTTCGCTGGCCGAGGTCGAGGACACCGACGAGGCGGTGGCCGTGGCCGGGCGCCTCGCGCGCCGCCTCGCCGTGCCCGCGCCCGAGGGGCTGCCGCGGATGAGCTCGCTCGTGGCCGAATGGGAGTGCGAACTGCGCGACGAGGACCGGGAGTTGGGGTCGCCGCTGCCCGCGCGCGTGGTGGCCTCCGCGATCGCGACCGTACGCGAACTGGGCATGGACCAGCCGGACACCCTGATCCACGGCGACCTGCACTTCACCAACGTACTGAGGTCGGAACGCGAACCCTGGCTGGCCATCGACCCCAAGGGCTACGTCGGCGACCCCGCGTACGACTCGATCACCCTGCTGCGGTCCCGCTACGAACCCCTGCTCACCGCTCCCGATTCGCGCGCCGCCGCCCTGCGCCGCCTCGCCGTCTTCGCCGACGCGGCCGAGGTGGACCGTGAGCGGGCCAGGCGGTGGGCGCAGGCGCGGGCGGTGACGGCGGCGCACTGGGGGCTGCGGCACGGGGACCCCGCGTGGGTGATCAAGGCTACGGAGTCGCTCGCGGAGGCGCTGGTCTGAGGCGGCGGGGCGAGGTGCTGTGGGGTTTCGCCGGTGGCAGAACGCTGATCGCTGACGGGGGGCCGGAGGGCTCCTACGCTGAGGGGGTGAGCAGCCAAGAGCGGTACCACGAGCCGGAGCAGGCGCTGGAGGGCGAGCGGCAGGCCCCGGAGGGTGAGCGGCAGGTTTCGAAGGGCGAGCGGCAGGTCTTGAAGGGCGAGAGGCAGGCCCGCGTCATTCCTCTGCGCCCGCGCCGAGCCGCCACGGCCTCCGCCCCCGCTTCCGCCCCCGCCCCCGTACGCACAACTCCCGTCACCCCGGCGGCGAAAGAGCCCCTGTGGCGGGACGTGGTCGGTGACGTGCTGCGCCGCGAGCGCCTCGCCCAGGAGCGGACGCTCAAGGATGTCGCCGAGGCGGCCCGCATCTCGATGCCGTACCTCTCCGAGGTGGAGCGCGGCCGCAAGGAGGCTTCGTCCGAAGTCCTCGCGGCCGGCGCCCGCGCGCTGGGCCTGAGCCTGGCGGACCTCCTCTCCCTGGCCCAGACCGAGTTGACCCGCTATGCGCAGCACACGCAGCACACGCAGCGCATGCAGCGCATGCAGTCGACGCCCGCACGCCAGGGAGACATCCGCCTGGCGGCGTAGCCGGCGTAGGTGGCGTAGTCAGGGGAGCCGGCTATGCGGCAGCGGCGGCTATGCGGCAGCGGCCGCGAGCATCCGCCGGCTGAGCACCTCGTCGGCCAGCCCGTACGCCACCGCGTCCTCGGCGGTGAACACCTTGTCGCGGTCCATGTCCGCGCGCAGGGTGGCGACATCGTGCCCCGAGTGCCGTGACAGCACGTCCTCCACCTGCGAGCGGATCCGCAGCATCTCCTTGGCCTGAAGACTGAGATCGGAGACGGTCCCCTGCTGCCCGCCGCTCGCGGGCTGCCCGAGCAGCACCCGCGAGTGTTCCAGCACGAACCGCCGCCCCGGATCGCCCCCGGCAAGCAGCACGGCGGCGGTGGACGCGGCCTGGCCGACGCAGAACGTCGAGATGGGCGCGCTGATGAAACTCATGGTGTCGTAGATGGCCATGAGTGAAGTGAAGGAGCCACCCGGGGAGTTGATGTAGAGGGCGACTTCGCGGTCGGGCTGGGACGACTCCAGATGGAGCAGCTGGGCGATGACGACGTTGGCGACGCCGTCGTCGATCTCGGTCCCGAGGAAGATGATCCGCTCCGAGAGGAGCCGGCTGTAGACGTCGTAGGCGCGCTCGCCCTGGGGAGTGCGCTCGACGACGGTAGGAATCGTGTACTGGCTCATGTCGTTCAGACCCCCAGTCCCATACGCGGCTTCGACGCGGCAGGCCGCACATCGGCGAGCGAATCAAGCACCCGGTCGACCATCCCGTACTCCTTGGCCTGCTCGGCGGTGAACCACCGGTCGCGGTCGCCGTCACGCGAGATGACGTCCTCGCTCTGTCCGGTGTGCTCGGCGGTGATCCGCTCGACGGCCTTCTTCGTGAACTCCAGGTTCTCGGCCTGGATCGCGATGTCGGCGGTGGTCCCGCCGATGCCCGCGGACGGCTGGTGCATCATGATCCGCGCGTTGGGCAGGGCGTACCGCTTGCCCGCGGTACCGACGGTCAGCAGGAACTGCCCCATGCTGGCGGCGAACCCCATGGCCAGGGTCGACACGTCGTTCGGGATCAGCCGCATGGTGTCGTAGATGGCGAGCCCGGCGGTGACGGACCCGCCGGGGCTGTTGATGTAGAGGCTGATGTCGGTCCGGGGGTCCTCGGCGGAGAGCAGCAGGAGCTGCGCGCAGACCCGGTTCGCGGAGACCTCGTCGACCTGGGTCCCGAGAAAGACGATCCGCTGGGTCAGCAACTGTGCGGCCAGATGATCATCGAACCGAGACGAGGGCGTCTCGCCCTCGGAGGCTCGCGGGGCGTTGACGATGGTTGGCATCGATCGTCCTCCTGACGGTGAGTGCGGCTCATCGACGGCCGCTGTCCTGCCCCACCACCTTCGAGCCTCCGCCCGCGCCACGTAAGGATTCTCGGCCTGCGGCAGATTCGCTGACGGCAGAGGGGGCGTGCGCGAAAGTCCCGCGGGCGCCACCTTCCTCGCCGGGTTTGCGGCCGCCTCCCGTCCGCGCTCCAATAGAAGTGGGGTTGCTCCGCAGAAGCAGACGGAGGGGCAACTGATGCAGGAAGAATCGGCGCAGGTAAAGACGGCGCAGGGAAAGACGGACGCTCAAGGCGACGTGGCGGTACACAGGAACAACTCCTGGTGCCAGCGAATCACTGCCCATATCGCTGACCTGCAGGGTCAGATCAACAGATTTGGCAAGCAGTCTGCCGAAAACTCTCCGCAGGACGCGGAGATCCTGCAAAAAGCCGCGATGCAACTCAAGGCGGCCAGGGATTCTCTGCAGGAGAGCAGCCTCTGGTCGCGATCCACCGGCGGGGCGACTGATCGAGCGCTGGCGAATGTCCATGAGGCCGAGGTCGCGATCCTGCGCATCGCACCGGCGGAGGAGTTGCGCTGGAAGGGCCTCGCCGTTCTTGTGCAGGCCCGCTTGCATCTCGATCCCGAGGATCTGCGCCTGCGGCACCTTGAAGAACTGCTGATGCAGGACGGTAAATATACGCAACTAGCGGAAGCTGACCGGGAGTTGGCTGCCAGCGCCCTGCATGCCGCCTATCAGGCGGAGGAGGCGGAGAGGGCGAAGGTGCGCAGCTTCACGCACATCGTGGTCGCGGCGACCACCGCAATGGCGTTCATCGCGGTTGGGTTTGCTGCGTGGGCTTTCATGGACCCATCCATCGGTCGGCTCTTCTGTTTCCCGGAAAACCCTGATAATACAAAAGAGCCCCCCACGGTTTGCCCCTTCGGTGACGTGCCGAGCTGGGAAAGCGTTTGGTTCATCGAGTTCATCGGGCTGCTTGCGGCTGCAGTCGCCGGAGCGGTTTCATTGCGCAGGGTTCGCGGAAGCTCCGGCCCCTATCACGTGGCAACCAGCTTGCTGCTGCTCAGACTTCCGGTCGGGGCGCTGACCGCGGTCATCGGAATCATTCTGCTAAGCGGCAGGTTCTTTCCGGGTCTTACGGCCCTCGATACTTCGACGCAAATCATCGCTTGGGCGGCCGCCTTCGGAATCCTGCAGGAGGTCGTGACCCGTACGGTCGACCAGCAAGGGCAGTTGCTGCTTGACAATGTCAGAACTCCGGGGCGCGACACAGAAGCGTGCGACGAAAAGAAGCACGAAAGTCAGCCCGGGAAGATGGGGGGCCCTGAGCCTCCCGGGTCCTGAACGCTCCTCGGCGGGCCGCGCCCGCCGCCGCTACTCCGTCGGGTCGGGGGCGGCGACGATTCCGGTCGGGCAAGCCCGTCCCCAGTTCGTCTCAGACGGGCTGTCCAGGTGGAGGCCCGTGCCGCCGATTCCGCAGTAGCCGTCGGGGTTTTTGTCCAGGTATTGCTGGTGGTAGCCCTCGGCCGGCCAGAGGGGGCGGGGTGCTGCCGGGAGGATCGTCGTCGTGATCTCGCCGTGGCCCGCGGACGTGAGCACCTGCTGGTACGCGTCGCGGGACGCCACCGCGCCCGCTTCCTGCTCCGCGGAGTGGGTGTAGATCGCCGAGCGGTACTGCGTGCCCACGTCGTTGCCCTGGCGGAAGCCCTGGGTGGGGTTGTGGGACTCCCAGAAGAGCTTCAGGAGTTCGGCGTACGAGACGACGGCCGGGTCGAAGACGACGCGGACCACCTCCGCGTGGCCGGTCAGGCCCGAGCAGACCTCCTCGTACGAGGGGTTCTCCGTGGAGCCGCCCTGATAGCCGACGTACGTCGTCCAGACGCCCTCGGTCTGCCAGAACTTGCGCTCGGCCCCCCAGAAACAGCCGAGACCGAAGTCCGCGACCTCCAGGCCGTCGGGGTAGGGGCCCAGGAGCGGGTTGCCGAGGACCGTGTGGCGGGACGGGACCTCGAATTCGGGGGTCGCGCGGCCCTTGAGGGCCTGCTCGGGGGTGGGGAGCTCGGGCGTACGGCCGAAGAGCATGGGGGCTTTCCTCCTGGGGCGGGCGGGGCGGGCGGGGCGAGGTGGAGCGTGGTCGGGCGGCTACTACTGCAACGTGCCGGGGCGGAGTCGCATTCCTGGGCTCCGCCCCGCCCGCTCCGCATGCCTCAGTGCGACAGCGTCGCCGGACTTCCGCCGTTCGCCTCGTACCCCGCGACCGCGAGCGCGCGGTACACCGCGTAGTCCGCGGCCGGGTCGGGGGAGACCGTCCAGGGCAGGGCGCCGACGTGGCCGTCCACGTGGACCAGCTGGTTCATCGCCTCGCCCCAGCGCTCGCCGCGGACCAGGAAGAAGACCAGCAGATGCCGCACGTGCGCCAGCATCGGGTCGTCGGGGCGGGCCGAGTGCACGGCGTAGAGCGCGCCCTCGATCGCCTTGGTGACGACCTCGCTCTCGTAGAACCCGCTGACGAGGTTCACCTCGGGAAGGTGCTCGTACACCGCGAACAGGGGGGTCGCGGACAGGAGGGAGCCCTTGGGCGCACGCGCCGCCGCGGCTTCGGCGAAGTCGGCCGCCAGCTCGCGGGAGCCGTGCCACTTCTCGCACCAGTAGTGCAGGGCCGCGAGATGCGCCCCCATGTGGGCGGGGGCGCGGTCCAGGATCTTCAGCCACAGCTGCTCGAACTCCTCGCGCGGATACGCGAGGCCACGCGCGATCGAGAGCTCGATGATGTACGGGATGGGGTCGCCGGGGGAGAGGAGCGCTGCCTGCGCGCAGGCCTCCTTCGCCTCCTCCAGGATGATCCGGAACTCGTCCGTCCCGGAGGTCGAGGACCGCCAGGCCTGCTGGACGAGGAACTCCGCGTGCACCGCGGCGCCGCCCGCGTCCTTGGGCGCCTCGGCCCGCCACACCCGCAGCCACTGCCCGCCGGGCTGGTCGCTGACCCCGCCGGGCCGCTCCTGCAGCTCCAGGGACGCCGCGCCCGCGAACGCCTGCACGCGCTGCCAGCGCACCTCGCCGTGCACCTCCGTGCCCGCGAGCAGCTGCGAGGCCGCTTTCCAGCTGTGCGACCGCTGCACCACGTCAAGGACGTCCAGGAGGTCGTGGTCCGGGCCCGGCATGCGGATGTCCAGCTCCTCCTGACGCGCGAAGCCGTAGTCCGCGGGGTCCGCGGCGTCCGGCGAACCGGGCGCGACCTGCCGGATTCCGCCGCGCCTGCGCAGCAGGAACGGGCCGAGCACCGCCCCGATCATGATCGCCGCCATCAGCACCCAGAGAATCTCCATGAGTACAAGCGAACCAGACTGCTCTGACACTTGGCGAACCAGTCTCGAACTCGTCGGCTCCTCCCCCGTCCCGGACTAGGCTCTGGCCACATGAGTGACAGCTTCAGCAGCCAGAGTTTCGAGACCGTCGCGATCCATGCGGGCAACACCGCCGACCCGCTCACGGGCGCGGTCGTCCCGCCGATCTACCAGGTGTCGACGTACAAGCAGGACGGCGTCGGCGGTCTGCGCGGTGGCTATGAGTACAGCCGCAGCGCCAACCCCACCCGCACCGCCCTGGAGGAGAACCTGGCCGCCCTGGAGGGCGGCAGGCGCGGGCTCGCCTTCTCGTCGGGTCTCGCGGCCGAGGACTGCCTTCTGCGTACGCTGCTGGCTCCCGGCGACCACGTGGTCATCCCGAACGACGCGTACGGCGGCACGTTCCGGCTCTTCGCGAAGGTCGTGTCCCGGTGGGGCGTGGAGTGGTCGGTGGCCGACACCTCCGACCCGGCGGCGGTGCGGGCCGCGGTGACCGACCGTACGAAGGCGATCTGGGTGGAGACCCCCTCCAACCCGCTGCTCGGCATCACGGACATCGCCGCCGTCGCGCAGGTCGCCAAGGAGACGGGGGCCCGGCTCGTCGTCGACAACACCTTCGCGAGCCCCTACCTCCAGCAGCCGCTCGCGCTCGGCGCGGACGTCGTCGTGCACTCCCTGACGAAGTACATGGGCGGGCACTCGGACGTCGTGGGCGGCGCCCTTGTCGTCGGCGACCCCGAGCTGGGCGAGGAGCTTGCGTACCACCAGAACGCGATGGGCGCGGTGGCCGGGCCCTTCGACGCGTGGCTGGTCCTTCGCGGCATCAAGACGCTGGCCGTCCGGATGGACCGGCACAGCGAGAACGCGACGAAGGTCGCCGAGATGCTGTCGCGGCACGCGCGCGTGACGCGTGTTCTCTACCCGGGGCTTCCGGAGCACCCCGGTCACGAGACCGCGGCCAAGCAGATGAAGGCGTTCGGCGGGATGGTGTCCTTCCAGGTCGCCGGGGGCGAGGAGGCCGCTGTGGCGGTCTGCGACCGGGCCAAGCTGTTCACCCTGGGGGAGTCGCTCGGCGGCGTGGAGTCCCTGATCGAGCACCCGGGGCGGATGACGCACGCCTCGGTGGTGGGTTCGGCGCTCGAGGTCCCGGCGGACCTGGTGCGGCTCTCCGTAGGCATCGAGTCCGCGGACGACCTGCTGGCCGATCTCCAGCAGGCGCTGGGCTAGAGCGCGCCGCGGGTCACCAGCGGGTGAGGGGTGGAGTCGTCTCCGACGGCGGCTCCACCCAGGGCTGCTCGACCGACGCCCACACCGCGAAGGAGACTGCCGCCACGAGCAGCAGGAGCCACAGCAGGCGGCGCAGTGCCCTTCTGCGGCGCAGCATGCGGCCGCCGCGGCGGACGGCTTCCTCGTGGAGCTCGGGCGGGGCCGACGGGGGCGTGCCGTCGTCCAGGAGGTGGCGGACCTCGCCCGCCTTGCGGTCGTACTGGTTCATGACGGGGCCGCCTCCCCCAGGGGGACGGTCGGCGCGGGGCCGCGCGGCGGGTGCAGCACCGTCTCCATGGCGCGGGCGCAGATCGTCTCCACGCGGTCGGCGGGCAGTCCGAGCAGCGCCGCCGTCTGTTCCTCGGCGACGCCCTCGTACAGCCGCAGCACGAGGATCAGCCGCTCCTGGGGCGTGAGCCGGGCCAGGACGCCGCCGTGGCTGCGGTGCCGGCGCCAGGCGCCGCGCGCGAAGCGGATGGCGAGCTGCTGGCGGGTGCGGTCGTACGGGTCCTCGCCGCGCATCCGGTCCCATGTCGCGTACGAATGCGCGAGGGACGCGGTCAGCAGGGCACGCGCGCGTGGGTTGGCGTCCGGCGGCTCGGTGGTGAGCAGCGTCGCGGCATGCAGCAGCCGCCCTGCCGCGCCCGCGACGAACGCCTCGAACTCCCGGGCCCGGCGGGCGTCCACAGACGCCTGCCGTTCGCGCACCGCGCCTCCCGCCTGGAGGGGACCGGGCCCCCCGGTCTCATATGAGGCCAGGCACCTGGGCCAGGTCAAGGGGCGGGAACCCCCGGGAGTCAGGGCTCAGGGCTCAGGACTCAGGCGCGTCCGGAGCCGACTGTGAGGTCTGGCGGGCGGAGAGCGCCGAATTGAAGCGCGTGAGGAGCGTGCAGAAGCTTTCGCGCTCCTCCGGGGACCAGTCGCCGGTCAGCTCGGCCATGAGGTCGCGCCGGGACGAGCGCACCTCGTTCAGGCGGGCCTCGCCGCGCGGCGAGAGCTGGAGCACCACGGCACGGCCGTCCTCGGGGTGCGAGGTGCGCTTGACGAGCCCCGTGTCGACCAGCGGGGCGACCTGCCGGGTGACCGTCGAGGAGTCGATGCCCATGCTCGCCGCGAGCGCCTTGACGCCCATCGGCCCTTCCTTGTCGAGGCGGTTGAGCAGCAGGTACGCGGCGCGGTCCATGGAGTTGCGGACCTGTCCTACGCCGCCGAGGCGTGTCTGCTCCGCACGGCGGGCGAACACGGCCACCTGGTGCTGCAGCGTGTCGAGGAGGCCGGGATCGCTGGCGGTCGTCATGTCCGGAGTTGTGGGCATGGCCGGGGGCTCACTTCATGCGAGGGCGATGGGTTGGGGGACAGGGTACGCGGCCGGGACGCGGGGCGTACCAGCGCTGCGCAAACCAGTCTCGCCCCGTGGTCACCGCAGGAGGACACCGGCGTGAACTGGGAGACTGGCCGTCATGAGCTACCGCACGCGTCACTCCTTGCCTTCGGTCACCCTCGACGATGTGCGCGGCGCCCAGAAGATGCTCTCGGGTGTGTCCAGGGTGACGGCGATGGAAGGCAGCAGGCACCTGTCGCGCCTCGTGGGCTCGCCGGTCCATTTCAAGTGCGAGAACCTCCAGCGGACGGGCTCCTTCAAGCTGCGCGGCGCGTACGTACGGATCGCGGGCCTGCTCCCCGAGGAGCGCGCGGCCGGGGTGGTCGCCGCGAGCGCGGGCAACCACGCGCAGGGCGTGGCCCTCGCGTCCTCGCTGCTCGGCGTGCGGTCCACGGTCTTCATGCCGGTGGGCGCGCCGCTGCCCAAGGTCGCGGCCACCCGGGAGTACGGCGCGGAGGTGCGGCTGCACGGTCAGGTGGTCGACGAGACGCTGGCCGCGGCCCAGGAGTACGCGCACGAGACGGGCGCGGTGTTCATCCATCCCTTCGACCACCCCGACATCATCGCGGGGCAGGGCACGGTGGGCCTGGAGATCCTGGAGCAGTGCCCCGAGCTGCGCACCCTGGTCCTGGGGGTGGGTGGCGGCGGGCTCGCTGCGGGCATCGCGGTGGCGGTGAAGTCGCTGCGCCCGGACGTCAAGGTGATCGGAGTGCAGGCGGCGGGCTCCGCGGCGTACCCGCCTTCGCTCGCGGCGGGGCACCCGGTGTCGATCGACAACCCGGCGACGATGGCGGACGGCATCAAGGTCGGGCGTCCCGGCGACGTGCCGTTCAAGATCATCGATGAGCTTCTGGACGACGTGGTGACCGTCTCGGAGGACGAGCTGTCCAGCGCGCTGCTGCTCTGCCTCGAGCGGGCCAAGATGGTCGTCGAGCCCGCCGGCGCGAGTCCGGTGGCGGCGCTCCTGAGCAGGCCGGAGACGTTCGAGGGCCCGGTGGTCGCGCTCCTGTCGGGCGGCAACGTCGACCCCCTTCTGATGCAGCGCATCCTGCGCCACGGCATGGCGGCCGGGGGCCGCTACCTCTCGCTGCGCCTGCGTCTCACTGACCGGCCCGGGGCGCTGGCCACGCTCCTCGGGGTGCTGTCCGTGGTCGACGCCAACGTCCTCGACGTGGGCCACGTGCGGACCGACCCGCGCCTCGGACTCACGGAGGTGGAGGTGGAGTTGCACCTGGAGACCAAGGGACCCGCACACTGCACCGAGGTGAGCTCGGCGCTGCGCGAGGCGGGCTACACCGTCATCGGCTGACATCCGCCGAGCGGCAGCCGCCGAGCCCGGCAGCCGACGACCGGCGTCGAAGGCCCCCGTCGCGCGCAAGGCTCCCGTCGTGCGCGAGGCCCCCGTCGTGCGCAAGGCCCGTCGCGCGCAAGGCGTTCGTGCCCGTGCCCGCGCCCGTGTTCGCGCACGTAGGGAAAATCGCCTGCGTCAAGCCGCGGTTGGCCGCTATTTTGCGTTGTCCACAGGCTTGCCAATCCCGTTGAAGAGACGCGATGTATCGCGTTATGGTGTGTCTCACGTCACTGGTCGCCGGGCGCTTGGTACCCGGCAAATCTAAGCTTTTCCGTAGGAAGTCACCCAAACCACTGGGAGAACCCACATGCCAGGCGCCATCTACGCCGAAGGCCTTGTGAAGACCTTCGGCGACGTAAGGGCTCTGGACGGCGTCGATCTGGATGTCCCGGAAGGCACCGTGCTCGGCCTTCTCGGGCCGAACGGCGCGGGCAAGACCACGGCGGTGCGCTGTCTGACGACGCTTCTGACGCCGGACAGGGGCCGCGCGGTCGTCGCGGGCATCGACGTACTGAAGCATCCGAACGAAGTGCGGCGGTCGATCGGCCTCTCGGGCCAGTTCGCCGCCGTCGACGAGTACCTGACGGGCCGCGAGAACCTCCAAATGGTCGGCCAGCTCTACCAGATGAAGGCGAAGGAGGCGAAGGCCAGGGCGGGCGAGCTGCTCGACCGGTTCAATCTCGCCGACGCCGCGGACCGCCCCTCCAAGACGTATTCGGGAGGCATGCGCCGCCGTCTCGACCTCGCGGCCGCGCTCGTCGTGTCGCCCCCGGTGATGTTCATGGACGAGCCGACCACGGGCCTCGACCCGCGCAACCGGCAGCAGCTCTGGGAGGTCATCCAGGAGCTGGTGTCGGGCGGCACGACCCTGCTGCTCACCACCCAGTACCTCGAAGAGGCCGACCACCTGGCGCACGACATCTGCGTCATCGACCACGGCCGGGTCATCGCACGCGGCACCTCCGACCACCTCAAGGCGCAGACGGGCGGCGAGCGCGTCGAGGTGGTGGTGCACGAGCGCGAGGACATCACCCCGGCCACGGAGGTCCTGCGCGGCCTCGGCAAGGGCGAGGTCGCCGTCGAGAACCACACCCGCAAGCTCACGGTCCCGGTCTCCGGCGGCGCAAAGCTGCTCGCCGAGGTCATCCGGGAGCTGGACGCCCGCGGGATCGAGATCGACGACATCGGGCTCCGCCGCCCGACCCTGGACGACGTGTTCATCTCGCTGACGGGCCACGTGGCCGAGGTGGCGCCGAACGGCGAGGACGGCGCGACCGGCGCGGACGTCAAGGACAAGGGGGACGCGAAGTGAGCGCTGTATCCGACACCCGACAGCTCCTGGCGCCTCGCCCCAAGGGCGGCATCGTCCAGTCGGCCAGGGACTCGCTGGTAGTGGCCCGCAGGAACCTGATCCGCATGACCAGGATTCCCGAAATGATCCTCTTCGGGGTCATCCAGCCCGTGATGTTCGTGGTCCTGTTCACGTACGTCTTCGGCGGGTCCATCAACATCCCGGGCGCACCCGCCGGCAGCGCGAGCGCCTACAAGGAATTCCTGATGGCGGGCATCTTCGCGCAGACCGTCACCTTCGCCACGGCAGGGGCGGGCGCGGGCATCGCCGACGACATGCACAAGGGCCTGATCGACCGCTTCCGGTCGCTGCCGATGGCGCGGGGCGCCGTCCTGACCGGCCGCACCCTCGCGGACCTGGTGCAGACGGCCGTGACCTTGGCCGTGCTCGCGGCGGTTGCCCTGCTCGTCGGCTGGCGCACGCACGAGAACCTCGGCAAGGTCCTCGCTGGTTTCGGCCTGCTCCTGCTGCTCGGCTATGCGTTCACCTGGATCGGCGCGCTGATCGGCCTGTCCGTCCGCACCCCCGAGGCGGCCACCTCGGGAGGGCTCATCTGGCTCTTCCCGCTGACGTTCATCTCGAACGCGTTCGTGCCGGTCAACGGCATGCCGAAGTTCCTCCAGTATGTCGCCGAGTGGAACCCGTTCAGTGCCACGGTGGCGGCGGCCCGAGAACTGTTCGGCAACACGATCGAAGGGGTCCCGAAGTCGGTCACCGGAGCCTGGCCGATGGAGCACCCCGTCTGGGCCTCGCTGATCTGGTCCGTGCTCATCATCGTGGCGTTCCGCACGCTCGCGGTCCGCAAGTACCGCCGGGCGGACGGCTGATCATGCAAAAGGCCCCCCGCACGCGCTCGGTGCGGGGGGCCTTCCGTGTCGCCGCTGCGGGCCTCAGGCCTGGTACGGCTTCGCCTGGAGGATCTTCACCGAGGCGAGCTTGCCGTTCGGCAGTTCGTACTGCGCGTCCTCGCCGATCTTCTTGCCGTTCACGCCGCTGCCGAGCGGGGACTGCGGCGAGTACGTCTCGATGTCGGAGCTCGCGTACTCGCGCGAGGCGAGCAGGAACGTCAGGGTGTCGTCCTCGTCGCCGTCGAAAGCGATCGTCACGACCATGCCGGGCGCGACCACGCCGTCCGCGGCCGGCGCCTCACCGACCTTGGCATGCTCCAGGAGCTGGGTCAGCTGGCGGACGCGGAGCTCCTGCTTGCCCTGCTCCTCCTTGGCCGCGTGGTACCCGCCGTTCTCGCGCAGGTCGCCCTCCTCACGTGCCGCCGCGATCTTCGTAGCGATCTCGGTGCGCGCGGGACCAGACAGGTACTCCAGCTCGGCCTTGAGCTGGTTGTACGCCTCCTGGGTCAGCCAGGTGACGTTCTCGCTGGTCTGGGTCACAGGTGCTCCTCGTAGGTACTGGGAATACAAAGCATCGCCCTACCCAGAAGGATGTTCCCTAACGGGTGGGCGAAACCACGAGCCTAACAATTCAGGCGCGTGAGGGGGAGGACATAAGCCATCAGAAATACGTCAACGCAGGTGAGGGCCGGTACAGACGGGGCGTCGGCCGGTCAGCGTGACGCGTGGGACCAGCCGAGGCCGGTCGAAGTCAGCTCGAAGCCAGGCCGAAGCCAGGTCGAAGTCAGGCCGAAGTCAGTCGGAGTGGCAGCCGAGGAGCTCGGCGCTCGTCCCCTGCGCCTTCGTGCGCAGCGTGACGACCTTGTCGATCCGGCCTTCGTTCTGGTCGAAGCGGAAGTCCGCGCGGCCCACCTCTTCGCCGTCCTCGGCCTGGGAACGCAGGGTGCAGTAGCCCTTGGCGTCCGCGTCCTTGCGCACCTCCAGGTGCACCTTGACCGCGCTGTCCGAGACGACGTCGAACTTGATCACTTCGCCGCTGACCTTGGTGCCGGAGACGTAGTCGTACCCGAACCAGCCGATCATCAGGAGGAAGAGCACACCGAGCACCGACCCGATGACCTTCAGCTTCCGGTCCGCGCGCTCGTCGGCCGTACGCTCGCGGCCGTACCGGCCATCGGGGAGCTTCTCGCTCACGGCCGCCATGATCGTCCTCCAGTAAAAGGGGATGCCGGAATTTTCCGCCCCCCGGTTCCGTCACTATAGAAGCCGTTCATTGCGCCGAATTGACCAGGGCGGCGCCGGATCACTGAGGATCGAGTCTTGACTGAGCAGCTGCGACTGATGGCCGTGCACGCCCACCCCGACGACGAGTCGTCGAAGGGCGCGGCCACCATGGCCAAGTACGTGTCCGAGGGGGTGGACGTGCATGTCGTGACCTGCACGGGCGGGGAGCGCGGCGACATCCTCAACCCCAAGCTCCAGGGTGACAAGTACATCCAGGAGAACATCCACGAGGTGCGCAGGAAGGAGATGGACGAGGCCCGCGAGATCCTCGGCGTCAAGCAGGACTGGCTCGGCTTCGTCGACTCGGGCCTGCCCGAGGGCGACCCGCTGCCGCCGCTGCCCGAGGGCTGCTTCGCCCTGGAGGACGTCGACAAGGCGGCCGGTGAGCTGGTCCGGCAGATCCGCTCCTTCCGTCCGCAGGTCATCACGACGTACGACGAGAACGGCGGCTATCCGCACCCCGACCACATCATGACCCACAAGATCACGATGGTGGCGTTCGACGGCGCGGCGGACGCCGAGAAGTACCCGGAGAGCGAGTACGGCCCGGTCTTCCAGCCGCAGAAGCTCTACTACAACCAGGGCTTCAACCGGCCGCGCACCGAGGCGCTCCACCAGGCCATGCTCGACAAGGGCCTGGAATCGCCCTACGGGGACTGGCTGAAGCGGTGGGACGAGTTCGAGCGGGTCGAGCGGACGCTGACCACGCACGTTCCCTGCGCCGACTTCTACGAGGTCCGTGACCGGGCGCTGATCGCGCACGCCACGCAGATCGACCCCGACGGCGGCTGGTTCCGGGTGCCCATGGAGCTCCAGAAGGAGGTCTGGCCCACGGAGGAGTACGAGCTCGCGAAGTCGCTCGTCGATACATCCCTCCCCGAGGACGACCTCTTTGCGGGCATCCGCGACAATGCCTAGCGTGAACGTACATCTGGCAATGACGCATCTCGTCCCTCTCGCCAAAGAGGTCGACGATGACAAGGTGACCCCGGGTGTTCTCGGGTTCATCGTCTTCGCGGTGATGGCTGTCGCCGTCTGGGGGCTGATGAAGTCGATGAACAAGCACATGCGGAAGGTCGACTTCAAGGAGCCCGCGGAGGCCGCCTCCAGCTCGGCCGGCTCCTCCGGCTCGGCAGGCTCCTCCGCGGAGGGCAAGCCCTCCGCGGCCGAGCCCCGCAAGGGCTAGCCCGCCCTCGCCACCGTCACTCCCATCACCTCTCGGGAGTGGCGGTTCGGCACCATGCCCAGGCGCCAGGCCTGCCAGCCGGCCTCCAGGTCGGCGCCGCGCTCCAGGAGCAGGCCGAACGCCTCCATGTAGTCGTCCAGCTTGCCGTCGCGCGTCGGATGACCGGCGCGTGCCAGCTGGCTGAGTTCCTCCTGGGCCACGGCGGTGCCGATCTCCCAGCCGCCGGGCGATCCGTACGGCAGCAGGGTGCAGCGCAGGAAGCGGGCCCAGTCCTCACCCCTGCGGTCGCCGTACGATGCGAACAGCTCGGCCGCCTGGTCGCACAGGGCAAGCGCCTGCTGGGCGCGCGTGTTCCCCGCGTCCACGACCGCGAGTTCCAGGCACGTCCAGGCCTCGCCGTGGGCGACGCCGATGCGCTGGAAGTCGGCGCGGGCGTCCACCAGGAGCTGGCGGGCGAAGCCGGAATTGCGCAGGGAGCCCGTCTGCGCGGCGCGCTGGTCGCGGGTCACCCGGGCCGAGTGGTGCCGGGCGCAGGCCAGGCCGTACACGTCGCGCATCCGCGAGAACATCGTGCGTGAGCGCTCCAGCTCGCGCACCGCCTGGTCGAGACTGCCCGCCTCCTCCAGGGCCTGGCCCAGGTAGTAGGCGCTCCACGCCTCGCCGCGCGCGTCCTCGTTGTCGCGGTGCCGGGACACCGCCTGCCGCAGCCCGTCGACCGCGGCCGACGCGTCGCCGTCCACCAGACGGGCCCGCGCGAGCTGCGTCAGCGCCCAGGCCTCGCCGCGGCCGTCACGCGTGCGCCCGTACAGGTCAAGGGCGCCCCGCAGCTGCTCCTCCGCGCGCGGTACGTCGCCCATGCGCAGGCAGAGCTGGCCGAGCTGGAAGTGCGCCCAGGCCTCGCCGTGCAGGGAGTCGTTCTCGCGGTGCAGGGTCAGGGAGGCCTCCAGGAGCCCCAGCGCCTTGTTGAGGTTGGAACGGTCGCGCTCCACCGCGGCGAGGGCGTGCATCGTCCAGGCGCGGTCACCGGCGAGTTCGTCGGCGTCCTGCAGTGCGAGGGCCTCGCTCAGGCGGGCGGCCGCCTCCGTCAGATTGCCCTGGTGGTGCAGGGTGATCCCCAGCGAACACAGGGCGAGGGCGGCTCCCGCGTCCTGGTGCGCCTCCATGTAGAGGTCCACGACCGAGGTCAGGGTCGTCCGCGCCTGGTCGAGCTCGCCGAGCTGACGGGACGCGATGCCGGTGCGCCACCGCACGCTCCGTACGAGAAGGCCCTGGTCGACGGCCTGCGTCAGTTCGCTGATCTCGCCCAGGCGGTAGAGGTCGCCGCGCAGCAGGCAGTAGTCGCACAGCGCGCCGAGCAGGTTGAGCACCGCTTCCTGGTCGACGCCCTCCGCGTGCCGCAGCGCCGCCGTGATGAAGCTGGACTCGTCGTCCAGCCAGCGCAGGGCCGCCTCCAGGGAGGAGAAGCCGTGCCGGTCGAACTGGCCGGCCCGCGTCGACATCTTGCCGTCGACCAGGCGGATCACCGATCCGGCGAGCTCGCTGTAGCTGACGATGAGACGTTCCTGCGCGGCGGTGCGCTCCGCGGGCTCCTCCTCGTCGATGAGCCGGGCGAGCGCGAAGGCGCGTACGAGATCGTGCAGGCGGTAGCGGCTGCCGCGCACGTGGTCGACGAGACCCGCGCGGGAGAGCGCGGTCAGCTGCCGGGCCGCCTCCTGCTCGTCGGCGCCGAGCAGGGCAGCGGCGGCGGCCGCCCCCATGGAGGCGCGCCCGGCCAGCGCGAGCCTGCGCAGGAGACGCCGGGCGGACTCGGACTGGTCGGTGTAGCGCAGCCACAGGACGCGCTCCACGGGTGCGACCTTTTCGAAGGGCCCGTACGCGGCCAGGTCAGCGGCGAGCTGACGGGTCGTACGCGAGCCGATCGAGGAGCCGGCGACGCGCAGGGCGAGCGGCAGCCCGCCGCACAACTCCCGCACGGCGTCAGCCGATTCGGCGTCGTAGGGCCCGGAGGTGTCCGCCGCGGTCTCGCGCAGAAGCTGCTCGGAGCCCGCCGCGTCGAGCGGCTCCACCGGCAGCTGGTGAACCCAGGCGGGCAGGTCCGCCGGGAGCTCCAGGGGCCCCCGGGTGGTGACGAGGACGAGGCTGTCGGAGCGCTCGGGCACGAGGGTGCGCACCTGCTCAGGGTCGCTCGCGTCGTCGAGGACGACGGTCACGGGGAGCCCGGTCAGATACTGGTGATACAGCTCGCTGAGCCGCTTGACCTGCTGCTCCTGTGAGGAACGCTCGCGGAACAGGAGCTGCTCGCGCGGGGCGCCCAATCGATTCAGCAGATGCAGGAGCGCGTCCCGCGTGGACAGCGGCTGGGAGCTCTCGCCCCGCAGGTCGACGACGCAGGCGCCCCGGAACTGGTCCCGCAGATCGTGCGCGGCCCGCACGGCGAGCGAGGAGCGCCCGGAGCCGGGCGCGCCGTGCAGCACGACGACGGTGGGCCGCGTCTCGGTGCTGGCCCGCGCGGCGTGCACCCACTGGGCGACACGCGCGAGCTCGGCCCGCCGCCCGGCGAACGGGCCTTCGGGCTCAGGCAGTTGGGTGAAGGACTGCTCCAGTACGCTGCGCCTGCGCGCCGCCGCGCTCTTGTCCGTGCCGCGCAGCTGCGGCGAGGTCTTCTTCTTGCCGGAGGAGGGCTGCAGCACGCGCTGCTGGTCCAGGAAGGGCCGGATGCCCCGCACCTCAAGGGCCGTCAGCCACTGCAGCCGCAGTTGTTCGGGCCCGCCCGGCTGGCTGATGGCCCCGGCGCGGCGGCTGGCCGCGGGCACGTGGGCGGCGGTGACCTTCAGGACGGTGGTGGCCGCGCCGACGACGGCGACGGCGGCGCCCGCGCCCATGGCGGTCGAGACCCCGGTCCCGAGGGCGAGGTCGGCGAGACACGCGCCCACAGCGGCAACGGCGGCCACCAGCAGGGGAGTTCCGGCCCCCTCTCTGGCATACCGCTGCCCGAAGGAGAGCTGCCCGGCCTCCGACTCGTCGACCGCCTGCGTATAGGCGGCGTACTCCTCGGCGGCGGTCTGCCCCATGGCGTCCAGCGCGCCCCGGGCCCGCGAGAGCAACACGCCCCCGTCGATGCGCCCGCCGGAGCGCCGCACCTCTTCTTCCACTGCCCGCACCAACAGCCGCTCGGCTTCGGCCCGATGGCTGTCCCGCATATGGGTCCCCCTCCGAGTGCAATGGTCACCTGCGGCCACAAGTGTCCTGCGTACGGGCCCCCGACGCGAGTGAGTCCGAGGATCACGTGGAAGCATCTCGGTGGTCCAGGCCAAGCACCCCTCCTGGTGGACGGACGCGCCGACGCCCCAGGTCGGCGACCGGCTGCACGTCATCGCCCGGAGGCTGCGCAACCGCCGGGCCCGACGGCGCGGCTCGCCGCGAACCGGTGGGACCTGCGCGGCGCACTTCCGTGTGCGCGAGGATGGAGAGCATGCCGAACCGACTGGCCCATGAGACGTCCCCCTATCTTCTTCAGCACGCCGACAACCCCGTCGACTGGTGGCCCTGGTCGGCGGAGGCCTTCGCGCAGGCCCGGGAGCGGGGCGTGCCCGTGCTGCTCAGCGTGGGGTACAGCAGTTGCCACTGGTGTCACGTCATGGCGCACGAGTCCTTCGAGGACGCCGGCACGGCCGCCTTCCTGAACGAGCACTTCGTCAACGTCAAGGTCGACCGCGAGGAGCGGCCCGACATCGACGCCGTCTACATGGAGGCCGTGCAGGCCGCGACCGGGCAGGGCGGCTGGCCCATGACGGTCTTCCTGACGCCCGACGCCGAGCCCTTCTACTTCGGCACGTACTTCCCGCCCGAGCCGCGGCACGGCATGCCCTCCTTCCAGCAGGTCGCCGACGGGGTGCGGCGTGCCTGGACGGACCGGCGTGACGAGGTCGACGAGGTCGCCGGGAAGATCGTGCGCGACCTCTCCGAGCGTCAGCTGGCGTTCGGCTCCGACGAGCTGCCGGGCGAGGACGAGCTCGCCCAGGCGCTGCTCGGCCTGACCCGCGACTACGACGCCTCGCACGGCGGCTTCGGCGGCGCCCCCAAGTTCCCGCCGTCCATGGTCGTCGAGTTCCTGCTGCGGCACTACGCCCGCACCGGCTCGGAGGGCGCCCTCCAGATGGCGGCCGACACCTGCGAGAAGATGGCGCGCGGCGGGATCTACGACCAGCTGGGCGGAGGCTTCGCGCGCTACTCCGTGGACCGGGAGTGGGTCGTGCCCCACTTCGAGAAGATGCTGTACGACAACGCGCTGCTCTGCCGGGTCTACGCCCACCTGTGGCGGGCCACGGGATCGGACCTCGCGCGGCGCGTGGCCCTGGAGACCGCCGACTTCATGGTGCGCGAACTGCGGACGAACGAGGGCGGTTTCGCCTCGGCGCTCGACGCGGACAGCGAGGACGCCGCGACCGGCAAGCACGTCGAGGGCGCGTACTACGTCTGGACGCCCGAGCAGTTGCGCGAGGTGCTCGGCGACGCGGATGCCGAACTGGCCGCCACGTACTTCGGGGTGACCGAGGAAGGCACCTTCGAGGAGGGCGCATCGGTGCTCCAACTGCCGCCCTCGGAGGGCGTGGTGGCGGACGTCGCGCGGCTCGACTCGATCCGGGAGCGGCTGCTCGCGGCGCGCTCCGAGCGGCCCGCGCCCGGCCGTGACGACAAGGTCGTCGCCGCCTGGAACGGTCTCGCCGTGGCCGCGCTCGCCGAGGTCGGCGCGTACTTCGACCGCCCGGACCTGGTGGCGGCCGCGGTCGGTGCCGGTGACCTTCTCGTACGGCTGCACATGGACGACAGGGCGCGGCTCTCCCGTACCTCCAAGGACGGCCACGTCGGCGCCAACGCGGGCGTGTTGGAGGACTACGCCGATGTCGCCGAGGGCTTCCTCGCGCTGGCGTCCGTGACGGGGGAAGGGGTCTGGCTGGAGTTCGCCGGGTTCCTGCTCGACCATGTGCTCGCCCAGTTCGTGGACACGGAGTCCGGGTCCCTGTACGACACCGCCGCGGACGCCGAGCAGTTGATCCGGCGGCCGCAGGACCCCACGGACAACGCGGTGCCCTCCGGGTGGACGGCCGCCGCGGGGGCGCTGCTCTCGTACGCGGCGCAGACCGGGGCCGAACCGCATCGGGCGGCGGCCGAGCGGGCGCTGGGCGTGGTGAAGGGGCTCGCGCCTCGTGCGCCCCGGTTCATCGGGAACGGGCTGGCGGTGGCCGAGGCCGCCCTCGACGGGCCTCGTGAGGTCGCGGTGATCGGCCCGGTGGGCGGGGAGCTGCATCGCACCGCGTTGCTGGGGACCGCGCCGGGGGCCGTCGTCGCCGCGGGGCCTGCCGGTGGCGGTGAGTTTCCGCTGCTCGCGGGGAGGGAGAAGCCGGCGGCTTACGTGTGCCGCCGGTTCGTCTGCGATGCGCCCACCACTGACGCGGGGGAGCTGGCGGCGAAGCTGTCCGGCTGAGGGCTCGGGGGCCCTGGCCTCGGGTGCCGTAAACACCGGCTCCGCCGAGCGCGCCCGCAAACGGGCTGTTTCAGCCCGTCCGGCGTTCTTCGGGGAGGGGCGGGGTCGGGGAGAATTCAGTTACCTCGGGGAGAATTCAGCTACCGCCCGCGCCACGATCCCCTCCAGCCGGTCGTGATGCGCCCCGCGCCAGTACACCCGCCCGCACTCCCCGCACTCCGCGAACACGTCATACGTCCCCCGCGTACCCCCCTCCAGGCGCTCCGCCACGTCCTCCTTGCTCGCCGCTCGCAGCGACCCGTTGCACGCCGTGCAGCGCGACCAAGGCAGCAGGGCGGGAGCGAACCGGCCCAGTACGTCCCGCAGTTGTTCGTCAGGGGCGTCGCTGTAGATGTACGCCCCCGCCCACAGCTCCCGGCGTCGCAGCAAGCCCCGGTCCCGACTCAGCAGCACCCGCCGTTCCGCCGCCGAGCGCGTGGCGAGGGCGGGGTCGCCGATGTCCGTGCTCTCGTACGCCGCGTCGACGCCCAGGAGGCGCAACCTGCGGGCCAGCGTGCCGAGATGAACGTCCAGGAGGAAGCGGAGAGGGGCGCCGGGGACCGGCTGGGGGCGGGGGACGGGGCGGACCTCCACCGACTCGTCCTCGCGCGGCACATGCGAGGCCGCCACCTCCGCGCCGTCCACGACCAGCGAGCCGACCTCCGTCAGCGGCACCCCGAGCGACTCGACGACGTGCCCGAGCGTGGACACGCCGTCCGTAACTGCCTTGGTGGGGCCGCCCCTTCGCCCGTGCGGAACGAAAAGCCCCAGCTCGGGGGCGAAGCGGATGAGGATCTCCGGACCATTCATGCGGTCAGGATGGCATGGGCGAGCAACGGCGGCCGGGGAATTTCCGGTGGCCGTCGGCACCGGCCTCAGGCCTTGGGCGCACCCGTCCCGAAGCCGGTGGTCAGCATGGACAGGGCGCGGTCCACCAGCTCGCCCAGGTCGTCCTCGTGGCCGTGCTCCGCCCAGTACGCGGCCGTCTCCGTGAGCGCGGCGATGAGGCTCATCGCGAACACCCGGACCTCCAGCTCCCCGGGATCACGGCCCGCGCGTTCAGCGATGACGCGGCACAGCATCCGGCCGGTGACCGACATGCTCTCGAGCAGCCGGGAGCGCACGGCGGGTACCTCGATCATCAGGCGCGTACGCAGGCGTGAGACCTCCGGCTCCTCGGTGAAGCCGAGGCCCACCGCCCTGCGCAGCACGTGCCGCAGGGACTCCACGATCGGCTCGTCGACGGGGCGCGCCCGCAGCTCGTCCTCCAGGAGCGGGTCGTACTCGTCGGTGAGGACGATGTCCTCCTTGGTCGGGAAGTAGCGGAAGACGGTCGACGCCGACACCTCCGCGGCCTCCGCGATCTGCTCGACCGTCGTCGCGTCGTACCCCTGCTCGTCGATCAGCCGGTACGTGGCCTCACGGATCGCGATGCGCGTCTTGAGCTTCTTCCGCTCACGGAGCCCGAGCTGTCCCATGTGTCCCGTCTGTCCCAGCTGAGGGTTGTGCGTGGAAGGGGAGATTCGTGCGGCCGTCATGGCGCTCATTGTCGGGCATCCTCCGGCTGCCGTGCCATGTCGGCGTCGTCCGGCGGCGGGGGAGCCTTCGGCAGCAGGGCCGCCACCAGCAGCGCGGTGACCAGCGCCGCGATGCCGCTGACGAGGAGGACGGTCACCATGCCGTCGATGTACGCCTCATTGGCGGAGTCGGCCAGCCGCGAGATCCCCAGCCGTTCGGCGACCGCGTGGGCGGCCACCACCGACTCGCCCGCGGCGTCCGCCGCCGCGTCCGGGATCTTGCCGGTGTCGAGGCGGTCGACGTACACGCCGGAGAGCAGCGAGCCGAGCAGCGCGATCCCGATGGCGCTGCCCACCTGCCGCACGGTCATCATGAGCCCGGCGCCGGAGCCCGCCCGCTCCACGGGAAGCGCTCCGAGGGCCGAGTCCATGGAGGGCACGACGGCGAAGCCGAAGCCGATGCCGGCGATGGTGAGCCACAGCGCGGTGAAGCCGTAGCCGGAGTCGGCCGTCGTACGGCTGCCGAGGATCGCCGCGAAGGCGAGCACGACCAGCCCGGCGCTGATCACCGCACGCGGGCCGAACTTCCGCACGACGGGCTCCGCGCCCCGCGACGCGATCAGCAGTCCGCCCATCATCGGCAGCATCCGCACACCGGTACCGAAGGCGTCATGGCCGAGCACCGCCTGAAGATACTGCGGAAGCACGAACATCAGGCCCGACAGGACGAACATGACGAGCGTCGCCGCGATCGTGTTGAGCAGGAAGCCTCGGTTGCGCAGCAGCGACATGTCCAGCATCGGGCGCGGCATCTTCCGCTCCCGCAGGACGAGCGCGGTGATCAGGACGGCCGCCCCGCCGAACATGCCGAGGATCAGCGGGTCGCCCCAGCCGCGTACGGGCGCCTCGATGATCCCGTAGATGAGCGCGCCGAGCCCGGCCGCGGTGAGCGCGGTGGAGGCGACGTCGACCTTCGGGGACGACGGGTCGGTCGTCTCCGGGAGCAGGAAGACGCAGGCCGTGATGCCGATCGCGACCATCGGGACGTTGATCAGGAAGATCGAACCCCACCAGAAGTGGTCCAGGAGCCAGCCGCCCACGATCGGCCCGAGCGGCGCGCCGAGCGCGGAGGCGGCCGAGACGATGCCGACGGCCTTGGTCCGCTCGCCGGGAGCGAAGAGCGCGGGCAGTACGGCCATGGCGAGGGGCATGACGAGCGCGCCGCCCATGCCCATGATCGCCCGGGCCACGACGACCAGCTCGACGGAGTCGACGAGGGTGCCGATCAGCGAGCCCACGAGGAAGATCCCGAGTCCGGTGATCAGCATCCTGCGGCGCCCGAACCGGTCGCCGAGGAGTCCGGCCGGAAGCATCAGGGCCGCGAACACGACGACGTACGCGTCCGCCATCCACTGTTGCTGGCCCGTACTCGCGTCCAGCTGCCCGGCCATCGTCGGCAGGGCGACGTTGAGGATCGTCATGTCGAAACCGAGCACGAGCATGCTCGCGACGAGGGCGGCGAGGGCCCACCAGCGGCGCGGGTCCTGCCGGTGCGTGGCGGACGAGTTTGTGACAGTGGCCATGAAATTGAGAGTAACTCTCAAATAGGAGTCACCGTCAAGTCGTACGAGCGCCGACGCGCCCAGGCGCACGCAAATGGCCGCGGCTCGAAAGCCGCGGCCATGAAAAGGGGAGAGGTCGGAAGCTGGTCTAGCCGTGCTGGTACGCCACCATGGAGATGCCCACGTAATGGACCGCGAAGGCGGCCAGCGTGAGGGAGTGGAAGACCTCGTGGAAGCCGAAGAACCGCGGGGACGGGTTGGGGCGCTTGATGCCGTAGATCACGCCGCCCGCGCTGTAGAGCAGGCCGCCCACGACCACCAGGACCAGTACGGCGATGCCGCCCGCGCGCAGGAAGTCGGGCAGGAAGAAGACCGCGGCCCAGCCCATCGCGATGTAGCACGGGGTGTAGAGCCAGCGCGGCGCGCCGACCCAGAAGACCCGGAAGAGGATGCCGGCCACCGCCGCTCCCCAGACGCCCCAGAGCAGCCACTGCCCCTTGGAGTCGGGCAGGAGCAGCATCGTCAGCGGGGTGTACGTGCCCGCGATGATCAGGAAGATGTTGGCGTGGTCGAGTCTGCGCAGCACGCCGTCCGCGCGTGGACCCCAGGTGCCCCGGTGGTAGATCGCGCTCACTCCGAAGAGCAGGCAGGCCGTCAGGACGTAGATCCCGCAGGCGATCCGCGCGCGGGTGGAATCCGTGAGCGCCATGAGCACGATGCCGGAGACGAGCACCGCGGGGAACATGCCCGCGTGCAGCCAGCCGCGCATCTTCGGCTTCACTTCTTCGAGATCGGGAAGCGGCAGGGCGTCGAGCACGGACGAGTTGGAGCCGGAGGCCGGGTCGGAGCCGGAGGTCGAGTCGCGGCCGGCGTCCTGGTTGTTCGTGATCGCGTCAGGGACGGGAGCGGTCATATCGGAATCGTACCTACGCAACCGTAAGTTAGGCATCAGTCATGGGGGAACCGTGGCGCACAAGTGGCGATGCTCACGGTGATACCCGAGCGTACAAGTGACGGATTCGTGGCCGGAAGGCCGACCTGGTGAGTGGCGATACTCACGCCGCTCACCTGTGAGGCCCTCTGGACATATGCGCGGATGCGTCGGATGATCAAATGAGTGCGGTCGGCACCGGATGAGCGCCAGAGGGAACAACACGTGAAGCGTCCGGGTCGCAGCCCCCACGGGGCAACAAACCTATAAACCCCTCGTATAGGAGCAATCGTGGCGCGCGACATCGCGGCTCCCCTTCTCTCAGAGACCCTGGGCACCGTTCCCACCAACCACCGGGAGCTCGTCTCCTGGGTGAACGAGATCGCCGAACTGACGCAGCCGGACAGCGTGGTCTGGTGTGACGGATCCGAGGCCGAGTACGAGCGCCTGTGCGAGGAGCTCGTCGCCAAGGGGACGTTCAAGAAGCTCGACCCGATCAAGCGCCCCAACTCGTACTACGCGGCCTCCGACCCGACCGACGTCGCGCGCGTCGAGGACCGCACCTTCATCTGCTCGGCGAAGGAAGAGGACGCGGGCCCGACCAACCACTGGAAGGCCCCCGCCGAGATGCGGGAGATCTTCCAGGGCTCGGGCGGCGAGGGCGGCGTCTTCCGCGGCTCGATGCGCGGCCGCACGATGTACGTCGTGCCGTTCTGCATGGGGCCGGTCGGCTCACCGCTGTCCGCCATCGGTGTGGAGATCACCGACTCCGCGTACGTGGCCGTCTCCATGCGCACCATGACCCGCATGGGTCAGGCCGTCCTGGACGAGCTCGGCGAGGACGGCTTCTTCGTGAAGGCCGTCCACACGCTCGGCGCGCCGCTCGAAGCGGGCGAGGCCGACGTGCCGTGGCCCTGCAACTCCACCAAGTACATCTCGCACTTCCCCGAGGACCGCGAGATCTGGTCGTTCGGCTCGGGCTACGGCGGCAACGCCCTGCTCGGCAAGAAGTGCTACGCCCTGCGCATCGCCTCCGTCATGGCGCGCGACGAGGGCTGGCTCGCCGAGCACATGCTGATCCTCAAGCTCACGCCCCCGCAGGGCGAGTCGAAGTACGTCGCGGCCGCGTTCCCGAGCGCCTGCGGCAAGACCAACCTCGCCATGCTGGAGCCGACGGTCCGCGGCTGGACGGTCGAGACCATCGGTGACGACATCGCCTGGATGCGCTTCGGCGAGGACGGCCGGCTCTACGCGATCAACCCCGAGGCCGGTTTCTTCGGCGTCGCGCCCGGCACCGGCGAGCACACCAACGCCAACGCCATGAAGACCCTGTGGGGCAACTCGGTCTTCACGAACGTCGCGCTCACCGACGACAACGACGTCTGGTGGGAGGGCATGACGGAGGAGACTCCCGCCCACCTCACCGACTGGAAGGGCAACGACTGGACGCCGGAATCCGGCGTCCCGGCGGCCCACCCGAACGCCCGCTTCACCACGCCCGCCTCGCAGTGCCCGATCATCGCGCCCGAGTGGGAGGACCCCAAGGGCGTGCCGATCTCGGCGATCCTCTTCGGCGGCCGTCGCGCCAGCGCGGTGCCGCTGGTGACGGAGTCCTTCAACTGGCAGCACGGCGTCTTCCTCGGCGCGAACGTGGCGAGCGAGAAGACCGCCGCGGCCGAGGGCAAGGTCGGCGAGCTGCGCCGCGACCCGTTCGCCATGCTGCCGTTCTGCGGCTACAACATGGGCGACTACATGGCCCACTGGGTCAAGGTCGGCGCGGACAAGCCCGACCAGTCCAAGCTGCCGAAGATCTACTACGTGAACTGGTTCCGGAAGAACGCCGACGGCAAGTTCGTGTGGCCCGGCTTCGGCGAGAACTCCCGCGTCCTGAAGTGGATCGTGGACCGGCTCGACGGCAAGGCGGAGGGCGTCGAGACGCCCATCGGCATCCTGCCGACCGTCGACTCGCTCGACACCGAGGGCCTCGACCTGGACAAGGCTGACCTGGAGTTTCTGCTCACGGTCGACAAGGAGGTCTGGCGCGACGAGGCCTCGCTGGTCCCCGAGCACCTGAACACCTTCGGCGACCACACGCCCAAGGAACTGTGGGACGAGTACCGCGCCCTGGTGCAGCGCCTCGGCTAGACGTTCCACCAGGCGTTCCGCGCATTCCGGATGAGCCCCGCACAACGGCGTGCGGGGCTCATCCGCGTATATGTGCGGGGCTCATCCGCGTATATCCGCATCTCGCATACGCCGCCTTCACATGCCCCTCACATGTTTCAATGACCCCACACGGGGGGCCGCTGATCGACGCGCGCCCCAAAAGAGCCTGTGGGGGGCCAAGTTGAAGCAATCTCAGCGGTTAAGACGTGTGACGGGTGCCGCGCTCGCGGTGGCTCTGAGCTCGGCCTGTCTGGTCGCCGTCACCGCACCCGCCGCGCACGCCGCCACTCCGTCGGACGAGGTGGCGAAGCTGCCGATCTCCTCGTTCGGGGCGATGGTGGTGGACGACACGCACGAGCGGGTCTACGTCACCGACGGGAACAAGGGCGGCAGCGGGGCGAGCGCCGTCCTGGTCTACAACTTCGCGGGGCAGCGCGTCGGTTCGCTCGCCACCGATCAGCCGGCGTCCGGCATGGCGCTCAGCGCGGACGGGGCGACCCTGCACGTGTCGCAGTCCAACCGCATCCTGACGTTCGACACGGCGACCCAGACCAGGACCGGTGCCTCGGGCACGAACTTCGATGTCACCTGCGGCCGGGAGGTGGCCGTCGCGGGCGGCAAGACGTGGTTCACGGAGACGCCGTACACCGGCAGCTCGTACTGCGAAAGGCCCGACAACACCGCCCTGCTCTACCAGGTGAAGGACGCCTCGTACGTCAACACCGGCTGGAACAGCGAGGGACGGCTGAAGATCGAGTCGGGTCCCGGGGCCCCGGACCGGCTCATCATGGGGCAGGCGGGCGTGAACAGCGCGGCCAACGCGTTCGTCGCCACCTTCGACGCGAGCGGCGCCAACCTGGTGCGCGGCCCGCAGCGGCGCTTCGCGGACGCCGAGGGCAAGGGCGCGCTCGATCTCAAGGACCTCGCCCAGAGCGCCGACGGCAAGCGGATCGCCGTCGCCGACGCGGCGTACGGCACCCGGCTGCTCGACGCCTCCGACCTGGCGGACGCGCCGACCGGCTATCAGTCGCTGCCCGAGGGCGCGAAGGCTTCGGCGGTGGCGTTCAGCGGGGACGGAAAGTACGTGGCGCGCGGCGCGGTCGCCTCCGGCAGCGTCTCCGACCTGCTGATCCAGCCCGCCGACCCGGCGGACGGCACCACCCCGATGGAGTTCGCCTTCGAGGGGGAGCTCGACGGTTCGCGGGTCGTGCCGCGCGGCCTCGACTGGTCCAAGGACGGCTCACGGCTCTTCGCGGTGACCTCGGACGGCGGCTACAACCACTGGCTGCACGTCATCAAGCCGCCGGCCGCCCAGTACGACTCGCGCTTCACCGGCACCCTGAGCACCACGCCGTCGAAGCCCGTCGTCGGTGAACCGCTCGGCATCCGCGGCAAGCTGGAGCTGGACGGTCCCGCGCCAGCGGAGCCGGTGAAGGTGGAGGCGGTCCGCAAGGACGCGGACGGCACGACGGAGGTGGCCCCCGCCAAGGTCGCAGCCGACGGCAGCTTCACCGTCCTGGACGTACCGGACCGGCTCGGCGAGGCGACGTACACGCTGCGGTTCCTCGGCGATGTCACGCACCGTCCTGCCGAGGACGTCACGCTCACCGTCGACGTGGCGAAGGCGCCGACCTCGATCGAGCTGACGGCGCCCGCCGAGGCCACCCGCACGGGTGGCGTCGAGATCACCGGGAAGCTGACCGGGCAGGGGCGCTCGCTGCCCTCCGGGATCGCCCTGAAGGTGACGAGGACCGACCGTTTCGGCACGACGGGCGAGCTGACGTCGGCGTCGGTCGCGGCCGACGGCACGTTCAAGGTCAAGGACCTGCCGAACAAGCGGGGCAAGACCGTCTACGCCGTCAGCTACGAGGGCGACGACCTGCACTCGGGCTCGTCGGCGGAGGCGACGGTGCGGGTGACCGGCTGATCAGGTAGGTGGCGCCCGGTCCGCGGCCTCGCCGGCCGCGGACCGGGGCCGTCAGTGGGCGCCGACGAGGTGCGCGGCGCCGGCGTGCGCGTCCATGCGGTGGGCGGCGAGAATCGCCGCCGCCGTGTCGGCGCGGGACGCGGCCACCACCAGGGCGCGGCCCGCGAGGGCGTGGGCGCGCTGGTGCAGGGCGGTGAGGTGCGGTTCGTGAATCGCGGTCACCACGGCCGAACGGACGGGCGCAAGCCCGCCACGCAGCCGGGCCACCTCGGACGACAGCTGCTCGGCGGCGTCATCCAGGTCGGTGGAGGGCGCGAGGGCGCGCAGCTCGTCCGTGACGGCGAGCAGCGCCGCCAGATGCGCGGCGAGCTGGATGTCCAGCTCCTCCTCGCGGGAGCGGTGCGGGAAGTCGCCCGGGTCGGCCATGGCATGGACCGACTTGGTGCGGATCGGCTCGTACATGGGATGGCCTCCTGGCGGGTAGCTTGAAAGCCATCCTACATTAGATTCTGTCTAAAGTTGAGTCGGGCTGCTTCTGGAGGACCTGGCGGCCTGTAGGCCTGTAGGGCCCGGCGGGTCTGGAGGCCTGTAGGCCTGTAGGGCCCGGCGGGTCTGGCGGGTCTGGAGGCCTAGGGCTGGCTGTAGCCGTCCAGGAAGTTGCCGATGCGGGTCACGGCCTCGGCCAGGTCCGTCGCCGTGGGCAGCGTGACGACCCGGAAGTGATCGGGCTCCGGCCAGTTGAAACCGGTGCCGTGCACGACCATGATCTTCTCGGCGCGGAGCAGGTCGAGCACCATCTGCCGGTCGTCCTTGATCTTGAAGACCTTCGGGTCGAGCCGCGGGAAGAGGTAGAGCGACCCCTTCGGTTTCACGCAGCTCACGCCGGGGATCTGCGTCAGCAGGTCGTACGCCGTGTCGCGCTGCTCCACGAGCCGCCCGCCCGGAAGCACGAGGTCGTTGATCGTCTGCCGTCCGCTGAGCGCGGCGACCACGCCGTGCTGGCCCGGCATGTTCGCGCACAGGCGCATGTTGGCGAGGATCGTCAGGCCCTCGATGTACGAGGACGCGTGCGCCTTCGGGCCCGAGATGGCCACCCAGCCGACGCGGTAACCGGCCACCCGGTACGCCTTCGACATGCCGTTGAAGGTGAGGGTGAGCAGGTCGGGGGCGATGGCGGCGGTGGGGGTGTGGACCGCGTCGTCGTAGAGGATCTTGTCGTAGATCTCGTCCGAGCAGACCAGGAGATTGTGGCGCCGCGCGATGTCGGTCAGGCCGCGCAGCATGTCCTCGCTGTACACGGCGCCCGTCGGGTTGTTCGGGTTGATGATCACGAGCGCCTTGGTGCGGTCGGTCACCTTGCGCTCGATGTCGGCGAGGTCCGGCATCCAGTCCGCCTGCTCGTCGCAGCGGTAGTGCACGGCCGTGCCGCCGGAGAGCGAGACCGCGGCCGTCCACAGCGGATAGTCCGGCGCCGGTACGAGGACCTCGTCGCCGTCGTCGAGCAGGCCCTGCATGGCCATGACGATGAGTTCGGAGACGCCGTTGCCGATGAAGACGTGCTCGACGTCGGTCTCGATGCCCAGGGTCTGGTTGTGCATGACCACCGCGCGGCGGGCGGCGAGGAGGCCCTTCGCGTCGCCGTAGCCGTGCGCGTCGCCGACGTTGCGGAGGATGTCCTCCAGGATCTCCGGCGGGCACTCGAACCCGAAGGCCGCGGGGTTGCCGGTGTTGAGCTTCAGGATGCGGTGGCCCGCCGCTTCCAGCCGCATCGCCTCCTCGAGCACCGGGCCCCGGATCTCGTAACAGACGTTGGCGAGCTTTGTCGACTGGATGACCTGCATGTCCGCGAGCTTACGGCCGCGTAAGGAGAGCCGCCTCGTGTTTTGCGCCACGTCGGGCCGGGGAGTGTCTCCCGGCCGTGTGGCGGGAGGTGAACGGGCTCGGTGCGACTCACCTCTGACCCGGGAGTGTCCTCTCAGCGGTCAGTTGTGTCCGCATGCGGTCTTGTTCTCGCGGGCGAGTACCCCCAACAATGCGCATGACAAAACCGAAGCAACTTCGGTCACATAGTCAACAGAGGGGACCCCCCACATGCACAAGCCTCTCGTCGTCGCGTGCTTCTCCGCCCTGCTCCTCGGAGCAACGGCGGTGCCCGCGACGGCCGTCAGCGACGAACGGCCCGTGAAGGCGAAGGCGGTTGACTTCGCGGGCACCGTGGCGCTGAGCAACTGTTCCGGCTCCGTCGTCCGGGTGCCGGACTCGCAGCCGGGCGACCCGGCGCTCGTGATGTCCAACGGCCACTGCCTGGAGGCCGGCTTCCCGGCGCCCGGCGAGGTCGTCGTCGACAAGCCGTCGTCGCGCAGCTTCACCCTGCTCGACGCCGGTGGCGGCGACGCGGGCACGGTCAAGGCGAGCAAGATCGCCTACGGCACTATGACGGACACCGACCTCTCGCTCTACGAACTCACCAGCACCTACAGCGAGATCGAGAGCCAGTTCGGCATCAAGGCGCTGGAGCTGAACGCGGCGCGGCCGGAGCAGGGCAAGGCGATCACCGTCGCGTCCGGCTACTGGAAGAAGATGTACAAGTGCAGCATCGACGGCTTCGCCCACCGTCTCAAGGAGGGGAACTGGACCTGGAAGGACTCGGTCCGCTACACCCCCGACTGCAAGACGATCGGCGGCACTTCGGGCTCCCCGGTGATCGATGACGCGACCGGCAAGGTCGTCGCCGTCAACAACACCGGCAACGAGAGCGGCGAGGAGTGCACGGACAACAACCCGTGCGAGGTTGACGAGAACGGCAAGGTGACGGTTCGCGAGGGCATCAACTACGCCCAGCAGACGTACGGCGTGGTGCCGTGCGTCGCCCCCGGCAACAAGATCGACCTGAGCCGCGAGGGCTGCGAGCTGCCCAAGCCGTAAGGCTGCTGCGGTCCACGGCGGGACCGCCCTTCCCGGCGGTCCCGCCGAATTGTCAAGAGTTCTCACCCCTTGTCCCCCTCAATGGGCCCCCCGAAGAATGCCCATGACAACCACACAGGGCACAGCCGCTAAGACAGGGCACAGCCAACAAGTCAGGGCACAGCCAGCAAGTCAGGGCAGAGCCAACAAGTCAGGGCTCAGCCAACAAGACAGCTACAAGGGGGGCTCCACACATGAAGAAGGCTCTCGCGGGCGGCTTACTCGCCCTCACCCTCGTAGGGTTCGGCTCCGCACCGGCCGTCGCGGCTCCGGACAGCGCACCGTCCGCACCGTCGACGCGGGCGGCGGGGGAGGCTGCCGCGAAGAAGAGCGTCGACTTCGCCGGAACCGTCGCACTCAGCAACTGCTCGGGCTCCGTCGTCCGCGTGCCGCAGTCGAAGGCGGACGACCCCGCGCTCGTCCTCTCCAACGGCCACTGCCTGGAGAGCGGATTCCCGGCGGCCGGCGAGGTCATCGTCGACCAGCCGTCCACCCGCACCTTCAAGCTGCTCGACGCGAAGGGCGCGGAGAAGGCGACGCTCACGGCGAGCAAGATCTCGTACGCGACGATGACCGACACCGACATCTCGCTCTACCAACTCACCACCAGTTACGCCGACATCAAGAAGAAGTACGGCATCAAGGCGCTGGAGATCGAGGACGCCCACCCGGTCAAGAAGCGGGCGATCACCGTCGTCTCCGGGTACTGGAAGAAGACGTACACCTGCAAGATCGACGGCTTCGCGTACCGGCTCAAGGAAGGCGAGTGGACCTGGAAGGACTCCGTCCGCTACACCCCCGAGTGCCAGACGATCGGCGGCACGTCCGGCTCACCGGTGATCGACCACAAGACCGGCAAGGTCACCGCGGTCAACAACACGGGGAACGAGGACGGCGAACGCTGCACCCTCAACAACCCCTGTGAGGTCGACCGCCGCGGCAACGTGACGGTTCGACAGGGCATCAACTACGCCCAGCAGACGTACGGGATCGTGCCCTGCGTCGGACACGACAGCAAGATCGACCTGGGCCGGAAGGGCTGCAAGCTGCCGCGTCCGGCGGCCGTCACCCCGTAAGGCGGCTTCCGAGCGCTGCCACCCTGCGGGGCGCCTCCGGGGTGCCTCCGGGGGTGGCAGCGCTACGGCGGGAACGGCGAAGGGGGGGCCGGCGAAGGTGGGGCCGGCGAAGGGGGGCTTCCCGTGGGGCCGGTCTTGCCGTGGGGCCGGTTTCGCCGGTGGGGCCGGTCTTGCCGAGCGCAACCGGACGGGCCGCCACCTGGTGACGCGCCACCCTGGCGGTGAGACGTTGCCCGCGCACCTGCCGGACGGGCCGGCGGGGACGAGGGGGTCGTCATGACCAGGATGATCGGCAAGGTGGAGTACGCGAACGACGCCACGGAAGCACTTCAGCTGCTGAAGGCATACAGCGCCCAGATCGGCCTGCCCTGGGGAGTGATCGGCCAGCGTCAGCGGGACGCCTCGGTTCGTATCGCGTGGGTCGAGGACAAGTACAACGGTCTGGACGCGGCCAAGAAGACTCTTGAGGACGACCTGATCGAACAGCGGCGCGGGGAGCGGGTGGCGGAGCGCAAGGCGGCGATCGCGGACCAGGGCGGCGCCCTGGTGAAGGCGGTCGGGGCCAAGACGACCGCCGGCGAGCTCATCGACCAGTGCAAGCACCGCTACGAGCAGGCCAGTCCGCCCGACTTCACCTTCGGGCCCGACATGTCGGAGGACGACTACGCCGCCTTCCGCGTGGAATGGCGGGAGGCCGGAGAACTCGCCGACACCCGCAACTTCGACCAGTTCACCGATTTCCGGGCACTGAAGATCCAGGACAAGGGGGCGCTCGGCAAAGGCCAGGTCGGAGACACCCTGGACACGCGCCGCTGGCAGGGCAACGTATTCCTGACGGTCCTCGGCGCGGAGTTCAACGCCCACATCAACATCCGGAAGAAGTCGTAGTAGCGGGGGGCTTTGCGCGGACGTGGCCGGGAGCCTTGCTGGGCCGGGGGCGTTGTTTCGTACCGGGCCTGGGGCTTCGGGCGGGCCGGGGGCTTCGATCGGTACCGGGGCCATCCGGTTGTCGCGAGGTTGGTGGTTACGGGCCGGGAGTCAAGGGCGCTCCGCTGCGCTACGCGTCGGCTGCGCCGATTCCGCTGCGCTCCACCCTTGACACCCACCCCTCCACCACGCGAGGGAAGACGACCGGACGGCCCAGGGGGCGAGACTCTCGACCACTCCCGTTACGTGGACCGGCTTGCGTGCCGGGCGCGGACTGGTTCTTCCGGGGCGGGCCGGGGGTGGCACGGTGCGCGACCGGCCCCGGGGACCGGTGCCGGTCTCGTCAAGCGTGTGCGGACTGGTTCGTCGCAGGGCGCCCGGGGGGTGGAGGGGTGCGCGGCCAGCCCCGGGGCTGGGTGACGGTTTCGTCGGGCGGGCGCGGACTTATTCGTCGCAGGGCACCCAGAGGTGGCAAGGTGCGCAGCCGGCTCGGGAAGTGGTGGCGGTCCCGTCAAGCGGATGCCGACTGGTTCGTCGCGGGGCGCCCGGGATGGCACGGTGTGCGACCGGCCCAGGGTTGGGTGGCGGTCTCACCAAGCGGATGCGGCCTGGTTCGTGGCGGGGCGCCGGAGGAGTGGAGGGGTGCGCGGCCAGCCCCGGGGACGGGTGAGGGTTTCGTCAAGCGGGGGCGGACTGGTTCGTCGCGGGGCGTCCCTGGGTGGCAGGGTGCGCGGTCGACCCGGGGAGGGGTGGCGGTTTCGTCGAGCGGATGCGGGCCGGTTTGTCGCGGGACGCCCGGCGGTGGAGAGGCGCGGTGGGTCTGGTAGGGACTGCCGGTTCCGTCTAGCGCTCGCGAGCCGGTTTGTTGCGGGGGGAATGTCGGGGGGTTGGGTGGCGGGTCGCGGGTGGGCAGGCGACTGGCCCAGGCCGGAGGGCAGTGTGTGTGGGGGTGGGGGGAGTCGGAGGGCTGTGGCGGGGAAGGTCGGCGACCGGGTATCGGGGCTGCGGGGGCTGTGTCGGCTCGCGGAGATTGCGCAGGAGGCGGGGGTTGCGGGGGTGGGGTGTGCCGAGGCTGGGGGTCCGGCACCTAATTCGCGGAAGGCGCGTTGGCCAACTTGCGCGCCCCCTGACTGTCAGAACGCAACCTTCCCAAAGTAGGTCCCGCCCCAGGCACCGCAACCTCCCTGCCGTTCGGCTCGGCTCGGCTCGGCTCGGTTGGGGCCGGTCCCGCTCTCGTGCCCTTCCGATACGCATCGGTTCGGCCCCGACCTCGGGCCCTTGCGACGCGTCACGGGCGCGATGTGCAATAAAGTCCCAGGAATCGCGCCCCAGAGCCCCTTCTCGCGGGAATTTGTTGCATTCGGCGCCGTCCGGGGTGCACTTCGGCGACTGGCAGGCCGACGCGAGAGGCCCCGGCGAGACATCTCGGCGAGAGGTCGGTCTGGCGGGAGCCCGCGAGGGGCGACGCAACCAGAACGGGAAACCGGCCCGCAGAGACGTCCGCTCGACCAATGCGCCGCCACCTCTCCCTGCACCGCCACCGCCGCACCTGGCGCCCGCCCCGCGACGAACCGGCCCGCACCCGCTTGACGAGACCGCTTCCGACCCCATCTGGCCGCGCGCCTCTCCGCCCCGGGCGCCCTGCGACGAACTGGTCCGCGCCCGCTCGGCGAGACCGTCACCTGTCCCCGATCCGGCCGCGCACGTCTCTACTTCTGGGCGCCCTGCGACGAATTAGTCCGCGTCCGCTTGACGAAACCGTCACCCGGCCCCGGTCTGGCCGCGCACCCTGCCAATCCGGGCGTCCCGAGACGAACCGGCCCGCGCCCGCCTGACGAGATTGACAGTCCCTACCGGGCCGGCCGCGCGCCTCTCCGCCTTCCGGCGCCCCGCGACAAACTGGCTCGCGCCCGCTTGGCGAGACCGCCACCCGTCCCCGGGCCGGCCGCGCACCTGCCGCCCTGGGGCGCCTTGCGACGAACTAGTCCGCATCCGCTTGACGAGACCGCCACCCCTCCCCGGGCCGGTCGCGCACCCTGCCATCCCCGGGCGTCCCGCCACGAACCGGCCCGCGCTCGCTTGACGAGACCGACAGTCCTTACCGAACCGGTCGCGCGCCTCTCCACTCCAGGGCGCCCGCGACGAACCAGTCGGCATCCGCTTGGCGAGACCGCCACCACTTCCCGAGCCGGTCGCGCACCGTGCCACCTCTGGGCGCCCTGCGACGAACCAGTCCGCACACGCTTGCTGAGACCGGCACCTGTCCCCGGGCCGGCTGCGCACCGTGCCACCCCCGGCCCGCCCCGGAAGAACCAGTCCGCGCCCGGCGCGCAAACCGGTCCACGTAGCGGGAGTGGTCGAGAGTCTCGCTCCTTGGGCCGTCCGGTCGTCTTCCCTCGCGTGGTGGAGGGGTGGGTGTCAAGGGTGGAGCGCAGCGGAATCGGCGTAGCCGACGCGACGTAGGAGCGCCCTTGACTCCCGGCCCGTAACCACCAACCTCGGGACAACCGGATGGCCCCGGCCACCCTCAACGCCCCCGGCCCAGCAAGGCTTTGGGTGGTGTCCGCGCAAACCCCCAGCCGCGCCCGCGCAGGGACCCCCCTCGCGATGAAGTATGGCCGCCCGTCCCGCGGCAGTGGGTGCTTCGCGTTCGAGGGGGAGGGGGAGACCGCGCCGCTTAGGGAGTTCGGCGGATTGAGCGGCCCGCGAGGGTGTTCGTGCGTTGGCCGTTCTTCATCACGAACTTGCCGTCGATCAGGACGTGCGGGATGCCCGTCGGGAGGGTGCGGGGAGCGTCGAAGGTGGAGCCCGCCGCGACCGTGTCCGGGTCGAAGAGGACCAGGTCGGCGCGGTAGCCCTCGCGTACGAGGCCTCGGTCGGGGAGGCGGAGGCGGGCCGCGGGGCGTGACGTGAGGTGGGCGACGCACTCCTCCAGGGTGAGGACGCCGAGTTCGCGTACGTAGCGGCCGAGGTACTGCGGGAACGTGCCGTACGCGCGCGGGTGCGGCTTGAAGCCCTGCAGGATGCCGTCGCTGCCGCCCGTGTGCACGCGGTGGCGCATGATCGCCCGGACGTTCTCCTCGTGGCCGACGTGCTGGAGGATCGTCGAGCCGAGTTTGTCGTTGATGAGGAGGCGGCGCGCGGTGACCCAGGGTTCTTCACCGCGCTGCTCGGCGGACTGGGCGACCGTCTTGCCGACGCAGGAGGCGAGCCCCGGGTCGGAGACGCCGGAGATCTCGATCTTGTCCCACTCGATCGGCACGCCGTGACAGCCGTCGGCGCCGATGACCTCCATGTGGTGGCGGATCTTCTCGGCGGTCCCGTCGTCCTGTAGGCGGGCGAGAATCGCGTCGGGGCCGCCCTCGCTGGCCCAGCTCGGCAGCATGGCGACGAGCGTCGTGCAGCCGGGGGTGTAGGGGTAGGTGTCCAGGGTGATGTCGGCGCCGCCGGCGAGCGCGGTGTCCAGGAGCGCGAGCAGGTCGGGCGCCTTGCCCTTGTTCACGCCGAAGTTCATGGTGGCGTGCGCCAGGTGGAGCGGGCAGTTCGCGGTGCGGGTGAGGTTGACCATCTCCTCGTACGCCTGGAGGGCGCCGGCGCCGTAACTGCGGTGGTGGGGGCAGTAGTAGCCCTTGTACTGGGCCACCACCTTGCAGAGCTCGGTCAGTTCGGAGTCGTCGGCGTACATGCCGGGGGTGTAGGTGAGGCCCGACGACATGCCGACGGCGCCCTGCTCCATGCCCTCGGCGACGAGCTGCTTCATCCGCTCGACCTCGGCGGGGCTCGCCGGGCGGTCGTCCCAGCCGACGGCGTACATGCGAACGGCGCCCTGCGGGATGAGGTAGGCCGCGTTGACGGCGGTGCCCTGCCGGTCGAGGCGGTCCAGGTACTCGCCGACCGTGCGCCAGTCGAAGTCGATGTCGCTGCCGTCGCCGTTCCAGCCGGTGATGGCCTGGCGGACCTGGGCGAGGGTGCGGTCGTCGACGGGGGCATAGCTCAGGCCGTCCTGGCCGATGACCTCCAGGGTCACGCCCTGGGCGGCCTTCGCGCTGTGGTCCGGGTCGCGGAGGAGGGCGAGGTCGCTGTGCGCGTGCATGTCGATGAAACCGGGGGCCAGGGCGAGGCCTTGGGCGTCCACTGTCGTGGCCCCCGTGAGACGGGGGCCTTCGCCCTCCTTGCGGATCTCGGTGATCCGCCCCTCGTGTACGCCGACGTCGGCTCGGTACGAGGCACCTCCGGTGCCGTCGATGACGCGTGCGTCCCGGATCACCAGGTCCATGGAGGTGCCTCTCTCTTAGCTTGGTTGTGCGCTGTGTTGTGCACCCCGGCTGCCGGGTGCACCCCGGCCTCCGGCCGGGTTGTTGTTAAGGGGGGTGCCCCCGCCGCCCCCCGCTGCGGGGCCCCCAGGACCCAGGGGTCAGAAATAGGTGCGGATGTACTCCGTGACCGTGCCGTCCGCCTCGACCAGGGGAATCAACTGCCACTTGTCGAAGGACGTGCAGGGGTGGGAAAGACCCAGGCCCACCCAGTCACCCACGGCAAGATCCGCCTCCGGAGTGGTCCGCACCCACCCGTGCTGATCGGAGAGGCCCGTCACCGTGACCCCCGTCGCGGGCCGGTCCACCCCGTCCCGGTGGACGACCTGCGCCTCGGGCAGGTCGATGTCGTACGCCGCGTCCCGCTTGCCCGCGTTCGTGAACGCCTGCTCGGGCGTGGGCCGCGACACCACCTGCGTCCAGAGGCGGAACGCCGGGTGCAGCGCGCCCTCGTCCGGGATGCGGTTGAACGGCGTCAAGTGACGGTAGTGGCCGTCGTCATGGGAGACGTACGCCCCGGAGCGGAGCAACTTCAGTACCGGCGCCGACAGTTCGGGGATCTCCTCGAAGACGTCCGCGACGGCGTCGAACCACGCGCTGCCGCCCGCGCTGACGACGATCTCGTCGAGGTCCGCGAACCGGTTCGCCTTGTCGAACTCGACGGCGAGCGCGGTGAGTCGCCCGAGCCAGGCACGCACCCGCTCGGGCGTCGCCTCCGGGACCTCGCCCTCGTACCCGGCGACGCCCACCAGACGCAGCGTGTCCGCGGCGGCGACCGCGTTGGCGATCTCCACGCACTCGGTCTCCGTACGCACGCCGGTGCGCGCCCCGTCACCCGCACCGAGCTCCACCACGACGTCGACGGGACGCGTCGCGCCCGCCTCGCGCAGAGCGGCGTCCATCAGGGCGACGCCGGGGACGGAGTCGACGTAACAGATGAAGCGGAAGGAGGGGTCCGCCGCCAGCTCGCCCGCGATCCAGCGCAGCGCCGCCGCGTCCACCAGCTCGTTGGCGAGGAAGATCCGCTCGATGCCGTAGGCGCGCGCCACCCGCACCTGGTGCGGCACGGCCAGGGTGATGCCCCACGCGCCCCGCTCCAGCTGGCGGGCGAAGAGCTGCGGCGCCATGGACGTCTTGCCGTGCGGGGCGAAGGCGAGACCGTGCCGCTCGGAGTACGCCTCCATCAGCGCGAGGTTGTGCTCGAGGCGCTCGGCGGAGAGGGCGAGGACGGGGGTGGTGAAACCGCCCGTGAAGAGGTTACGGCGCTGGGCCGCGAGCTCGCCGACCGTAAGGCCCTCCGCGTCCGGCGGAAGGCCCTTGAAGCGGTGATCGACCCGCTCGTCCGCGAGCCGGTCGAGCTCCCGGGCAAGACGTCCGGCGGAGCGGTCGGCTGCGTTGTCGGCGGCCATGGCGCCTCCTCGAAAAGGTGCGTTGCATTATGTGCAACGGTCATTGCGTATGTCGCTTACTGCTGTCTAACATCCGAGCCAACGCCGGGTCAACGGATCCGGGCAGTCGGTTGGCAGTCGTCGAGGGGCAGGAAGATCGTGACCGCAGAGGCCGCGCAGGCAGCGATGGACGCGCAGGCAGCAGTGGACGTCGTCGCGCTCGGCGAGTCCATGGTCACCTTCCTGCCCTCACGCGCCGGACGCCTCGCCGACGTCCCCTCCTTCGGCCGCGGGATCGGCGGCGCCGAGTCGAACGTCGTCTGCGCGCTCGCCGCCGCCGGGCACCGCACCCGCTGGGTCAGCCGCGTCGGCGCCGACGGCTTCGGGGACCACCTCGTCGAGGCGATCGCCCGCTACGGCGTGGACACCGGGTCCGTGGGACGTGACCCGCACCGCCCCACCGGCATCTACTTCCGCACCGCCGACGACCGCGACACCGACGCCCACGAGGTCCTCTACTACCGCGCGGGATCGGCCGCCTCCGCGATGTCCACGGCCAACGTCGATCAGGCCGCACTGCGCTCCGGGCGCCTCCTGCACCTGTCCGGCATCACCGCCGCACTCTCCGCGGACTGCCTGGACCTGCTGCGCGCCCTCACCGATGCGGCGACCGGGGCGGACGGCGTCTCCTTCGACGTCAACCACCGCCCGGGCCTGTGGCCGGACGGCGGCCAGGAGGTGCTCCTCGACCTCGCGCGCGGCGCCGACCTCGTCTTCGTCGGCGAGGACGAGGCCGCCGAGGCCTGGGGCATCACCGGCGGCCCGGACGCGATCCGCGCCGCGCTGCCCGAGCCGCAGCTCCTCGTCGTCAAGCGGGGCGCGGACGGCGCCGTCGCCTACGGCACCGGGGGCAGCCGGTACGAGGAGCCCGCACCCCGCGTCGACGTCGTCGCGGCAGTCGGCGCCGGTGACGCCTTCGCCGCCGGGTTCCTCTCCGCGACGCTGCGGGGGCTTCCCGTGGGCCTGCGGCTGCGCCACGGCCACCTCATGGCCGCCGCCGCCCTCACCGTCCCCGGCGACCTCGCCACGCCCCCGTCGCGGGACCACGCCGACCGTCTCGCCGCCCTCGACGCCGCCGCCTGGGGGAGACTGCACCTCGGCCCCGGCTGGACGGACGGCGTCCCCGTGAACACTGAGGCCAAGGAGGAGGCACGTACATGAGCCAGACCGTCGACCGCGCCCTGTCCATCCTGCCGCTGCTCGCCGAAGGCCCGGCCGATCTCGGCCAGGTCGCCGAGCGCCTCGAAGTGCACAAGTCCACCGCCCTGCGACTCCTTCGCACGCTGCACGAACACGGCCTGGTCTACCGCCAGTCCGACCAGCGCTACCGCCTGGGCGCCCGCCTCTTCGCGCTCGCCCAGGAGGCCGTCGAGAACCTCGACGTACGCGAGATCGCACACCCCCACCTCCTCGCCCTCAACGAGAAGTGCGGCCACACCGTGCACCTCGCGGTCTACGAGGAGCAGGAAGTCCTCTACATCGACAAGGTCGAGAGCCGCTATCCGGTGCGGATGTACTCGCGCATCGGGAAGCCGGTGGCGATCACCGTCGCCGCCGTCGCCAAGCTGCTGATCTCCGACTTTCCCGAGGCCGAGCGCCGCGCGATCGCGGAGAAGCTCGACTACCCCACATACACGTCCCGTTCGACGCCCAACGCCGCCGCGTTCCTCAAGGAACTGAGCGCCGTGCGCGAACAGGGCTGGGCCACCGACCTCGGTGGTCACGAGGAGTCCATCAACTGCATCGGGGCCCCCATCCGCGGTGCGGACGGCCGGGTCGTCGCCGCCATGTCGGTCTCCGCGCCGAATGTCGTCGTCACCGCCGACGAACTCCTCACGCTGCTCCCGCTGGTGCGCCGTACGGCGGACGCCATCAGCCGGGAGTACTCCGGCAAGTCACCCCTCAAGGAAGCCTGAGCACGTCATGACCACCGAGAAGACCGCTCTCACCCCGGCCACCCACACCACTCCGCCCGCGAAGTTCTCCCACGGCGTCAAGAAGGGCAACATCCTTCAGGTCGCCGGTCAGGTCGGCTTCCTCCCCGCCGAGGAGGGCAAGGCCCCCACCCCCGCGGGCCCGACCCTGCGCGAGCAGACCCTCCAGACGTTCGCCAACGTCAAGGCGATCCTCGAAGAAGGTGGCGCGACCTGGGACGACGTGATGATGATGCGCGTCTACCTCACGGACGTGGACCACTTCGCCGAGATGAACGAGATCTACAACGCGTACTTCGAGGAGCAGGGCCTCAAGGCCCCCGCCTCGGCCCGCACCACGGTCTACGTGGGCCTGCCCAAGGGTCTGCTCATCGAGATCGACGCGCTCGCCGTCCTGAGCTGACGCGGCCCGTCCCTCTGATCCAAATCCCGCAAGCCGCTAGTCGTCACGGCGCGGTGCCAACTCCCCCCGAGGCGCCGCGCCGTGATCCCCCCTGCCCTGAAAGCCCCATGCACTTACGAGGTCAAAGATGTCCCCGTCGTCCCCCTTCGCCGCGCTCGCGGCCGCCGCCCCCGCCGAGGAACCACCCCACACCGGCGGAATCCTCACCCTGATCGACGGCACCGCCGGTCTGCTGACCGTCGCCGCGCTCGGCATCGTGCTCCTGCTCTTCCTGATCATCAAGGTCAGGCTGCAGCCCTTCGTGGCGCTGCTCGCGGTGTCCATAGTCGTCGGCCTCTCGGCCGGCCTCTCCGTCACCGAACTCTTCGGCACGGTCCAGAAGTCCGACGCGGTCTCCGTCATCGAGTCCGGCATGGGCGGCATCCTCGGCCATGTGGCGATCATCATCGGCCTCGGCACGATGCTCGGCGCGATCCTCGAAGTCTCGGGCGGCGCCGAGGTGCTGGCATCGCGCCTCCTGGGCCTCTTCGGTGAGAAGCGCGCCCCGCTGGCGATGGGCCTGACGGGTCTGATCTTCGGTATCCCCGTCTTCTTCGACGTCGGCATCTTCGTCCTCGCGCCGATCGTGTACGCCGCCGCCAAGCGCAGCGGCAAGTCGATCCTGCTCTACTGCCTGCCCCTGCTCGCGGGTCTGTCGATGACCCACGCGTTCCTGCCCCCGCACCCCGGCCCGGTGGCCGCCGCCGGTCTGCTCAAGGTGGACCTCGGCTGGGTCATCCTGATGGGCATCGTCTGCGGCATCCCGGCCGTCATCGCCGCCTGGGTCTACTCCGCCTGGATCGGCAAGCGCATCTTCGTGCCCGTCCCGCAGGACATGGTCGAGGCCGCCGACGAGGCGCGCCAGGCGGTCGTCGCCGAGCAGCGTGCGGCCGGCGTCGAGCCGCGCGAGAAGCCGGTGCCCCTCGCCATGGTCTTCGCGATCATCGGAACGCCGCTGTTCCTGATCCTCCTCGCGACCTTCTCGTCGATCGCCTTCGACCCCTCGACCCTCCGCTCGGTCATCGAGTTCTTCGGCAGCCCCTTCGTCGCCCTGACGATCGCCCTGCTGATGGCGTACTACCTGCTCGGCATCCGGCGCGGCTGGTCCCGCAAGTCCCTGGAGACGGTGTCGACCTCGTCCCTGAAGCCGGTCGGCAACATCCTCCTGGTGGTCGGCGCCGGCGGGATCTTCGGCGCGGTCCTCAAGGCGAGCGGCGTGGCCAAGGCCCTCTCGGACACGTTCCAGGACGTCGGCCTGCCGATCATCGTCCTCGCCTACCTGCTCTCCCTGGTGCTCCGTGTCGCCCAGGGCTCGGCGACGGTGGCGATCGTGACGACGGCGGGCATCGTGGCCCCGCTCCTCGCCGAGGGCGACCACTCGCAGGCGTTCGTCGCCCTGGTCATCATGGCGATCTCGGCGGGCTCGATCTTCGCCTCGCACGTGAACGACGGCGGCTTCTGGATGGTGGCGAAGTACTTCGGCATCTCGGAGCGGGACACGCTGAAGACGTGGACGGTCCTGGAGTCGGTGCTGTCGCTGGCCGGGTTCGCGGTCGCGGCCGTGGTGAGCCTGTTCGTGTAGCCGGTCGTTTGGCTGTTCGTGCAGCCGCACCACTTCTCCTTCTCCTACTCCTCGTACGTTTCCTTCCCGTACGTGAGTGAGGGCGCCCCGGGCCGTCACGGTCCGGGGCGTCTTTGTCAGGTCGCGACCGGATGCCCGCCCGCGGGCTCGAACCCGGCCAGCATCTGCTCCAGCGCCGCCTGGTCGGGACCCACGAACGGCGGGGCCCCGGGCGCCGAGCCCAGCGTGTCCATCATCGTCCCGGTGATCCCGAGGGCCGGCGGCAGATGCGTGGAGAGTACGAGCTCGGGCGCCCCGTCCCGCAACGGCCGGAAGCTGCCGAGATACTTCTCCACGTCCACGTTCTGCACCCACGGGCTGTCGACCGTGGCCCACAGGAGCTGCGCGGCCCGCAGGTCCTCCACCGGGACCTCGCGGACGTCGTCGGCCTGCGCCAGCTCGGCGCTGGGCATCGGCCCTCCGAAGCAGTCGGAGCTGAAGCAGACCCCCGACTTGTCGTCGAAGAAGCCGACCGTGGCCGGGTTGTCGAAGAGGGGCGGCCTGAACCCCGTGAGGGTGCGGTCGCCGACGTCCAGGGTCTGCCCCGGGTTGAGGAGGAAGACGCGGTCGAGCGGCAGCGGGCGCTCACAGGACATGATCCCGGCCCCCGCGAACGTGGTCACGACCCGCGCCTGGGGTGCCGCGACCAGCAGATCGAAGATCCCGCCCGTGTGATCCCGGTCCGGGTGGGTGAGCCAGATCCATCGCACGTCGGCGGGATCGAGGACGGTGCTGACCGCCTCCAGGAAGTTCCGGTCGGACAGGCCGAGACCTGTGTCGACGACGACGGGCTGGGTGGCGTGCAGGACGAAGGCGTTGACCGGGATGTGGCCGATCCCCGGCACCTCCAGGCTGTCGCTCAGGACACTGATGTCGGGGCGTACCTTGTGGACGCGCATGACACATCTCCAAGCCCCCTCAGGGATGGTGATCGCGTCGCGGCCCTGATGAGTCCATGCTCGTCCTTTTATGCCGGCACCGCACCCGGACGGGCCGTGTCACGGGGGCCATGTCACGGGGGCCATGTCACGGGGGCCACGTCACGGGGGCCGTGTCACGCACACGTCCTGCCGTGCGGCACCCCCGGAACGTGTTTCTCCCACTCGGCGGCGGAGAACCCTCCCCCGGCGCGTGCGCAGACCCGTTCGACGAGGTACCCGTGACCGAGGCGGTAGGCGTGGGAGGACGTGTGCTCGCCCGCGGCCAGGACGGTCCTGCCGTCCGGGCCGAAGGCGAGCGCGCGGACCGCGTCACCCGCCGTGGGCAGGGCGGCGACCAGGAGCCTGCTGGACGGTACGTCGTACAGCGCGACGCGGCCCCCGCTGTCGCCCGCGGCGAGCGTGCGGCTGTCGGGGCTGAGGGCGAGGGCGGTCACCGGGGACCCGGAACCGTCCCCGCTGACGTCGAACGTGCCGTGCAGGTCCGCGAGCAGCTGGGTGCCGTCGCCGTTCCAGAGGGCGACCCTTCCCGTGGACCCGCCGGTGGCGAGCAGGGTGCTGTCGGCGCTGAAGGCGATGCGGTGCGCGCTCCGTGCCAGGAGGGGTGGACGGGTGGGCCTGCGTCCGGACGGCAGCCGGTAGAGCCCTCCGCTGTCCGCGGCGAAGGCGCCGTCGGGGCGCAGGACCAGGTGGCCGTTGCCCGGTGACCGGCCGTTGAACGCGACGGGCGCCGTCTGAGCGTCGCCGCCCGCACGCAGGTCCACGGTCTCCAACTGCCGTGCGGTGTCCCGCAGTACGAGAAGCCTGGTGCCGTCCGGTGCGAGGGCGAACCCGGTGGCGTCCTCGTCCTCGCGGCCCGCGCGGGCCAGCACGTGCCGGCTCTCCTCGCGGCCCTCCCGTACGTCCCACACATGTACGGACTGCGGGTGACGGCGGCTGGTGTAGCTGTGCCGCGCCCTGATCCCGTACGCAAGGTGGCGGCCGTCGGCGCTGAACGACATCAGCACGTCGCAGCTCCGGTCCGCGCGGTCCACGTCACCCGGCTCGGAAAGACCGCAGTCCGCGGACGTGAGCAGGCGGGGCGCCGCGCCGGGAGAGCCGGGAGAGCTGCGAGAGCCGGGAGCGGTGGGACGCAGCTCGAAGCGCATCCGCCCGCCGGAGCGGCGCGCGAGCGCCAACTGGCTCCCGTCGGGGCTGTACTGCGCCTCGACGACCCTCTCGCGCCGCCAGCCCGAGGTCAGCGCGTTGCCCAGGGCCAGGGTGCGTACGGTCGTGCCGTCCTCCCAGTAGCGGATGGCCCGGTCCTCGGTGTCGATGCGCAGTTGCGTGGCGGTGCCGCCGTTCAGCGAGTGCCGGTACACCGGCCGCCGGGGTTCGGAGGTGCGCCACAGCAGGACCTCCTCGTCGGTGGTGACGCCGAGGAACTCGCCGTCGTCGCTGAACGCGGCGCTCGCGTGGACCGGCGAGGCGAGCCACGACCGGCCGGTCCGCATGTCCCAGGCGCGGGCGGTGTCTCCCAGGGAGACGAGGAACCGGCCGCGCGGGTCGAGGACGATCCGGTGACCGAGCCGCTCGTTCCCGCACACGGTCCTGCGGTCCTTGCGGGAGAGTTTGCCGAGCGGGGAGGAGGGGGTGGGGCCGCCCGCCGTGCCGAGCATCTCCAGCATGGCGGGCCCGTTCGGCTCGGCGGCACGGCAGAACGCCATGACGCGGTCGTCGCGGCTGATCACCACCTCGGGGACGTCCGCGTACGGGGTGAGGGTGACCCGCCGCGCGATGCGGCCGCTCTCCGTGCGCCGTACGCCGATCGACGACAGGTCCTGTACGACGACGTGGCGCCCGGTGGGGGAGAAGGAAGCCGGCTCGGACGGTGTACGGAACGCGGGTCCCACGGGGCGGGCGGACCGCACGTCGTGGACCCGGGAGCGGCTGCCCTTGCCGAGGACGATCCGTCTGCCGTCCGCCGACAGATCCTGCACCTGCCGTCCGCGGTGCCTGATCCGGGCCACGCGCTCGTGGCGCACGACGTCCCAGGCGTGGACGTGCCGGTCGTCGCGGGTGAGCACCACGCGGCCGTTCCCGCTGAGGTGCGCGCCGTGGTACTCGTCGGCGCCGTCGCCCGACGGGGGGCGGAACGCGTCCTGTTCGGCCTGGGCCGCCGAGGCGAGGAGCGCGGCCTCGGCCTCGGGGGTGTGCTGGACGTGCCAGGCCGCCAGGCTCATCCGCATGGCTTCCACCGGATGCGTGTAGCGCAGGCCGTCGGCCCGGGAGGCCAGCTGCCGCGAGGCCGCCTCGGCGTCCCGCTGGACACGGCCCCGGGCCTGCTGCCAGGCGGTGACGCTCGCGAGGAGGACCAGGACCGTCAGGAGGACCAGGCCGGCGCGGGTGTTCCTGCGGCGGCGTGCGTGGCGTGAAGCGGCCGTACGCGCGGCGGCGACGAACCGGGCCTCCGGGGTCGCGCGGCCGGTGTGGGTGCCGGCCAGGGCCTCTGTGGCCGCGGCCAGTTGGGAGCCGCGGTACAGGACGGCGGGGTCACGTCCGCAGCTCTCCCATGCCTCCGCCGCCTCGGTCAGCCGCTGCCGGTCGCGCAGCAGGGCGTGATCGGTGTCGATCCACGTCCGCAGCCTTGGCCAGGCCGACAGGAGGGCTTCGTGGGCGAGTTGGGCGCCGTCGGCGTCCAGGGTGAGCAGCCGGGCGTCGGCGAACGCGGTCATGACGCGGTGCGTGGTGTCCGGGCCCGGCGGCAGCGAGGCCAGCTGCTCGTGGGAGATGCGACGCCGGGCGGTCTGTTGCTCCGGGCCGATCCGGACCATGGCGAGCAGGAGGTGCCGGGCGGCGCTCTGCCCTGCCGGGTCGAGGCCGCGGTACACGTCCTCGGCGGTCGCCTCGACGGCGCCTCTGATGCCGCCGGTGAGGCGATAGGCGGCCACGCTCATCCGCCCGTCCTGCGCGTCGCGCTGCTGCCAGGTGGCGAGCAGCGCGTGCGCGAGGAGCGGCAGGGTGCCCGCGTCGTGCGGCGCGGGGGCGTCACCGTGGACGCCGAGTTCGGCGAGGAAAAGCTCGGCCAGCCCCGGATCGAGGACAAGCCCGTTCCGCCGGGCGGGCCCCTCGATGGCCGCACACAACTCCCCCCGAGCCATGGCCCCAAGCGGCAACTGCCCCTCCCGCAGGGCAACCACAAGCTCCGGATGCCCAAGACAGGCCGCGTAAAAGTCGGCGCGAATACCGACGACGACGAGGACGGGGGGTGACTGCTGGGGTGGGGTGGGCGCGAGGGGCGCGCCGGGTGCATCGGGCGAGGCGGGCGTAGGAGGGGCGATGGGAGTGGGAGGCGTGAGGGGTGTGGTGGGCGCGGCGTGCGTGGTCGGGTCGGCAGACGTGACAGCTGCACGGGAAGCGACGGGCGCGCCGGGTGCATCGGGCGAGGCGGGCGCAGGAGGGGCAACGGGAGCGGGAGGCGCAAGGGGTACGGCGGGCGCGGCGGGTGCAGCAGGCACGGCAGGCCGGACGTGCGTGGCCGGCTCGGCGGGTGCAGTAGGTGCGGCAGGTGCAGCAGGTGCAGCAGGTGCGGCAGGGGCGACGTGCGTCGTCGGGGCGGCGTGCGTGGCAGGTGCACCGGCAGCGACGTGCGTGGTCGGCGCGGCAGGCACGGCACGCACCGCACGGTCGACGTGCGTCGTCGGGGCGGCGTGCGTGGCAGGCGCACCGGCAGCGACGTGCGTGGTCGGCTCGGCAGGTGCAGCAGGTGCAGCAGGTGCAGCAGGTGCAGCAGGTGCAGCAGGTGCGGCAGGTGCGGCAGGGGCGACGTGCGTCGTCGGGGCGGCCGATGTGGCAGGTGCGCCGGAAGTGACGGGGGCGGGCAGGGCGCAGAGCGTTTCGATGAAGCGGCGTCGTTCGTCCTCCGACGTGCACAGGGTGAAGACCTCCTCGAACTGGTCGGCCACCAGCACGAGTCCGCCCACGGCACCGGCACCGCCCACGGCACCGGCACCGGCACCGGCACCGGCACCGGCACCGGCACCGGCACCGGCGCCAGCACCCTTCCCGCCGCCCGCGCCCCCGACCGCTTCCCGCACCGCATCGGCGTACGACGGGGAGGACGGCCCCGCACCGATCTCAAGCCCCGGTACACCGGCGAGCGCCGCGGCGAGGCTGTCGAGCGGGTGGGCCCCCGGGGAGAAGCACACCACCGGCCACGACCGGGATCCGGCCACCGGCAGCACACCGCGGGCCACCGCGGGGACGAGCCCGGCCCGCAGCAACGAGGACTTTCCCGCACCCGAAGGACCCACGACCGCCACCAGGCCCGGCCGCCGCAGCCGCTCCGCGAGACGCGCGGTCAGGGCGGCGGTGGCCCGCTCGCGGCCGAAGAACCACGCGGCGTCCCGCGGACCGAAGGCGGCGAGGCCCGGATAGGGGCAGACCCCCCGCCCGGGCCCGCCCACCGGCGGAGGCGCGAGGGCGATCAACTCGCCGCCCGCGTCCAGCGCCTCGTCGCAGCCGCGGGCCACCTCCGCGGTCGGCGGCTTCTGTCCGTTCTCGACCTTGCTCAGGTAGCCCCGGCTGTAGTGCGCGACCCGCGAAAGATCCGCGAGGGACAGGCCGCGGTCGGCGCGCAGCCGCCGCAAACAGTCGCCGAAGCTCTCCGTCGACGGAAGAGCCCGCAGGTCAGATGGTGTTTCCCGTTTCCCGTCGGACAAGGCGACAGGCACCTCCTTGGCCACCCGCGTCCCGTGCCCCACGCTGAGAACCGGCAACGCTGCGTACTCGGAAAGTTACGCATAGCTGCCGCCGGGCGTGATCCATCCGCGCTCATCCCCTCCTTTGGAGTGATCGGCTCCGGCGGGGTGACCGGCGGCCGTTGCCGTCACCTCCGGGCGGCAAGACGCCCGGTCCGACCCACGAAGGACTCAGTCATGCGTGTACGCACCGCCCTGCGCAAAATCCTCCTCGCGGCGACCACCTGCCTCGCACTGACCGCCGGAGCGGCTCCCGTCGCCGCTGCGGACGACATCCGCGGCGAGGCCGACCGCATCATGAACCTCAACCGGATCGACTTCGTCAATCACCCGCACAACGCTCCGTACGACTGGAGCAACGACGGCTGCACGTGGTGGCCGGACGGCATCTTCTTCGAGGCCTGCGCCCAGCACGACTTCGGTTACCGCAACTACGGCAACCACGGCGCGCTCAAGCTCAGCGCCACGGCGGAGACCAAGGCGTGGATCGACGAGCACTTCTGGCACCAGATGCGGGCCTCCTGCCTGGAGACCCACCCCGAGGGGAGCACCGCGCAGAACCTCTGCCTCGGCGAGGCGAAGATCATGTACGACGGCCTGCGGGCCGGCGTCGCCGACGGTTCCTTCTACTAGGCCGCCCGCGGGCGGCCCGCGCGACTAATCCGCCCACGGCACACCGCGGCCCCGGACCCACCACACGGGTCCGGGGCCGCGGTGCCGTGCCAAAGCCGTCAACTCGTGCAGTACTGCTGCTCCTTGCCGATGGAGCGGTACATGCAGTCCGAGTTCTCCAGGAGCTGCAGGACCGCGTCCCTGTTGCGGTTCGTCTCCCGCTCGATCACCTCGTCGGGCGGGTAGAAGCCGCCGCCGCCCGCGGACGACGGGTACATCTCGAAGGTGTAGCTGAAGATCTTCTGGTTGCCCCAGAGCCAGTCGTTGATCGACCCGTCCGTGATGTAGAGGTCGCTGGACTGCTGCGGCGTGTAGCCGTTGCTCGCGGCCATCTTCCGGCCGATGGCGGCGTGCGCGTCGCGGTCGTCCTGGGTGAGGCCGGGGCCCGTGTCGCTGTACGTGTAGCCGTACGGCCACAGGACCAGCTCGCTGTACGTGTGGAAGTCGATGGAGGCCTTGATCTGCTGCTTGCCGCCGACGATGCGGCTGCGGACGAAGTTGGAGACGACCTGCGTCTCGGGGGCGGACTCGGCGCGGGGGCCGCGGTAGGTCTCGGAGCCCGTGGAGCCGGACGAGCCACCACAGCAGCCCCACCGGTAGGCCCAGTTGCGGTTCAGGTCGGTGCCGACGTTCGAGGAACCGCTGTTGGGCTGGCGGTTCTTGCGCCAGCTGCGGTAGGAGCCGGACGCGATGTCGTACTCGCCGCCGTCCGGGTTCAGGTCCGGCACGATCCAGATCTCGCGCTCGTCGACCATCTTCTTGATGCGCGCGTCCGTGCCGTAGTCGTCGCCGAGTTCGCGCAGGAGGTACAGCGCCATCTCGACCGTCAGGTGTTCGCGGGCGTGCTGGTGGTGGGTGAAGAGGACCTCGGGCTCGGCCTCGTCGGTGCCCACGTTGTCGCTGATCTTGATGGCGACGATGTCCCGGCCCGAGTAGGACTTGCCGATGACCCTCTTGCTCATCAGGGTCGGGTGGGCGGCGATGCGCTGGTTGATCTCCGCGTTCATCTCGGCGTAGTTGTGGTACCTCGCGTCGGCGGGCGGGAAGTCCTTGGCCTCCACGGGCTCCCCGTTCGTACGCTTCGGGGGTCCGGCCAGGGCCTTGAGCTCGTAGCCCGCGTCCCGGAGCCCGGCCGCCTCGCGGCCGTCGGCCGAGACGACCACCGCGCGGGCGTCGACCTCGTCGATCGCGACGCCGGTGCGGGCGAGCGCGGTGCGGGCGGCGGGATCGTCGCCGAGGGGGATCTCGTACTGGCGCGTTTCGTTGTCGGTGGCGGCCGTGCCGCGCGTGGCGGGTCCTGCGGAGTCCGGTGAGGCGTTGGCGGTGATGGGCGCCGCCACGGCGAGGGCGAGAAGGACCGCGAGGGCGGCGGATCTTCTGCCGCGTATGCGGAGTCGCATGAAGTCTCCTGGGGGTGGGGGGGGGTGGTTCAGTGCGACGCGTGCGGTGCGGGTCGTGCGGTGCGGGTTGCGCGGCCCCATCGTCGGGGCATGGCATGCTCCGGTCAACGCAGTCTTCGGCCAACCCCTTGTGTCACGAGCCGCCATGCGGTTTCTTGATCGGCATGGCTGAAACGACAGGCAGCGACCCTGCCGCCACGGGAGACACGGCACCCCGGATGCGCAAGGCGAGCTGGAAGTACATCGGACCCGGAATCGTCGTCGCCGCCACCGGCGTCGGCGCGGGCGACCTCGTCGCGACGCTCATCGCGGGCAGCAAGTTCGGCTACACGCTCATGTGGGCCGCGATCATCGGCTGCCTGGTGAAGATCTCGCTCGCCGAGGCGACGGGCCGCTGGCACCTCGCCACCGGCCGTACCCTCTTCGAGGGCTGGCGCAGCCTCGGGCAGTGGACCACCTGGTACTTCGCGATCTACGTCGTGATCTGGGGCTTCGTCTACGGCGCCACGGCGATGTCGTCCAGCGCCCTGCCGCTGGTCGCGCTCTTCCCGGACGGGCCGAGCCTGAAATTCTGGGCGATCCTCTGTGGCCTGCTCGGCCTCGCCTTCGTCTGGTTCAACCGGTACGCCGTCTTCGAGAAGGTCATGACGGTCGTCATCGGGATGAAGTTCCTGATCGTGGTGTACGTCGCCATCCGCGTCGCCCCCGACCTCGGCAACGCCTTCGCGGGCCTGGTGCCGGTCCTCCCCGACGGTTCGCTCCTGTACACGCTCGGCCTGATCGGCGGGGTCGGCGGCACCATCACCATGGCCGCGTACGGGTACTGGGTGAACTCCAAGGGCTGGACCGACATCAGCTGGCTCAAGGTCATGCGGCTGGACAACCGCGTCGCCTACATCACCACCGGCATCTTCGTCGTCTCGATGATGATCATCGGCGCCGAGCTGCTGCACTCCACGAACATCGCGCTCACCTCCGGCGACCGGGGTCTCATCGACCTCGGCAACGTCCTGGAGGACAAGTTCGGCGCGGTCACCGCGAATCTCTTCCTGATCGGCTTCTTCGCCACGTCCTTCGGCGCCCTGATGGGCGTGTGGCACGGCGTGAGCCTGATGTTCGCGGACTTCGTGGAGCGGCTGCGGCGCGAGCGCTCGGGTGCGATCGAGGCCTCCGGCGCCCAGGGGCCGAGCGAGGGCCCCGACGGCATGGTCAAGGAGGTCGCGGCAGGCAAGCGGGAGAAGTCGGTTCCCTTCCGGGCCTACCTGCTGTGGCTCACCTTCCCGCCGATGGGCCTGCTCTTCCTGGACCAGCCGTTCGGCCTGGTAGTCGCCTACGGCGTGCTCGGCGCTTTCTTCATGCCGTTCCTCGCGCTCACGCTGCTCTGGCTGCTCAACTCCTCGCGCACGCCGAAGCAGTGGCGCAACGGCATCGTGAGCAACGTGATGCTCGCGGGGGCCGGACTGCTCTTCCTGGTGCTGTGCGTGCAGCAGGTGCGCGACCTGCCCTGGTAGGGGCGCGGGGGAGAACAGCAGCGCCGCCGGGGGAGCGGCGGCGCTGCGGGTGCGAGGGGTGCCCGCCGGTTACGGCAGCCCGTGGACGTGCGGCCCGACCGCCTTGGACCAGGAACTTCCGTCGGCGGCGTCCCAGTTCGTCGACCAGGTCATCGCGCCCCGGATGCCGGGGTACGTCTTGGACGGCTTGAAGGAACCGCAGCTCGTGCCCTTCGCCAGGCAGCCGAGTGCCTGGTTCACGACGGCCGGCGAGACGTATCCGCCGCCGGCTGCCTTCGCCGACGCCGGGACACCTATGCCGACCTGCGACGGGGCGAGGCCGCCCTCCAGCTGGATGCAGGCGAGCGCGGTGAGGAAGTCGACCGAGCCCTGGCTGTAGACCTTGCCGTCGCAGCCGAGCATCGAACCGCTGTTGTAGTACTGCATGTTGACGACCGTGAGGATGTCCTTCACGGCGAGCGCGGTCTTGAAGTACTCGTTCGACGTCGACTGCATGTCGATCGTCTGCGGCGCCATGGTCAGCACGAACCCCGAACCGGCCCTACCGGCGAGGGATTTCAGCGCCTGCGACATATAGGTCGAGTTGAGCCCGTTCTCCAGGTCGATGTCGACACCGTCGAAGCCGTACTCCTGCATGAGTGCGTACGCCGAGTCCGCGAAGGCGGTCGCCGAGGCGGCGTCGTTGACGGACACCGCGCCCTTCTCGCCGCCGACCGAGAGGATCACGGACTTCCCGGCCGCCTGCTTGGCCTTGAGGTCCGCCTTGAACTGCTCGACGGTGTACCCGCCGAGCCCGGCCGAGTCCAGGTTGAAGGCGAGCTCACCCGGCGTGCCGGTCGCGTCCGCGAACGACACCGCGATGATGTCGTACTCGTCCTGTACGTCGCTCAGCTTCTGGACGGTGGCGCCGTTGTCGAAGTTCTGCCAGTAGCCGGTCACCGCGTGCTTCGGTACGGCGCGGGTGTCCGCGTCGGCGTCGTCGGCGCCGCCGGTGAGCAGGCCGGTGAGCGCGAGGGCGAGTGCCGTTGTCAGACCGATGACGGACCCTGCCTTCCTGCGTGTCCTGCCGCGTGCGTGGTCCACTTCTGCCTCCGGTGGGGGGAATTGGGGCGCTCGGAGAGCTTTCGCCGGGCCGTACGAGGGGGTTGCCCGGCGCCTTGCCTGGTCGTACAAGCTGGTCCAGACCAATTGCGTTGTCAAGACCTCTGACATCACCCGGACCCCGCGCGTCCGGCCAACCTCAATGTGAACAGTGGGAAGTTGGGTGTTGAGGTGGCGATGACCTGGATAAGGTGCTGAGGCAGAAGTGCACGAAGACCGGGGGGTGTGCGTATGCCGACCGCCATAGCCGTCACCGGCCCTGACCTGGTGCTGCCGTCGCCCGACCGGCACACCCCGTCCGCGGCCGTCCTGCAGAGCGCCGTCCAGTCACCACGGACGTACTCCCTGGACCAGGCGCTCACCGAGATGCACACGCTCATCGAGCACCACGGCTATGTGATCGTCCTCTGCCCCGCGTCGGCCCCGCCCGCCCTCGTCCAGCGCATGCACGCGATCCGCTCCGTCCTGGAGAGCGACCGCATCGCGATCCTGCGCCCCGACCTGCCGCCGCTCGGCCTCGCGGTCCTCGCGCTCCAGCTCCGCCAGCTGTCGATCTGCGACTTCAGCCCGGGTGTCCTCGCATCGGCCGCCCGCCTCCTGTCCCACTACATCTACGCGGGCGCACTGCTCGGCTCGGTGGCGAAGCTGGACCGGGTCCCGGTCACGCTGCAGTCGCACGCCAAGTCATGGGTGCCGGGCGCCCAGTTCGCCGTCCTCGCCACGCCCCGCCCCGAGCTGATCAAGGTGACGGGCGACGCGACGCTGCCGGGCCCCGGCTTCGGCACGAAGATGCTGTACGCCGCCGGACAGCTGGGGTCCGACTGGGTCACCGAGACGCTCGCTGCGGCCTGGCGGACCCAGGAGGTCGCGGAGGCGCGGCTTCCGGGGGATTCCGCGCGCTGGTGGGCCACGGGCAAGCTCGTCGAGTTCGCCGCGGCGATCCCCGACATCTCGGTTCTCTACCAACTGGTGTCGTCCGTCCGGCGGGACGACTGCCACTGGTGCGGTCTCGAACTCATCGGTGACCGCTGCGGGTTCTGTGCCGCGCCACTGCTGTCACCGCCGGAACGCGCGGCACCGGCCGCATCCGCCCCCGCCGCAACCGCCCCCGCCCCTGCTTCGACTCGTGCCGTACGGGCGCTTCCGCGAGGCAGGACGTAAGGCCGGGCTCCGCTGGGTACGAACCCGAACTGAACGCGCGCCACAACGATCACTGTCCGTAGCCGCCCGCACCCGATCGAGGTAGTCCGGTCCATGAACTCACGCCAGCGCCGCGGCGTCATCCTGCTGGTCCTTTCGGTCCTGGCCGCGTTCGGCGCGTTCGCGGGCGTCCTCTCCGTGATCCGGGACGTGAACTCGAAGGTGGGCCCCGAGGTGGCCGCGTACAAGCTCAAGGGGGACATCGCCCCCTACAAGGAGCTCAGCGCGGACCAGTTCGAGAAGGTCGAGATGCCGGAGAGGTGGCTCTCGGACAACGCCGTCACCGATCTCCGCCAGGTCCGCGGCAAGATCGCGGTGACCGAGCTGCGCAAGGGCTCGCTGCTCCAGACGGACATGATCGTGAACCGCCCCGAACTGGAGCCGGGCCAGCAGGAGATCGCCATCATGATCGACGCGGCGACGGGCGTCGCAGGCAAGATCACGCCGGGCTCGACGGTCAACATCTACGCCACGTTCAAGGGCGAGACCGACAACGCCAAGGACCAGTCGAAGGTCATCGTGGAGTCCGCGAAGGTGATCGACGTCGGCAAGCTGACGGCCCTCGACCCCGACCAGGACGACCGCAGCAGCCGTCGTACGGCGACCGAGGCGGTGCCGATCACGTTCGCCCTGGACACCGCGGACGCGCAGCGCGTCGCGTACGCGGAGTCGTTCGCCACGCATGTCCGCCTGGCCCTGGTGGGCCAGGGCGAGGAGGCGGCGATCCCGCGGGGCGACCGGACTTACACACTCGACGAGGACAAGTAGGGGGCCTGCGGATGTGCTGCACGTCTGAACCGCCGCTTCTCGCTCCCGCGACGGGCAGCCGCTCAAGGCCGCCGCTGCGCGGCGGATCTCTCCCGCCCACCCACCTGTTCACCCCGCGGCGTGCGGCGGGCGGGGAGGCCCTGTCCGGTGAGCCGTCGATCGCGGGTGAACGGGTGGGTGGGCGGAAAAAGCCTGTTCGTCGGCGGAGACTGCCGGGGAAGCACGACCACGGCGCTGGCCCCGGCGCAGGCGGGCGAATCCCACTGCCGGGCGCGGACGCTCCGCACGCTGGCTCCGCCGCCCCCGCGCGCCCCGCGCGCCCCGCGCGCCCCGCCGCCCCGCGAGGAGGCGACTCCGTATGACGACCCGGATCCTCCCCGCCGTGGGGGACATGGACGTCGCCCGAGCGCTGTCGACGCTGACCGCTCAGCTGCCCGACGCCGAACCCGCCCTCCCCGTGCCGGACTCGACCACGCTCCTGGACCACTTGGCGCGCCTCGCCGCCGAGTCCATCGACGAGCTACCCGAAGTCGTCCTCATCCATGAGCGCATCGGGCCCGTCCCCGCCCTCGACCTGATCCGCGACCTCGTCCTGCGCTTCCCCGCGGTCGGCGTCGTCCTCATCACCGCCGACACCAGCCCCGGCCTCCTCACCGCCGCGATGGACTCCGGTGCGCGCGGCATCGTCGGCTTCCCGCTCGCCTACGACGCCCTCGCCGAGCGCGTGCACGCGGCGGCGGCCTGGTCCGCGGGGATGCGCAGGCACCTGGGCAGCTCGGGCATGGAGCTCTACGCCGGTACGGGGGAGACCCCCGGCGGCGGACACGTCGTAGCGGTGAGCGGGGCCAAGGGAGGCGTGGGGACCACCCTCGCCACGGTGCAGCTCGCCCTCGCCGCCCGCGCCTCCGGCCGCAGCGTCGCCCTCCTCGACCTGGACCTCCAGGCAGGCGACGTCTCCTCCTACCTCGACGTCCAGTTCCGCCGCTCCATCGCCGACCTCGCGTCGATCACCGACATCACGCCCCGCGTCCTCCAGGACGCCGTCTACACCCACGAGACCGGCATCGGCCTCCTCCTTGCCCCCGGCGAGGGCGAGCGGGGCGAGGAGATCACCGACCGGGTGGCCCGCCAGACACTCGGCGCCCTGCGCAGCCGCTACGACGTCGTGCTCGTCGACTGCGGCACGTACGTCACCGGGGCGAGCGCCGCCGCCGTCGAACTCGCCGACCAGGCCATCCTGTTGGTCACCCCGGACGTCGTCTCCGTACGCGCCGCCAAGCGCATGGTGCGCCTGTGGGACCGCCTCCAGATCCGCAAGGCGGAGGAGACGCTCACGGTCGTCAACCGCCACGGCAAGGGCGCGGAGATCCAGCCGTCCCTGGTGGAACGGGTGACGGGGACGCGAGTGGCCCGCACCACCGTCCCCGCGAACTTCAAGGAGCTGCAGGGCGCGGTCGACGCGGGCCGCATGCAGGACCTGGACAGCAAGTCGACGGTCAAGCAGGCGCTGTGGGCGCTGGCGGGCGAGCTCGGCCTGGTGGACCCGGAGGCGGCGAGCGGCAGCGCCAAGCGGCTGACCCTGCGCAAGCGCGTCAGCGGCGACCGGGGCGCGGTCACCCTGGAGTTCGCCGGGATGTTCCCGCTGCTGCTCGCCGTGATGGGCCTCCTGTGGCAGTGCGCGCTGTACGGCTACACGTTCTCCCTGGCGGGAAACGCCGCGGACGAGGCGGCGCGCGCCGCTACGGCCGCGTACGCGGTGGGAGAGGGCGGCGCGGCGGCGTGCGAGGCCGCGGCCAAGGAGCATCTGCCGTCGGCATGGCAGGGCGCGGAGGTGGCCTGCACGGACGAGGGGACGGTGTGGAAGGCGCACGTGGACGCGGACGTCCCGCTGTTCTTCCCCGGAATCGACGCGGGGTGGAGCGTCAGCGGGGAGGCGGGGGCGGCGAAGGAGGGTGAGGACGGGTGAGGCCATGGAAGAGCCGGCCCGTCCGGTGCGTCCGGCCCGTCCGGACGCATGCGGCCAAGCCGGTGACAGACGGCGCGCGTCGGCTCCGGCACCGGCCCCGGCATCGGCTCCGGCACAGGAATCCCCGCTGGAACGCCCTCAGGACCGCCCTCAGGACCGACCGTGGCGTATCCATGCTCGAATTCGCCGGCTTCCTGCCCGTCCTGCTCCTCATCGGCCTGGCCACCATCCAGCTGGGCCTCGTCGGATACTCCGTCAACCAGGCGGGCTCGGGCGCCCGCGCTGCGGCCCGCGTCGCCTCCCAGGGCGAGGGCGGCGAAGCCGCGGGCATGGCGGCGATGGACGGCAACCTCGACGCCCAGGTCGCCATCAGCGGCGGCGGCGCCACGACCACGGCGGACGTCACCGTCCAGGTCCCCACGCTGCTGCCCTTCGTGGACGCGGGCTGGTCCGTCACGAAGTCGGCCACGATGCCCAACGACGACGACGAAGACGGGAGCTGAGAGAGAACAGATGAGCCTCCGCGACCGCATGGCGACCCCGCACGACCACGGCAAGGGAAACGACCCGAGCCGCGACGACAGCCTCGTCGCCGTCTACCGCTCCAAGCTCCTCGAAGAGATCGACCTCGCCGAGATGTCGTCCCTGACGGCGGCGGACCGCCGCGTCCGCCTGGAACGCGTCATGGGCCACATCATCAGCCGCGAGGGCCCCGTCCTCTCGACCTCGGAGCGCTCCCAGCTCATCCGCCGCGTCGTGGACGAGGCCCTGGGACTCGGCGTACTCGAACCGCTCCTCGCCGACGCCTCCATCACGGAGATCATGGTCAACGGCCCCGACTCGATCTTCGTCGAGCGCGCCGGACGCGTCGAACAGCTCCCCCTCCGCTTCGCGTCGAACGACCAGCTCATGCAGACCATCGAACGCATCGTCTCCACGGTCAACCGCCGCGTCGACGAGTCGAACCCCATGGTCGACGCGCGCCTGCCCACCGGCGAGCGAGTGAACGTGATCATCCCGCCGCTCGCCCTGACCGGCGCGACGCTCACCATCCGCCGCTTCCCCCGCGCGTACACGCTGCACGAGCTCATCGGCCTCGGCTCGCTCGACGAGCACATGCTGCTCCTGCTGTCCGCCTTCGTACGGGCCCGATTCAACATCATCGTCAGCGGCGGCACGGGCTCCGGGAAGACGACTCTCCTGAACGCCCTCTCCGGCCTCCTCCCCTCCCACGAACGCATCATCACCATCGAGGACTCGGCCGAACTCCAGCTGCAGCAGGACCACGTCATCCGTCTCGAATCCCGCCCCCCGAACGTGGAGGGCAAGGGGCAGATCACCATCCGCGACCTCGTACGCAACAGCCTCCGCATGCGCCCCGACCGCATCATCGTCGGTGAGGTCCGAGGCGGCGAGACCCTCGACATGCTGCAGGCCATGTCGACGGGCCACGACGGCTCCCTCGCGACGGTCCACGCGAACACGGCCGAGGACGCCCTGATGCGCCTGCAGACCCTCGGCTCGATGTCCGAGGTCCAGATCCCCTTCGAAGCACTGAAGGACCAGATCAACTCGGCGGTCGACGTGGTCGTCCAGCTCGCCCGGCACGCGGACGGCTCCCGCAAGGTCGCCGAGATCGTCCTGCTCGTCTCGCACGGCCGCGAACAGTTCCGCATCGCCCCGGTGACCCGTTTCGTGCCGCGTCAGCCTGGCGGCAACGGCCTGGACCGCCGCGTGCACGGCTACTTCGAGCATCTGCCGCTGCCGCGCTCAGTGGCCGAGCGGCTGTACGTCGCGGGTGAGCCCGTGCCGCCCGGTTTCGGCGTGGCCCAGGCCATCGACGTACTGAACACGAGAGAGGCGATCGGCTGATGACCGTGACGAGAGGGGCGGCGACCGTGGCGAGAAGGAGGGCCGGCTGATGGACAACCCTGAGCTCCTGGCCCTCGGCGCGACGATCCTGACCGGCACGCTCGCCGTCGCGGGAGTCCACGCGTACGCGTCGGGCCGTGCTCAGCGCCAGGCACTGGTCGACCGCCTGTCGATCGGCCCCGGCACGGCCGACGCCGGCGGCCGTGGTCGCCGCTTCTCGGCCGTCGACCGCCGCCTGCGCCGCACCCGCCTCGGCCGGGCCATCCACCTGCGCCTCTCGGCGACGGGACTCGACCTCACGGCGGGCGAGTTCTTCATCTACGTCGTGGCGGTCGTCGCCGCGCTCTGGCTCATGGCGGCGGCCACACTGGCCCCGTTCTTCGGCCCGATCGCGGGCATCGTGGCCGTCTGGAGCGCGGTCGTGTTCCTCAACTGGCAACGTCAGAAGCGCATCGAGGCGTTCATCAACCAACTCCCGGACGTGGCGCGCATCCTGGCCAACGCGACGGCGGCCGGCCTGGCGCTGCGCACATCGCTGGCGATGGCGGCCGAGGAGCTTGAGGCGCCGGCGGGCGAGGAACTCTCCATGGTGGCGGACCAGTTGACCATGGGCCGTTCGATCGACGACACCCTGGGTGAACTCGCCCAACGCCTCCCGTCCCGCGAACTGGTGGTCCTCGTCACCACCCTGGTCCTCTCCAACAAGGCGGGCGGCTCGGTGGTGAACTCCCTCCGGAACCTCACGCAGACCCTGGAGGACCGCAAGGAGACGCGGCGCGAGGTACGCACGATGCTCTCGGAGGTCCACGCGACGGCCTTCACGGTCCCGCTCCTGGGCCTCGGCTCGCTGCTCCTCATCAACTCCTCCAACGAGGGCGCGCTGGCCAGGGTGACAGGCTCACCGATGGGCCAGACGCTGATCCTGATCGCGCTGGGCCTGTACGCGGTGGGCTTCTTCGTGATCAGGCGCCTCGGCAAGATCGAAGTGTAGGGAGGGGCGACGTGTTCGGTCTGGCGATGGCGGCCGTGATGGGCCTCGCGGTGGCGGGCGTCTGTCAGGGCATCCGCATGTACCGCGCGGAGGCGAAGCTCCCCTCCGACCTGGCGATCGCCCTGGAGGTCGGCGCCACCCGCGTATCGACGGCGGGCTCGGCGGTGGACCGCTTGGGCATGCGCTTCGCACCCCTGGTCCTGCGCCTGATGGGCCCGAAACGGGTGGACGCCAAGCGCCGCAAGATCGACATGGCGGGCAACCCGGGTGGCCTGACGATCGACCGCTATGCGGCACGCAGGGCGGTCTACGGCATCTTCGGCGTCGTGATGGGCCTGGTCTTCCTCACCAACGGCGCCGCGCTCTTCGGCCTCCTGACCTTCGCCTTCGGCGTGACGGCGGCGGACGCGCTGATCTGGCAGGCGATACGGGAACGGCGCGAGGTCATCGACCGCACACTGCCGGACTTCCTGGACGTACTCGCGGTGGTGGTCTCGGCGGGCCTCGGCTTCCGCCAGGCCCTTGACCGCGTGGCGGAACGCTATGAGGGCCCCTGGGCGGACGAACTCCGCATCACCCTGCGCCAGATGGACATGGGAGTGAGCCGCAGACAAGCCTTCGACGAACTGCGCCGCAGGAACGCCTCGGAACAGGTCTCCCAGTTCGTCTCGGCGCTCCAGCAGGGCGAGGAGCTCGGCTCACCGATCGCGGACACGCTCATCCAACTGGCAACGGACATGCGCCGCACGGACGCCCAGAACTCCCGCCGCAGGGCGGCGAAGACGATCCCCAAGGCCACGATGGTCACGCTGGTCTTCATGCTTCCGGCCACGATGATTCTGATCGCGGCGGGAATGTTTCTCGGCTCGGGTTCGGACTTCGGCTCGATCCTGGGGAAGTGAGGGAACCATGAGCGGTCCGTACCACCGCGGGGCGGGTGCCGGTATCCCCCGTACCCCCGGCATCGCCGGTATCAAGCCACTCCGCGAAATCTCTTCGCGGCTGCAACCAAGTATGGGACAGTCGCTCGATGAGCGGGAAGGGCGCGGCAACCCCGGGGTCGGCCCCCGCCGTGCCGCCACTCCCCAACTGGCTTTTGCAAAAGCTGAGTTCACGGTATGCGCGAAAGGGGAAGTCGTGAAACACGTCGGCTCACCGCCTGCCCGGTCGTGGACCTCCACCGCATGCCCCCGGGGTGCGTGATGACCTCGCCACCGGGGAAGGGAACTCGCCAACTTCCGCGCCGCAGAAGGTATTGGTTGCGGAGAGTGGCTGTTGGGTCACAAGATCTCGCGTACGTTGCCTATGACGACAGCGGCGTCGGAATTGGTCGCGCCAGCGGTGCGATGCGCGGTGCGGGCGCGAGTGCGAGTGCGGATGCGTGTACGTGTGCGTGTATCGGGTGGGAGAGAAGGGGCCGTCGTGCTGAAGGAACGCGTACTCAGAGTCTGGGTCGATTGGACCGCCACCGTGACTTCCCGGGTTCGGGGGAGGGAGCGGGATGCGGGGGCTGGGTTTGTGGAGTATGCGGGGTTGATGATTCTTATTGCGGGGATCTTCGTTCTGATCGACGGCTTGGGGCTCGACGGCCAGATTTCCGGAGCGATCCAGGACGCGGTGTCGGACGTGATCGGTGGCTGAGGCGCAGTCGTCGCCTCGATGACACAGGGCAGACTCTCCCCATCTACATCTGGTTGACGGGGATTCTGCTCTTTGTTGCGTTTGCGTTCTTCGCTTTCGCGCAAGCCGCATCTGCGCGGAACGGTGCCCAATCCGCTGCTGATGCTGCAGCCCTGGCGGCTGCGCAAGATGCCAGGGACGAACTCGTCGACGGCCTTGGGGAGTCCATCGGTGAGGGCGATGACTGGCTCGACTGGTTGGACGGCGACGGATTCAACGGCGCCGGCGCCGAAGGCGCGGCGGATGCGCTCGCTGCGGACAACGACTCGTCCGTCGTCGGCTTCGGCCCGGCCGAAGTGAACGGTTATCCGGGTTTCCGGGTGGAGATCGAGACCAACTACACGGTGGGCGATTCGATCATCCCGGGCACGGAGTCCCAGCACGCTCAGGCCGAGGCCACCGCTGTCATCAAGCCGCGCTGCGATGTTGCCCCTTCGGAGGACCCCGAGAAGGCCGTGGAATTCGACTGCGACGGCGGCGAATCTTTCGAGATCGATCCGGACGACTTCAAGCTGGACGATCTTCCGGATGCGTCCGTTCTCTTCTCTGTCCACCTGGCTGACTGATGAGTGGCCGACGAAAGAAGGAATCCGTACCGATGAGCATTCGGCGCACCAAAAAGACCCGCAGGGCAATGACCGCTGTGGCGATCACTACTGGGCTGGTCCTCACGGTCGCCGGCTGTGGTGGTGGGGACGACGGCAACGATGACAAGTCGGAGAAGGGTGCTTCGTCACCCGCGACGACCAAGAGCAGTGGGGGTGACGAGGACAAGGACGAGCAGACCAAGGCTCCGGCAACGGACCAAGTGTTGGCAGAGGTGAAGGGGGAGGAGAACATCACCCTGACGGTCTCGTCTGCCGTTCGTGACGAGGGCGGTTTCGTCACCGTGTCGGGCAAGGTGACCAACAGCGGGGGCAAGTTCTGGGCTGCGGCCAACTGGCGGGGCGAAGAGCGCGAGCTGAACAAGAACGGGTCATCGGTGGCTGGAGCCAACCTGATCGACAACGCGGGGAAGAAGAAGTACCTCGTACTCCGTGACACGGAGGGACGGTGCCTGTGCACGAAATTCACGGGCGGTGTGAAGCCCGGCCAGACCGCTGACTGGTTTGCCCAGTTCCCTGCCCCGCCGGAAGCCACATCCAAGGTCGATTTCCAGGTGGGCGCCATGCCCCCCGCCTCCATCGAAATCTCCGAGGGTGAGTGACCCATGGGCCACCCACGATCACGCAGCCGCACCCGCACCCACACCCGCACCCTCGCCACAGCCACAGTCACCCTCGCGGCCTTGGTCTTCCTCAGCGGCATCCCTGCCCACGCCGACGACGAAGACCCCAGCGCACCCCCGGGCAGCACCACCACATCCCCGCCCCCCGAGGTCGACTCCAACAGCCCGGGGCTGAAGCTGGCCGATGGGGCGACCCTCGCTCCGGCGAAGGTCCTGGACATCAAGTCGGTCGTCGAGGATCTCGGCGGCGAGGAGCGCCGCGAGGACACCAACACGGACGTGAAGTTCGCGCTGCAGGCGGAAGTCCTCTTCCCCAAGGACAGCAACAAGCTGAACCCCGAGGCGAACGCCCGTATCAAGGCGATCGCGGAAGAGGCCAAGGCGCAGAAGGCGACGACCGTCAGGGTGTTCGGCTTCACGGACAACCTCGGCTCCTACAGCCACGGCAAGACCCTGTCCCGTAAGCGCGCGGAAGCGGTGCACGACAAGCTGGCGAGCTACTTGGGCCCCGAGGTCACGTACTCCGTACGCGGCTACAGCGAGGACTATCCGATCGCGGACAACACCTCCGAGCAGGGCCGCAAGAAGAACCGCCGAGTCGAGGTCACTTTCCCGCGAGGGGGGACGGGAGCCAGCGACGCGGGCGCGCAGAGCTAGGCGACGGCACGAGGCAGATGGGTCGAAGCGACGTATCTGAACGAGGACTTCGACAGACTTCGACGGGCTCGTGGCGAGGCAGCCGCACCCCGGCTGACCGACACAACCTCTGGCCCCCCTGGAGCGGACACGCATGCTAGGGGTGCTAGGGGTGCTCGGGGTGCTCGGGGTCGTATCCGGACCCGGCACCCCGCCCCGGGTGCGTCAAGGGAAACGTACGACCACGTCGTACAGCCCCGGGTTCGCCGTGACCGGGGTTTCCTTGGAGTCGCGCGCGGCGTTCGCGCGGTTCGCGAAGGCCGGGTCGGCGGCTGCCGTTTCCCACGCCTCCTGGCTCTCCCAGTGGGCCACGTTCACGAGCTGGAAGCGGCCGTCGGGGGACTGGGCGCGATGCAGCCGGGTGTCGATGAAGCCGGGCTTCTGGCTCATGAGGGCGGCCCGCTGCTCCCACTTCTCGGCGAAGGCGTCGACGTCCTCGGGAGCGATCTCGAAGATGTTGATGAAGGTGACGGGCGAGGGGGCCGACGCGTCACCAGGCCGCTGGTTCTCTGAAGTCATGATCGGACTCTATGCGTGTCCTAATTAAGGCTGGATAAGCGGCAGTTGGGATGCGGGGGACGGCAGTCACCGCAGATGCCCCTGTGTGATGCGAAGATCGGTCCATGAGCGGTTTCGACGTACTTGTGGCGGAAGCGGAGTCGGCACCGACCGAGGGCTGGGACTTCTCCTGGTTCGAGGGGCGGGCCACCGAGGAGCGGCCCTCCTGGCGGTATGCGCACGCCATGGGGGAGCGGCTCGGGCACGCCACCGCGTCGCTCGACATCCAGACCGGCGGCGGCGAGGTCCTCGCGTCCGCGCCTTCCCTGCCGCCGCTCGTAGTCGCCACGGAGGGGTGGGCGCCGAACGTGGCCAAGGCCACCTCGCTGCTGCATCCGCGGGGCGCGGTGGTCGTGGCCTCGCCGGAGGACGCGCCGCTGCCGTTCGCGGCGGAGGCGTTCGACCTGGTCACCAGCCGGCATCCGGTGAAGGCGCACTTCGACGAGATCGCCCGCGTGCTGCGTCCGGGGGGCACGTACTTCGCCCAGCACGTGGGCCCCGCGAGCGTCTTCGAGGTCGTCGAGTACTTCCTCGGTCCGCAGCCCGATGAGGTGCGCAACGCACGCCACCCCGACGGCGAGCGGGCCGAGGCGGAAGCGGCGGGCCTGGAGATCGTCGACCTGCGGGCGGAACGGCTGCGGATGGAGTTCTACGACGTCGGTGCCGTCGTCCACTTCCTGCGCAAGGTGGTGTGGATGGTGCCGGACTTCTCGGTGGAGCGGTACTGGTCGCGGCTGCGGGAACTGCACGCCCAGATCGAGACGGACGGCTCCTTCGTGGCCCACAGCACACGCCACCTCTTCGACGCCCGCAAGCGTTGAGCAGCTGTGCACCAGCAGTGCACCAGCAGTACGGCACCAGCAGCGACACCAGCCGGTGCCGCCGTCCCATGTAAGCCCGGTCGTCGTCCTCCTAGGCGTGCGCCCCCACCTCCACCCTCCCCACCACCAACTCCGCGACCCCCTCCAGCACTTCCCCCACCCGCTCCACCTGCCCCGCGAGCTCCCGCTCCTGGGCCGCGCCCAGTGTGTCCAGGGGCTCAACCGTGACCGTCAGGCGGCGTCCGGAGCGGCGTTGGTGCCAGACTCCGGACACGACTCCGTCGACCAGCAGCACCGGGAAGTTGCCCGCCTGGCCCCCGGCCAGTGCGCGCTCGTAGGCCCGGCCCGGGAAGAGTTTCGCCCGTGGGTGTGAGGCGATCACGTACGCGTCGAAGTACGGCAGCAGTCGCACACCCCGCGCCGGCTCCCCCAGGAACTCCGTGTCCCCCGCGACCACCCACGCGGACGCCGCCCCGTCCGTCCCCGGCGTCTCCATCGACACCTCCTCGATCGTTCCGGCGGATGCCAGCGACGCGAAGACGCCGGCCGCCCAGCCGTCCGGTGCCGCCGCCCACTTGGCGAACTCGCGTGGCTTCGCGGGCCCGTACGCGTACAGGAAGCGCCGGACCAGCTGTCCCGTCGCCACCTCGGCGGACAGCGGCGGGGCATCGGACACCGGCGGGCGCGTGTACGTCACCTTGCGTCCCCGGTTCGGTGCGAAACACAGCACCCCGCGGTGGCCCGCGAGATGCATGACCGAGCGCCACCGCGGCCACATCCCCTGGAAGGCGGGCAGCACCAGGTCGCCCGCCCAGGGCCCCGTACGCGCCACGACCTCCTCGCTCAGCTCGTCGATGGTCAGGCGGACCCCGTCAAGTGCTTCGCCGATCGCGCTCACGATCTCCTCCGTCTGGGTGGGGGAGAGCCGGTCACCCGCCTTGAACGGGCTCGGTCCGGAGGGAAACGCGGACAACGCGGCCGTCCAGAAGGGGAGTTCCGCGGTCGGCAGGAAGTGGATCGTGCCACGCGGCCCGTACGTCTTGACCAGGCTCGGCTCCACACCCCACAGCGCGTCCCGTACGTCCTGCCGGGTCGCCCCGTCCATCCGCAGCCCCACCGAGAGTTCCGCGGCCGACATCACCTGCGCCTGCGCGGCGAGCATCGCGTCGACCACCTCGGCGGGTCCGGCCTCGCCCGGCCTCGCCGGAGTCCGCAGGAACTGCCGCTCCATGCGCCGGGCGTTGGCAGCACTCCATGTGACGGTGGAAGGGGCGCTCATCGGGGTCTCCTTCGGTACTGTCGACCGGGGAACTGGCTCTGCGGACACGAGGAGTGGACCATGCCGAAGAGCGGCGCGGAGGGTAATTCGGGGAGCGCGGATCCGGTGAGCGGCAAGGAGACCAAGACGCTGTACGCCTGCGGGCTCGACGCCGCCGTGGACGTCGTCGGCGGCAAGTGGAAGCCGATGATCCTCTGGGCGTTGTACGCGGGCAGGACGCTGCGCTTCGGCGAGCTCCGGCGGCACATCACCGGCATCAGCGAGAAGGTCCTCATCCAGCAGCTGCGCGAGCTGGAGTCCGACGGCATCGTGCATCGCGAGGTGTACCGGGAGGTGCCGCCGAAGGTGGAGTACTCGCTGACCCCCCTCGGCGCGTCCCTGAACGAGGCGCTGATCCCGCTGGGCGTGTGGGGCGACGACAACATGGAGCAGCTGGTGGCCAACCGCGAGTGCAAGAAGGACGGCAAAGCCGCCTGACGGGGAAAGCGGGCCGATGGTTGCCTGCCGGGGCCGATCGTTGGCCAAGCGTGGCCTACGGGCCGAACAAGCCAAGTGATCCCGGAACAGGTGGCGTTGATTCCGCATCGTTATCCGGACTGGCTCGATCCGGCGGCGAGAATCACGTAAGTTCAGACCAAGGCGAATTCGCGTGAGCAAAGCCACGTGTGCGGCGCCGCGCGGTGGAGGGGACTGCGCGGCCCGCGCGCCCCCTCTCTGCACCTCTTGGCTTCTGCTCGGCCGGGTCACACCTGGACCCGCACCCGCACCCCCCGGCACACGCCCCACCCCGCCATCGCCCCGGCCTCCGCCTCCAGGACGTGCCGGGCCCGTGGCCGGGGGCGGCCGATCCGCCAGGGGCGCATCGTCCGCACGGACAGCACCCGCAGCTCCCGGTCCAGGTATGCCACGTCGACGGTGAACCGCATTCGCACCGTGTGCACGCTGCTCGCCGGGCTCAGCAGCATCGCCCCGGTCACCCCGTCACGGCCGAGCAGCCCGCGCCGCCGTGCGGCCGCGGAGTCCGCGATCTCCAGGGGGAGCGTCCGGCCGGTCGGGAGCAGAAGCATCGCCATGCCGGCCGAAGCTAGTGGCCCGCACGGCCACGGCGTCAAGTGGGCGCCCGTGCCCCGTCCCTCCAACGGGCTACCGCTGGGCGGGGCCGGAATATGCCGCCAAGGCCGAAATGCGGTGGGGGAGCAGGGCCGCGGAGTCGCCGGGCGATTTCGGAGAGTAGTTGTGGCACGCCGATGCGCGCGACTTCCCTCACGAAGGGTTATGGTGGAAACCCCCCCTCGGGCCGGTCCGTCTCCCCCCCACGGACCGGCCCGATTTTTTGTGCCCGCAGGGCCGGGGGTGCGGATGAGCCCACATGATCGTCGGCGCGGGTCGTGCGGCTATCGTCAGGGACATGTCGAATCAGGTCCCCTCATTCCCCCCGCCGCCCGAGAACCCTCAAGCGGGAATACCCGCCTACCCGGGCCCCGCACAGGACCCCGGCCCCGGGTACGGACAGGGGTACGGGCCCGCTTACGGGCAGGGGTACGGACCCGGTCACGGGCAGGGCTTCGGACAGGGCTACGGGCCCATGCCGCCGCAGGGGATGCCGAGCAGCGTGCGCGCCGCGCAGATCATCATCTGGGTGCTGTCCGGGATGTGCGTGCTCGGTTCGATCATCGGCGGCGCGGTCTACGGGCCCGCGGCCGCCGGCGCGGTCATCGGAGCCAACTTCCTGCTGATCCCCCTGTGCGTACTCGCTTCCCTCTTTCAGTCGCCCGGTCACGGGAAGCGCGTCGCGTCGATCGTGCTCAGCAGTGTGCAGATCCTGGTCGGGCTGGGCTCCCTCGGCCGAGGCGCCGGGCTGGGCGGCCTCATCCTCGTGGGTTGCTCGATCGCGCTCGTGATCCTGCTCAGCCAGGGCCCCGCAGGTGCCTGGTTCAAGCGCCCGCGCACCCCCGACCCGGCGCAGTGGCAGGGCCAGGGGTACCCCGGCTGAGGCGTCCACGCCAGAACTAGCCGCGCCCGGCCCAGATGTTCGTGCCCGGCGTCGACACCGCGAACGTGTCGATCTCGGCAAGCTCCTCGTCCGTGAGCTTCGGGCCCGCCAGCGCCGCGACGTTCTCCTCCAGCTGCTTCACGCTGGAGGCGCCGATGAGCGCCGAGGTCATCCGCTCGTCGCGCAGGACCCAGTTGAGGGCCAGCTGTGCGAGCGACTGGTCGCGGCGCGCCGCGATGTCGTTCAGGCCGTTGAGGCGGCGTACGACCTCGTCGCTCAGCAGGTCGGGGTCGAGCGACTTGCCCTGCGTGGCGCGCGAACCCTCCGGGATGCCCTTCAGGTACTTGTTCGTGAGCAGGCCCTGCGCCAGCGGCACGAACGAGATGCAGCCCATGCCCGCGTCCTCGAGCGTGTCGAGCAGGCCGTCGTCCTCGGTCCAGCGGTTGATCATCGAGTACGAGGGCTGGTGGATGAGCGCGGGAACGCCCATCTCCCGCAGCAGGCGCGCCGCTTCGGCGGTCTGCTCGCTGTTGTAGGAGGAGACACCCACGTACAGCGCCTTGCCCTGCTGTACGGCGGAGGCGAGCGCTCCCATCGTCTCTTCGAGCGGGGTCTCGGGGTCGAAGCGGTGCGAGTAGAAGATGTCGACGTAATCGACGCCCATCCGCTTGAGCGAGGCGTCGAGGGACGAAAGCAGGTACTTGCGCGAACCCCACTCGCCGTACGGGCCGGGGTGCATGAGGTAGCCCGCCTTGGTCGAGAGGACCAATTCATCGCGGTACGGGGCGAAGTCCTGGGCGAACAGCTTGCCGAAGTTGAGCTCGGCCGAACCGGCCGGCGGGCCGTAGTTGTTCGCCAGGTCGAAGTGCGTGACGCCCAGGTCGAAGGCGCGGCGCAGGATCGCGCGCTGGCTCTCCAGGGACTTGTCGTCGCCGAAGTTGTGCCACAGGCCGAGGGAGACGGCGGGCAGCTTCAGGCCGCTGCGGCCCGTGCGCCGGTACTCCATGGCGTCGTAACGGTCCGCTGCCGCTTGGTACAGAGACGTGTCGTTCATGGGTATGAAGCTACTTCAGCCATGCAACTTCCGGGGCCCGGCCCGGCGCCACCGGGAGGCGGAGGGCCCGCATCACCCGAGGGCAGCGGCCCGGCCTCACAGCGGTAGGCTTTCGCCTTCGGGGACTGCCATCTGCATGGAGGGGCTGACAGAAGTGAACCTGCGCGACCTGGTGTACGGACTTTACGCACGCCGGGTGGAAGGCCGCCTCGACCACGATCAGGTGCCCAAGCACATCGGGGTCATCCTCGACGGCAACAGGCGCTGGGCGAAGGCATCCGGCGGGACCACCGAACAGGGCCATCAGGCGGGCGCGTACAAGATCGAGGAGTTCCTCGGCTGGTGCGCCGAGACGGACGTCGAGGTCGTCACCCTGTGGATGCTGTCGACGGACAACTTCGACCGCCCCGAGCAGGAGCTCATCCCGCTCCTCGGCATCATCGAGGACACGGTCCGCAGCCTCGCCACCGACGGCCGCTGGCGCGTGCACCACGTGGGCACGATGGACCTCCTTCCCGCCCGCACCCAGGCCGTCCTGAAGGAGGCCGAGCAGGCCACCCACGGCAACAAGGGAATACTGGTCAACGTGGCCGTCGGGTACGGCGGCCGGCAGGAGATCGCCGACGCGGTCCGCTCGCTGATCCTGGACCACGCCGACAAGGGCACGAGCCTGGAGGACGTCGCGGAGACCGTCGACGTCGACCTGATCTCCAAGCACCTCTACACCCGTGGCCAGCCGGACCCCGACCTGGTGATCCGAACGAGTGGTGAGCAGCGTCTGTCCGGCTTCATGCTCTGGCAGTCGGCCCACTCCGAGTACTACTTCTGTGAAGTCTTCTGGCCGGCCTTCCGCAAGGTCGACTTCCTTCGTGCGCTGCGTGACTACGCGGCCAGGCACCGGCGCTACGGCGGCTGACGCCCCACGGGGCACGGGAGGTGCTCGCGTCGGTGGGGCGCGAGTAACCCAGAGTTCACGGACGCGCCGTCATATGCCCTGGCATGGCTGCGCGCGTTCGAGGGAATAAGCCTTCCAGGTCGACATCCGATTCACGGATGTCGTATCTCAGCGGGCGGCATGGGGCCGTCCGCCCGGGAGGCCCTTTGCACCAGGACGACCGTGCGGTGAGTACGGGCGAAGTGGAGGGCCGGAGCTCGGCCCGCGCATGCGGCACGAGACCGGTCCGGACTTCTCCCGGCATCCTTCCCGTCGCTCCCCGACCTCATCCGAGGGGGTACGTCCTTCCGTGGTGACCAGCACAAAGCGCCGCATGCCCGACAGGCGCACCTATGTTCTCGACACCAGCGTTCTGCTCGCTGACCCGAACTCCATGTACCGCTTCGACGAGCACGAAGTCGTGCTGCCCGTCGTCGTGGTCACGGAACTCGAGGCGAAGCGGCACCATCCCGAGCTCGGCTACTTCGCCCGGCAGGCCCTGCGCCTCCTGGACGACTGCCGGGTCCGGCACGGTCGCCTGGACGCGCCGATCCCGATCGGCGACCTGGGCGGCACGCTGCGCGTCGAGCTCAACCACTCCGATCCCGGCGTGCTTCCGGCCGGCTACCGGTTGGGGGACAACGACTCACGGATTCTCGCCGTAGCGCGCAACCTCCAGGCAGAGGGATACGACGTCACCGTCGTGTCGAAGGATCTGCCCCTGAGGATCAAGGCGTCCTCGGTCGGCCTCCTCGCGGAGGAGTACCGCGCCGAGCTCGCCATCACGGACTCCGGCTGGACCGGAATGTCCGAACTGACCCTCTCCGGCGAACAGGTGGACCTCCTCTTCGAGGAAGACACTCTGTATGTACCGGAGGCGGCGGACCTGCCCGTCCACACGGGTCTCACCATCCAGTCGGAGAGGGGCAAGGCGCTCGGCCGTGTCACGGCAGAGGGCAATGTCCGTCTCGTGCGGGGTGACCGTGAGGCCTTCGGCATCAAGGGGAGGAGTGCGGAGCAGCGCATCGCGCTGGATCTGCTGCTCGATCCGGACATCGGCATCCTGTCGATGGGTGGCCGGGCGGGCACCGGCAAGTCGGCTCTGGCGCTCTGTGCGGGACTTGAGGCGGTCCTGGAGCGCCGCCAGCACCAGAAGGTGATGGTCTTCCGGCCGCTGTACGCGGTGGGCGGGCAGGAGCTCGGCTATCTGCCCGGCACCGAGGCCGAGAAGATGGGTCCCTGGGCCCAGGCGGTCTTCGACACGCTGGGCTCGGTCGCCGGCAAGGCGGTCATCGAGGAGGTGACGGCGCGCGGCATGCTCGAAGTGCTCCCGCTCACCCATATCCGAGGGCGCTCGTTGCATGACGCGTTCGTGATCGTCGACGAGGCCCAATCCCTGGAACGGAACGTCCTTTTGACCGTTCTGTCCAGGATCGGGGCGAACTCCCGGGTCGTGCTGACCCATGACGTCGCCCAGCGCGACAACCTCCGAGTGGGGCGCTACGACGGGGTAGTTGCCGTCGTCGAGAAGCTGAAGGGCCATCCGCTCTTCGCCCACGTCACGCTCACCCGCTCCGAGCGTTCGCAGATCGCGGCGCTCGTGACCGAAATGCTGGAGGACGGCCAGATCTGACCAGTTCACCCTGGTTACGCAGTAGTTGGCGCCGCCCGGCGAAGCGAAGGAGCTTAGCCGGGCGGCGTCTTGGCGTCCGCCCTTTTCCGAAAAACTCCTGGGGCAAACGAGGTGTGAGCTTTCACACGGCACGGAGAATTGCCTTGCGGCATCCGGCTGGGGCAGAGTCTGGGTCCTGTCAGGCCCCGCATGCGACACACGTGTACCCCCAGCGGTACGGCAACACAGGAAAACCAGAACTTCATAGTGGCCGTCGCATGCCGCCCGAGCACCACGCGGCGCTCCCGTCACGGGAGTTGCCCACCGGGCCCGTGCCTCCCGTGACCGATACCAAGCGGAGGCCAGCGCCAGGGGCAAGATTGCGTCCGCGAGGTCACCTAGCGGGCGATGCTGGAAGGAAACCGTGTGAGCCGGATTTCGGTCCGGGGATTCGCCGTGGCATCCGCCACCGCGGTCACCACTGTCGGCGCTGTTGTCGGTGTCGCCTCGGGCAGCACCCCGGGCGCCTCGAATGACAACGACTTCGAGGCGACCGCAAGCGACGCGACACTCCTCGCAGACATCCCCGCGGGTCAGCAGGCCCAGGTGCAGACCGCGTCCCTGACGCAGCAGGCCGACGCACAGGCCATGGCTGCGGACACGGCCGCGAAGAAGTCCGCGGCAGAAGCGGCCCGCAAGAAGGCCGCCGAGTCGGCGATCGCGAAGCAGAAGGCCGCCGAGAAGGCGGAGGCAGCCGAGAAGGCGGCCGCCAAGAAGGAGCGCGAGGAGAAGACGGAGGTCAAGGCCAGCCGTTCTTCCGCGCGCGACGCCTCGGACTTCGCCCCGCAGTCCTCGTACTCCGTCTCGCAGGTCCAGGCGATGGCACGGCAGATGGTCCCCGGTGACCAGTTCCAGTGCTTCAGCAACATCGTCAACCACGAGTCCACCTGGAACTACAAGGCCAGCAACCCCTCCTCGGGTGCCTACGGCCTCGTCCAGGCGCTGCCCGGTTCCAAGATGTCCTCGGCCGGTTCCGACTGGCAGACGAACCCCGCCACGCAGATCAAGTGGGGCCTCGGCTACATGAACGACCGCTACGGAAGCCCGTGCGGAGCCTGGGACTTCTGGCAGGCGAACAACTGGTACTGAGCCGCGACTCAGCTCAACCTTTCGAGGCCCCTCACCGTCAACCGGTGGGGGGCCTCAGCCGTGTACGGTCGGACCCGCAACTTCCAGGAGGGAGTGATGGGGAGAGACGGGGGAAGAGGACGGATCATGTCGCGAGTACCGGAGTGGATCGGCCGGCTGGGAGCCGGACTGTCTGAGATGGGGGAGCGGAGGAGCAGGCGGTCGGACTCGGACGACGACTTCGGGGACGACGCCCGGCCTTCGCGGCAGTCGGCCGCGGACGACGCCGAGGGGACGGAGACCGTGGTCCCCGCACCGCCCGCGTACGCCCCGGACGTAGCGGCGAGGCCCGACCCCGTCGACGCGGTGCCGTGGGGCATGCGCGTGGCGGCCGAGGCCGGCTGGCGTCTTCTCGTACTCGCGGGCACGCTCTGGGTGTTGATGAAGGTCATCAGCGCCGTGCAGCTGGTCATCTTCGCCTTCGTGGCGGCGCTGCTCATCACGGCGATGCTGCAGCCGACGGTGGCCCGGCTCAGACGGCTCGGTCTGCCGAGGGGCCTCGCGACCGTCGTCACGGCCGTGCTCGGCTTCGTCGTCATCGGGCTCGTCGGCTGGTTCGTCGTCTGGCAGGTCATGGAGAACGCGGACACGCTCTCCAGCCAGCTCCAGGACGGCATCGACGACTTGCGCAACTGGCTGCTCAACAGCCCGTTCCATGTGACCGAGGACCAGATCAACGACATCGCCAAGAGCCTGCGGGACGCGGTCGGGGCGAACACGGAAGAGCTGACGTCGGCAGGGCTCGAAGGCGTCACCGTGATCGTCGAGACCATGACCGGCATGCTGCTCGCGATGTTCTCGACGCTCTTCCTGCTGTACGACGGCAAGCGCATCTGGCAGTGGGTCCTGAAGCTGGTCCCGGCGCCCGCACGGCCCGGCATCGCGGGCGCGGGGCCGCGTGCGTGGCGCACGCTGACGGCCTATGTGCGCGGCACGGTGATAGTGGCTCTGATCGACGCGATCTTCATCGGGCTCGGCATCTACTTCCTCGGGGTGCCGATGGCGGTGCCGCTGGCCGTCTTCATCTTCCTGTTCGCGTTCATCCCGCTGGTGGGCGCGGTGATCTCGGGTGCGCTCGCCGTGGTGGTGGGTCTGGTGACCCAGGGCGTCTTCACCGGTGTCATGACGCTGGTGGTGGTCCTCGCCGTGCAGCAGATCGAGGGGCACATCCTGCAGCCGTTCATCCTCGGCCGTGCCGTACGGGTGCATCCGCTGGCCGTGGTGCTCTCCGTCGCCGCGGGTGGGCTCGTGGCGGGCATCGGAGGCGCTGTGGTGGCCGTGCCGCTCGTCGCCGTGACGAACACGGTGGTGGGCTATCTGCGGGCGTACTCCCGGGAGGCGGCCCTGAAGCAGTCGCCGCAGCCGCGGGGTGCGACGGCGGCGGACGTCGCTCCGGTGGAGCCGCCACCTTCGGGCTGAATCACGCATTGCGCATCGCGAAAAGGCCCCGCTCAGCAGCTGCTGAGCGGGGCCTTTTCGTCGTGCCGGGAGGCGTTACGCCAGGGACTCCTCGGAGTCCAGCGTGACGCCGACCGCCTGGATCACGGCGGCGATCTTGAAGGCTTCCTGGATCGTCTCGCGATCCACGCCGGCCTTCCGCAGCACCTGCTCGTGCGAGTCGAGGCACTGGCCACAGCCGTTGATCGCGGAGACCGCGAGCGACCACAGCTCGAAGTCGACCTTCTCCACGCCCGGGTTACCGATGACGTTCATCCGCAGGCCGGCCCGCATCGTCCCGTACTCCGGGTCCGAAAGCAGGTGGCGCGTGCGGTAGAAGACGTTGTTCATCGCCATGACGGCCGCGGCCGACTTGGCGGCGGTGTACGCCTCGGGGGAGAGGTTCGCCTTCGCCTCGGGCTCCAGCTCGCGCAGCACCTTGGGGGAGCGGGATGCGATCGCGCAGGCGAACACCGTGCCCCACAGCTGCTGCTGCGGCAGGTCCGAGTTGCCGATGACCGAGCCGAGGTTCAGCTTCAGGTCCTTGGCGTAGTCCGGTACGGCGGACTTCAGTTCGTCGAGTGCCATGTCAGATAGCTCCGTTCACTCGCCCGAGAGCAGCGCGACCGGGTCGAGGGTCTCGTCGCCCTGGGTCCAGTTGCAGGGGCAGAGCTCGTCGGTCTGCAGGGCGTCGAGGACCCGGAGGACCTCCTTGGGGTTACGGCCCACGGAACCGGCGGTCACCATCGTGAACTGGATCTCGTTGTTCTGGTCGACGATGAAGACGGCGCGCTGCGCGAAGCCGTCCTCGCCCTCGATGCCGAGGTCACGCATGAGCTCGTGCTTCGAGTCGGCCAGCATCGGGAAGGGCAGGTCCGTCAGGTCCGGGTGGTCCTTGCGCCAGGCGTGGTGCACGAACTCGGAGTCACCGGAGAAGCCGAGGATCTGGGCGTCGCGGTCAGCGAACTCGTCGTTCAGCTTGCCGAAGGCGGCGATCTCGGTCGGGCACACGAAGGTGAAGTCCTTGGGCCACGCGAAGACGATCTTCCACTTGCCCTCGTAGGTCTTGTGGTCGATCTGCTTGAACTCAGCGCCCTTCTCCAGCGAGACGCAGGCGGTCAGATCGAACTGGGGGAACTTGTCACCGACAGTGAGCACGGACTCTCCTTGCAGCATAGGAACCCCGGTAAGGGGCTCCGCAGGGTTGGACTGCTGTCGATCGTGGCACAGGGTGCATTGATTATGGAAATAGCTACACTCTGTCCTGTTGATCGGAGGTGGCTATCAGTGCCAGTAATAAATAGGGGCAAGCAGCCCAGCCTGGCGCAGCTGCGCGCCTTCGCGGCCGTGGCCGAGCACCTGCACTTCAGGGACGCAGCGGTAGCAATAGGGATGAGTCAGCCCGCGCTCTCCGGTGCCGTGTCCGCCCTGGAGGAGACACTCGGTGTCACCCTGCTCGAGCGTACGACCCGCAAGGTGCTGCTCTCCTCGGCAGGCGAGCGCCTCGCGGTGCGGGCCAGGGCCGTGCTCGAAGAGGTCGGGGCGCTGATGGAGGAGGCCGACGCGGTGCGCGCGCCGTTCACCGGGGCGCTGCGGCTCGGCGTGATCCCGACCGTGGCGCCTTACCTGCTGCCCACGCTCATCGGGCTCGTCCACGAGAAGTACCCGGACCTCGATCTCCAGGTGCACGAGGAGCAGACGTCCTCGCTGATCGAGGGGCTCGGTGCCGGGCGGCTCGACCTGCTCCTTCTCGCCGTGCCGCTCGGCGTGCCCGGTGCCGCCGAACTCCCGCTGTTCGACGAGGACTTCGTGCTCGTCACGCCGCTCGACCACTGGCTCGGCGGCCGCGAGGGAATCCCGCGCGAAGCCCTGCGCGAGCTGAAGCTGCTGCTGCTCGACGAGGGGCACTGCCTGCGCGACCAGGCCCTGGACATCTGCCGGGAGGCCGGGCGCGCGGACGCCCCGGTGACCACGACGGCCGCCGGGCTCTCCACCCTCGTACAGCTGGTGGCCGGCGGGCTCGGTGTGACGCTGCTCCCGCGCACCGCGGTCCGCGTCGAGACCAGCCGCAGCAACCAGCTGCTCACCGGGTACTTCGCGAACCCGGCACCGACCCGGCGGATCGCCCTTGCGATGCGTACGGGCGCCGCGCGCGCGGCGGAGTACGAGGCGCTGGCCGCCGCGATGAGGGGGGCCGTGAAGCCGTTGCCGGTGCGGGTGCTGTGACCCCGCACCGGCAACGTTCCGCCGTATCTGCCGCCCCTGACAGGGGAGTTACTCCGTGCGCAGGCCGTCCGGGCGCATCATGCGCCACAGCGGCGGCAGGCTGAGCACCGTCACGACCGCGACGAGGGCGGCTCCCGCGACCGTCAGGGGGGCGAAGAGCCACCAGTCGGTGACCGACTTCTGGATCATGCGGACCATGACCCAGCCGAGGCCGAGACCGCCCGCCACGGCGAGCGCGAGACCGATCGCGACCGGGATCGCGGTCTGCCACAGGATCGACCACGCCATCGACGCGCGGCGGGTGCCGAACGCGGTGAGGGCGGCAAGCAGGCGCTTGCGCTCCCGCAGTTGCTCGATCATCGAGACCAGCATGGACGCCGCGATCAGCGCCATCGTCGCCATCGCGCCGATCTGCAGACCGGTCTGGATGGTGGCGTACTGCTTGTCGCGCTCGACCGCCCGCAGCGTCATCACGTCGAGGAACGGGTCCACGTGGGCCGCGGTGTTGCGGATGTACTCCTCGGCGTCCCGGGTGCCCGGGTCCACCTGGATCATCGCGGTCGTCGACGCGTCGGCCATCTTGGACATGTCGATCGCGCCGGGCGTCGCGTAGATGCCGTCGTGCAGTTCGCCGCCCGGGTCGGGGCGGGCCTTGACCGTGCGGGAGTCCGCGGGCAGCGTCCAGGGGACGTGCCGCTTGCCGGGGTCGTCCCAGCTGTCGACGCTCAGGTCGACCGGCTTGCCGGGGCGGGCCGACTGGTCGACCCACGCGTTCATCCTCTTGTTGCCGGTGTGCACGACGTAGGTGTCGCCGTCCCGGCACGAACCGATCCGGGCCAGCTCGCGCAGGTTCGCGCAGGTGCCGACCGTCAGCTCGGTCAGGGGCCGGAAGTCCTCGCCGCTCTCCAGCTTGCCCGGACGCACGACGTACGAGGCGGTCGTGGCGATGACGTTCTTGACGCCCTTGGTGGTGCGGAACTTCTCGATCATCCGCTCGGCGAGCTCACCGTCGCCGAAGTCGGCCTTGACGACCAGCTTGGCGCGGGCGGGGTCGTTGTCCGTCGTCTGGTTGAAGTCGTCGTGCATCGCGACGAACAGCATCTGCAGGGCGATGGCACCCGCCACCGCGACCGTGATGCCGCTGACCGCCCGAGCCGCCGTCCCGCTGCTCAACTGGAGCCTTCGGGTGGCGAGTTGCCAGGGCACGGGCCCGCCGCCGCGCAGCCGCGTCACGCTGGTCTCGACGAGCCAGGGCAGCAGCACCGCGAGGCCCACCAGGGTGAGCGTCGCGCCGGCGCCGATGGCGAAGACCGGCGGGGCCATGTCGCCGCCGACCTGGCCGGCGGCCAGCAGGATGCCGAGGCCGAGGAGCGGCATCACGACGCGCCACCACACGCGGCGCTTGCGCGGCTTGGTGCTGCGCACGACGCCCAGGGGCTCGATGGAGACCGCCCGCAGCGAGATCAGCGTCACCAGGACGGAGGTGACCGGCACGGTGAGCAGGACGAGTACGGCGAGGCCGGGCAGCGGCACCACGTCGGACGGGAAGGCGCTGATCTTCCACCCTTCGAGGGTGCCGATCAGCTCGCGCACCCCCAGGAAGAACAGGCCGCCGAGCGCCAGTCCGAGCAGCGCGCCGCACAGGGCTTCGCCCGCCGCGATCCGCCGGACGCTGCGGGCGTCGGCGCCGACCAGGCGCAGCGCGGCCAGCCGCCGGTCGCGCCGGTCGCCGCCGAAGCGGACCGCCGTGCCGATGAAGATGATCACCGGGGTCAGCAGGACCACGCAGATCAGGACCACCAGGACGATCAGCATCGGGTCCAGGGGCTCCGCGGGCTCCTGGTAGCCGAAGTCCGCCACCCGATGGCCGCCCTTGGCCGGGGTGAGGGCGTCGGAGCCGGCGTAGTAGTAGAGCTCCCTGGGGTTGGTCAGCCCCGCGTCGCCGATGGTGCCCGTGACGCGGTACTCGCCGAACCGCTCCTTCAAGAGGGCGCCGTCGGAGCTGTCCAAGAGCTCGCGCAGGGCGGGCGAGACGACCATCTCGCCGTCCGCCGGGATCTTTCCCAGGCCGGGCGGCAGGGTCGGGTGCGCGCCCTCGGCACGCAGCACGCGGCCGCTCACCGTCGCGTCGCGGAAGTCGGTGGGGAGGTCGCGCTGGAGGACCGTGGAGTCCGACCGCTCGACCTTCTTGCCGGAGAACTGCCCCTCGGCAGAGCGGGCCACCGAGCGGTCCTCGCGGTGCTGGAGCAGATTGGGCACGGACGCAGCGCCGAGCAGCAGGGCCACGCCGAGGCCGACGCCGACCGCCGTCAGAAGGGTGCGGGTCCAGCCCTCACGGCCGCCGCCGACGGCGAAGCGGATGCCCATGGCGAGGTCGCGGACGAAGGCGCGGGGTCCCCCCATGGACACGGTCGCGGTGCCGTCGGCGAGCGGCGGCCGGGCAGCCGTATCGGCTTTCGCGCGGGTGTCGAGGCTCATATCGCCCGCTCCATGTCGCGTGACCTGCCGTCGCGTACGACGATCTCGCGGTCGGAGTAGGCGGCGACCCGCGTCTCGTGCGTGACCAGGACGACGGCGGCGTTCGTCGAGCGCGCGGCGTCGGTGAGCAGCTCCATGACGCGCTCGCCGTTGAGGGAGTCCAGGGCGCCGGTCGGTTCGTCGGCGAAGAGCACGCGCGGGCTCGTGGCGAGCGCGCGGGCCACGGCGACGCGCTGGCCCTGCCCGCCGGAGACCTCGCCGGGCCGCTTGGCGGCGACGTCCTCGACCTCCAGGCGCTCCAGCCAGGTACGGGCGGTCGCCTCGGCGTCCTTGCGCCGTGCGCCGTTGAGCCGCAGCGGAAGCGCGACGTTCTCCACGCACGTCAGCTCGGGGACGAGCTGCCCGAACTGGAAGACGAAGCCGAACTCGCTGCGGCGCAGGGCGCTCAGCGTGGCGTCCGGCAGGCCGGTGAGCTCACGGCCGTTGTAGGTGATGGAGCCCGAGTCGGGCCTGACGATCCCCGCGAGGCAGTGCAGGAGGGTGGACTTGCCGGAGCCGGAGGGGCCCATCACGGCGACGACCTCGCCGGGGTGGATGGAGAACTCGGCGTCGTCGAGAGCGGTCGTCGGACCGTACGCCTTGCGGAGTCCGGAGGCGGTGAGAAGGGAACCGGCGGGGGTCATGCGGAGCGGACCTCCTGGGCGAGCTTGCCGAGGCGTGCGGCGGCGAGTTCCAGCCAGCGCAGATCGGCTTCGAGGTGGAAGAGGGCGTGGTCGCAGATCAGCTGGTCGGCGAGGTCGCCCTTGCGCTTGCGGTCGGTGAGTATGCGCATCAGGCGCAGGTGTTCGGCGCGCTGGGCGTCGAGCATCTCCGAGGCGTCGCGCTCGGTGAGGAGGGCGAGGACGACCTTCGTGTAGAGGGTCGACTGGAGGTAGGGCTCGGGTTTCTCGGGGGTGGCGAGCCAGCGCTCGACGTCGGTGATGCCGGCTTCGGTGATCGCGTACCGCTTGCGCTCGGGGCCACCGCCCGCCTCTATGCCGTCGACCTCGACGAGGCCGTTCTTCAGGAGGCGGGACATGGTCGAGTAGACCTGCCCGTAGTGCAGGGGCTTGTCGTGCCCGAACTTCTCGTCGAAGGTGCGCTTGAGGTCGTAGCCGTGGCGCGGGCCCGACTCAAGAAGGCCGAGGAGGGTGTGACCGATGGACATGCGGAGCACTCTACACCGTGTGTATACGTGGTGTGTATACCTGTCACGGGCAGCTCACAGGTTCGAAAGACGGGCAACCTTCTGAGGCCTGTGTTCGTCGGTACTCAAGGGCAGGTGCTCATTGTCACGTCCGGAAAAGACCGGATCGGCAGGAGTTTGTCCCAGGGTGCGGTGTTAGCTTCATGAGCTGACTCGACGTACGCATGAGGACTAGACGGAAGCGGAGCACTCAGAGCCATGGGCCGAGCGGAAGAGCGACAGGCGCGGCAGCGCGGCGCGCGCCGGGCAGCGCGCGTACGCCCAGCCGGCGGCGGCAAGCCCAAGCGCACGGGCATACGCCGCTTCTTCACGCTGAAGAAGATACTCGGGACGTTCTTCGGGCTGTGCCTGCTCGGCATGCTCGGCTTCGTCGTCCTCTACATGATGGTCGACGTGCCCGAGGGCAACGCCGCGGCCAAGCTCCAGAGCAACGTCTACAAGTACAAGAACGGCGATGTCATCGCCAGGACCGGCGAGCTGAACCGCGAGGTCGTCGACCTGGCCAAGGTGCCCAAGAAGGTCCAGCGCACCTTCGTGGCCGCCGAGAACAAGTCCTTCTACAAGGACAGGGGCGTCGACTTCAAGGGCACGGCCCGCGGCCTGATCAACACCGTCACCGGCAAGGGCAAGCAGGGCGGCTCGACGATCACCCAGCAGTACGTCAAGAACTACTACTTGACGCAGGACCAGACGGTGACCCGGAAGTTCAGGGAACTGGTCATCTCGCTGAAGGTGGACCAGAACAGCAGCAAGGACAAGATCCTCGCCGGGTACATCAACACCAGCTACTACGGCCGCGGCGCCTACGGCATCCAGGCCGCCGCCCAGGCGTACTACGGCATCGACGCCGAGAAGCTGGACGTCTCGCAGGGCGCCTACCTCGCCGCGCTCCTCCAGGCCCCGAGCCAGTACGACTGGACGTCCGCCACGCCCGCCAGCCGGAAGCTGGTCGAGGCGCGCTGGAACTACGTGCTCGACAACATGGTCGAGGAGAACTGGCTGTCGGCGAGCGAGCGCGAGGGCCTGAAGTTCAAGAAGCCGCAGGAGCCCAAGGCGGCGCCCGGCCTGGAGGGGCAGGCCGGCTATCTCGTCAGGGAGGCCAAGGCCGAGGTCATGAAGGCCGGTCACCTCAGCGAGGAGCAGTTCGACGCGGGCGGCTACACGATCACGCTCAACATCGACAAGAAGAAGCAGAAGCTTCTCGAGAAGGCCGTCGACAAGAAGCTGAACGACCAGCTCGACCCCGACAAGCGCAAGGCCGACGCCCGGGTGCAGGCGGGCGCCGCGTCCGTCGACCCCAAGACCGGCAAGGTCGTGGCCATGTACGGCGGCGAGGACTTCGTCAAGCACCAGATCAGCAACGCCACCCGGCGTGACTACCAGCCCGCCTCCACCTTCAAGCCGCTGATCCTGGCCGCGGCCCTGGAGAACGGCGCCAAGACGCAGTCCGGCCAGCCGATCACGGCGAGCACGGTCTACGACGGCACCAGCGAGCGCCCGGTCAAGGGCAGCGACGTCGCCTTCGCGCCGCCGAACGAGGACGACAAGAGCTACGGCCCGGTCACCGTCCAGAAGGCGATGAACAAGTCCATCAACTCCGTCTTCGCGCAGATGGGCGTGGACGTCGGCATGGACGAGGTCCTGGAGACCGCGGGCAAGCTGGGCATGGACGTCGAGGACCTGCCCGCCGTACCCGCGCAGACCCTGGGCACCATGGGCGCGAGCCCGCTGGAGATGGCGGGCGTCTACGCCACGCTCGACAACCACGGCAAGAAGGTCACCCCCCAGCTCGTGGCGTCCGTCGAGCACAAGGACCGTTCGATCGAGCTGCCGGACGCGATCGGCGAGCAGGTCGTCAAGCGCGGCACCGCCGACTCGCTCACCTCGGTCCTCACCGGCGTGGTCGACGACGGAACGGGCCGCGCGGTGCGCAGTCCGGTGCAGGACGTGGCGGGCAAGACCGGTACGTCCGACGACAACAAGTCGGCCTGGTTCGTCGGTTACACGCCGAAGCTGGTCACCTCCGTCGGACTGTTCGGCGAGGGCGCCGCGGGCACCGCCGAGCAGAGCAAGCAGGTCTCCATGAAGGGCGCCGGCGGTCTGCCGCGTGTCGACGGCGGCAGCTTCCCGGCACAGATCTGGGCGGCGTACACCTTCGACGCGATGGGCTCGCCCAGCGAGTTCCACCTGGACACCTCCATGGGCGCGGCCGTCGCGCCGCCGCCGGAGCCGACGACGCAGGCCCCGAAGGAGCCGACGGAGGAGCCCTCGGAGACCGAGGACCCGACGACGAAGCCGCCGACGGACGACCCGACGACGGAGAAGCCGACGGAGGAGCCGACCACCGAGGAGCCGACGGAGGAGCCGACCACCGAGGAGCCGACGGGCGACCCGGAGGAGCCGGACCCGACGGACTCCATCGAGATCCCGGAGAACCCGAACGGGCGGCCCGGCAGGGACTGAGGGACACCTGGCACGGCGAAGGCCCCGGAAGCGGACGCTTCCGGGGCCTTCGCCGTGAACTGCTCCGCGCTCAGCTGTGGTTCAGCTCGAACCAGACCACCTTTCCGGTGCTCAGGCGCGTCGCGCCCCAGCGCCGGGCCAGCTTGTTGACCAGGTAGAGCCCGCGGCCGCCCTCGTCCGTGGCCCGCGCCTGACGAAGGCGCGGCAGCTGCGGCACGTCGTCGCCGACCTCGCAGCGCAGCACGTCCGTACGCAACAGGCGCAGGGTCACGGGTCGCGACGCGTACCGCACGGCGTTCGTCACGACCTCGCTGACCAGGAGCTCCAGGGAATCCGTCAGCTCCTCCAGGCCCCAGCGCTCCAGGGCGCTGCGGGCCAGGCGCCTGGCACGGGCGGGCGTGGCGTCCTCCGGCTCCAGGAACCAGTACGCGACGTCGCTCGGCGCGATGCCGTCGAAGCGGGCGGCGAGCAGCGCGATGTCGTCGTCCCGGTCGCCGGGGCCGAGCATGTCGAGCACGTCGTCGCAGAGGGCCTCCAGGGGCGGCGGGTGGTCATGGCCCGTCAACTGGGCGGTGGCGGCGAGCCGTTCGCGCAGCTGCTCTATGCCCGTCCACACGTCACGCAGGCGGGACTCGACGAGGCCGTCCGTGTAGAGCAGCAGCGTGGCGCCCGCGGGCGCGTCGAGCTCCACGGCCTCGAAGTCGACGCCGCCCACGCCGATGGGGGCGCCCGGCGGGACCCGCAGGACCTCCGCGCGGCCGCCCAGGTGCAGCAGGACGGGCGGCGGATGACCGGCGTTGGCGATGGTGATGCGGTGCGCGACCGGGTCGTAGACCGCGTAGAGGCAGGTCGCCATGCGGTCCGAGCCGAGCCGCTGGGCCTGCTCGTCCAGATGGTGCAGGACCTCCTGGGGCGGCAGGTCGAGCCCGGCCAGGGTCTGCGCGGTCGTCCGCAGCTGGCCCATGATCGCCGCCGACGTCATGGAGTGCCCCATGACGTCGCCGACGACGAGCGCGACCCGGCTGCCGGGCAGCGGAATCGCGTCGTACCAGTCGCCGCCGACCCGGGCCGTCTCGGCGGCCGGGAGGTAGCGGGACGCCAGGCGCACGCCGGTCGGACGCGGCAGGGTCTCGGGCAGCATCGTGCGCTGCAGCTCGTCGGCGATGTACGCCTCGCGGCCGTAGAGCACGGCCTTGTCGATGCCGAGCGCGCTGTGCGTGGCCAGCTGCGCCGCGACGAGCAGGTCGTCGTTCTCGAACGCGGGCCGGTCGGGGCGGCGCAGGAACACCGCGGCGCCGATCACCCGGCGCCTGCCCCGCAGCGGCGCGAGGATCGTCCGCTGCCCCGAGGGCACCGTCCGCCCCTCGCCGAGCAGTTCGGGCAGGGCGGCGCGGGCCGCGGGGGCGTCGGCGAAGACCGGGCGCACGCCGCGCAGGACCTCGGCGAGGGCGCCGCCGGGGCGCACCTCGCACAGTTCGTTGGTCGCCACGAGGTCGCTCTGCACCTGGAGGGCGGGCAGGGTGCCGCCCTCGGTGTCGGGCTCCTCGGCCCCTTCCTCGATCGAGCGCAGCCGGTCGGTGCGGCGCAGCCGCAGGATGAGCGCACCGCTCGGCCGCTCCTCGCCGACCGGCAGGGGGTCGCGCAGATAGACCAGTATCGCGTCGGAGAACGTCGGCACCGTGGCCCGGCACAGGCCCATGACGATCTCGTCCAGGTCGATGCCGCGGGCGATGCGCCGGGTCGCGGCGCCCACGAAGCGCAGCCGGTCGCCGTCGCGCCGCATCGCCGCGGGGCCGGAGCCCGCAGGCCGTGGCTGTCCCGTACGCCGCTCCTCACCGCCGGGGGCGCCCGGGGGGACGCCGTCGGGCTTGTCGTGTCCGCCGTCGTGTCCGCCGCCCTGCCCGGTCCCCTGGTCCGGGCGGGGCCGGTGCGGGTCGGGCTGCTGTCCGGGGAGCCCGGACGGCTGGGAGTGCTCGTCGCTCGGGCTCGCGGTGCAGTCGCCCGTACGGGCCTGGGCCTGTGCGGGGAGAGCGGCCGCGCCCGGGGTGTCCCGCGCCTTCCGGGCACGCGCCTGCGCCCCGCGGGGTCCCGCGGGGGCGGCGGGCCGGGCAGCTCGGGGCTGTCGGCCCTCGTCGGGGATGGAGTGCTCCGTCACGCGTTTCGAATCCGTCCGTCCGGGGCTGCGCCTTGGTGTCCGGTGGCTACGTTGGTCAGCCGCGTCGGCAGTGCATAAAGAGCTGGTGCTCGGGTGGTACGTCGGTGCTCGCCGGGGCGTAGGAGTACGTGTCCTCGTCGACGATGTCGAAGCCCGCGTCACGCACGACCTGCCGCAGTTCCTCCCGCAGGTAACCGGATACCCGGATTGTGTGCCCCAGGAACGGGATTCCCGCGTCGTCCAGGTCGGCCTCGACCATGGAAAGCGCGAGCAGGCCGCCGGGGCGCAGCAGTCCGTGCAGCAGCCGCAGAGCGTACGGGATTTCGGCGCGCGGCAGCATCAGGAGCGCGAAGAATGCCGCGATCCCGTCGAACTTCCCGACGCCGTCCGGGCCTTCGGCACGCAGCGCCGCCACGTCGAGCTGCCGGAACTCGGCGTTGTGCGCGGGCACGTTCTTCCTGGCGAGGTCGAGCATGCCCGCGGACAGGTCGATGCCGAGGACGAGGTGCCCGGCGTCGGCGAGTTGACGGGAGGTCGGGACGCCGGTGCCGCACCCCACGTCGAGCACCCTGGACCCGGGCGGCAGCGCCTCGGCGAGCCTGCGGCCCGCGGCCACCTGCCCGTCCTTGTGGGGGAAGGCATCGTCGTACTGCCTGCCGATGGCGTCGAAGGCCTCGGCCTGGCCCGTCCGGTCGGGCAGCGCGCCGGATGGCCCGCCGTACCCGTCGAACTCGCTCGCCTCGCTCACGTTCTGCCGCCCTTCGATGACATCCTGTCAGGCAACGCGCAAGCTCAGGGAGTTGCTGCTGAGTTGCTGCTGTGCGCCCTTGCGGAGGACGATCCTACGTTTGAACCATGGGGGCGCATCAAGGGTCTCATGACGTCACATGCGCGGGCGTGCGGTCCCAGTCATCCGGAAGGGGGGGAATCGCCCAGTCCGGATCGGGGCGCCAGTCCGGCCAGTTGTCCGAAAAGGGCTGCCCCCACGAGCGGATCACGTCGATGGCGGCATGCCCGGCCGCCCGCACTTCCCGTGCCTTTTCGGCGCCCATCAGACCGGCGCTCCGGGCCTGGGCGAACTCGTCCTCGTCGTGCCACTGCACCGTCCGGTCCGGCCGCACGGAGATGTCCAGAAAGTGATCCTCGGAATCGATGCCTCCGGCCCAACGGGTGCGTGGCTCCTCGAGGTTCACGTACCAGCTCCTGAACTGCCACCCCGGGTCCCAGAACAGCCACACCGACCACGGCTCGGCGGGGCGGGCCAGCTTCAGCACGCCGGTGCCGAACCAGCGGTCCCTGAGCAGGGCGCGAGGCTTCGTGTAGCGGGTGGCGAGGGGTTCCTGATGGACGGAGGTCCCGTCGGCCATGACGGGTTTCACGCATTCGGTGCCGGGAGCCAGCCAGACGGCGAGCAGCTCTTCCGTGTCCCGCACGACCGTGACGGGCCGGCAGATGTGGATGCCGTTCCCGGCGTTCTCCTTGTACCGCCACAGGACGTGGGAGCCGGGGGCCCAGCGTGCTGTCTCGCTGCTCGTCGTTGGCGGCGTGGTGAGGTCTGTCATGCAGAGATATTAGTCGGCGCCCGGACAAGCTTCTCAGAACTTGTCCGGGCGTAAAGGAAAACAGCCTATGGATGCGTCATCCGCAGGACGTCCAGTGCCTCGTCCAACTGCGTCAGGGAGAGCTCGCCCCGCTCGACGTACCCGCCCTCCAGGACGACCTCCCGGATGGTCTTCCGCTCGGCGAGGGACTTCTTGGCGACCTTCGCCGCCTCCTCGTAGCCGATGTACTTGTTCAGCGGAGTGACCACGGAGGGCGAGGACTCGGCGTACTCCCTGGCCCGTTCGGTGTTCGCGGTGATCCCGTCCACCGTCCTGTCGGCGAGAAGCCGCGATACGTTGGCGAGGAGCCGCACGGACTCCAGGACGTTCTTGGCGATGACCGGCAGCATGACGTTGAGCTCGAAGTTGCCGGCGGCGCCCGCGGCGGCGACCGTCGCGTCATTGCCGGTGACTTGCGCGGCGACCATGAGCACCGCCTCCGGGATGACCGGATTCACCTTTCCGGGCATGATCGAGGAACCGGGCTGCAGATCGGGCAGGTTGATCTCGGCGAGCCCGGTCCGCGGGCCGGAGGCCATCCAGCGCAGGTCGTTGGCGATCTTCGTGAGGCCGACGCCGATCGTCCGCAGCTGCCCGCTGGTCTCGACGATGCCGTCGCGCGCGCCCTGGGCCTCGAAGTGGTCCCTGGCCTCGGTCAGCGGAAGCCCCGTGGCCCGTGCCACCTCGTCGATCACGGCCGCCGAGAAGCCGGGCGGGGTGTTGATCCCGGTGCCCACAGCCGTGCCGCCGAGCGGCAGTTCGGCGAGGCGTGGCAGCGAGGCGTTGAGCCGCTCCACGCCGTAGCGCACCTGGGCCGCGTACCCGCCGAACTCCTGGCCCAGGGTCACGGGGGTGGCGTCCATCAGGTGCGTGCGCCCGGACTTCACCACGTCGGCGAACTCCGCCGACTTCCGCTCCAGGGCGGTCGCCAGATGTTCGAGCGCGGGGATCAGGTCCTGCGTCACGGCGCCGGTGGCCGCGATGTGGATCGAGGAGGGGAAGACGTCGTTCGACGACTGGGACGCGTTCACGTGGTCGTTCGGGTGGACGTCCTTGCCCAGGCGCTCGGTGGCGAGCGTGGCGAGGACCTCGTTCGTGTTCATGTTGGACGACGTGCCGGAGCCGGTCTGGAAGACGTCCACGGGGAAGTGCTCGTCCCAGCGTCCCTCGACGACCTCGCCCGCGGCGGCCACGATCGCCTCGGCGACGTCCTTGTCGAGCACCCCGAGGTCCGCGTTGACCTTCGCGGCCGCCGCCTTGACCCGGGCGAGAGCGGCGATGTGCGCGCGCTCCAGGCGCTGTCCGGAGACGGGGAAGTTCTCCACCGCCCGCTGCGTCTGCGCCCGCCACTTGGCGTGTTCGGGGACCCGCACCTCGCCCATGGAGTCGTGTTCGATCCGGTACTCACCGCTTGCGCTTGCGCTGGCGTCGCTGGTCATGCCTCGAACCTACCTCTCCGTCAAACCTCGCTGAAAAGTTGAGCACTTGTCTTGTTCTAGGTATTCCCAAGGCTCTTACTCACCAGTAAAAACCGTGGGTAACACCAAACCGGGGAGGCGCAATGAAGCGCACCAGACAGGGCCGCCAGGGCAGGCCGCGATGTATGTTCGCGGCGGCCGTGGCGATGGCGGCGGTGCTCGGCACCGTGGCGGGCACGCCCGCCCAGGCGGCGGACGGCAAGGACCGCGGGAGCCTCGCACCCGCCGCCACGCCCCTGCCGCCGGACCTGGAGAAGATCCGGGCGGCCGAGGCCACCGAGCTCTACGGCGACCCGGCGGAGCGCCCGCTCGCCGACCGCAGGACCGGGCTGATCTCCCTCGGCGACAGCGAGATCTCGGGGGAGGGCGTCGGCACGTACGAACCGGGCACCGACGGCCCCGACAACTGGTGCCACCGCTCCCCGGACGCCGCGATCCACCGCACCGGCATCCCCGCGGACGAGACGTACAACGTCGCCTGCTCGGGAGCGCAGACCGTCAACATCAAGATCGGCGGTCAGCAGCAGTACCCCGACGAGCTGGTGCAGAGCGACAATCTCGCCGTCAAGGCGCGCAACACGAGGATCAAGGCGGTGCTGCTCGTCATCGGGGCCAACGACGACCTCCAGTTCGCGCCCGTGATGACCGACTGCGTGACGCGTTTCCTGCTCAGCCAGGGCGCCTGTGCGGGCAAGTACACGGCGGGCTGGCAGGCGCGGGTCGACGCGCTGGTGCCCAAGGTCGAGCAGTCCGTCCGCGACCTGAAGACCGTCATGAGGGACGCGGGATACGCGGGCGACGACTACAAGCTGGTCGTCATGGGCTACCCGAGCCCGATCGGCCCCGACTTCCGGGACAACCCCAAGTTCCCCGGCAAGCTGGCGTGCGGCGGTCTCGGCTACGACTCCGACACCGAGTGGGGCCGCAACTACGCCGTCCCCACCTTCGAGACCGGCATGCGCAAGGCGGTCAAGGCAGCGGGCGCGACCTACCTCGACAACTCCCGCCTCTTCCACGGCCATGAGGTCTGCATGGAGGACACCTGGGCGCGCGGTCTCTACGTGGACCTCTCCAACCCCTTCCCGCCGGACTCGAATTCGGTCCGCCAGTCCTTCCACCCCAACGCCCGCGGCCATGCCGCCTTCGCCTCCTGCCTGACGCAGATCTACGACTCCGGCCTCAGCGAGGGCGGTTGCGCGGACCCGGCGAGCACGGGCAGCCCGAAGCTCTACCCGGGCGGCTGGGACGACGCGTACAAGCAGCTCAAGAACGCGGGCACGGGGACCTGCGTGGACGTCGACGCGTCGAAGAGCCGTAACGGCACCAAGGTCCAGGGCTGGGACTGCACCGGCAACCGCAACCAGACGTGGTGGTACGACGGCGGGGCCGGCGGGCAGCGGTCGCTGCACACGGGCCTGACCCAGGACCGGTGCCTGGACGTGCCCGACAGCGCGTACAAGGAAGGCACCGCCGTCACGCTGTGGAACTGCCACGGCGGCGGCAACCAGAAGTTCGTCCGTGACGCGGGCACCGTGCGTCCCGCCGCCGACACCGGGCTCTGCCTGACCCTCGCGGGGGCCAAGGAGCCGGTACGGCTGCAGAAGTGCACGGGGGCGGCGAACCAGCGGTTCGCCTGACCGCCCGGACAGGCGAAAGGCCCCCTCCACGCGCGCGTGGAGGGGGCCTTCTCGTTTCGAAGTACTACGCCAGGCCGGGTCCGCGGACCGGGATGGACGTGAACGTCGGCTCCGGGGCCGGGTTCTGGAAGAAGTCGTTGCCCTTGTCGTCGACCACGATGAAGGCCGGGAAGTCCTCCACCTCGATCTTCCACACCGCCTCCATGCCGAGCTCCTCGTACTCGACGACCTCGACCTTCTTGATGCAGTCCTGGGCCAGACGCGCGGCGGGGCCGCCGATCGAGCCCAGGTAGAAGCCGCCGTGCGCGTCACAGGCGTCGGTGACCTGCTTCGAGCGGTTGCCCTTGGCGAGCATGACCTTGGAGCCGCCCGCCGCCTGGAACTGCTCCACGTAGGAGTCCATGCGGCCGGCCGTCGTCGGGCCGAAGGAGCCGGAGGCGTAACCCTCGGGGGTCTTGGCGGGGCCCGCGTAGTAGACCGGGTGGTCCTTCAGGTACTGCGGCATCTCCTCGCCCGCGTCGAGCCGCTCCTTGATCTTGGCGTGCGCGATGTCGCGGGCCACGACGAGGGGGCCGGTGAGCGAGAGGCGGGTCTTCACCGGGTGCTTGGTCAGCTCGGCGAGGATGTCGTCCATGGGCTGGTTGAGGTCGATCTTGACGACGTCGGCGGCCTCGTCGAGGTGCTCGTCGGTCGTGTCGGGCAGGAAGCGCGCCGGGTCCGTCTCCAGCTGCTCCAGGAAGACGCCCTCGGGGGTGATCTTCGCGGTCGCCTGGCGGTCGGCCGAGCAGGAGACGGCGATGGCCACGGGGAGCGAGGCGCCGTGCCGGGGCAGGCGCACCACGCGTACGTCGTGGCAGAAGTACTTGCCGCCGAACTGCGCACCGATGCCGATCTTCTGCGTCAGCTCGAAGACCTTCTCCTCGAGCTCCTTGTCCCGGAAGCCATGGCCGGTCGGGGAGCCCTCGGCGGGCAGCTCGTCCAGGTAGTGCGCGGAGGCGTACTTCGCGGTCTTCAGGGCGAACTCGGCGCTGGTGCCGCCGACGACGATCGCGAGGTGGTACGGCGGGCAGGCGGCCGTGCCGAGCGAGCGGATCTTCTCCTCCAGGAACTTCATCATGGAGGTCTCGTTCAGGACGGCCTTCGTCTCCTGGTAGAGGAACGACTTGTTCGCCGAGCCGCCGCCCTTGGCCATGAAGAGGAACTTGTAGGCGCCGCCGTCGGTCGCGTACAGCTCGATCTGGGCCGGGAGGTTGGAGCCGGTGTTCTTCTCCTCCCACATGTTCAGCGGGGCCATCTGCGAGTAGCGCAGGTTCAGCTTCGTGTACGCGTCGAAGATGCCCTTGGAGAGCGCCTTCTCGTCCTCACCTTCGGTGAGGACGTTCTGGCCGCGCTTGCCCATGACGATGGCCGTGCCGGTGTCCTGGCACATGGGGAGCACGCCCGCGGCCGCGATGTTCGCGTTCTTCAGCAGGTCGAGCGCCACGAACTTGTCGTTGCCCGACGCCTCCGGGTCGTCGACGATGCGCCGCAGCTGGGCCAGGTGCGCGGGCCGCAGGTAGTGCTGGATGTCGTGGATCGCCTCGGCGGCGAGCGTGCGCAGCGCCTCGGGGTCGACCTTGAGGAACGTCCGCCCGTCGGCCTCGAATGTGGAGACGCCCTCGGAGGTCACCAGCCGGTACGGGGTGGTGTCCTCTCCCAGGGGGAGCAGATCGGAGTACTCGAACTCTGGCATTACGGCCATTCCTCACTCGGCAGACAGCGGCGCGGCCTCCATTGGCGACGCGCCAACCAGCGTAGAACGCCATGGGGCGGCCGGGCTTGTGAGGTAAGGCTCAGTAGCGCTCGCGGGAGCCCTCGTGAGTTGTCCACAGGGGTAGTCGCGATCTATCGCGTTTGGGTACGCTGAGTGGTGTGGACCTAGACAAGCGCCCTCAGCAGACCCACCCGGAACCGCGGCCCGCAGGGCTGCGCGCGTCGGACGCCGACCGGGACCGCACGGCGGACATCCTGCGCGAGGCGCTCGCCGAGGGGAGGCTGACCGCCGAGGAGCACGGCGAGCGGATCGACGGCGTCTATCGCGCCAAGACCATGGGTGAACTGGAGCCGCTGGTCAGCGACTTGCCCGCGGCGAGCGGCGCGGCGCACCCGACGGTGACGCCCGAGCCCGTCCCCTCCCGGCCCTCGGACGGCGTGGTGCCCCCGGTCGCCGACGAGAACCTGGTCGCGGTCTTCAGCAGCTCCGTCCGCAAGGGCCGCTGGCGCGTGAGCCGCCGCACGCACGCGTACGCGATCTTCGGCAATGTGGAGATCGACCTCAGCGAGGCGATCTTCGAGCAGCGACAGGTCGTGATCAAGGCGATCTCCGTCTTCGGGAACGTCGAGATCCGCGTCCCGGAGAACATCTCGCTGCGGGGCAACGGCACCGGCGTGCTCGGCAACTTCGAGGTGGACACCCTCGATTCGGCCGAGCGGGACGCGCCGGTCGTCTTCGTCGACGGTTTCACGGTCCTCGGCAACATCGAGGCGCGGCCGAAGCGGGGCAAAGTCGTCCGGGACCTGCACAAGCACCTGCGCAAGCATCTCGGCCACTGAGGGGCGCATCAGGGCCACTGACGGCGTGAAGTTCCGTTAATCGGAACTCAGTGCATAGGCGTGTGCACAGCGGGTAGAGCTTGCTGCATCGTCTCTCGCTCGCGAAGCCGTCGTCAGGAGTAGACCCGTGCCGCAGCCGTCGCATCAGTCCCTGCAGGTCGCTGTTCCGGTCCAGCAGGTGCCAGTGCGCGATCATGATTCGGACGCCCCATGGCACACCGAGGCGGTGTGCCGACGAGACGAGGCCGGGCTGTTCTTCGCCCCGTCAAAGGAGCCGACCGCCTCACGCCTGTCCCGGGAAGAAGCCGCGAAGCGGGTGTGTGCCCGCTGTCCGGTGATGGTCGAATGCCGGGAGCACGCCCTTCTCCAGCCCGAGCCGTACGGCGTCTGGGGCGGCCTGACGGCCGCGGAGCGCCGCGTGGTGCTCGCCCGGCGGCGCCGGCGCGAGGTGGAGCTCAAGAAGGCCGCACACACGTCCGCCGGGCCGATCGCCGCGGCCGGATAGCCGATCGCAGGCGGGCGCGCGGACAGACCGATCGCTGCGGCCGGACACATCGTCCGCGCTTTCGCGACTTCGTACGCCGAAGGGGGCGTCCCCCGCACGGGGCGCCCCCTCCGGTGTGCGCAACTCGCGCCCTGCAGACCCTACTTGGTCACTCGGCGCGGTAGTGTCCGGCTACTTGGCGCGGTCGAAGTCGATGGCGCTGTAGGCGCGCAGTTTCGCGAGCCGGTGGTCGGAATCGATCTTGCGGATCGTGCCCGACTTGGAGCGCATGACCAGGGACGAGGTCGAGGCCGTCTCCGCGGCGTAGCGCACGCCCTGGAGCAGTTCGCCGTCCGTGATGCCGGTCGCCACGAAGAAGACGTTGTCCCCGCGGACCAGGTCGGTCGTCGAAAGCGTGCGGTCCAGGTCGTGGCCCGCGTCGAGCGCGCGCTGGCGCTCCGCGTCGTCCTTCGGCCACAGCTTGCCCTGGATCGTTCCGCCGAGGCACTTGATCGCGCAGGCCGAGATGATGCCTTCGGGGGTGCCGCCGATGCCCATGAGCATGTCGACGCCGGTGCCCTCGCGCACGGCCATGATCGAACCGGCGACGTCGCCGTCCGAGATGAACTTGATGCGCGCGCCGGTCTCGCGGATCTCCTTGACGATGCCCTCGTGGCGGGGGCGGTCCAGGATCATCACCGTGACGTCCTCGGGCGAGCGGCCCTTGGCCTTGGCGACGCGGCGGATGTTGACGGACGCCGGGGCGTTGATGTCGACGTAGTCGGCGGCCTCCGGGCCCGTGACCAGCTTGTCCATGTAGAAGACCGCGGACGGGTCGAACATGGCACCGCGGTCGGCGGCGGCGAGCACGGCGATGGCGTTCGGCATCCCCTTCGCGCACAGGGTCGTGCCGTCGATCGGGTCGACGGCGATGTCGACCTCGGCGCCGGTGGAGTCGCCGATGCGCTCCCCGTTGAAGAGCATCGGGGCCTCGTCCTTCTCGCCCTCACCGATGACGACGATGCCGTTCATCGAGACGGTGGAGACGAGGGTCCGCATGGCCCGGACGGCGGCGCCGTCGGCGCCGATCTTGTCGCCGCGGCCGACCCAGCGGCCCGCGGCCATGGCGGCGGCCTCGGTGACCCGGACGAGCTCCAGGGCGAGGTTGCGGTCGGGAGCCTCGGGAGAGACTTCGAGCTCGGAAGGGAGATGATGCTCGGTCATCGGAGCGCACCTTTCTGCTGATACGACGACGGCCGGATGAGGGTGTGGCATGACTCTATCGGCAGGTCGACAAAATGAGCAGAGGGCCCCACGCATGAGCGGACCGGACGCCCGGGGGAGGTCAATGGAAGACCGGGGGAAGAGCCGTGCCCGGGGCCTGAGAACATGGGGGGCGTGGCAGGCAGACAAGGCAAGCAGACCGTACGGAACATGCTGTGGTCGATGGCGGTGATCGCCCTCGTCGCCGGCGTGATCTACGTCTTCATCCCGCACGACGACTCCAAGGCCCCCGTCAAGCGCGTCGACTACAGCATCGAGCTGCTGACCGCGCGACGGGCCGCGGCCTACCCCGTGGCCGCCCCCGAGGGCCTGGCCAAGGCGTGGAAGCCGACGTCGGTGCGGTTCGACGGCTCCAAGGGCGACAGCTGGCACCTGGGCTTCCTCGACCCGTCCGGTGAGTACGTCGCGGTCAAGCAGTCCACGGCCAAGCCGGTCAAGTTCATCGAGGAGGCCACGCAGCGGGCCGTCCGGACGAAGGCCACCGAGAAGATCGACGGCCAGACGTGGCACCGCTACAAGGGGCAGACGTACGACGCCCTGGTGCGCGAGGACAAGGGCGCGACCACGGTGGTCGCGGGCACGGCGTCGTTCGGTCAGCTGACGGAGATGGCGCAGGCGCTGAAGGCGTCCTGAGTGTCGGGCAGTAACGGGTGAGGGCCCCGGCGGTGTCCGCCGGGGCCCTCACTGTGTCAGCCGGTCACGATCAGACGGTCTGGATGACCTGGTCCAGCTCGAGGCGCGGGGAGCGCGGGAACCAGGCGTTCTCGGCGGGCTTGCCGATGTTGACGACCATCAGCGGGGTGTGGTCGCCGTCCAGGAACTCCTTCTGGACGCCGGCGGCGTCGAAGCCGGTCATCGGGCCCGCGGCCAGGCCCGCGGCGCGCACGCCGATGATGAAGTACGCGGCCTGCAGCGCGGCGTTGAGGTGCGCGGCACCTTCGCGGGCCGGACGCTCCGAGAAGAACACGTCCTTGGCCTGCGGGAAGTGCGGGAACAGCGCCGGCAGCTCCTCGTGGAACTCGTTGTCCGCGGAGAGGATCGCGACGAGCGGGGCGCCCGCGGTCTTCGGCTGGTTGCCCTCGGCCATGTGCTGGACCAGGCGCTCGCGGGCCTCGGGGGAGCGGACCAGCGTGATGCGCAGCGACGACAGGTTGAAGGCGGTCGGGCCGAACTTGACCAGGTCGTAGATCGCCTGCACCTGCTCGTCGGTGACCGGCTCATCGGTGAAGGAGTTCGCGGTGCGGGCCTCGCGGAAGAGCAGGTCCTGTGCGGCGGGGTCAAGGACGAGAGACATGGATCAACCTTCTCGGTGCGTGCGTGGATCAGCTTGCGTCACCGACGGTACGGGGTTGCGGTTTAATCTTCAACAAAAAGCGGGGCCTGGTGATCCGCTTCACAGCGGCGGGGTGAGGCGTGGGGTGGGCGGGGCGTGGGCTCGGTCCTCCGTGTCAGGCGTCCTCGTCGCCGTCCGTGTCCGCGTCGCCGCCGGCCAGGGCCGCGTCCAGGCGGGCGCGGGCGCCGTCCAGCCAGCGGCGGCACACCTTGGCCAGTTCCTCGCCGCGCTCCCACAGGGCGAGCGACTCCTCCAGGGTGGTGCCGCCCGTCTCCAGGCGGCGTACGACCTCGATGAGCTCGTCCCGCGCCTGCTCGTAGCCGAGTGCGTCCGCCGGGCTCGCGGCCTCGTCCGTCTTGCTGGTCATGTGCCCCACCCTAAATGTCGGTTCGTACGGCTTGTGCGGCTCGCGCGTCCTGCGTCCTGCGTCGTCCCGCGTCCTACTCGGCTGGTTCGGCTCCTACGGGCTCCGCCGCTTCCGCGGCTTCCACGGCTCGTACGGTGAAGGCGCCCTCGGCGACCCGCGCCCGCAGTTCCTCGCCGGTGGTCACCTCTTCCGCGGCCCGCACCACGGAACCGTCGGTCTTCTGCAGCACCGCATACCCCCGCTGGAGCGTCGCGGCGGGGGAGAGGCCCACCACGCGCGCGTGGGTGTGCGTCAGCTCCGACTGGGCGCGGTCCAGGAGATGCCCGAGCGTGCGGCGGCTGCGGTCGACGAGCGCCGAGACCTGCTCCTCGCGCTCCTCGATCATGCGGTGCGGATTCTCCATGGAGGGGCGGGCGAGCGCGTGCGCGAGACCCCGGTCCTCGCGGTCGAGGAAGGCGTCCATGCAGCGCCGGGCCCGGTCCCGCAGCCACCGCACGCGCTCGTACTCCTCGCCGACGTCCGGCACGACCTTCTTGGCGGCGTCGGTCGGGGTGGAGGCGCGCAGGTCGGCCACGTAGTCGAGCAGGGGGTTGTCCGGCTCGTGCCCGATCGCCGAAACGACGGGCGTACGGCAGGAGGCGACGGCGCGCACGAGCTGCTCGTCCGAGAACGGCAGCAGATCCTCGACGCTGCCGCCGCCGCGCGCCACGATGATCACGTCCACGGCGTCCAGCGCGTCGAGGTCCTTCACGGCCTGCACGACCTGCGGTACGGCGTGCACGCCCTGGACGGGGACGTTGCGCACCTCGAAGCGGACGGCGGGCCAGCGGTGCCGGGCGTTCTCGAGCACGTCACGCTCGGCGGCGGAGGCGCGGCCGGTGACGAGGCCGATGAGCTGGGGCAGGGAGGGGAGGGCCTTCTTCCGGTCGGCGGCGAAGAGCCCTTCCCCGGCGAGGCTCTTCTTCAACAACTCGATCCGCGCGAGAAGTTCACCCACACCGACGGGCTTTATCTCGACGGCCCGCAGGGACAGCTGCCCCCGGGGTGCGTACCACTCGGGCTTGGCGTGGACCACGACTCGGGCGCCCTCGGAGACGACGTCCGCGACGGCGTCGAACACCTGGCGGTAACAGGTGACGCTGACGGAGATGTCGTGCGAGGGGTCGCGCAACGTCATGAATACGACACCGGCGCCGGGCCTGCGGGACAGCTGGGTGATCTGCCCCTCGACCCACACGGCACCGAGCCGGTCGATCCACCCACCGATGAGCCGCGACACCTCGCCGACGGGCAGCGGTGCGTCAGCGGACGTGTTCAAAGCCATGCACCGAGCGTATCGGCAGGGTCCGACACTGATGCTGATACTCAGGACCCGCTGGCCGTGGCTCGGGGTCCGCGCTCCGGCTCCTGCGCCGAGGATCGGATGCCGCCGGACAAGGGGTGGTTCAGGACTCCCCGCGACGAGCCCGCTGAGCAAGAAGCACGGCAAGCCCCACGACGAACCACGCCGCACCTACCACCTGCGCGGACCCCGCGGCCTCCACGATCACCGCGATGGTGATGGCGGCCCCCAGCACGGGGACGAGTACATGCCGCCACCAGCTCACGGGCCCCCCTTGACGACGCACGGCGAACCACCCCACGACACTCGCGTGCAGAAGCACGAACGCGGTCAAGGCCCCCACATTCACCACCGACACCAGGTGGTCCATCCCGTCGTCCCGCCGAGCCGCCCAGACCGCCGCCACCATCGTGATCACGGCCGCACACAGAAGAGCGACGCGAGGCGTCCCGGAATCGGTCTTCGACAGAGCCCCCGGCAGCCGCCGGTCACGGGCCATGGCATACAGCAGCCGTCCCGCAGCCGCCTGCCCGGCCAGCGCGGCGAAGGCGGCGCCGATCGCCTTGCTGACGGCCACCAGATCGTGCAGCCAGTCCCCGACGGCCGAGTCGACCGCATCGTAGAAAGCGGACCCCTGCTTCCCCGGCTCCGCGGCCAGCTGCGCCGACGACACCGGCTCAAGAAGCGCGACCAGATACGTCTGGGCGATGAACAGCACACCGGCCAGCGCCAAGCAGAACAGCACCGCCCGCGCCACCTTCGCCGAGCCCCCGGTCACCTCCTCCGCGAACGAGGCGATCGCGTCGAAGCCCAGATACGAGAGCACCGCCACCGACACCGCCCCCACCACGGCACCCAGCGCGAACGCCCCCTGCGTACCGTCCCCGCTCAGCGGCGAGAGCCAGTCGCGCTCCGCCCCGTCCCGCGCCAGGACGACGATCGCCGACACCATGAAGACCAGGAGGACCACGATCTCCATGGCGAGGACGAGGAACCCGACCCGCGCGGCCGCCCGTACGCCCCACAGGTTCAGCGCGGTCGTCACCAGGACCGCGATCGCCGTCCACACCCACCGGGACACGGAGGGCACGAGCGCCTCCATCGCGATCCCGGAGAAGAGATAGGCGACGGCCGGGATGAGGAGGTAGTCGAGCATCGCCATCCAGCCGGCGATGAACCCGGGGCCGTTGCCGAGCCCCACGCGCGCGTAGGCGAAGACGGAACCCGCCTGGGGGACCACCTTCACCATCTGGGCGTAGCTGAACGCGGTGAACGCCATCGCGATCGTGGCGATGATGTAGACGAGCGCCACGGCGCCGTGCGACTTGGCGTCAAGCGTCCCGAACACTCCGACCGGCGCCATCGGGGCGATGAACAGCAACCCGTAGACGACGAGATCGCGGAAGCCGAGACTTCGCCGCAGGCCGTCGCCCTCGGCAGCGGGGGCGGTGTGGGCGCCGCCCGTCGGGTCTGGCTTGCCGGAGTAACCGGACATCGTGCCTCCGTAAGTGAACGCAGGCCTCCAGTCTCCCCAAGAAGCCGATCTTTGACGCGCTGGGCTCGGCCTTACGATGGGGGGTATGACTGCTTCGACTCCTGCCCGCCGAGTCCTGCTCGCCGCCCCCCGCGGCTACTGCGCGGGTGTGGACCGTGCCGTGATCGCCGTCGAGAAGGCCCTTGAGCAGTACGGGTCCCCGATCTATGTCCGCCACGAGATCGTTCACAACAAGTACGTGGTGCAGACCCTGGAGAAGAAGGGGGCCATCTTCGTCGACCAGACGGCGGAGGTTCCCGAGGGCTCCATCGTCATGTTCTCCGCGCACGGCGTGGCGCCGACGGTCCACGCGGAGGCCGCCGAGCGGAAACTGGCGACGATCGACGCGACGTGCCCCCTGGTCACGAAGGTCCACAAGGAAGCCGTCCGGTTCGCCAAGGACGACTTCGACATCCTCCTGATCGGCCACGAGGGCCACGAGGAGGTCATCGGCACGTCCGGTGAGGCGCCCGACCACATCACGCTGGTCGACGGCCCCGACGACGTCGCGAACGTCGAGGTCCGTGACCCGGACAAGGTCGTCTGGCTCTCCCAGACCACGCTTTCGGTCGACGAGACCATGGAGACGGTCGACGCCCTGAAGACCAAGTTCCCGGGCCTGATCTCCCCTCCGAGCGACGACATCTGTTACGCCACGCAGAACCGCCAGGTCGCGGTGAAGAAGCTGGCGGAGGACGCCGAGCTGGTCATCGTGGTCGGCTCCAAGAACTCCTCGAACTCGATCCGCATGGTCGAGGTCGCCCTGGACGCGGGCGCGGCCGCCTCGCACCTCGTCGACAACGCCGACGAGATCGACGAGGCCTGGCTGGAGGGTGTGACCACGGTCGGCCTCACCTCGGGCGCCTCCGTCCCCGACATCCTGGTGGACGGCGTCATCGAGTGGCTCGCCGAGCGGGGGTACGGCGACGTGGAGACGGTGAAGACGGCCGACGAGTCGATCACCTTCTCGCTGCCGAAGGAGCTCCGCCGCGACCTGCGCGCCGAGGCCGCGGAGCTGTCGAAGAAGTAACGCGAAGGCCAGGCCCGGGTCGTACGGTGGGTCTCATGCAGATCTTCGGTGTGGACATCGGCGGATCAGGGATCAAGGGCGCTCCCGTGGACCTGGACCGTGGTGACCTGGCAAAGGAACGGCACAAAGTACTGACACCGCAACCGGCCACGCCCGACGGCGTGGCCGACAAGGTGCGCGAGGTGGTCGAGCACTTCGGCTGGACGGGCCCGATCGGCGCCACGTTCCCCGGCGTGATCACGGACGGCACGGCGCGCACGGCGGCCAACGTGGACAAGAGCTGGATCGGCACGGACATCGAGAGCCTGATCGCGGACCGGCTCGGTTCCACCGCGCCGGTCACCGTCCTGAACGACGCGGACGCGGCGGGCGTGGCCGAGATGCACTTCGGGGCCGGCCGCGGCCGTACGGGCACGGTCATCCTGCTCACCCTCGGCACGGGCATCGGCAGCGCCCTCTTCACCGGCGGCCGCCTCGTCCCGAACACGGAGCTCGGCCATCTGGAGCTGCACGGCCACGACGCCGAGAAGCGGGCGTCGTCCAAGGCCAAGGAGGACGAGGACCTCAGCTGGGAGCACTGGGCGCACCGCGTGCAGAAGTATCTGGCGCACGTGGAGATGCTGTTCTCGCCCGAGCTCTTCATCATCGGCGGCGGGGTGAGCCGCAAGTCACACAAGTTCCTGCCGCTGATCAAGGACATCAGGGCAGAGATCGTCCCCGCGGAGCTGCAGAACAACGCGGGGATCGTGGGAGCGGCGATGGCGGCGGCGGAGAAAAAGTAGCTCGAGTCAGGTCCTACGACTTGAGGTAGGCCCTCCGACTTCAGCCAGGCCCTACGAGGTGGGCATGCGCCTCTTCGCCGAGACCGCCGGCCCTCGTGGCGGGGCGGTGACGGGGGAGGCGGCGCGTGCCCGGCGCCGCTGCCCCATGAGCTTGACGCGGCGCACGATCGCGACGAGACCGGCGACGAGCGTCCCGGCGTACAGCCAGCCCGCGTGCAGTGCGAGCGACGTGACGAGCCCCATGAAGTGACCGCCGAAGCCGCCGCCGTTGCCGCCCGAGAGGGGCACGAGACCGACGGCGAAGGCGATCGGCGCGGCCACCGGCGCGGTGAACAGGTCGGCGGGCCGCACCCAGTACGCGGTCAGCGCGCTCACGGGCAGGAAGAGCACGCCGTACGCCACCACGGAGCTGCCGAAGAGCAGCCACAGCAGACAGGCGAGCAGAAACATCGTCGCGGCGCAGAAGAGCCCGCTGCCGAGCCCCGTGAGGCGCGGGTTCGGCATCGCGCGCAGTCTGCGGTAGAGCGGCAGTGCACGCAGTTTGCGTACGACGGGCGGGACGGGGCGGCGGGGACGCGGCGCGGCGCGGTAGACCGCAGCCGCGTCGGCGGATCTGCCCTGCGGGGGCAGGGGCGCGGTGCGTCGCGGCCGGGCCGCCGGGGGCTGAGGGGGACGCGTCCTGTGTTGCTCCACCGGACCAACCTAGGTCGCGCCATACCGATAATCCTGCACGGGACACGCCCTTTGGCTGACCTTGGCCAAGCGTTCGATACAAGTCCGGTACGCCGACGAGCGCGGGGCCCGCACGCCGTAGACTGGGGGATCGCCCTACGGTCGCTCCGGCCCTCCGGGCCGTCCACCCACAGCCTCCACGTACGGGAAGTCGCAACGTGTCGCTCACGATCGGAATCGTCGGTCTGCCCAATGTCGGCAAGTCGACCCTGTTCAACGCCCTGACCAAGAACGACGTCCTTGCGGCCAACTACCCGTTCGCGACGATCGAGCCGAACGTCGGCGTGGTCGGCGTCCCGGACCCCCGCCTCACGAAACTGGCCGAGATCTTCTCCTCGCAGAAGGTCCTGCCGGCCACGGTCGACTTCGTCGACATCGCGGGCATCGTGCGCGGCGCGAGCGAGGGCGAGGGCCTGGGCAACAAGTTCCTCGCGAACATTCGCGAGTCGGACGCGATCTGCCAGGTCATCCGCGCCTTCAAGGACGAGAACGTCGTGCACGTGGACGGCAAGGTCTCGCCCAAGGACGACATCGAGACGATCAACACCGAGCTGATCCTCGCCGACCTCCAGACCATCGAGAAGGTCCTCCCGCGCCTCCAGAAGGAATCGCGCATCAAGAAGGACGTCGCCCCGAAGGTGAAGGCGGTCGAGGAGGCCCAGGCGATCCTGGAGAAGGGCGACACACTCTTCTCCCAGGGCATCGTCCAGGGCTCGGGCAAGGAGGAGCTCCTCCACGACCTCCACCTCCTCACGACCAAGCCCTTCCTCTACGTGTTCAACGTGGACGAGGACGAGCTGACGGACGACGCGTTCAAGGCCGAGCAGAGCGCCTTGGTCGCCCCCGCGGAGGCGATCTTCCTCAACGCCAAGCTGGAGTCGGACCTCGCGGAGCTGGACGAGGACGAGGCCCTCGAACTCCTGCAGTCGGTGGGCCAGGAAGAGCCCGGCCTCGCCACCCTGGCGCACGTGGGCTTCCGCACCCTCGGCCTCCAGACGTACCTCACGGCCGGCCCGAAGGAATCCCGCGCCTGGACGATCCCCCAGGGCGCCACGGCCCCCGAGGCGGCCGGCGTGATCCACACGGACTTCCAGAAGGGCTTCATCAAGGCCGAGGTCATCTCGTTCGAGGACCTGGTCGAGGTCGGCTCGGTCGCGGAGGCCCGCGCGAAGGGCAAGGCGCGCATGGAGGGCAAGGAGTATGTGATGCAGGACGGGGATGTGGTGGAGTTCCGCTTCAACGTGTGAGCCGCGCAATGGCGTGGATCCGGCCCTTTTTAGTGAACAGCCAGGTCAGATGGGGTCGTCCCGAGGTCGGGGCGACCCCGTTCGCGTACCTGCGGCTGGATGTCGGCTGGGTGGGGTTGAACGGGGAGCTGGTGACAAGGGCTCCCCGTCACGGAGTACGGCACCATCCCCATTGCCCGATTCCAGAAGGAACTCCAGCTGACGGATGTCCAGTTGCGGCGGTACCAGCGCTTCTACGGACTTTCCGAGGTCTGCCGTGAGCCGCAGGCGACCGAGACGGAGCTGCTGCCGTGGCCCGTCCGGCAGGGGTGGAAGAAGTACCCCCCACCGGCCACCCAAGAGGGGAGGTAGTACTACCGATTTCCGTGTCTGGACGCCGACACAATGAGGGCACGGGACCTTCGGCCCCGGTACTGCGAATGGCACCAGAGAGGAGCGAGTCCAATGGGCCGCACGATGCAGCTCGGAGAAGGCCGCCCGGCAGGGGAGATCAGGGGATTCTCCGTTGCGGCCGGGGCAGTGGCCCTGCGGCGGGCGCTGAGCCTGTGCTGGATGTCGGCCGCGTCCCTGGGCCGGTCCCTGGCGGTCTCCTCGGCGATACTCCTCGTGGGTCCTGGCCTCGGAATGGTGCCCCGAGCCATGGAGGGCGTACGCAGCCTGGGTGACCGTCAGCGCGAACTGGCCCTGCGCTGGTCCGGCGTGGAGATCAAGGCTCCGGCGAGTCCGCCGCCGCCCGTGCCCGCCGGCGCCTCGGGCGCCGTCGCACGCTACCGCTGGATCATGAGCGACCCGCAGACCCGGCGCGAGTGGGTCTGGGTCCTCGCCGACCCGCTGGCAGGCGCCTTCCTGGCCTTCCTCCCGATCGCCCTGTTCCTCAGCGGCCTCTGGGGCATCTTCCTCGCGTTCTTCGGCGTTCCCCTCTCCACGGAGTGGGACGGCCTCTGGTACCAGTTCATCCCGATCGAGGGCCGGATCACCGCGGTGCTCGCGGGCGTGCTCGGTGTGCTGCAACTCCCGCTGTCCTTGTGGGCGGCGCCGCGAGCCGTACGCAAGCACGCCCTCTACACCCGTGCGATGCTCGCTCCCAGCGAGAGCGAGCTGATGGCCGGACGGATCCAGCACCTCTCCGAGACCCGCTCCGACGCGGTGGACACACAGATGGCCGAGATCCGCCGGATCGAACGCGACCTGCACGATGGCGCCCAGGCCCGCCTGGTGGCGATGGGCATGACCCTGGACGCCGCGGAGCACCTTCTGGAGACCAACCCCGAGGCCGTGCGCGCCCTCCTGATCGAGGCGCGCCAGTCCTCCTCCAAAGCACTGCAGGAGCTGCGCGATCTGGTCCGCGGAATCCATCCCCCGGTGCTCGCCGACCGCGGACTCGCGGACGCGGTAAGGGCGTTGGCCATGGTCTGTCCGGTCCCCACCGAGGTCACGGTCGACCTGCCGGGCCGCCCCGAGATGCCGGTCGAGTCCGCCGCGTACTTCGCGATCTCGGAGATGCTCACCAACGTCGCCAAGCACTCGGGAGCCGTCCGGGCCTGGATCGACATCCGTTACGATCACGGAATGCTGTGCGTCACCGTCACCGACGACGGACACGGTGGCGCGGACGCCTCCCGTGGCACCGGTCTGCGCGGCATCGAGCGACGACTTGCCACATTTGACGGGGTCCTGGCCGTGAACAGCCCCGTCAACGGCCCGACGTTGGTGACGATGGAGCTTCCGTGCGTATTGTCCTCGCCGAAGACCACTTCCTCCTGAGGGACGGGCTGATCCGCCTCCTCGAGGCGTACGGCCACGAGATCGTGGCCGCGGTGGAAAGCGGGACGGAGCTGCTCGCGGCTCTCACCCGGGAGCAGCCGGATGTCGCCGTCGTGGACGTCCGGCTGCCACCGAACTTCACCGACGAGGGTCTGCGCGCGGTCCTGGCCGCCCGCCGCGAGATGCCCGACCTGCCCGTCCTGCTCCTCTCGCAGTACGTGGAGCCGCTGTATGCACGTGAGTTGCTGGGCAGCGGCGGCCGGGGAGTCGGCTACATGCTCAAGGACCGGGTGACCAACGGAACTCAGTTCCTGGACTCCGTCCAGCGGGTGGCCGATGGCGGCACCGCGATGGACCCCGAGGTGATCTCCCAGCTCCTGATGCGCAAGGAGCGCGACGAGAGCGTGGGCAGCCTCTCCGCCCGCGAGCGGGAGGTCCTGGAGTGGCTGGCGCAGGGCCGGTCCAACGCGGGGATCGCCCAAGGGCTCTTCATCTCAGAGAAGGCCGTCGCCAAGCACATCAGCAGCATTTTCACCAAGCTGGGCCTGCTTCCGACCGACGGCGACAACCGCCGCGTCCTGGCGGTCCTCGCCTACCTGGAGAAGTGAACGCGCACCGGCGAGACCCTCGCCTTCTCCACCGACTGCCACCGCCGGAAACCGGCCCCGCTCGTGAGAGCGGGGCCGTCCCTTCGTGCTACCTGGGCGAGGCTTCGGTGGGGGTCCCCACCGGCACCCCCGCATACCCCACCGGACGCGTGGTGAAGGTGCCCCGGCCCTGGGTTCGGCTGCGCAAGCGGGTTGCGTAGCCGAAGAGTTCGGACAGGGGGACCGTTGCCGTGAGGGTGGCCGTGCCGGAGCGGGTGGTGGAGTTCGTTACTCGGGCTCGGCGGGCCGCCAAGTCGCCCAGTACTCCGCCCACCGCCTCCTCCGGCACCGTTGCCGTCAGCTCCGCCACCGGTTCCATCAGCTGCATCGTCGCCTCCCTCAAAGCCGTGCGCAGGGCGAATCTGCCCGCCGTGCGGAATGCCATCTCCGAGCTGTCCTTGGAGTGCGTTGCACCGTCCGTCAGCGTGACCCGTACGCCCGTCACCGGGTGGCCGCCCAGGGGGCCCTCCATGAGCGCGTCCCTGCAGCCCGCCTCCACCGCCCGGATGTACTCCTGGGGGACCCTGCCGCCGGTCACCGTCGCTTCGAAGGCGAACGTGGGCGTCGGGCCCGGGTCCACCTCCAGTGGTTCCACGTTCAGGACCACGTGCGCGAACTGACCCGCTCCTCCGTCCTGTTTCACGTGCCGGTACACCAAGCCCGACACCCCGCGCACCACCGTCTCGCGGTACGCCACCTGCGGGCGGCCCACGCCGATCTCGATGCCGTGGGCACGGCGGATCTTCTCCACCGCGACCTCCAGGTGCAGCTCACCCATGCCGGAGAGCACCGTCTGGCCCGTCTCGCGATCGACCCGGACCGCCAGCGACGGATCCTCCTCGACCAGGCGGGCGAGGGCCGACGAGAGGCGTCCCGTGTCCACGCTCCTGCGTGCCTCCACCGCCACCGAGACCACCGAAGCCGCCACCGCGGGAGGTTCCAGGACCAGAGGGGCCGCGGGGGAGCACAGCGTGGTGCCGGCGCGGGCCGTCTTCAGGCCCACCACGGCCACGATGTCCCCGGCCGTCGCCCGGTCCAGCTCCGCGTGGCGGTCGGCCTGCACGCGCAGGATGCGGCCGATCCGCTCCGTGCGGCCCGTGCCCGCGTCCATCACTGTCTCTCCCTTCGTGATCGTTCCCGAATACACCCGCACATACGTCAGTCGTCCCGTCGCCGTCGCGTTCACCTTGAACGCCAGACCCGCGAACGGCGCCTGCGCGTCAGCGGCCCGCTCCTGCACCGCCTCGCCCAGGGTCCCGCGTACCGCCGGAACGTCCTGCGGCGACGGCAGGTACGCCACGACGGCCTCCAGCAGCGGCTCGATCCCGCGGTTTCGGTACGCCGACCCGCACAGGACCACCACACCCTCACCGCTGAGAGTGAGGTCGCGCAGCGCGGCCGTCAGGGTGGCGGTGGTGAGCGCCGACGTGGCGACGTACTCCTCCATGGCCGTCGGATGCAGCTCGGCCACCCTTTCCTCCAGCTCGGCCCTACGTGCGTGGGCCCGGGCGGTCAGGGGGTGGGGGATCTCCGTCGTCTCGTACGTGTCGTTGCCCGGGGGCCAGAGCAGTGCGCGCATGCGCAGCAGGTCCACCACCCCGGTGAACTCGTCCTCCCGCCCGATCGGCAGCTGCACCACCAGCGGGACCGTGTGCAGGCGTTCCCTGATCGACGCGACCGCCGTGTCGAGGTCGGCGCCCATCCGGTCCAGCTTGTTGACGAACGCGATCCGCGGCACGTCGTACCGGTCCGCCTGCCGCCACACCGACTCGCTCTGCGGTTCCACGCCCGCGACCGCGTCGAACACCGCCACCGCGCCGTCGAGCACCCGCAGCGAACGTTCCACCTCGTCGGCGAAGTCGACGTGCCCGGGGGTGTCGATCAGGTTGATCCGGTGACCGTCCCAGGCGCAGCTGACCGCTGCCGCGAAGATGGTGATCCCGCGGTCGCGTTCCTGCGCGTCGAAGTCGGTGACGGTCGTGCCGTCATGGACCTCACCTCTCTTGTGGGTGGCACCGGTCAGGAACAGGATGCGTTCGGTGACGGTCGTCTTGCCCGCGTCCACGTGGGCGAGGATGCCGATGTTGCGGATCGCGGGTGGGGGTGCTGTATGGCTCGGCTGGTGGCGGGTGTTGGTGTTGGTGGTGGTGCTTGTGGCGTTCGTGGGGGCGTTGGTGCGCATGGCCCTTTGTCCTTCGCTTCGTGCGGGCGGGGCAGCGCGATTTCCGGGCGGGGCTGAGCCAGGTGTCAGCAGACAGGGCACAGGAGTCGAGGAGCCGGGCTTCAGCAGCCTGGACTCAAGGGGTCGCCGCGGAGATTCAGTGACGGCCGCGCAGCCGGCACCGCACGCGCGAAGACACCAGGATCACGTCGAAACGTGTCCGGGGAGGGCGGGCAGCTGTGCGGTGACGCATGGCCCTGCCCCCTCACTTGGTCGATCCTTCGGCTGATCGGAGTCTAGGCAGCAGGGTCCTGCGCCGCACCGGAATATTCCCGGCCCGCGACGCCGTGGATACATTACGGAGATGCCGAGCACCCGTACCCGTGCCGACCTGATAGCCGACACCGCCCTGGCCCTGCTCGCCGAGCGCGGTGCGCGCGGGCTGACCCATCGTGCGGTGGACGAGGCCGCCGGGCTTCCGCTGGGGGCGACCTCCAATCACGCGCGTACCCGGGCCGCGCTCCTCGCGGCCGCGGTGCGGCGGCTCGCCGAGCGGGAGTCGGAGCCGGGCCTCGGCGAGCGTGAGGGCAGGGAGCACGGAGTGGAGGGGTTCGCCTCGGCGCTGGCCCGCGTGATGCGGCGCTCCGTGACGGAAGGAGCGCAACTCACGCGTGCGCGCATGGAGTTGGCGCTCGAAGCAGGTCGGCGGCCGGAGCTGCGTGCGGCCTACGACATCGCGGGGCGGCGCTTCCGGGAGCAGATGACGGCGATCATGTCCGGGCTCGGATTCCCTGACCCCGACCGGCAGGCGCGCTCGCTGATCGCCTGGTGCCAGGGGACGCAGTTCGCGGTGGTGGCGGGGACCGAGACGGATGCCCCGGTCGTCGAGGAGTGGCTGCGGGACGACCTCGTCGAGCTGCTGCACGGAATGCGCGCAGGCCGCTCACGTCGCCGCCTGGCTTCGGTACCGGAACAAAAGCGCTTCGACGGGCCGGTGGGCGGCACTTCCTGAACCCGCAACTTCGACACGGCGGCGGCGGTGGCCCCTCCCGGACCCGTGAAGAGATCACAGACCCGTGCATGAGTTCATGACTGTCGGGACACCTCCGTGCGCCTCCAGAGTGGACACTCTCAGACACTGCGAGGAGAGCGCGCATGGAGGCCACCATCGACCTGCTGGAGCTGCCCGGCGGACGGCTGCGGCATCTCTGGTCGTTGCGTGAGGACGTGGTGGTCGAGTCCGACGCGCTCACGGGGTCCCTGGTGCTCACCTGGGACCAGGGCACCGCTCGCATGGCGAGCCCGGAGCCCACCGTCCTCGAAGTGCTCCGGCGGATGCAGCTGGGGCCGGTGCTTCTCGGCAACGCGCTGGACGGCAACGCGCTGGTCGACGACGGCGAAGGGGGCCGGGACCGCGACGCGAAGGTCTACTTCATGATGCGGCCGGTGTTCGGGCGCTTTCCCCATCTGCTGGTCCGCACCCTCGGGCTCGACGGCCTGAGCGGTCCGCTTCTGTCGATCGCGCCCCTGGCGCACCTGGACGGGGCGTCCCCGGGCGAGGCGAGCCGCGCGTCCCTCGCCGTTCTGCCCCTCGATCAGGCGCGGCCCATCCGCCTCTTCCTCGGGCTGTCCTTCGCCTTCGACCCGCTCACGGCCACCTTCGAGTCGCGTACGGCATCGCATCGTCTGGTCATCCACCGGCAGGAGGCCATGATGGTCTTCGCGCTCGCCCTCGCCCGACCAGTGACGCTCAAGGCCATCATCGCCGTACTGCCGTTGCCCGGCGACGTCACGGAGGGCATCCTCTGCTACCTCGCGGCAGCGGGCGTGGCCGCTCAACCACAAGCCTGACAGGCCCGGTCGGGCCTCACAGCCACCCGGAGTCATTGGCGATGCGGATCGCGTCCACCCTGTTGCGGGCGTTGAGCTTCGCCACCACGGTGGTCAGATAGTTCCGTACGGTCCCCACCGACAGGCGCAGCCGCTTCGCTATCTCACCGGCGTCCGAACCCTGTGACGCGAGGCGCAGCACCTCGGTCTCGCGTGAGGTGAGCGGACTGTCCGCGCTGCCCCATGCCGCCAGCGCGAGTTCCGAGTCGATGACCCGCTGGCCGGCCGCCACTTTCCGTACCGCCTGCGCGAGTTCCTGCGGCGGGGCGTCCTTGAGCAGGTAACCGGAGACCTTGGCGGACATCGCGCGGCGCAGCGTGCCGGGGCGGCCGAGGCTGGTGAGGATCAGGGTGCGGCACTGGGGAAGGCGTTCGTGCAGCTGCTCCGCCGCGCTCAGTCCGTCGAGGCCGGGAAGATCGATGTCGATGATGGCGACGTCCGGCTGGAACTCGCGGGCCGTGGAGAGAATCTCGTCGCCGCGTTCCACGCTCGCCACGACGTCCAGATCATGTTCCAGGTTCAACAAGGCGACCAATGCGCCTCGCAGCATGTACATATCCTCGGCGAGCATTACACGGATCATCGATAGCCCCCCATGATTACCCGTATCGCGAACCCCTGTTGTTGCTCGCGGCCACATGTTATCAGCCGCCTAGAACGCGCCATTCGGATTTATTCGCCCGGTTTTCTGAGGTTGTTCCGCACTGTTTCGGCCGACGGCCTGCGCGGGCACCTCGGCTACGAGGCGGAACCAGCCCCCGCAGGCCGGGGGTATCTCCTTCTCGCGTTCGGTGATCAGTCTGCCGCCGATCTCGCCGAGCCGTTGTTCCAGGTTGCCCAGTCCGTTTCCGCTGTCGGGCGAGGCGTCGTGATAGTCGTCCACCACACCGTCGTTGATGATCGTCAGCCGGGCCGTTCCGTCGTCGACCACCGCGGTGATGTTGCAGCGAGTCGCCTTGCTGTGGCGCAGCAGATTGGTGACGCCCTCGCGCAGGACCGTGGCGAGCGCCGTGCCGGCCTGGGAGCTGATCTCCTCGACGGCCGGGTCCAGGACCACCTCGACCTCGACCTCCGCCGCGTCGAGCACCGACGTGGCCGACGACACCTCGGGTACGAGGGACATGTCGCGGTAGCTGCGGGCCACCCGGCGGACGTCGCCGAGCGCCTGCCGGGAGATGGCGAGGACCTCCTCCACCTCTTGGTCGGCGCGCGGGTGCTGGGCCCGGATCAGCCGCTGGAGGAGCTCGCTCTTGAGGACGATCGCGGAGATGCTGTAGCCGAGGAGGTCGTGCAAGTCCCGTGCCAGGCGCAGGCGTTCACTGGCGACGGCCATTCTGGCTATCTCCGCGCGCGCCGCGTACACCTCGTCGACCAGGGACGACAGGCGGGACAGGCCGTAGATCACCAGGCCGGTGAGCAGAGTGCTCTGGCACATGTAGATGAGGTCGATCACCGACATCCCGGCGATGGCACCGGGCACCAGCAGGCTCAGCCCCGTCACGCCGTAGAGCGGCCAGGCCACCCGGGGTCTCAGGAGGAGCAGCAGCGAGCCGCCGAGGAAGCCCGCCATCGCCCCCCACAGGATGCCGAAGAAGACCAGGGGCAGATACGTGAGCAGGGCCTGGGCGCCCAGGGTGGCGGCTTTCCTCCAGAGGGGGGCGCGGTCGGCTCCCGGTTTGGAATGCACGAGTTGCAGGCCGAATACGGCGGAGAGCGTGACGAGTCCGGTGATGAGCTGAGGCGTGGAAGGCTTCTGGCTCAGCAGGTTGATCGCGGTGATGCCGAGATAGCAGATGAGCGCCGCCAACAGGATGACGTGGGCCAGCCGGGGGGCAGGCCGCGGGCTCCATCGGGAACCAGCCACGTCAGACGTGTCCTTGGTGTCGCTGTGCATCCTCGAAGTGCTCCTCTTCTGCCAGGAGAGCGTACGAGAGCGCGTCTTCTCGGGCGCTCCCGAACCCCGGGCCCGTGGTATTCGGCCACAACGCTCGTCCAGCAGACCTTACGTGGGATGGCTGCGCATCAGTCCCTTCCGGGGAAAACCGTGCTTTCGCATGAACTCGCGCGGCGGGGCTCGGAGTTTGCGTTGTGAGTCGTCCGGGGAAATGCCTCTCCCGCACGCGTGCCGCGTGAACTCGTGTCAGACGAAGAGAGGGATCGGGTTGAGTTCCTCGTACGGCGTGGGTTCCGCGATCCGGCCGAGCGCGACGGGAACGTCGTAGAGGCGACCGGGCGCGTATCTCGCCCAGAAGTGCCGGAGCCCGGGAACGACGACCTTGACCACGGGAAGGCCGATGTCGGGGCGGGTCTGGTCGAGCACGAGCAGATCCATGCCGTGCGAGGCGAGCAGGCCGGTGGCCGCCGAGAGGTCGTCCCGCAGGTCGCCCCTTGCGGTGTAGTCCCAGGAGTGGGGCGCCTTGGGGGCCGCGTCGGGGGCGGGAGCCAGATAGGGCTGGGTGGCCGTCGTCTCGCGCCGCCACCAGTTGACGGCTTCCGGCTGGTCCACGCGGTATCCCGAGCCGTCGAGGCGAGCCCCCGAGACGGCGGGCAGGAGCTGGCCCATCTCCGTCAGGGCCCGGCGCAGCGCGATGCGGGGATCGAGGTGGGCGCCGAAGCCGAAGATGATGTCCTCGGCAGGTTTGTCGGTGCGCCGGGAGAGGGCCACGATCACCGGGATGCCGAGGTCGGACGTGAGGTCGAGCGCCCAGATCTCCCGGTTGAACCTGCCGTAGCCCTCCCGCAGTTGGTCGATGTACGGCTCGGCGAAGGAGTGCAGGTCGATGCCCGGCTGACGCGTGCGGTTGTACCACCACAGGGCCACCGCGTCGCGCTCGACCAGTTCCAGGAAGCCCTGCAGCACGGCGTCCTCGAAGCTGCTGCCGGCCGCGTTGCCGTTCGAGTCGGCGACCGGCTCGTGCGGGGACACCGTGTCGGCGGGGAAGTACAGCATGCCGGTCGGCAGGAGCCGGTGCGTGCCCGTGGCCAGGGACCACAGAGGGGTCCAGTCGACGGGACGGTCCTCGTCGAAGCGTTCCGGTACGTGGGTGAAGGGCGAGCGGGCCGCGTTCCAGCGGGAGCGGTCGCGGAACTGCCGGTCGTCGTACAGCTGGCAGGAGTTGGGGTGCAGGGCCACGTCGCCGAGGCCGCGGAAGGTGTCGCGCACCATCGCCTCGTCACCGCGCCGGGTTCCGCTGTAGCGCTCGATGGCCTCGCCGAGCGCGCTGACCTTCGCCTCCTCGGCGGTCAGGCCCTTCCCGCCGCTGAGCGAACGGAGCCCCGCGCGCAGCCCGGACAGGGTGCTGGCCTCCATGGCGAGGTTCTGGCCCGACACATAGGCCTGGGTGAAGTCGGGGGCGCCGGGCGCCCGCCGGATCTCCTTCACCACGCCCGTGACCGGGCCGACCAGGTGGCCGTAGCGCTCCAGCATCAGCGCGGTCCCCATTGCGCGATGCCCGCCGCCCGTGCCGTCCGCGGCCTTCGGGCGGCTCCGCGGCCGGGTGGGCCGCCAGCCGCGTTCGCTCATGAGCGCCGGGTCACCGCACGACGCGCACTGCGGGAGGCGGGACACCGGGTGGGTCGCGGTCCGCAGCGTGAGGGTGTCGAGAGTGCGTACGGTGCTCTGCTCCGGGCTGCGCAGACCGCTCGCCCACTTCACCGCCTCGAGGACCGCGGCCTGCACGGCGAGGGCGCGCCCGGTGGGCAGGTCGGCCGCCGGCCTGGCCACCGGGTGGTCGAGGCGCAGGGCGCGCTGCAGGGGCAGTTCGGTGGTGCGGTGGCCGCGCAGCCGGGTCGCGAGACAGGACCAGCAGGGTCCGTCGTCGGGCCGGAACACCGGCCCGAACCAGGGCTCGGGGCCACCCAGGCGTACGAGGAGCCAGGGGCGCCCCGTCGCCCGGTGCTCGGCGTCCACCTCGCGCAGGCCGGGGGAGAGATAGTCGTCGCACAGGACGAGGCTGAGGCAGGAATCCTCCGCCGAGTCCGTGATCCGCAGGCCCGAGGCGGCGCAGGCCTCGCGGACCCGGACCTCGTCGGCGAGGCCGGGCTGCCCACAAGGTCCGGGCGGCGTCACGATCCGTACGGCCGCCCGCGCCGCCTCCTCGGTGGCGCGGGCACCGTCGAGGCCCGCGAGATCCCAGTAGGCCTCGGCGGCCCGGTCGGCCGGTGACCTGCCGGGCCGTTGCTGGAAGCGGAGCAGCCCGGCGTCGGCGAGGACCCGCAGAGCGTCGCCGACCTCCTCCGAGGACAGCGAGGAGGCGGCGGCGAGGGCGATGGCGGCGGGTGTGCGGGTCCCGTCGAGCAGGGGGGCCAGCGCCTCCGCCTGCGCCCCGCGCAGTGCCGTGATCCCGGAGTGCGACACCAGATAGGCCGCTTCTCCGGGGACGACCGCGCAGCGCAGGTGGCTCTTGAACTCGACGAACGCGGTCTGTTCCCCCGTCGGCGTCATGCGTGGGAGAGCTCGTTGACCGTGCTGGTGCCGGACATCAGGGTGCAGAAGGTGAACAGGGCCACCGCGTCGTCGGCGCCGGAGTCGAGGTGGTCCACGACGAGTGCGGGACGCGCGGAAGTGTGGCCGTCCGCGGCGGCGGGGAGCGTGAGTGCGCCGGCAATGATCTCGATCATCAGCACGTTCCTTTTCGGTCTGGGGAGGCGTTCTCCGTTGCCAGGATCCTCATACGGGGAAAGCGTCCGCAGAAAGTGAAGGGCTCATCACTGGGGGGTGAGACTTTCCCATGCGACACCTTCACATCTCACTCCGGTGTCGCCCCGGAACCCCCGCGGTAATCGGAAACCTCCATTCACCTTCGTGCCACCGAATGGCAGGGGCTCTTCTGGAGGATTCGATTCCGGAGTTGTGATTTCTTCACGGGCGTGACGTGGTCACATCCCGGGGCAGAGAAACCCACCCCGAACGCCGGTACGCACCCACTGTTTCCGGCCCCGGTCCGAATGGAATCTTCGGTGTCCATGAGGGTCACCGAGACGCCGTACCTGCCACAGGCGGCGCACACCGCCGCCGTCGGGCCGAACCTGTTCTGCCTGCCGTGTGCGGGGGGCGGCGCGTCCGCCTACGCCCGGTGGCAGCGGGAGCTCGACGTGCGCGGCGCCGGGGTCCAGGTGCTCGCCGTGCAGCCGCCGGGCCGGGAGGAGCGCGCCCACGAGACGCGGTTCACCGACCTGGACGCACTGGTGGAGGAGATGGACGAGCAGCTGGACGACGCGTTCGCGCGGCCCCACCTGCTCTACGGGCACAGCATGGGGGCGTTCATCGCCCACGCGCTGACCCTGCGCAGACAGCGGCGGGGTGCCGTACTGCCGCGGGCGCTCGTCCTCAGCTCCCACCGCGCGCCCCACATACCGCCCAACCGGATCCTGGACCCGGCGGCGGACGACGAGGAACTGGCCACAAGGCTGGCGGAACTGGGCGGCATTCCGCCGGAGCTGGCCGCGCGGCGCAGATTCCGTCAGCGCTTCATGCCGCTGGTCCGGGACGATCTCAGGCTCTGCTCGGGGGTGGTGAAAGAGGACGAGATCGAACCGCTGCGGGTGCCTCTGCGCCTGTTCGTGGGGGAGCGGGACCGGCTGGTGCCGGTCCACAAAATGGCCGCTTGGTCGGAGCACGGAAGCCGGGGGGCCGAGCTGCGCACGATGCCGGGCGGACACTTCTTCGTCCGCTCCCAGGAGAGCGCCTTGCTGGATGAACTCGCCGCCGTTCTTGGCGAGTTCGGTGCCGTACCGGCCGAGTAATCCCATTCTCGAAAGGAACACGGAACGTGAAGATAGTGATCGCCCGGCGGGGGACTCCGGTCTGGCTGGAATCCGCATCGCTGGTCAGCAAGGTGTTCGGGACGAGTTTCGGGGCGCGGGTGTCCCCGGATCCGGATCAGTTCATCGCGTACGTAGGACACAAGGACGGCGGCCCCGACGAGGTGGAGGCCTGCATCGGGATCTCCTTCCCGGAGAACGGGCCGGTCTTCCTCGAGCGGTACCTGGACGGGCCGATCGAGGACGCGCTGCGCGAGGCGGCCGGCCAGGACGTGCGACGCCACCAGATCGTGCAGCTCGGCAGCGTCGCCTCGGTGGCGAACCTGGCGGGTGCGGAGATCTACCGCGCGCTTCCGCTGATCCAGGCCTGCCTGGGCCGGTCGTACGCCGCCATGACGATGACCAACCGGTCGGCGGCGCTCGCCAAGCGCCTCGGCCTGATCACCCACCGCCTGTGCGACGCCGACGGCACGCGCCTCGGCGCCGAGGAACTGGCCCGCTGGGGCACTTTCTACGACCAGCGGCCCGCCGTGCGCTGGGGTCGCCTGGCCGACCACTCCCAGCAGCTGGTCACCGGGGTCGAACGCTACGCACTCGACTCCGTCGACATCCGCCTGCTCTCCCCGAACCGAACGGAGCTGACCCGTGCTGCCTGACGTCATGTCACACACCAACGCCATGCCGCACACCACCTCCCTGGCGGCCGGGCTCCTGAGGCGAGCCACGAGCGACGCGGTCATGGTCGAGGTCCTCTCCACCACCGGAGGGCCCGGAGTCCGTCACACCTACCGCGAACTCATCGCCGCCGCACGGGTGTTCGCCGCGGAACTGCGCAGGCGCGGGGAAGCCCTCGGCCGCCCCGTGCGGGTGGGGCTGCTCGCCGACAACTCCGCGCAGTGGGTGGTCGCCGACCTCGCGGCCCTGTTCGCGCGAGCCGTGGAGATCCCGGTCCCCATGGCCTTCACCGCCGAACAGGCCGCATCGCTGCTCGCCGACGCCGACCTCTGCCTGGTCGACGCGCGGGGCGAGCGGTGGCTGGAGCGCGCCGCGGCCAAGGGGGCCCAGGTCCTGCCCGCGGACTGCGCGGTCGTCGGGATCGACCTGCCGGGGCTCATCGAGGCCGCCGCCGACGCTCAACTCCCGCCGCTCGCAGCAGATATCGCCGAGGCGGAAGCGGCCGGTGACACCGTCGTCAAGGTGGTGCACACCTCGGGCACGACCTCCGCGCCCAAGGGGGTACGGGTCAGGCTGCACGGCATGGAGGCACTGCTCGCCTCCCTCGGCGGCCGGGTCGACGACGCGGTCTTCGGCCGCTATCTCTCCGTGGTGCCGCTGAGCCTGCTCATCGAACAGGTCGCCGGGCTCTACATGCCGTTCCTGAACGGCGGCAGCGTCACCTTCCTGCCGCCCGGCACCGCCCTGATCGGCACCGTGGCCGACGCGGGCCCGCGGATGCTGTCGCTGCTGCGGCAGGCGCAGCCCACCGCCATGGTCGTACCGCCCACCGTCGCGGGCCTGCTGCTCGCGCTGTGCGAACAGAACCCCACGGAGGACCTGGCCCAGCGCAGGCACCGGCTCTTCGGCCACACCGGGCCCGTCTTCGTCGCCTGTGGCGGCGCGCCCGTCTCGCTCGACGTCCTTCAGCGTCTCGAAGCGTTCGGGATTCCCTTGTACGAGGGGTACGGCCTGAGCGAGAACAGCTCGGTCGTGGCCTGGAACTTCCCCGGGCAGTTCCGGTTCGGCACCGTGGGCCGGCCGCTCGACCACGTACGGGCGCGGCTCGCGCAGGACGGCGAACTGCTCATCCAGAGCACGTCGTTGTTCGCCGGATACACCCAGGAGGACCCCTCCAGCGTGGTCGTCGACGACCAGGGGTGGCTGCACACCGGCGACCTGGCCACCATCGACGACGACGGCTACATCCGGATCACCGGCCGCAAGAAGAGCCTGGTCATCACGGCGGCGGGACGCAATCTGTCCCCCGAGTGGGTCGAGGCCCGCTACCGCGAACTCGGCTTCGTGCGTGAGGCGGCCGTCGTCGCGGACGGCCTCGACGAGGTGCTCGGCCTGTTCGTGATCGACGCAGGGACGGACCGCGTCGAGGCCCGCCGCCAGATCGAGGAGTTCGGCGCCGGACGCCTCTCCGCCATCGAGCGGGCCACCTCCGTACGCCTCATGGCCGAGGACGACCCGGAGTACTCCACCTTCTTCACCGTGACCGGGCGCCCCCGCAGGGACGCCGTACGTGACCTGCTGACCCGCACCGCACCCGAGGAGATCACCGCATGAGCACCGCCCTGAGGACCACTCCGTACGGCACCGGCGGCGGACTGCTCGTGACGCCTGCCGAGCCGGGAGCCGAGCCGGGAGCCGGGCCGGGCACGCTGGCCGGCGTCGAGCCCAAGGAACTTCTCGACCTGCTCGCCGAGGCGGGCTTCCTCCTGCTGCGCGGCTTCGGCGCCGACATGGCCTCGTTCACCGGCCTGGTGCAGCGCACCTCCACCTCCACCACCCTGGACCCGGCACGCGACTTCTACTCGGAGGTCGCGCAGAAGGTCGACGCGGGCCACGCCGAGGTCGGCCTGCACACCGAGAACGGCAACAGCCCCTTCCGCTCCCACCTGGCCTGGTTCTTCTGCGAGAAGGCGGCCGCGTCCGGCTCCCAGACCACGGTCTGCGACGGCTACCGGGTGTGGGACGAGCTCGCGGAGCCCGTACGCAGGGCGTTCCTCGGCCAGGACATCGTCTACAGCAGGCATGTCGCCGAGCCCCAGTGGCGCGCCATGGCCCACCACCTCACGGGCAGGCCCGCCGAGGAGATCGCCGTGGACGAGCTCGTCGGCCTCGCCGCCTCGATGCCCGGCACCGAGGTGACGCCGGAGGCGGACGGCGGGGTGCGCTACTCGTTCCGTACACCGGCGGCGGGAGCGACGCTCTTCGGCGAGCGGATCTCCTTCGCCAACAGCATCCTCGGCCCGTCCTTCAACTACGAGAAGCCGCGCATCACCTTCGCGGACGGCCAAGAGCTCTCCGCCGAGCTGCTCGCCGCCGTCACCGAGACCACCGGCGCCCTCACCGAGAACCTCGACTGGGCCGACGGGGACGTCGCGATCATCGACAACACCCGGGTGATGCACGGCCGCAGGGCCATCACCGACCCCCGGCGGACCATCTACAACGCGCTGAGCTTCGTCGAAGCCCCCGAGCCCGTGGCCGCCTGACCCGCGCCGCCCGAGCGGCGGCGCACCCGACCGGCGGAGGCCGGTACCACCCCCCGGCGCCGGCCTCCGCCCCCGTACCACCGAACCTCGAAGGTGATCTCGCATGTTCTCTGCCCTGGGCTCCGCCCTCCACGCGAAGCGGAGGCTGACCCTGTACGTGGTCATCGGCCTCGCCGTGCTCTCAGCCCTCTTCGGCGGCACCCTGCAGAGCAAGGTGACCAACGGCCTCGCCGACTACGACGACCCGACCGGCTCGCACACCGTGGCCCGCGAGGTCATCAAGGAAGCCACCGGCATCGACGTGCAGCAGGGGTACGCGCTCCTCATCCGCACGGATGAGGCCATCGACCCCGGCGGGACGCAGCCCGATGCGGTGGCGGCGGGCATCGCGCTCCTGAAGGAGCGGCCCGAGGTGAAGCGGGTCGTCGACTACAAGTCGGCCGGGGACCCGGCGCTCATCTCCGAGGACTCGCGCTCCACCGTTCTGATCGGCGCGGTCAGGCCGATGAAGGACAAGGAGACCAAGGACGCCGAGAAGGCGTTGCAGAAGGCGATCGACGCCGACCCCGCGCTGCGCGGCCACGCCGACCTCGGCGGGCCGACCATCGGCATGGTCCAGGTCGGCGAGGTCACCACCAAGGACCTGTCGATGGCCGAGGGCATCGCCCTGCCGGTCGTCCTCGTGCTGCTCTTCCTGGTCTTCCGCGGCCTGGTCGCGGCGCTCCTGCCGGTCATCGGCGCGATCTTCACGCTGCTGCTCACGATGGCGGGCCTGCGCCTGGTCACCCTCTTCGACAACGTTTCCACCGGGGCGCTCAACCTGGCCTTCGCGCTCGCGCTCGGCCTCGCCGTCGACTTCGGGCTGCTGATCGTCTCCCGCTACCGCGACGAACTCGCGCGGCACGGGGCCGGGGCGCTCGCGCTGCGCCGCACCATGGAGACCGCGGGACGCACCGTGCTCTTCAGCGGCCTCACCGTGGCCGCCGCGCTCGCGGCGCTGCTCGTCTTCCCCCAGCCGTACCTCCAGTCCATGGGCATGGCGGGCGTGATCACGTCGCTCGCCGCCGTGCTGTTCGCCCTCCTCGCCCTGCCCGCCGTGCTCGCGCTGCTCGGCGACCGCGTCAACTCCTGGGCCCCGCGCCGCTGGCAGCGCGTCACGCAAGCCGAGGGGACCGAGGGCGCTGGCGACCCGGCCGTCAGGCGCTGGCGGCGGATCGCGCAGCTGGTGATGCGCAGGCCCGTGGTCGTCGCGGTCGCCGCCACCGCGATCCTGCTCGCGCTCGCCTCACCGGTGCTCGGCATCCGCTTCACCGGCGCCGACGCGTCGGCGCTGCCCACCAGCATCAGCGCCGGGAAGGTCTCGGCCGCCATGCAGGACGACTTCGCCGCGCCCGCCACCTCACCGCTGCGCGTGGTCGCCGACACCACCGACGGAGGCAAGCTGGACGCGTACGCGAAGAAGATCGCGGAGGTACCCGGTGTCGAGGCGGTCGCGAAGCCGGTACGCCTGGACGCCACGCACTGGGAGATCGACGCCGTCCTGGAAGGGCAGCCGCTCGGCACGGCCGCCAAGGACGCCGCCGGCGAGGTCAGGTCGCTCGACGCGCCCACGCCCGTACGGTTCACCGGGCAGACCGCCGACTTCCTCTCGCAGAAGGACGGCATCCGTGACCGCCTTCCCCTGGCCATCGGCGTACTCGCCGTCGTGACCCTGCTGCTGCTCTTCGCCTTCACCGGCTCGGTCGTCCTGCCGTTCAAGGCGCTCCTCATGAACACCCTCTCCACCGGGGCCGCGCTCGGCTTCCTCGTCTGGGTCTTCCAGGACGGGAACCTCGGCTTCGACGCGGTGAGCGGCATCGAGTCCACCACTCCGGTCCTGGTCTTCGCGCTCGCCTTCGGACTCTCCACCGACTACAACGTCTTCCTGCTCGGCCGGATCAAGGAGGCGCGGGCGGCCGGTCTCGACGACCGCGAGGCGGTGGCCGAGGGCCTGGCCCGCACCGGACGCATCGTGACGTCGGCGGCGCTGCTGTTCTGCGTGGCGGTGGGCGCGCTCGCCCTCTCGCGCCTGGTCTTCGTCAAGGAGCTCGGCCTCGGCACCGCCTTCGCGGTCATCCTCGACGCCACGGTCGTCCGCGCACTCCTGGTGCCCGCCCTGATGACCCTGCTCGGCGGCGCCAACTGGTGGGCTCCGAAGCCACTGCGCCGACTGCACGCCGCGCTGCGGCTCGACCGCATGGAGTCCTCGGAGGAGGCCACCGCGCGGACGGATGCCGGGGCCGCGCGGAGCGGCCGCGAAGAGGTGGTGAGCAGGGCCTGAACCAAGGACTCACCGGCTGGGGTTGCGGGGAACCACACAAGGGAGCGCGGAGATGTTTGCACCAGAGCGGGAGTACGAGGTCGTGATCCCGGCGGTGTCGGGGGGCGGCGGTGTGGCGGCGGAAGCGGAAGCCGACCGCCTGATGGGTCACGGCTTCGGCGTGATCCGTGGCCGGGAGAGCGAACTCGCCTTCCTGGAGCGGCTGTTGGCCCAGCCCCAGGAACGCCTGATCACACTGACCGGGCCGGCCGGAGTGGGCAAGAGCCATCTGGCCCACGCGGCGCTGATCGCGCGGACCAGGGCCGCGGGCGCGCCCCTCCTCTGGACGGACCTCGCCGAATCGGCCGGGGCCACAGCGGTCTGGTCGAGCGTCGGCGTCGACACCGTCAGGGCGGCCGCCGCACGGATCGGCACGCGCCAGACGCTGCTCGTCCTCGACAACTGCGACCCGGTGGCCGCGCGGGTGGCCCTGGACATCTCCGCCCTGCTCAGGGCCTGCCCGCGGCTGAGGATCCTGGTCACGAGCCGGGTCTCCCTGGACATCCGGGCCGAACGCGTCCTGGTGACGGAGCCGCTGCCCACAGGCGTGGGTTCACCGGCCGAGGAGCTCTTCACCGATCACGTGAGCCCCCGCCACCGCGCCGGACTCGACGGCGCCCAGGCGCAGTCGGCGGTGACGGAGCTGTGCCGGGAACTCGACGGCATCCCCCTTGCCATCGAGCTGGCGGCGGAGGCGGTCGGCGCCGAAGGCCCCCAGGCCGTCCTGGACAGGCTGGGCAGGGGCGAACCCATCGGACGGCGCAGGCTGCGGGACGCGTCGGCCCGGCACGACGGCATCAGCAGCGCCCTCGGCTGGGCCACCCAGGGGCAGAGCGCCGCCGACCGTGAACTCCTCGCCACACTGGCGGTGTTCGAGGCGCCGCTCGGCCTCGCGGAGGTGCGCCGGGCGGCCGGTACGGGCCCGTCGGACGCCGTGGCCGGCATCGAGTCGCTTGTCCACCAGAGCCTGCTGCTCAGCGGGCGCGGCCCGGACGGCGAGCCGGAGTTCCGGCTGCCGCGCATGGCGCGCGCCCACTACCACCAGGCACTGGCGGCCGATCCGGACGCGCTGGCCCGAGCCCATGACCGGCACGCGGCGCACTGCACGGCCTTCGCCGCCGTGCTCGCGGACGGGCTGCGCTCGGGGCGCGACATGGGCCAGCTCCTCGCGGCCGTCGAGGCCAGGCTGCCCGACCTGCGCAAGGCCACGGCCCATCTGCGGGCGCGCGGCGACCACGCGGGGGTGCTGCGCATGCTGACCGCGCTGGAGGGCCCGCTGCTCGGCCACGGGCTCGGCCTCGACGCGGTGGACGTCATGGAGACCTCCGCGGCGGCGTGCGCCGACGGTGCGCTGGCCGCCGAGGCGCTGATGGCCGTGGCCCGCTGGGCACTCGGCCGGGACGAGCGGCAGCGTGCGGAGACGGCGCTCGACCGGGCGGCCGTCGCCGCCGCCGGGCTCCCCGCGGTCCGGGCGCGGGTGGCGGCGCACACCGGGGAGCTGTTGCGGCGCAGGGGCGAGACGGCGGCCGCGGCCGCGCTGCTCGAATCCGCGCTGAGGGAACTCGACGCCGTGGGCGATGTGTACGGCGCGGCGCTGGCCCGCCGGTCGCAGTCGCTCCTGCGCGCCGGACACGGCGACCCCGACGCGGAACGCCCAGCGCTGCAGGCGCTGGCCGAACTGCCGTGCGCACCGGCCGAGTTGGAGCCCGAAGTCGCCGAGTTCTGGCGGGACCCGTGGTCCCCGGTGGTGGTCCGTGCCGCCCTGCTCAACGCGCTGGCCCGGGTGCGCCGACTGCTCGGCCGTTCCCCGGAGGCGTACGTGAACGTGCGGGAGTCGATCCGGCTCCTGATGGGCACCAGCGGCCCCGTGGAGGCGGCCGAGGCCCTGGAGACGATGGTGATCGTCGCCGTGGGGCCGGGGAACGAGGAGCACCGGGAGGCGCTCGCCCAGGTCCTCGCCCACGCCGAGGCCCTGCGCCGGCAGCACGCGCTGGTCTCCGAGGAGGGCGTCGCGCTGCGGGCCGTGGCCGACCGGCTGCACCAGGGCTTCGACCCGGCCGCATTGCGCAGGCTGCGTCTGGAGGCCCGCCAGGTCTCGCCGCACAGCGCCCTGATCGCGGGCCTGTTCGCGCCCGCGCCCAAGGAGGAACGGTCCTCGCGGACCGGGCCCGCCGCCCCGCACGGGCTCACTCCACGGCAGCACGAGGTCGCGCTGCTCGTCGCCGAGGGAATGACCAACCGGCAGATCGGCAGGCAGCTCGGCATCTCGGAGTGGACGGTGACCAACCATCTGCGCGTGGTGATGCAGAAACTGGAGTGCGGCTCACGGGTGCACGTCGTACGCGCCATCCAGCAGGCCGGGTGATGAGCGGGGCCGGGCGCGCGGGCGTCCACATCTGGGCGGGGCAGGTGTCCGACACGGCGGCCGACCAGGACGTGGCGCTCCTGGACGACCGGGAGAGGCACCGCTTCGACGCCTTCACGGACGAGGTGACGCGGGCCCGGTACGCGGGCGCCCGGGCGGCGATCCGGCGCACGGTCGCGCGCTGGCACGGGGTCGGGCCGTCCGCGGTGCACTGGGGCGTCGCGCGCTGCCCGGGCTGCGGGAGCCGGGACCACGGTCCGCCGTACGTCCGCCTGCCGCGCTCCGAGTGGCGTTGCGGTGTGTCGCGTTCCGGGGCGTGGTGGATGCTCGCCCTGTCGTACGGGGTGCCCGTCGGCGTCGACCTGGAGCGCCGGAGCGCCCCCGAGGCCGAGGCGGTGTTCCGCCGCGCGCTCACGCCGCAGGAGCGGGCCCATGTCGAGGACGCCGGCGAGGGGGAGGCGCGGGACGACGCCCTGATGCGCTGCTGGGTGCGGAAGGAGGCGGTGGCCAAGGCCTGGGGCGTCGGCCTCGGGACGGACCTCGCCGGGGTGGCGGTGCGGCCGTGGCAGGAGTCGGCGGTCGTGGAGCGGACGGGCCGGGGCGGCGTCGAGCGCTGGGCGGTGCGTGAGGTGAGCGTGGGGGAGGGGTGTGTGGCCGCGCTGGCCCGCCCCGCGGATGCCACGGCCCCGGTGGTGGTGCACGGGACCGACGGCGGGCGGGCGGCCGCGAGGGCCTGACTGTGCGCACAGTCAGGCCCCCGGGAGTGTGCGTGTGGAGCAGCGGATCAGAAGACGATCGGCCCCGGCGTCTGCTTCGAGACGGCCTTGCAGGTGTTGGTGCTGCCGAGAATGTTGAGGCTCAGCGAGGCGTCGGCGGAGCCGGCGGCCGGGATGTACGAGTCGAGGCTGTCGCCCGCGGACACCGCACCGGTCAGTGCGCCGATGGTCACCGGCTGCCCGGCGGCGGCCGCGTCGTTGGCGGTGCCGGTGAAGTCCACCGTGCCGCCCCCGGCGCGCTCCAGACGCAGCGTGGCGGTGATGGAGTTCGCCGGGATGTCGACCGGGGCCAGACCGCTGCTGGTGGAGATCTTGACGGAGCCGACGCCGTCCGCGGCCGAGGCCTCGATCGTCAGGTCGGAGACGCCGTAGCTGCCGCAGTCGTACGAAGCCGTCACGGTCTGGGAGGCCGTGGGGGCCGCGACGGAGGGGGCGGCGAGGGCTATCCCGCCCGCGAACAGGGCGGCGGTGGCAACGGTGCTGGCCTTGAGAATGTGACGCACAGTCAATTTCCTTCTGTTGGGGGTTGTTCTGCCGTTACTGCAGGGGTGTTGGGCAGACGGACGGCCGGCGGGCCGCCCGGGTCATAGGGGGTGGCGCTCGGCCACCGGGATGCGCACGGTCGGCGGATGCCAGTCGGCGATTCCGTCGAACCCGCGCAGGAGCAGGCCGGGGACGGCCCTCGATGCGGCCCTGAAGACCGCGTCGCGCGTGGCGACGGCCGCCCGAGAGCGCAGCGACGTCAGCTTCAGGATGCGTTCGGCGCGGCGCACCATCGCGGTCGTACGCGGTCTGCGGTCCTGGTCGTACGCGGCGAGCGCGGCGAAGGGATGCGAGTTTGGCACCGCGTGGTGGGCGAGGACGACGGCGTCCTCGATCGCCATGTTGGCGCCCTGCCCCAGGGTCGGCACCATGGCGTGCGCCGCGTCCCCGAGCAGCGTGGTGCGGCCCCGGTGGAACGAGCCGAGCGGCACGGCCATGTGATGCACGTCGTGGCGCAGGATGTCGTGCTCGTCGACCGAGCCGATCAGGGTCGGCACGGGATCGTGCCAGTCGCCGAAGAGCCTGATGAGTTCGGCCTTCTCGCCGTCGGGGGAGCGGCCGCCCTCCTCGGTCGCGGCGCAGGCGTAGATGAACACGCTGTCCGGGTCCCGGACCAGGCTGCCCCAGACGAGGCCGCCGCCCCACGACTCGTGCGGCACGAAGCCGGGGCCGGGTGTCGGCGCGAGGATGCGCCACACGGTCCAGCCGCCGTAGGCGGAGCCGGGGTGGCCGGGGAAGAGGATGGCGCGGGTCTTGGAGTGCACGCCGTCGGCGGCGACGACGAGATCCGCCTCGTACACCCCCTGCGGGCTGCTGACGTGCGCCTTGCGGACGGCCGATCCCGCGTCCGTGAGGTAGGCCGCCTCGCCGGTGCGCAGGACACCTTCGGGCAGCCGGTCGACGATCAGGTCGACCAGGTCGCTGCGGCGCAGGACCACCAGGGGGCCGCCGAACCGGGCGGTGACGGCCGAGCTGTGGGTGCGGGTCAGCGGGCGGCCCCGCGGATCGCACATCAGGCCGTCGCCCTGCCACGCCGCGAGGGCGGTGACCTCGGCACCGAGGTCGAGGGCGGCGAGCGCGCGCTGTGCGTTGGGGGCCAGGGTCAGGGCGGCCCCGATCGGGGCCAGGGTGGGGGCGCGTTCCAGGACGGTGATGTCCCAGCCGCGTCGGTGCAGGGCGAGGGCGGTGGTCAGGCCACCGATGCCGGCACCGATGACGACGGCTTTGGGGCGGGTCATGGACTCTCCTCGAAAGTCAGGCGAGTTGCCGTGATCTGCGGGAGGACCGGGGGCGGCGCGAACCGCCCCCGGGCCCGTGGGTCACCCCCGCGCACCTCCCGCCCGCCAGTGCACGGCTGCGGCTCCCGCGAAGTCCCCGGCGTGGGCGAAGCCGGCCAGCATCAGCAGGCTGCCGTCCTCGACCCGGCCCTCGCGTATGCCGTGGTCGAGGGTGATGGGGACGGCCGCGCCGAAGAGGTTCCCGAACCGGTCGAAGGTGTCCAGATGGCGGTCGGGGCCGATGGAGAGCCGCTCCTGCCACTGCTTGAGGAACATCCGGTTGGGCTGGTTGGTGATCAGCAGATCCAGGTCGTCGGTCTTCAGGTCGAGCGACTCGCAGACCCGGTTCACCACCTCGGGCACCAGACGGTTGCCGCGCTCGACGATGTCGGCGACCTTGTCGGGCGTGAACCCGACGTGCATCTGGCTGGCGCCCGCCTCCCAGTACTTGCGCCCGTCGTGCAGCGCGAGGCCGCAGTCCCGGGTGTACTCGCCGTGGTTGGCGACCTCGATGCCGAGGATCGGTGACTCGTCGGACGCCGCCACATAGGCGGCGCCGCAGCCGTCACCGGGGATGACGGCCTCGGGGAGCCTGCGCACGTCGGGCTGCGTCATCACCGGGCCCGCGCTGTTCTGCACGTTGAAGAGCAGCGCGGACCTGGCCTGGCCCGAGCCGATCAACGCACGGGCCAGGCGCAGCAGATGGACGAAGGACGCACAGCCGCCGTTGTGGGCGTCGAGCACCCATTCGGCCCTGACGCCGAGCCGGTGGGCGACCTCCGCCCCCGGCCCGGTGAACGGCACCTCGGGAAGCAGTGAGTTGGTGATCACCACGTCGACGGCGCGCAGGGCGTCGTCCCCGATCCGGTCCCGCAGAACGAGACCGGCCTTCTCCATCATGTCCGCGGGCGTCTCGTCCCTGGACACCTGGTGCCGGGTGCGCGGCGCCTTGAACATCGTGTGACCGGCCAAGTCGCCGGCGCCTTCCTGATGTTCGAGGAAGTACTCCGTGCCGACCGGTTCCCCGGGCAGGTAGGAGGCGAGCTCCAGCAGACTGACGGCTCTCATGCGCCGGTGCTGCCGTTGCGCAGCTCCAGGATCTTCTTCATGTTGTCGATCTCTATCTGGTGACCGGCGTAGAAGAGGTTCCACATGTCGCCGACCCACGGGCGCTCGGGGCTCGACGCCAGCTCGGGGTGCGGGTTCTTGTCGTAGTACGGGTGACGGCAGTTGGTCCAGATGACCACGGAGCCGGGCTTGTTCAGGACGGTCTGCGCGTCGATGATGCGGTGGATGTAGACCATCCACAGCTCCTCGCCCTGGTCCCAGGCGCACTTCATGTCGACGGTGAGGGCACGCGGGTCGCCGTCGATCCGCAGGAAGATCTTGGTCTCGTCGTCGAGGAGGGTGTCGCGGCCCTGGTAGAGGCCCGGGGTCTCGGTGGGCGCGAAGTCACGGGTGCTGTAGGTGTACTCGTTCAGGTTGCGCTCGTTGGTGAGGTAGTCGTAGACGTCCTGCGGGGGCGCGTCGATGTACTGGTGGACGGTGACGAACTTGCCGTACACCTCGTCGTACGTGAACGACTCCTTGGTCATCTGCGCGGCCTGCGCGAGGGCCTCCTCGCGCGGCGTGGTCTCCCAGCGGAGCAGCCCGGGGACGTCCTTGAGGTCGGCGGGGATCGGCTCCGGCGCGACGTAGGCGGCGGTGGTGGTTTCCGTGCTCGTGACGGTGGTCATCCTGGTACGACTCCTTGGTTGCTGGGCCGGCTCTTTCCGACGGCCATGGCGTGCTGCTGGAAGGGACGGAACGGAGGCATCTCGGTGGGGTCGGTCTCGACGCAGATCAGTGCGGGCGAGCCGGTGGTCTCGGCGCGGGCGAGCGCGGCGCGCAGCTCGTCCGCGGTCGTCGCGGTCACCGCGTCGAGGCCGGGGAACATCGCGGCGGCGCCTTCGCCGATCCGGGCCGGGCGGAAGAGGTTGTAGGTGTAGTCGCCGGAGTAGAAGAGCTGCTCGCGGGTGTGGCACATGCCGTGCGAGTTGTTGTTGAAGATCACGAAGGTGACGGGCAGCCGGTGCTCGACCGCGGTGTGCACCTCCATGCCGTGCATGAAGAACGCCCCGTCACCGGCGAACACGCAGGTGCGCCTGCCGGTCGCGAACGCGGCGCCGATGCCGGCCCCGAAGCTGTGGCCCATGCCGCCCATGCCCATGGCGACGATGAACCGCCCGTTGGCCGGTACCCCGACGTGGTGGATCACGGTGGCGCCGGTGTTGCCCGCGTCGCTCACCACGGTGGCTCCCGCGGGCAGCGCGTCGCCGACGACCATCGCGGCGGCACGCATGTCCAGCGGGCCCGAGTGCGCGAGACCACCCGGAGGCGGCGGCGGGGGCACCGCCCCGACCGCGAGGGGCCGGACGTCCGCCCCGGAGGCTGCCGGTGCTCCCGCGCCCCTGCACGTCAACTCCTGTGCCAGTAAGGTCATTTCGTCGCCCAGAGGGCCGGTGAGCCGCACCAGGTCCTCGTGAGGCTCCAGGAACGGCGGCCGCGGGTCCACGCAGACCACCGGTGAACCCTTGAGGTGGTCGTGCAGTCCGGCGCCCGCCATCTGCGGCAGCCGGGTGCCGGCGAGCACCACGGCGGACGCCTGCTCCAGGGCCTCCTGCACGTCCGCGGTGCCGATCACCCCGGCGATGCCCAGGTGACGCGGGTCGCGGTCGTCGAAGACGTCCTTGGCGTCCGGGGCCACGGCGACCCGTGCCCCGAGCGCCTCGACGAGCCGGGCGAGCTGGGGCCGCGCGTCCGCCCTGGCCACCGCCTCGCCGGCGATCACCACCACGCCCTGGCGCTCCCCGGCCGAGCGCAACAGAGTCACGGCCCGCTCGCGTTCGGCCGCCGAGGAGAGCTCACGTACGGCGACCTCGGGGCGCCCCGGAGCGTCCCAGGCGGGCAGCACGGCCTGCTGCACGTTCTTGGGCAGCAGGAGCACGGCCGGCCCAGGCGCCGCCGGGTCCAGCGCCGCCGCGAGGGCACGCGGCAGCGACTCGACGATGGACTCCGGGTCCTCGACACGTACGCAGTGCACGGCGATCTCGCCGAACAGCCGCTCCGCGTCGATGGACCCGGCGAGCCCGCTGGTCTCCTGGAAGGAACCGTGCCCGTCCAGTGAGGTGGGCGGCTGCCCGATCAGGACGAGGGCGGGCACGAACGAGGCCCTGAGTTCGGCGATCCCGGGGACCAGGTTCATGGCCCCGGCGCCCGAGGTGGCGGCTATCACCGGTATGCGCTGGGAGGCGCGGTGATAGCCGTCCGCCATGGTGGCGGCCGAGAACTCGTGCTTGGCGACCACGCCGATCGGGCCGGAGCCGAGGCTTGATCCCGGACCGGCGCCCGGTCCTGCGCCCGGACCGGATTCCGCACTCGATTCCGCGTGCTGAATCGCATCGTAGAGGTCTTCGATATTGGCGCCACCGACTCCGAATACGTGCCCGACATCCTGCCGGCGAAGAAAGTCGACGATGAAGTCGACCACGCGGAATTGGTTTCTCATGGACCGTCCCTCTTTCCAGGCGGTGGTCCAGCTATTGCAGGCCGTGCGGTCCACCGCGGGCAAGTGGCACATCCCTGTCAGCCGGGCCGGCCCACGGTATGGCAGGGATCTGCCATACCGCTCTGTCATGTCCGGGGAGGGCGGCCGTAGTTAGGTTCTGGTCAATCGCTCACCGCACATCGCACCGACCGGAAGGAACAACCATCGTGATCACCGTTGAAACCGTCTGCGCCCTCATAGCCAAGAAGCTCGGCAACAAGGCGTCCGGCCTCACGCTCAACGCCGACACGGCGTTCGACTCGGTGGGCCTTTCGAGCCTGCAGATCGCCGACATCGTCTACACCGTCGAGGACGACGCGGAGATCGAGCTCGACCCGAGCCAGGCGGCCAACGTCAAGACCGTCGGTGACCTGGTCAAGCTGGTCGAGTCCACCCAGACCGCGGCCGCCGCATGAGCACCGTCGCCTACCAGGGCGCCACGGCCGAGGCGATCCGGCACCACTACGACGTCTCCAACGACTTCTACGGCCTGTGGCTGGACGCTTCACTCACCTACACCTGCGCCCTGTGGGACGAGTCGGGCGCCGATCTCGCCGGCCTCGCCACGACCGCCGACGACCTGGAGGCCGCGCAGACCCGCAAGCTCGACTACCTCATCGAGGGGGCCAGGGCGGCGGGCGCCGGCCGGGTCCTCGACGTGGGCTGCGGCTGGGGGAGCCTCCTCAAGCGCCTCACCGGGATCTACGGCGTGCAGCACGCGACGGGTCTCACCCTCAGCGACAGCCAGGCCGAACTGCTCCGTGCGTCCGGGATCGCTCGTACCGAGATCCGGGTGGAGAACTGGCTGAACCACGAGCCGACGGAGGGCTACGACGCGATCATCTCGATCGGCGCGTTCGAGCACTTCGCGAAGACGGGGCTGACCAGGGCCGAACGGATCGCGGCCTACCGCGAGTTCTTCGAGCGCTGCTACGAATGGCTGCCCTCGCGCGGCCGCATCGCCCTGCAGACCAACATCAAGGGCAACAACACCGTGATGGACAAGGCCACCGTGCGTGAGCTCATGTTCATCATCGAGACCATTTTCCCGGAGTCGGAGATCCCGGCGCTCTCCGAAGTCATCGAATCCAGCGAAAAGCTCTTCGATGTGGTGTCCCTGCGCAATGACCCGGACCACTACAGCCGGACCTGCGCGGAATGGCTGCGGCGACTCCAGGAGAACAGGGAAGCGGCCGTACGCATCTCGGGCGAGGACAACGTCGTCAATTACGAGAACTATCTCGGCGCGAGTGTCCGCCACTTCAAGAACCGGCACCTGGGTCTCGCGAGGATCATCCTCGAAAAGGGGCGTTGAGTGTGAGCACCCGAAAGAACGTCGTCTATTGGCACGAGACGGAGTCCGTCACGCCCGAACCACCGCTGCGGGACGACGTCGACTGTGACGTCGCCATCGTCGGCGGCGGCTACACCGGCCTCTGGGCCGCGCACTTCCTCAAGGAGGCCGAGCCCGCGCTCGACATCCGCATCGTCGAGGCGAAGCACTCGGGTTACGGGGCGTCGGGCCGCGCGGACGGCTTCGTCACCCCGACCATCGGCAAGGACATCCAGGCCCTGGTCGAGGAGTTCGGCACCCGCCGCGCCCTGGAGGCCTCGCAGGCCGTCGGGCGTTCCATCCTGGAGATCGGCCGCTTCACGCGCCGCAACAAGATCGACGCGGAGTACGAGGCCAACGACTACCTGATGGTCGCCACCGACCAGGCCCAGCTGCGCCGTCTGCGCGCGGACCGCGAGCTCGCCACGACCATCGCGGGCCGCGAGCAGCCCGAGCTCCTCTCGGGACCGCAGGCGCGGGAGCTGATCGGCTCGCCCGCCATCCTGGGCGCCATGCGCACCGGCGGCGCCCTGGTCAACCCGTTCCGCCTGGCCCGTGGCGTGGCCCGGGTCGTCAAGGAGCGCGGGGTGACCGTCTACGAGAACACCCCGGTCCTGCGCGTGGACCGCGGAGTGCGGCCCACGGTCGTCACCCCCGGCGGCCGTATCACCGCCGACAAGGTGATCATCGCGGCCAACGCGCACCAGTTCACCTTCGAGGCGTTCCGCAACAAGACCGTGCCGATCTGGAGCTACGCGATGGTGAGCGAACCGCTCACCGAGGAGCAGCTCGGCCGTATCGCCTGGGAGGGCCGCGAGGGTCTCGTCGAGGCGAAGACCTTCCTGACCTGCGCCCGCTTCACCGCCGACAACCGCCTGATGTGGGCGGGCGGCCCCGCCCTGTACTTCTACGGCCGCGACATGCGCCGGCGCCGCATGAACGAGACGCGGGCCTACCGCGAGCTGCACAAGGAGTTCGGCCGGTTCTTCCCCATGTGGCGGGACCTCAAGTTCACCTACACGTACGGCGGCACCGTCGACGTCACCCGTGACTACGCCCCGCACTTCGGGTCACTGCCCGGCGGCAACGTCTTCTACGGGTACGGCTTCAACGGCAACGGCATCGCCGCCACGCACACCGGCGGCAAGGTCCTGCGCGACCTTGTGCTCGGCAAGGACTCCGAGTACGCGCGCCTCCTGTACGTGGACGACAAGCACCGCAAGCAGCGCGACTTCCCGCCCGAGCCGTTCCTCTACGTCGGGGCCCGCGCCACCACACGCCTCATGGAGTGGAAGGAGTCCCGGGCATGAGCGAGCGACGCACCGTACTGCTCACCGGCGCGTCCGGCGTCGTGGGCCGCGCCATCCTGCAGGAGATGCCGGGCCGGCCCATCCGGCTCATCTCCATGGCGAGGCCCGGCGGCGTGGCCCTGCCCGCCGGTACCGAGCACGTGCTCGACGCCGACCTGGCCGAGCCGCGCTTCGGCCTCGACGAGGACAGCTACCGGGCGCTGGTCCGGGACGTGGACACCGTCATCCACTCGGCGGGGCTCACCGAGTGGGGTCTGCCCGACGAGCGCTACAAGCCGGTGAACGTGGACGGCACCCGCCGGGTCATCGAGTTCGCCGAACTCTCCGGCGCCACCGTGCACTTCATGAGCACCGCCTTCGTGGCCGCGCTCTCGGCAAACGCCCCGTACAAGCTCAGCGACACGAACGTCACCACCAACTACGTGCGCTCCAAGCTCCGTTCCGAGCAGCTGCTGCGCGACAGCGGCCTGCCGCACACCGTGTTCCGGCCGACCAACCTGATCGGCGACTCGCGGACCGGCTGGACCTCGCGCGGGCAGATCGTGCAGCTGATGTCCGACTGGATCTGCCGCGGCCGTGCCCCCTTCATCCCGGTGCACGAGGGCAACCGCATCGACATCGTGCCGCAGGACCTGCTCGCCAAGGCCGTGCTCGCGGCCGTCGAACTCGGCGACACCAGCGGCGAGTTCTGGGTGACGTACGGCGACGAGGCGATGGACATGGAGGCCGCGGTCGACGTGTGCGCCAAGCACGCGGCGGGCCTCGGCCGCACCCTCACCCCGCCCCCGGTCACCGACCCCGACGCCCTGGACCCCGAGGAACTGCGCAGGCTGCCTCCGCTGGCCCGCTCGTACCTCTCCGTCCTGCGGGACGTCAGCGAGGTGACCCGCTGCGGCGGCGGAGTGCTCCCCACGTCGATGCCGGAACTGCGCGAGCGCTACCAGGTCCCCTTCGTCCACGACACGGACGCCTACCAGCGGACGCTCGAATACGCCTCCGCCCACCTCAGCTAGCCCGTCAGATCAGAGAGGACGCAACCGTGGACCCCGTGAACCCCGTTGACCCCGTGAACGAGCAGTGGGAGCCCCCGCGGCTCGACGGAACCGTCGCCGTGGTCACCGGCGCGAGCCGGGGCGTGGGCCGCGGGATCGCCCTCGCCCTGGGCAGCGCCGGCGCAACGGTGTACGTCACCGGACGCAGCACCCGCACCGAGGGCCGCACCGAAGGCCTGCCCGGCACGGTCGACGACACCGCCGACGAGGTCACCGCCCGCGGCGGCACCGGCATCGCGGTGCGCTGCGACCACCGGTCGACCGAGGACAACCAGGCGCTCACGGACCGCGTCAGGTCCGACCACGGCAGGCTCGACCTCCTGGTGAACAACGCCTGGGCGGGTTACGAGCGTTCCAGCGACGTGCGCTTCGACGCCCCGTACTGGGACCAGCCGATGTGGCGCTACGAACTGTGCGAGGGCTCGCTGCGCGCCCAGTACGACATCACGCGCCTTCTCACGCCGCTGATGTTCGGGAAGGACGACGGGAAGACCGGGCTGATCGTCGGCATCGGTTTCACCGACGGCGACACCTACCTGGGCCAGGCGGCGTACGACGTCTTCAAGTCCGCCAACGACCGGCTCAGCAAGGCGTTCGCGGCCGACCTGCGCAAGAAGAAGATCGCCGCGCTCTCCCTGCACCCGGGCTTCGTCCGCACCGAGCGGGTCGAGGCGGCCTGGGAAGCGCTCGGCGACGGACCCGCCGCGGTCGTCCACTCGCCCGAGTACGTGGGCCGCGCGATCAACGCGCTCGCCGCCGACCCCGACGTGCTCAGCCGCTCCGGCCAGGTGCTGTCCACCGGTGACCTGGCCGACGAGTACGGCTTCGACGACGTCGACGGCCGGCGCCTGCCCGCCTTCCGCCTGGAGGGCCGGATGAGCCTGGCCACGCGCATGGACCGCCTCAACCGGGTCGTCGCCCAGGCCGCGGCCTCCTGACCCCCGGCACACAACCCCACGAAGCACCCCCACACAGCTCGGCGAACAGGAGAAGGCATATGGGCAGGGGAACCGCCTCGTCCCCCGCGGCAGCCGTACCCGGCGGCGCGGCAACCAAGGCGGCAGGGCTCGCGCTCGCGGTGACCTGCGGCGCACAGTTCATGGTCATCATCGACGACACGGTCGTCGCCATGGCGCTGCCGTCGATCCGCACCACCCTCGACTTCGACCGGGCCTCACTGGCCTGGGTCGTCGACGCCTACATGCTGCTGTTCGGCGGCTTCCTGGTGCTCGGCGGCCGCTGTGCCGACCTCTTCGGCAGACGGCGGGTGTTCCTCACCGGCCTCGCGGTCTTCACCGCCGCCTCGCTCGCCTGCGGCCTGGCCAACTCTCCCGAGATGCTGATCGTGTCGCGCGGCGCCCAGGGCTTCGGCGCGGCGCTGCTCAGCCCGGCCGCCCTGTCCATCCTGATCACCGTCTTCACCGAGGCGAAGGAACGCCGCAAGGCGCTCGGCATCTGGGGCGGACTCACCGGGATATCGGGAGTCTCCGGTGTGCTGCTCGGCGGCATCGTCACCGATCTCGTCGACTGGCGCTGGGTGTTCTTCATCAACATCCCGGTCGGTGTCCTGCTCTTCGCCCTCGCGCTGAAGCCCGCCCTCGCCGACCGCGAGGACGGCGCCCCGGGCAAGCGCCCCGCGACGGACGGCATCGGAGCCGTCCTGATCACCGGCGGTCTCCTGCTGTTCGTCTACACCGTGATCAGCACCAACCACCGCCCCTGGGGCTCCGCCGCCACCATCGCCGGACTCATCGGCTCCGTCCTGCTCCTGGTGGCCTTCGTCATCAGGGAACAGCGTGCCCCCGATCCGCTGATCCGCCTCGGGATCTTCGCCAGCCGGCAGATCTCCGCGGCCAACGTGATCATGCTGCTCGCCGCGTCGGGCCTGTACGGGATCTTCTTCTTCCTGACCCAGTACATGCAGAACCTCCTGGGCTGGTCGCCGCTGCGCGCCGGAGTGTCCTGGGCGCCCTTCGGCATCACCATGGCGGTCTTCTCCGGCATCGCGATCCAGCTGCTGCCCAAGCTGGGCAGCCGCATCCTCTGCCTGCTCGGCCTCGCGTCCGCCACGACCGGACTCGGCCTGCTCATCAACACCCCGCTCAAGGCCTCGTACGCCTCCGACATCCTGCCCACGCTGCTGCTCTGCGCCGCCGGTTACGGGCTTGCCATGGTGCCGCTGGTGGTGGCCGCCGTCAGCGGTGTGCCGAAGGCGGACTCGGGTGCGGCCTCCGGGGTCCTCAACACCGGTCAGCAGATCGGCGGCGCCATCGGCCTCGCGGTCCTCGCCACCCTGGCGAGCAGCCGCCTCGACGACGAGATCGCGTCCGGCGCGGCCATGCCTGACGCCCTCCTGACGAGCTTCCACACCGTGTTCCTCGTCGGGACGGTGCTCACCGCGTGCGCCGCGCTCCTCTCCCTCGTCCTGCCCGCGCTCCGCACCGAATTCGACCCGGAGACCACATCGGGTGTCTGACGCCTCGGGTGTCTGACGTCGAAGACCAACGAAAGTAAGGGGAAGAAATGGACGGCAAGGAACACCGCTGGTACATGCTCGCGGCCTCCCTGGTGCCACTGCTCGCGCTCGGCGCCGCCATGGTCCTGGCCTGGAACCACATCTTCGGCTGGACCGACGTCCTGGTCACGGTCGTCATGTACGTCATATCCGGGATCGGCATATCCACCGGCTACCACCGCATGCTGACCCACCGCTCGTTCGAGACGTACAAGCCGGTCCGTGTCGCCCTCGCCACGGCGGGCGTCCTCGCCGGACAGGGCCCGCCGATCATCTGGGCGGCCCACCACCGCAAGCACCACCGCGTCGCCGACAAGGAAGGCGACCCGCACAGCCCGCACCTGGGCTTCGAGCCCGGCTTCAAGGGCGCGATCGCCGGCATGTGGCACGCCCACCTCGGCTGGCTCTTCGACGAGGACCTCAGCTCCGACCCGATCCGCTACTGCCCCGACCTGGTCAGGGAGAAGCCGCTGCGCTGGCTCAGCGAGAACTTCGTGGCCGTCGTCGCCGCCGGCGTCGTCCTGCCCGGCCTGCTCGCCTTCGCCATCACGGGCGGCTCCGTCCAGGCGCTGTTCACGGGCATGCTGTGGGGCGGCCTCGTACGCATCTTCCTCATCAACCACATGACGTACGCGGTGAACTCCATCGGCCACTACTTCGGCCGCCGCCGCTTCACCACGACCGACCACTCCCGCAACGTCGCCTGGCTGGCCCTGCCCTCCTTCGGCGAGGCCTGGCACAACAACCACCACGCGTTCCCGCGCTCCGCCCGGCACGGCATGAAGTGGTACGAGGTCGACCTCTCCGCGATCTTCATCTGGAGCCTGGAGAAGACCCGCCTCGCCTGGAAGGTCATTCGCATCGACACCGAGCGGATGACGATGCGCGAGGCCGGCGTCAGCCGGGTCAACGGCACCAAGCTCAGCCAGGAGGAACTCCTGGTCAGCCAGCAGCGGATCGCGCCCATGGCGGACCGTTCGCGCGGCGGCAACGACCTCTCCCTCGTGGATGTGGAGTGACCATGGCAACCACCGGCACCGGACTCTGGGACCTCCTCCTGCGCGACGAATCCCACGGAGTCCTGCACCACTGGCAGGAGGACGACGGCTTCGGGCACACCCCGTGGAGCGAGGTCGTCGACGACGCCCACGGCATGGCGGCCACCCTGCGCACCGCCGGAGTCGGCCCCGGCAGCCGGGTCGCCACCGTCCTGACCAACTCGGCGCACACCCTGCGCGGACTCCTCGGGGTCTGGCTCGCGGGCGGGGCCGTCGCCTCGTTCCCGCTGCCGGCCCGCGGCCAGAGCCCGCAGGAGTACGGCGCGCAACTGAGCCTGCTCACCGAGCGGCTCGGCCCCACGGTGCTCCTCGTCGACGAGGGCCTCGCGCCGCTCGTCCCCGTGGAGCTCGCCGCTCAGCTCCCGGTCCTCAACTGGACGTCCCTGTACGGGGACCAGCGCATCGAACCGACACCGCCCGGCCCCGAGGACACCGCCTTCATCCAGTACTCCTCGGGCAGCACCAGCCTGCCCAAGGGCTGCGAGCTCAGCACCCGGGCCATCGGCACCCACCTGCACATGCTCCACGAGATGACGGGCGGGCGCCCCGGCGCCGAGACGATCGCCTCCTGGCTGCCGCTCTCGCACGACATGGGCATCTTCGGCACCATGCTGCACGCCTGGGCCTTCGACTACGACTTCGTCCTGTCGTCGCCCGAGCGGTTCGGCATGGCACCGCGCACCTGGTTCCGCGACATGTCCGAGTACGGCGCCACCATGACCGCCGGCACCAACACCGCCCTGCACCTGGCCGCCCGCGCCCAGGGCCGCAACCAGCTGCCCAAGCCCCTCGTCCTGAAGGTCTGCGTGGTGGGGGCGGAACGCGTCGACGGGGAGACCCTGGAGGCCACCGTCGCCGCGTTCGGCCCCTCGGGCTTCGAGGCCACGGCGTTCATGCCCGCGTACGGAATGGCCGAGGCGACCCTCGCGGTCTCCTGCTCCCCGCTCGGCGAGGCCCCAGTCACCCGCAGCTTCGACGGCCCCGCGCTGCTCGACGGCCGCATCATCGAGGTCCCCGCGGACGCGCCGGGCGCCACCCGGCTCGTCTCCAACGGGCCCCCGCTGCCCGGCGTCACGGTGACGACCAAGGACCCGGACCGCGTCTCCGAGCTCCGCGTCGACTCGCCGAGCCTGGCATCCGGCTACCTCAACGACGCCGAGCGCACCGCCGAGCGGTTCCACGACGGCGTCCTGCACACCGGTGACCTGGGCTTCGTCCACGACGGAGAGGTGTACTTCGTCGGCAGGGCCGACGACCTGATCTCGGTGGGCGGACGCAACGTCTACACCAGCGAGATCGAGTCGGCGGTCGAGGCGATGGGCCCGGTCCGCAAGGGCTGCTCGGCGCTCGTCGACATGGCCGGCGGGGGCGTCTCCAAGCTGGTGCTCCTGCTCGAACCCAAGCGCAGCAGCGCCGACTTCGCGCTCATCGCCGACCAGGCAGCCGCCGTGGCCAGGGAGAAGTCGGGCATCGCGCTCTCCGAGTGCGTCTTCGTGGAGCGCGGCCACCTGCCGCGGACACCCAGCGGCAAGATCCAGCGCTTCCGCTGCCGGGCGCTGCTCGGCGGCGAGGCCGACCAGCTGCAGACCATAGCGCGCGTCCAACTGGGCTGACCGGGCCGGCCGTCCGGCCGGCCGGGGTGGCGACACCGTACGAGAAGGGATCCACATGCCTCAGGTCCAGGCACCACCACCGGGCTTCTTCGCCGACACCGAGATCGTCGGCAAGGAGGACCATCTGCGACTGCACCTCAACGAGAACCCGTACGGCCCGCCGCCCGGAACCGTCGACGCCGTGCGCGCGGAGGCGGCGAGCTACCTCAACCGGTACCCCGACAGCGAGTGCGGGGAGCTGCGGGGGAAGCTGGCCGCGCACTTCGGGGTCACCCCCGACATGATCGCGGTCGGCAACGGCACCGACGAACTGGTCCTCGTCACCTCCATGGCGTTCCTGCGCGAGCCCGGCGCCTCCGTCGTCACCACCGCCACCACCTTCCCCGGCTACGTGGTGTCCGCCGCGGCCGTCGGGGCGCGGGCGCACACGGTTCCGCTGGACGGTGCCGCGATCCCGGTCGACGGGGTCGTGGCCGAGATGGAGCGGGGCGCCGAACTCGCCTTCGTCTGCAACCCGCTCAACCCGACCGGAGCGGTGCTCGACCGGGCGGCCGTGACGGAGCTGATCGACGCCGCGGAGCGCAGCGGCACGGTGCTCGTCTTCGACGAGGCGTACATGGACTTCGCGGGCCCTGCCCACGAGTTCGCCCTCGACGCGGTGCGCGCGGGCCGCCGGGTCCTGGTGACCCGCACCTTCTCCAAGGCATGGGGTCTCGCCTCGGTCCGGATGGGCTTCGCCATCGGCCCCCAGGACCTCATCCAGCGGATCAGCGGCGTCGCGGGCGCCCTGCCCTTCAACGTCAACCGGCCGGCCCAGCGAGCCGTGCTGCGGGCCCTCGAACAGCCCGAGCACATCGACCGGGTACGCGCGGACAACGCAAGGGCCAGGGAACTGCTCTGCAAGTCCCTGGACACCCTGAACATCGAACACGCCCCGTCCGTCTCCAACTTCGTGATGGTCAAGGTGCCGGGGGAGGGCACGGCCCCGGGCGACAGCGTGGGGTTCGCGGCCCGGCTCGCCGCCGAGCACCGCATCTTCGTGCGCAACCTCGACGTACTCGGACTGCCCGGCTATCTGCGGATCTCCGTCGGGACCGTGGACGAGGTCGAGCGGCTCGCCACGGCGCTCGCCGCCCTGCTCGGACACCGCGCGCCATGAGCCACTACAAGTCGAACCTGCGGGACCTGGAGTTCAACCTCTTCGAGGTCCTCGGCTGCGACCGCACGTACGGCAGGGGAGCCTTCGAGGCGACGAGCCGTGACACCGCGCGCGGCATCCTGGCCGAGGTGGAGCGGCTCGCCGTGCACGAACTCGCGGACCCCTTCGTCGAGGCCGACCGCACCCCGCCGCACTACGACCCGGCGACCCGGTCGGTCACGCTGCCCGACTCCTTCAAGCAGGCGTACACCACCTGGATGGAGTCCGGCTGGCACCTGCTCGACCTGCCGTCGTCGCTGGGCGGCGCCGACATCCCGCCGTCCCTGCGCTGGGCCGTCGCCGAGCTCGCACTCGGCGCCAACCCCTCGCTCTACCTCTACCAAGGGCTCGCGGGCTTCGCGAAGATCCTCGACCGGCTCGGCACCCCGCGGCAGCGTCGCCTCGCCCGCCTCATGGTCGACCGGCAGTGGGGCGCCACCATGGTGCTCACCGAACCGGACGCGGGCAGCGACGTCGGCGCCTGCCGGACCAGGGCGGTGCGGCAGCCCGACGGCACCTGGCACATCGAGGGCGTCAAGCGGTTCATCACCTCCGGAGAGCACGACCTGGCCGAGAACATCGTCCACTTCGTGCTCGCCAGGCCCGAGGGCCACAAGCCGGGCACGAAGGGCCTCTCGCTCTTCCTGGTGCCCAAGTTCCACGTCGCGGACGACTCCACGGGCCGCCTCGGCGCACGCAACGGCGTGTTCGCCACCGCCCTCGAGGACAAGATGGGCCTGAAGTCCTCGGCCACCTGCGAGCTCACCTTCGGCGCGGAACAGCCCGCCGTCGGCGTCCTCCTCGGCGAGGTGCACGACGGCATACGGCAGATGTTCCAGGTAATCGAACAGGCCCGGATGATCGTCGGCACCAAGTCGGCGGCCACCCTGTCCACGGGCCATCTGAACGCGGCCGCGTACGCCAAGGAGCGCTTCCAGGGCACGGACCTGGCGGCCTTCGGCGACAAGGCGGCACCGAAGGTGCCCATCAACCGCCACCCCGAGGTCCGGCGCTCCCTGCTCCTCCAGAAGGGGTACGCCGAGGGCCTGCGCGCCCTGGTCCTGCACACCGCGACGGTGCAGGACCGCATCGCCGAGGCCGAGGCGGCGGGCGGCGTGGACGAGGAGGCGAAGGCACTCAACGACCTGCTCCTGCCGATCGTCAAGGGCTACAGCTCGGAGCGCGCCTGCGAGCAGCTCAACCACGCCCTGCAGATCTTCGGCGGCGCCGGCTACCTCAAGGACTTCCCGCTGGAGCAGTACATACGCGACACCAAGATCGACACGTTGTACGAGGGAACCACCGCGATCCAGGGCCTCGACTTCTTCTTCCGCAAGGTGGCGAAGGACCAGGGCGCCGCGCTCGGCGCGCTCCTGACCGAGGTGGAGAAGACCGCCCGCACCGAGACGGGCACGGAACTCGACGCGGCGCACGCTCAGTTGGCCGAGGCGGTCACACAACTGCGGGCCATCGCCGACGTCATGGGCGGCCACCTGCTGCGGTCCTTCGAGGAATCAACGGCGATGTACCAGGTGGGCCGGAACACGACCAGGCTCCTGATGGCGGCCGGCGACGTACTCGTCGGCTGGCTCCTGCTCCGGCAGGCCACGGTGGCCGAGTCCAAGCTGGCGCAGGGCCCGGATGGCCTGAACGCCCCCGACGCGGCCTTCTACCGAGGCAAGATCGCAACAGCCAGGTTCTTCGCCCAGGAGGTGCTCCCGCTGCTGACCGCAGAGCGACGTATCGCGGAGCACACGGACACGGTGCTCATGGCCGTGCCGGACGAGGCCTGGTGAACCCGAAGCACCCGGCGCGCGAACACCCGTACCGCCCGCCGTTGACCCTGTAAGGAGCGACATTCATGACCGAGTCCATCGCCCACCTGCCCTCGGGCCACCAGACGATGCTGCTGGCCCACCGTGCCATGGTGCGCGACCTCGACCGCGTGGCCCGCAGCGCCGAGCAGCTGGCCCGTACGCCCGACGCCGCACAGGCCGCCGCCCTCCGCGACTACGTGGACAAGCTGTTCCAGGTGATCGAACACCACCACGAGGGCGAGGACGACTTCCTCTGGCCGCGGCTGCGCGAACTGGGCGCCGACCAGGAGGCGTTGGCCCTGATGACCGCCGAGCACGAAGAGCTGGCGAAGGTCCTGCACACCTGGCACGAGACGAGCAAACGCCTCGGCACGGACCCCGCGGCCGCCACGGAACTGGCCAAACGCACGGAGGAGGTGCGCGAACAGCTTGCCGGGCACGCCGGCGACGAGGAGCGCGAACTCCTCGGCCGCCTCGCCCCGGCCCTCGGCAAGCAGATCTGGAAGGGGTTCGCGACCCACATGCGCAAGACCGCGCCCGGCTGGACGCTGCGCTTCATGCCGGCCTGGCTGCTGTCCGTGGCCGAACCGGGGGAGCAGGGCGGCGTGGCCGCCGCGCCGATCGGCAAGCTGTTCAGCGGCTGGCTGGAGAAGCGCCAGCGCGCCGCCTTCGGCGACAACTACTGAGTTCCACCGGACCGCCGCGCGTCACCGGACGAGCACCGCCCTGAGATGAGTTGACCGGCGAAGACCAACAACTGCCCGAGCTGAACCGCTGAGTCGCCACGCGACCTCAACACCCCTCTGCGTCACGCGAGTCCGGGTGGCGGTTCAGTGCGTCCTGAATCACGGAGGGAACCCTCATGAGTCCGTCGGTATCGGCCGTCACTCCCCCTGGGAGGGCGGACACACCAGACCGCTCGGCCGCATCGCCCCTGGAACGGGGGCGGCAGTGGATAGAAGAGTTCATCATGCGTCCGCACGAGCGTATCAACCGGGAGGGCGCCGTCTGCCCGTTCGTCGAATCCTCGATGAAGGCGCAGAGCTTCCGCATCGAGGAGTGGCAGGTCGCCCCGGACATCGACGCCGACGGAATGGTGGGCCTCGTGCGCCGCATGGCCGAGGCCTTCGAGACGACACGGTGGGAGGGCCGCAACCGGGTCCTGCACACCCTGGTCCTGGTCCTGACGGGACTGCCCGCGGGCAGCAACCGTCTGCTCGACGAGGCACACGCGCTCGCCAAGCCCGAACTGGTGGGCCGCGGCCTGATGCTGGCGCAGTTCCACCCCGACTGCGACGAACGCGCCGCCCGCAACCCGGAGTTCGAGGTCTCGCGTTCGCCGGTGCCGATGCTGGCCATGCGCTGGATGGCCTTCCACGACGTCCTGTTCCTCGACTCGGACCCCGAGTGGTTCGCCGCCTACGAGGAGCGGTACGGGGGCAGGCACGAGCGGGGCTCGGTGGCCGACCCGCTGTTCGCCGAGGCGTTCGCCGAGGCGCGGGACAAGTGGAGCACCCCGTGAGCCCGGCACTGAGCACGTCCCGGGGCGCCCGCTTCGCACGGATCATGGGCGTGGGAACGTACCGCCCGCGACGGATCGTCGACAACGAAGAGGCCAGCAGCCTCATCGACTCGTCGGACGACTGGATCCGGTCCCGTACGGGCATCCGCACCCGGCGCTGGGCGGGGCCCGACGAGACCCTGGCGGTGATGGCCGAGGAGGCCGCCGCCAAGGCCATCGCGGCGGCGGGCATCACGCCGGCCGACATCACCTGCGTCATCGCGGCGACCTTCACCTACCTCAAGCAGACCCCGGCCGTCGCGACGGAGATCGCGCACCGCGTCGGGGCGCGGGGCGCGGCCGCCTTCGACCTGTCGGCGGGCTGCGCCGGATTCGTGCACGGCGTGGTGCTCGCGGCGGACGCGGTCCGCAGCCGCGGCGGCCATGTCCTGGTCGTCGGCGTGGAGCGGATGACCGACCTGCTGAACCTCAAGGACCGCTCGACCGCGTTCATCTTCGGGGACGGAGCGGGCGCCGTGGTGATCGGCCCCTCCGAGACCCCCGCCATCGGTCCGGCGGTCTGGGGAGCGGACGGCTCGCAGGCGGACGCGATCGAGCAGACCGCCCCGTGGGACGTGCTCAGGGACTCGCCGGGCCAGGAGTTCCCGTGGATGCGGCAGGAGGGGCAGCGGGTCTTCCGCTGGGCCGTCTACGAGATGGCCGAGGTCGCCGGACAGGCCCTGGAGGCCGCGGGCATCACACCCGCCGACCTCGACGTCTTCATCCCCCACCAGGCCAACGTCCGCATCATCGACGCGATGGCCAAGCGCATCGGCCTGCCGGAGGGCGTGCGGGTGGCCAAGGACATCGTGACCTCGGGCAACACGTCCGGCGCCTCCATCCCGCTCGCCATGGACGCGGTGCTCGCGTCGGGCGAGGCGAAGCCCGGCGACACGGCCCTGCTGCTCGGCTACGGTGCGGGCCTCTCGTACGCGTCGGTCGTGGCCACCATGCCGTGAGGCGGGGCCGGGCCCACTGGGACCCGACCCCGCCTCACGTCGCGCACTCGACCGGTACTAGGCGTAGAGCAGACCCGTGACGGGCGCGGCCAGGTCGGTCACCTGGTGGAGCTGCTGCAGCTCGTACAGGTTGTTGAGGCCACTGAGCTGCTCGGTGACGGTGGGCATCTCGGCGCGCTGCTCATCCGGGATCTGGGACGTGGCGAGCGAGTTGATCACGCCGGTGGGGTTGATGGCTTCGGCGCTCGCGGCGGGCGCGGCCAGGGCGGAGGCGCCGGCGGCGAGAGCGAGGACGGCGGCCATGCGTCGTGTTGAGATCATGTGATGCGCAACGGCTCGGCACAGCCCTGGACACGGGCACCCCGCCGATTTCACCAATGATGTACCGATCGGTGCCGTTACCTGCGGTCGATGACGCCGTTGAAGGGACAGTACGGCCGCGTGCATGCGGCGGTATTCGTCAATTCAAAGGAGAACGTGATGTCTCGCATCGCGAAGGCAGCCGCTGTTGCCGTCGGCACCGGCGCCGTGGTGCTCAGTGGCACCGGTATGGCCATGGCCGACGCAGGCGCCCAGGGTGCGGCCGTCGGCTCGCCCGGCGTCCTCTCGGGCAACCTCATCCAGGTCCCGGTCCACGTCCCGGTCAACGTGTGCGGCAACACGGTCGACGTCATCGGGCTGCTGAACCCGGCGTTCGGCAACACCTGCGTCAACGCCGACGGCCACAAGGGCGGCCACGGCTACGGCGGCTGATCCCGCATGTGAGCCCCCGGCGGTCCGTGACCGCCGGGGGCTTTTCCCTGCCCATCCGCCTCGCGTGGTCCATCCGTCAAGCGTGGTCCATCCGTCACGCGTACCGGTAGATGCCCTGGTGCCCGATCAGCTCGTCCGGCTTCACGTCCCACGGCGGCATCCCCTCGAAGCGGGCGCAGATACGGCCGTGCAGCGGGCTCGCCCCTGGCCCCGGCGGTTTCTCGGGCAGGTAGGGCGCGGAGCGGGGGTGCTTGGCCTGCCAGCGGTCCCACAGCAGGTCCACGAAGGCGTGGTTCAGCCAGAAGACGGGGTCGTTGACGGACGCGCCGCCGAGCATGTGTCCGCCGACCCAGCGGTGGACGCGGTTGTGGTTGCGCCACTTGTTGTTGCCGGTGCCGGTCGTCCACCCCTCCAGCTTGTTGCGGAAGCCGCCGTCCGACGTGGAGTCCCAGGGCGCCCTGTCGTACACCGGATCGCGCATGGCCCAGGCCAGCGTCGCCTCGGTGGGCAGTTCGATCGGGTTCTGCGGCCGGCCGAAGTCACGCATGAGGAAATCGCCGTCCGACTCCCCTTCCGTGATGATCCAGGTGCCGTTCGACCGGGCGAACGGCCCGGTCATGACCTGCCGGTCCGATCGCCGTCCGTTGCCGCCCATGAGCCCGCTGCCCCAGAGCGAGGCGCCCGGTGACCTGTCCGCCGTCCAGTCCCAGTACGGGACGGTCACCGATGAGTCCAGCCGCTGCAGGGCCTGCTCGAACTCCAGGAGGAACCTGCGGTGCCAGGGCAGGAACGAGGGCGTCATGTGGGCCACCCGCAGGCCGGCCTCGCCGTCGGACACGTAGTGCTCGACGTGGATCCGCACGAACTCGTCGTACTCGCCCCTGCGTTTGAGTGTGAGCACCGCGTTGACGAACCGCCGTTTCTCGGCGCTGGTCAGCCGGGCCTGGTTCTTGCGCGTGTGGACCACTTCGGTTCGCTCCTCCGATCGGGGTGTGCGCGGCAGTGATCAGACCGTCCCGCCGCGCAGCTGCCGGCCACGGCCGAGTTCGTCCACTGCTCTGCGGGTGGCGATGAGCGGCGTCGGATACGACTGGTAGTGGTCGATCATGGTCAGATAGCCGCCGTCGGCGCGCCGCATGAGGTGGAGCGGACGCCCGTCCACGGTGATGTCCCAGGAGCCGTGCGGGCGTTGCCGCCCCGCGGCCGCTCGTGACCCGCGGATGTGCCGGCCCTCGTAGACCTCGTCGAACGAGCCGTCCCCGAGATCGTCGGACGGCGGGTCCTGGGCCGCTTGCCGGGCCTGCCACTGGATGGCGGCCTGCGCCGCCACCGCGGCGACGGCGACTCCGATGAGGCCGCCCGTCGTGGCCCGCCGGGTGATGGTCACTGCTGATGCCTCCTTGCGCGTGCTGCCGTACGGGGGTGTCAGCTGGTCCAGAAGTCCCACCAGCGCGTGAGGACGAGCATGCCGATGACGCCGATGTGCAGCACCGGGAGCACCCAGGTGAACTCGCCGAGGAACGTGCGCAGTCCGGCGGGCGCGGGCAGCAGGCCGCCCCGGACGTTGAACGAGGTCACGTACCAGAACATGGTGATCGTGGCGGCCCAGGCGAGGCAGCACCACAGGCACAGCGAGTTGATCTCGTACAGCGACTGGTACTGCAGCCAGGTGCAGAAGGCGACCCCGAGGAGCGCGCCCGCGTTCAGCGTCAGGTAGTACCAGCGCGGGAAGCGCGCGCGGCCCAGCAGGCTCATGCCGACGCACATCACGGCTGCGTAGGCGGCGATGCCCAGCATCGGGTTGGGGAAGCCGAAGACCGACGCCTGCTCGCTCTTCATGATGTTGCCGCAGGAGACCACCGGGTTCAGGCTGCAGCCGGGGGTGTAGTCGGGGTCTTCGAGGAGCTTGAACTTGTCCAGCGTGATGACCCACGCCGAGAGCAGCCCGGCGGCGCCCGTGATCACCAGGAGCAGCGCGAACGCACGGCTCCCGCCGGTGCCGGGGGGCGGCGGCTCCACGTGCCCCGAGGAAGCCTCGGGCCTACGGGCCGCGGGGAGGGGCGTCTTGGTGTGCATCGCGGTGTCCTCACTGGTGCCGGGGACCGCCGGTCTGTCCCGACCGGCGGGCTCCAGTCGTGTACGGGCCCTTGCGGCAGTTCCTAGCCGCGCAGGCTCTTCGCGGTGACCAGGCAGTGCGCGGAGCGGGTCATGGTCTCCTCGGCGCCCGCGAACGCCGCGAGGGCTTCCTCGGCGAGCGGGACGCCGGGCTTGGCCTCCGGCCAGGGGCGCGTGGTGAACATGAAGTAGGCGTGGCCGCGCTCGTCCACCGCCGCGAGCCACTCCGGCGGCACCACGCACTGGGCGTTGAGGTGCGGCATGTTCAGTACGGCCTGCCCGGCCTCGACGAGGAGGGTGACCGGCAGGCTCGGGTTGCGGGAGGTCTCCACGACGGGGCCACCGACGGGGAGTCCGGTGTTCTGCAGCAAGAGCTCGATGGCTTCGGCCGCTGCCTCGGGGCCGCCCTCGCCGTCACCGAGCGAATAGGCGAGCAGGAAAGGCATGTCCTTCTCGTCGTCGGGGTGTTCACCACTCCAGGCGATCACGGTGAGAGTGCCCAGATCGGCGGCTCGGAAAGTGCGGGTTTCGCTCGATGTCGAGGTCATCCGGGAACGGTATCGATGTGTTCGGGGGCTCCGGACCCATCTTTCACTTGACTGGGTGATTACGGACGAGCGATCACACGATCGGGGCACGCACCGGTCGAACTCCGGGGGCCCGCGCTCGAACTGGGCCCGTGAATGCGGAAAAGGCCGGGAAATGACCGAGGGCCGGTTCCGCGGAATGCGTCCGCGGAACCGGCCCTGGTGGAGAAGCAGAGGAGAGCTCTACTTGGCGACGGGAAGTCCGCCGAGGAGCTTGCCGGCGCCGCCGCCCGCGTGCAGGCTTTCCGCGGCACCTGACACGGCGTTGACGACCGAGTCCTTGTTCTCGGTGTCAAGGGCGTTGGTGGCCAGCGGGGCCGCGTCGAGGGACGACGTCGACCCGGCGATCGTGTCGACTGCACCATTCAGGCTGGTGGGCGTGAGGTCGGCGGCGAAGGCGGGTGCGGCGACACCAGCGATGACCAGGGATCCGGCAACGACAGCGGCAGCCTTCAGGGGCTTCATCGTGTTCCTTTCTGCGGCGACGAACGGTCGCCAGAGGGGCTTTTCACTTCGCCATGGGTAACGAGCGCTGTGTACGGCGGAAACTCTGTGCGGCGGAAATTCACGGAACCCACCCGAACGAAGGCGCTGTCTCATTCTCGTATGAGATGGACGGTCACGAGGGACGCAAAAGACCGTCGCGCCGGCCCCGAAGGCCCGCGCGACGGGTGTGGCTGAACCGGGCTCAGGAGAGCGCGGGAGCCTGGGGCGCCTGGGCCGCGGGCTTCTCCGGGGCCTTCGGCAGGGACGGGAGCCCCGCCAGGTCGGGAGCGGGAAGGCCGCCGCCGACCAGCGTGGCGGCGACGAGGTTGACGAGGCCGGTCAGCACGGTCGGAGCCGTCCCCGCCACGGCCTTGGCGTCGCCCCCGGTGGCCGCCTTGATCAGGGCGTCGACCGAGGTCTGCAGTGCCTTCAGGGCGTCGGCCTTCGGGTCGGCGGACGCGGTGGCGTCGTCCTCCAGCGCCTTGGGGAGCGCCAGGGGCTGCGGGAGCGTCTGGGCCTCGGGGACCGCCGGGGTCTGGGGGAGCTCGGGGGCCTTGGAGGGCAGGGCCGTGGCCTTCGCGATGGCGTCCTTCACCGGGGCGGCGAGCTTCGTGGCGTCCTCGGCGGGAAGCTGGCCCTTGTCCGCCTTGAGCACGGCGGTGAGCAGATCGGTGACGGGTGTGAGCACACCACCCGCGTCGGCAAGGGTCTTGACCTGGGCCAGCAGCTTCTCCGCGTCGGGGACCGGTGCGCGGGCCGCCTCCTGGGTGCTGCCATGCGGGGTGTCGCTCTCGGCGGCGACGACGGGGCCTGCCGTCCCGATGAGGAGAGAGGCGCACAGGACGGTGGTCGCGATACGCCGTACGGGCAGAGCACGCATGGATGTTCCCTTCGGTGATGCGTCGGATCTTGTGTTCACCGTGAAAGCGGTGCGGACCGACCGCAACCGAGCGACTGCCATTCGGGGGCATGGCGGCCGTACGGGGCACAGGAGGGAACGGGAACGCACGACGGCCGTCCTCCTCGGGGGAGAACGGCCGTCGCTCAGTGCGTCTTGCCGATGCGTCAGCTGTTGACGCAGGTGTTGCCGAACGCCGGGTTCAGCAGGCCGATCACGTTCACGGTGTTGCCGCAGACGTTGACCGGGATGTGGACCGGGACCTGGGCCATGTTGCCCGAGAGGACGCCGGGCGAGCCGACGGCCGCACCCTCGGCGCCGGCGTCGGCGGCGGCGATGCCGGCGCTGCCGGCCATGGCGGCCACGACAACGGTGGAGAGGGCGAGGGCCTTCGCGGTACGCGACATGCGGGGTTGCTCCTTGGTCAGTTGATGCTCGGCAGGGCGGGGTGCCCGGCCCATGGATCAACGGATGTCGCCCGCAGGAGTTGTGGGCCCATAAGGGTGATCTGCTGGCGCCGAGTTAACGCGAAGGGTCCGCCGGGCCGTGCTCCCGGCCGGTTCCGGGCGTTACGCACTTCACGTTTCCGACACACTTGTCAGCCTTCCTGGATTAATGCGGAAAGCGGCTAGTGTTGCTCTCCTCCTGAAGCCATTTGTAAGAACAAGTGCGGGAAGTTACGAGTCCGGTGTGACTTTCGCATTTAAATTCTCCCTCCTGGTTCGGACCTTTCCCGAAAGGGCAACGCCGAGGCGCCGTGCATGCAACTGTCATCAACTGACCACCGGCTGAGCGTCCTTCACGTCGCCCAGCCCGTCGACGGCGGAGTGGCCCGCGTGGTCACCGACCTGGTGAGGTCCCAGCTGTCCACCGGGATGCGGGTCGACGTGGCGTGTCCGGCCGGCGGCCGTCTGCCGGATGCCGTACGCGGCCTGGGCAGCGGCACGCACGCGTGGGCGGCGGCCCGCTCCCCGGGGCCGGGGCTGCCGGACGAGGTGCGGCGCCTCGCCCGCATCGTCGACGAGCTGCGGCCCGACGTCGTGCACGCGCACAGCGCCAAGGCCGGGCTCGCCGCCCGCCTGGCCCTGCGCGGCAGGGTGCCCACGGTGTTCCAGCCGCACGCCTGGTCCTTCGAGGCCGTCGGCGGGGTGACCGCGCGGCTCGCCCGGCACTGGGAACGCTTCGGGGCGCGCTGGGCCACGCACATGGTCTGCGTCAGCGAGGCGGAGCGGCTCACCGGGCAGCGCTCCGGGATCGACGCGCCCTGGTCCGTGATCCCGAACGGGGTGGACGTGGCACGCTTCCGGCCGGTGGCCGCGCACGCGGCACGGACCGGCCTCGGGCTCTCCCGGCAGGAGCTGCTCGTCGTGTGCGTGGGGCGGCTGTGCCGGCAGAAGGGGCAGGACGTCCTGCTGCGGGCGTGGGCGTCGGTCGCCGAGCGGTTGCCGCTCGCCCGGCTCGTGCTCGTCGGGGACGGGCCCGACGCGGCCGGCCTGCGCGAGCGGGCGCCCGCCTCCGTGCGGTTCGCCGGAGACGTCGGGGACGCCACCCCCTGGTACCAGGCGGCCGACATCGTCGTCCTGCCGTCCCGGTGGGAGGGCATGGCACTCGTACCCCTGGAGGCGATGGCCTGCGCCCGGCCCGTGGTGGTCACCGACGTGGACGGCGCGCGCGAGAGCCTGCCGCCCGCACTGGTGGCCCACGGCCTGGTCCCCGCCGAGGACCCCGAGGCACTGGCGCGAGCTCTCCTGTGCCTCCTCGGAGACCCGCCACTGCGTGAATCCCTCGGCCGGGCAGCACACCGCCACGTCCTGAACACCCACGACGTGCGGCACACCGCGGACGCTGTCGCGGCCGTGTACCGCGAGCTACTGGGCGTGGGACCCATCAAGTGCAGGGAGTCCATCAACCCGTGAGTGCGGAACGAACCGTCGCCCCTGCCGCGCAGCCACGGGCGGCCGACCACGCCATCGCCACCGCCTCGGTCATCCCACCCCGCGGGGCCGGGAGCGGGCGCCGGACGAGCATCGCCTGGGGGGCTTCGGCGCGTCGCTCGTCGGCGCTCCCCCTGTTTGCCGTCGACTGCAGCGCCGCTCTCCTCGGCACCGTGCTGCTCACCGCGGCGCAGCGCCACCCTCTCGTGGTGGTCCTGCTGCTGGCCGCGGTGACCGGCCTGAACGCACGCGCCGCGCTGTACCGCCCGCTCGCCGTGCCCTGTGCCCTCGACGAACTGCCGTCGCTCGCCTGGCAGGCCCTCCTGAGCTGGTGCGCCGTGGGGCTCCTCGCCGCGAGCGTCCCCGACCTCGACCCGCTCTCCCTCACCACCCTGTGCACGGCGGCGGCTCTCCAGAGCGTGCTGTGCTGCGCGGGCCGCGGCGCCCTGTACGGATGGGCGCGCGGAGCGGCGCTCCGCCAGCCACGCCCGGCCCTGGTGGTCGGCCCCGGAACCGTCGCGCGGCGCGTGGCGGAGGCGGTCCTGCGCCATCCGCGGGCCGGGGTGCGGCCCGTGGGCATCGTGGGGGACGCGCCCGCCGAGCGCCCGGAGTCGGAGGGCGCCGAACTGCCGGTGCTCTCCACGATCGAGGAGCTGCGCCGCGCGGTCATCCAGAACGACGTACGCACGGTCCTGGTCGTCGGACCGACCCCGGGCCCGGAACAGATCGGGTGGCTGCGGACGCTGAGCGGTTCGGGCTGTGACGTATGGGCGGTCGACGCGACACAGCCGCCGGGTTACGACGCGCCCGGGCGCCAGGCCAGATCCGGGCGGCTCGCGGGGTTCCCCTGCCGTCAGCTCGTGCCCGTGCGGCGCAGGCACTTCAGTGTCAGCAAGCGCGCCCTCGACCTCGTGACCTCGGGAATCCTGCTGCTGCTCATCAGCCCCGTGCTCCTCACGTGCGCCGCCGTCCTGCGAGCGACCGACGGCCCCGGGGTGATCTTCCGTCAGGAGCGCATCGGCAGGGGCGGACGGCCGTTCACTCTGCTGAAGTTCCGCACGCACCGGCCCGCCGACCCGCACGAGGCCGCGACCCGGTGGACCGTCGCGGGCGAGCAGCACATGAGCCGGTTCTGCCAGTTCCTGCGCCGCTCGTCGCTCGACGAGCTTCCCCAGCTGTGGAACGTCCTGCGGGGCGACATGAGCCTGGTCGGCCCACGGCCCGAACGCCCCTATTTCGTGGGCAAGTTCAGCCAGACCTACCCCGGATACGCCGAGCGTCACCGGATGCCGACCGGCATCACCGGGCTCGCCCAGATCCAGGGCCTGCGGGGCGACACCTCGATCGAGGACCGGTGCCGGTTCGACAACGCCTACATCGACAGCTGGTCGTTCTGGCAGGACCTCTGCATCCTGCTGCGCACCGCCGTCTCCCTCGTACGTCCCACGGGGAGCTGACCTCGTTGAACGGCGCCTCGCTCACGTTCCTCCCGCCCGGCTCACCGGCCGCCGCGGTCTCCTCGGCGCTCCGGAGCGCCGGGCCCGTGCTGCCCGTCATGGCCGTGGTCGCCCTGCTCGCGCTGCCGGTACCACCGAGCGACGGCGGCACCGGCGGCGGCACGATCGCCGACGCGGCCTCCGCCCTGGTCGTGCTCTGGTGCGTGGCCCGCACCGTGCGCGAGGCGCGCCGGCCGCTGACCCGGACCGCGGCAATCGTGCTCGGCATGCCGGTGGTCGGCATCGCGGTCGCGGCGGTCGGCGCGAGCACCGCGACCGCCGGGATGACCGGCCTGGCGCGCTATCTGCAGGTCTTCGTCCTCGTGCCGGCCGCGGTCCTGCTGCTCGTCCGCGACCGACGCGACTTCCGCCTGGTGGCCTGGTCCCTCATCGGCCTCGCCCTGTTCCAGGGCTCGATCGGCGTCCATCAGTACGTCACGGGCACGGGCGCCAGCTACATGGGTGCGGACGTCCGTGCCGTGGGGACCTTCGGCGCGAGCGACGTCATGGGAATGTCGACGGTGGTGTCGTACGGCGTGGTGTGCGCGGTCGCTCTCGCGCTCGGCCCCGCCTCCCCGAGACAGCGGCAGATGGCGCTGGCGTGCGCGCTGCTCCTGACCGTTCCGCTCGCGCTTTCCTTCAGCCGCGGCGCCTGGATCGCCACCGTCGTGGCCTGCGGCGCCCAACTGGGGCTCGCGGGCGTACGGAACGCGCTGCGGGCCCTCGCGGCGGTGGCCGCCGCGGCCGTGGTCCTCGTGGGCGGGTTCGGCATCGGCACACAGTTGCTGCAGGAGCGCGTCACCAGCATCACGCAGGTCTCCGACGCCCCCGACCAGTCGGTCACCGACCGGTACACCATGTGGGCCGCGGCGGTGGACATGTGGCGTGCCGAGCCGGTGACGGGCGTCGGGCTCAAGGCCTTCCCCGACCACCGCGACAGCCACGCATCGCTCGCCCTCTCCTCGGCCAGCGACACCGCGGGCGCGGGCGCCGGGTTCAGCCGCCAGCCGCTGCTCTCCCCGCACAACATGTACTTGCTCGTCCTGGGCGAGCAGGGGCTGCTCGGCCTGTGCGCGCTGGTCGGCAGCTGGGCGGCCTTCCTGCTGCTTGGCCTGCGGCGGCTGGTGCGGGTGCGCAAAGGCGCGGGCGCGGACTGCGCGCTCGTCGCGTGCGGGCTGCTGCTGTGGCAGCTCGTGGACTTCTCGTACGCCGACATCGGCGGTCCCTCGACGGTGCTCATGGCCGTGGTCCTCGGGCTCGTCGCCTGGTGGGCGCTGTCCGGCCGCGCGCTGGCCGCCCCGATGCCGGGGGAGGTGCCGCGATGACCTCCACCACCCGTTCCGTGGACGCGGGGCAGGCGGGCAAGGTGCCCGCTCCGGCCACCGAGACCGGTCCCGCCACGGGCTCCGACCCCTCCAACGGCTTCCTCGCCAAGGCCGCCCTGATCACCGCGGCCCTCACGGTGGCCGGATCGGTGCTCGGTCTCGTACGCGACCAGGCGCTGGCCCACTTCTTCGGCGCGGGCCCGGAGACCGACGCCTTCCTCGTCGCGTGGACCGTCCCCGAGGTGGCCACCACCCTGCTCATCGAGGACGGGCTGGCCTTCGCCCTGGTCCCCGCCTTCAGCATGGCGCTCGCCCGTCGCGGCCGGGGCGCGCGCCGAGACCCGGTCCGCGCGCTGGTCGCCGCGTCGCTGCCCCGGCTGATGCTGGCCTCCGGGGCGGTCGCGGTGATCCTGATGGCCGGGGCGCCGTTCCTGGTCGAGATCCTCGCGCCGGGGCTGCCTGACCCGCGCCTCGCCGTGGACTGCACGCTGCTCACCGCCACCTGCGTCTTCACCTTCGGCCTCGCCGGATACTGCAGCGCTGCCCTGCGCGCCCACCGCAGGTTCGTGGCGCCCGCCGCCATCTACGTCTTCTACAACATCGGCATCATCACCGCGGTGTTCGTCCTCGCCCCCCGCTACGGCGTCCGCGCGGCAGCCCTGGGCGTCGCGGCCGGCGGCGTACTCATGGTTCTCGTCCAGGCCCCCTCGCTCTGGCGCCAGCTCACCCGCGACACGGCGGACGCGCCCGACGAGGAGGCCGCGGGACCCTCGGTGCCCGCCCTGATGAGCGGCACCCTCGTCGCGACCGTGCTGCTGTTCGCGCTGTGCCGCCAGTCGCAGGTGCTCATCGAGCGTTTCCTCGCGTCCTCGCTTCCCTCGGGGGCCATCTCGCACCTCAACTACGCGCAAAAAGTGGCGCAGGTGCCGATGATCCTCTCCCTGATGCTGTGCACGGTCACGCTTCCCGTCGTCGCGCGGGCCCTGGCCGAAGGCGACGTCAAGCGCGCGAGGTCACGCGTCGAGCGGGACCTGGGCCTGGCCGGCTGCGTGGTGCTCCTCGGCACCTCCGTGGTGATCGCCTGCGCGCCCCAGCTCATCCAACTCCTGTTCCAGCGGGGCGCGTTCACCGCGGCCGACACCGAAGCCACGGCGGCCGTGATGCGCGTGTACGCGCTGGGGCTCCTCGGCCACACGCTGGTGGGGGCGCTCACCCGCTCCTACTTCTCCGGCGGCCGGGCCACGTGGTTCCCGCTGGGCGCGATGGCGGCCGGGGTCGCCGCGACCGCCGGGGCGGGCAGCTGGGCGGTGGACCTGTGGGGCGTACGCGGCATCGCGCTCGCCAACGCGGCGGGCATCAGCGTCGCGGCCTGCGTGCTGCTGTGCGGGATGGGGCCGCGCAATGTGCCGATCCGGGTCCGCGGGGTCCTCGGTGAGCTGGCCAAGCCCGTGGCCGCGGCGGTGTGCGCCACCGGGGCGGGCGCCGCCGTCGCGGGCTGCTTCGGCTCCCCGTGGGCCGCCTTCGCCGTCGGCGCCTCGACCATCACCGCCGTGTTCGTCCTGGTGCTCCGGGCCCTGAAGGCCAAGGCCGTCGAACCCGTCCTCCGCTCCGTCACACGCTCCGTCACATCCGCCACACGAAGGCTCACGCATGTCCGTTGACACAGCACTCGGTGAGACCCCCCGTTCACGGCGTACGCGGCACTGGCTGCCACAGGCGCCGACGTGGGTGGCGATGTACCACTCCGTGGACACCTGCGCGGACGACCCCTACAAGATCACCGTCTCGCCCGAACGCCTCGCGGCCCAACTGCGCTGGCTGCGGCGCCAGGGCCTGCGCGGGGTGAGCATGTCGCGGCTCCTCACGGCGCGCGCCCGCGGCGAGGGGCGCGACCTGGTCGGCCTCACCTTCGACGACGGATACACCGACTTCGTCGCCAACGCCCTGCCGCTCCTGCACCACTACGACTTCGACGCCACCGTCTTCGTGCTCCCCGGCCGCCTCGCGGGCGACAACGCGTGGGACCCCCTGGGCCCGCGCAAACCGCTGCTCGACGCGGGGGGCATCCGGGTCGCCGCCGCCGAAGGGATGGAGGTCGCCTCGCACGGCCTGACGCACGTCGACCTCACCCAGGCGGACGACCGGCTGCTGTGGCAGGAGACCAGCGGCAGCCGGGTCGCCCTGTCCGACCTCATCGGCCGCGAGGTGGAGGGCTTCTGCTACCCGTACGGCACCATCGACCAGCGTGTCGTCGACACCGTACGGGCGGCCGGCTACCGCTACGCCTGCGCGATCTCCCCGGGCCCCCTGACCGGGCTGCACGCCCTGCCGCGCGTCCACATCGGGCAGGAGGACACCGCCCTGCGGCTCCAGTTGAAGCTGCGGCTGAACCGGCTGCGCCGCCGTACGGTCCGCGAACCGGCGGTGACCGAATGAGGGCCCTGCACATCATCACCGGCCTGGGAGTCGGCGGCGCCGAACAGCAACTGCGCCTGCTCCTGCGCCACTTGCCCGCCGAGTGCGACGTCGTGACCCTCACCAACCCCGGCCCGGTCGCCGCGGGCCTCACGGCCGACGGGGTGCGCGTCATCCACCTGCGCATGTCCGGCAACCGTGACCTGGGCGCCGTGCCGCGCCTGGTGAAGCTCATCCGCGGCGGCGGATACGACCTCGTGCACACCCACCTGTTCCGCGCCTGCCTCTACGGGCGGATCGCCGCGCGCCTGGCGGGGACACGCGCCGTCGTGGCCACCGAACACTCCCTCGGCGACTCGCAGATGGAGGGCCGGCCGCTGACCGCGGGCGTCCGCGCGCTGTATCTGACCGGCGAGCGCCTGGGGCGGGCCACGGTGGCGGTCTCCCCGTCCGTCGCCGAGCGGCTCAGCCGGTGGGGGGTGCCCCGGCAGCGCATCCACGTCGTGCCGAACGGCATCGACGTCGATCGGTTCCGCTTCGACCCCCGCGCCAGGGTCGCCGTACGCCGCCGACTGGGGCTTTCCGACGACGCGTTCGTCGTCGGCGGTGTGGGCCGGCTGGCCCCCGGCAAGCGGTTCGACGTCCTGCTGCGTGCCCTGGCAGCGCTGCCACGGGACGTGCGCGTCCTGCTGGTCGGCGGCGGTCCCGAGGAGGCCGGGCTGCGGGCTGCGGCGGCACAGCTCGGCGTCGCGGACCGCGTGGTGTTCGCGGGGGAGCAGCCCTACCTGTCCGAGGGGGCGCCCGGGCTCCCGGCGTTCCTCGCCGCCATGGACGTTCTCGCGTCGCCTTCCCCCGAGGAGGCCTTCGGCCTGGCCGTCGTGGAGGGTCTCGCCGCCGGGCTGCCGGTGGTCTACGTCCGGTGTCCCGCCGTCGAGGATCTCCCGCCGGATGCCGTCACCGGCGCCGAGCGCGTGCCGGGCGACCCGGATTCCTTCGCGGGGGCGCTGCTGCGGGCCAGGTCGGCGGGGCCACGGCCGCGCCTCGTCCCTCAGGCCGCGCAGCACTACAGCATCACCCGCAGCGCCGCACAGCTGATGCACGTGTACGAGGCAGCTGCCTCCGGCTCGACCCCGAGAGTGAGTTCCCGATGACCGATACCCTCAGCAGGCGGTACCGCCCGGCCGACCCGGCCCTGATGCTCGCCCGCGTGAAGCGACTGCCCGCGTGGTGGCTCCTGCCCGCCGGTGCCGCGCTCGGCGCCCTCACCGGCGGTCTGTACGGCGCGGTCGCGACACCCGAGTACACCGCGACCAGCTACGTGATCGCCGTCCCGCAGAAGGACTCCGACCCCACCGCCGCACTGGGCTTCGCCACCGCGTACGGCCGCGTCGCCACGCAGCTCGCGGTGCTCGGCGACGCCCAGGTGGAGTCGGGTGTCTCGGCGCAGACGCTGCGCGAGAGCGTGCAGGCCGCCACCTCGCCCGACGCCCCGATGATCTCCATCTCGGCGACGGCGGCCAAGCCGGGCAAGGCGGCCGACATCGCCAACGCCGTCTCGCGCTCCCTGACCAACAACGCGAACCACACCAAGAACAGCACGCGGGTACGTCTCCTGCAGCTCTCCCGAGCGGTGAAGCCCGCGGCACCCGCATCGGCGTCGGCGCCCATGACCGCCCTGGTGGGCGCCTGTGCGGGAGGTCTGCTCGGCGGGCTCACCCTCCTCGTGCGGCCCCGCCGCGGCGAGGACGCCCCGGCGGCCGCGGTGCCGGGCCCCGCGCAGTCCGCCGACATCGACCGGGAGAGGTGACGGGAGTGGCGGACAACGCCCTGGCGGTCGAACTCTGCACGGACGAGGCGGAGTTCGGTCGCCTCGCGTCGGCGTGGGCCCGGCTGCACCGCACGTGCCGGACGGCGACGCCGTTCCAGAGCCATGCGTGGCTGCACTCGTGGTGGCTCTCCTACGGCGCGCGCGGACGGCTGCGCGTGGTCCTCGTGCGCAAGGACGGCGAGCTCGTCGCCGCGGCGCCGCTGATGCGCGCGTACCTCCCGCTCCCTGCGCTCGTGCCGCTGGGCGGCGCGATCTCCGACTTCACCGACGTGCTGATCGACGACACGTGCGCCGACGAAGCCGCGGACGCCCTGGCCGACGGCCTGTCGAAGCTGGCCCGCGGCGCCCTGATCGACTTCCGCGAGGTCCGCTCCGGAGCCGCGGTGGAACGCATCTACGAACGCTGGCGCGGGCCCCGCCTCCGCCTCGCGGACTCGCTCTGCCTGGAGCTGCCCGCCGCGTCCATGGAGGAGCTGCTCGGACGGCTGCCCGCACCGCGGGCCCAGCGGGCGCGCGCCAAGATCCGGAAGCTGGACGCGCTCGGCGTCGAGCGACGGGTCGTACGGCACGACGAGGTGGACGCGTCGGTGCGCACGCTCCTGCACCTGCACCAACTCCAGTGGCAGGGCCGCAAGGTGACGTCCGAGCATCTGCGGCCGCGGTTCTCCGAGCACCTCATCAGGTCGGTGGGGCTCATGGTCAGGTCGGGCGACGCGGTGGTCACCGAGTTCCGGCTCGACGACGACGTGGTGGCAGCCGATCTGACCCTCCTCTCGCCCCACCTCGTCGGCGGCTATCTGTACGGGGCGCACCCGCGGCTGCGCGAGCGGAAGGTGGACGTGGCGACGATGCTCCTGAACGCCTGCACACAGCATGCCGAGGGCGAGCGGAGCCGGGTGCTCAGCCTCCTGCGCGGCAACGAACCGTACAAGCATCACTGGCGCCCCGAGGAAGCCACCAACCACCGGCTGCTCCTCGCCCGCCGGCGCACTGCCCCCGTGCTGCGGGCCGCCGCATGGGAGGCGGCGGCCCGCAGCCGGGGCAAGGAGTTCCTGCGCAAGCGCCGGGAAGAACGGGAACACCGGGAACGCCCGGAGAAATCCTGAGCGGTCCCGGCCGCCCCGCTCACGACCGCTTGTACCAGTCCAGGCGCATGCACAGCTTCCCGCCAAGCCAGTGCTCGACCCAGTCGCCCAGGTTCAGCGGGGAACAGTTCGGCGGCTGCGTGGGCTGCGTCGGCTCCGGGGCGGTCGGCCCGGTGTCCGTACGGCCGAAGAGCAGGGAGCGGTAGGCCTTGGACGACTTGGGGTTGTCCTCGCACTGCCATACGCCGTGCGGGCAGTAGTCGGTGACCGTGTTGTACAGCGGTTTGTGCTCGTCCATCCAGGCGAGCATCTTCCGCATGTACTCGTCGTTGTCGCCGTTACGGAAGAGGCCCCACTCCGGGTAGGAGATCTCCTTGCCGTGGGCCTCGGCGAATTCCACGTGCTGCTTCAGGCCGTACGGCTCGCTGACCTGCTCGGCGAAATCCGTGCCCGTCGGCTGGTCGTACGAGTCCATGCCGACGATGTCCACGACGTCGTCGCCCGGATAACACTGCGTCCAGGGAATGGCGTCCCGGCCCCTGTTCGGAGTGAAGTCGAACTTGAACTTCTGCCCCGGCACCGAACGCATCGTCGTGACGATGCGCTTCCAGTACTTCTTCCAGGATTCCGGATCGGGGCCGCACCGGTGGGTGTACGTGGTGCCGTTCATCTCCCAGCCGAGCACCACCACGGTGTCCGGCACATCGAGCTTCACGAGCCGTTCCGCGAGGGCGCGGTAATGCCGGTCGAATTCGCCCGCGGCGCCCCGCTGGAGCAGTGAACGGACCTCGAAGTCACCGACGCGGTCCTCGTTGCGCTCCATCATGGGGACGTTGAGCACGAAGAGCCGGTCGTCCTTCGCGCGCCGCCACTCGGCCCACTTCTCCAGGAAGTTCGGCGCCCCCTCGATGTTGCTCCACCGGTCGCCCGGCAGATAGGTGTGCCCGACGCTGAGCTCGGCGCCGCCCAGCCATTCGCTGAGCTCGGCCATGCGCTCCACGCCCTGCGGCCCGTAGGTGAGGTAGGCCCCGAACGCCGGCTTCGAGCCGGGCGGGGAGACAGGTGGACCGGGGTCCTGGCCCGCGCCCCACGCGTGTCCGGACCCGACGGCGAGCGCCGCTGACACGACGATTCCGGTGGCGGTGACTGCCAGGCGTCTACTGGGGGTGCGGCGTCTGTGCAAGGCCATGGTCGCTCCTCATGCTGCTCCTCATCCACTGACACTCAGTCATATGTATTTCTATTGCGCCAATCGAGCCCCTAATCCTCTGGGCGTGCCCATCGCCCGCATGGGGGATGGAATTGAGAGAATTTGGCCGTGCTAACTCTCGACACCCGGGTACCCGCGGTTCTGCTGCGGATCGACCGGAACCCTTTTCATCACGGCACACTCGGAGCCGTCCGGTCATTGGGCCGGGCCGGGGTGGAGGTGCATGTGGCGGCCGCGGATTCCGCGGAAAGCCCGGTGCGCAGATCCCGCTATCTGCACCAGACGCACCCTCCGCCGCCGCCGGGCGCGTCACTCCGGGAAATCGCCGTCGTACTTCGCCGCATCTCCCACCGCGTCGCCCGACCGTCCGTGCTCATTCCGATGGACGACGCGGGCGCCCTCGCGATCGGCCGCCTGCAGAGAGAACTGGCCGAGACCTACCTCCTGCCCGACCAGGCCTGCGGACTCGCGGAACGCGTGGCCGACAAGGCGACGCTGACCGAGGTGTGTGCCACGGCCGGAATCCCGCACCCGGTGACGCTCCTGCCCGAGACCCCGGCCCAGGCGGCGGCCGCCGTACGGAAGTTGGGGCTCCCCCTGGTGGCGAAGTGGAGCCGCCCCTGGCTGGTCCCCACCGGGACGGATCTGCGCAGCACGGTCCTGGTGCGGTCGGCGGGGCAGGCCCAGGAGCTCTACCGGCGCAGCGAGGAGGCGGGCAGCCGCCTGTTGCTGCAGGCCTTCCTGCCGGCCGCCCCCGGCCGCGACTGGTTCGTCCACGGATACGTCGACCGCTCGGGGGCCGTACGCGGCGGCGGATCCGGCCGCAAGCACCGCTCCTGGCCGCGCGGGGCGGGCCTGACAGCGGTGGGCGAGTGGACGCCCGACCCGGGCCTGCGGGCCGACGTGGAGAGACTGGTCGGCACCCTGGGCTACCGGGGCATCTTCGACCTCGACTTCCGGGTGGACCTCGCGACCGGCGAGCACTGTCTGCTCGACTTCAACCCACGGCCCGGCGCCCAGTTCCGGCTCTTCGCCGACGGCACCGATCTGGACGTGGTGCGCGCGCAGCACCTGGACATGACGCACCGGCCGCTGCCGGCCGCCGCCGCCCTGCCCGGCCGCTCCTTCGTCGTGGAGAACTACTCCCCGCTGGCCGCCCTGCGCGTCCTGACGACGGCGGTCCCCGCCCCCACCGCGGCACACCGCCGCGAGTTCGCCTGGCACGCCCAGGACGACATGGCCCCTGCCCGCGCCATGTGGGGGCTGTGGTCCCGGCACGTGACGCGGCGGCTTTTGGGCCGTGTGCGGCGGACGGTGCGCCCGACGGCCCCGGCCGCGCCGCCGACGCCCGTACCGACGACGAGAGAGCGAGCAGTCGCTGATGCATGACCTGTTGGTTGTCGGAGCCGGCCCCTACGGGCTCTCCATCGCCTCGCACGCCGCCGGGGCCGGACTCGACGTACGTGTCTTCGGCAGACCCATGGCGTCCTGGCGCGACCACATGCCGCGGGGCATGTTCCTGAAGTCGGAGCCCTGGGCGTCGAACCTGTCCGACCCCCGGCGCCGCCACGGCCTGGCCGCGTACTGCGAGCGCAACGGAACACGGGCCCGGCACGGCGAACCCATCTCCGTGGAGACGTTCGCCTCGTACGGCCTGTGGTTCGCCCAGCACGCCGTGCCGGACGTCGACGAGCGCATGGTGGCGAGGGTCGGCGCCTGCCCCGGGGGTTTCGAGGTGGTCACCGACGACGGCCAGACCATCCGGAGCCGCACGGTGGCCCTGGCCGTCGGCGTGATCCCCTTCGTCGAGATCCCCTCCGCGCTGCACGGGCTCGACGCGCACCTCGTCTCGCACAGCAGCCACCACCGGGACCTGGACCGCTTCCGCGACCGGGACGTCACCGTGATCGGCGGCGGCCAGGCCGCCCTGGAGACCGCCGCGCTCCTCGCCGAGCAGGGCACGCGCGTACGGGTGCTCGCCCGGTCGCACCGGCTGAACTGGAACACCGTGCCCCCCGCCTGGAAACGCCCGTGGCGGGAGTCCGCCCGCGCCCCGCGCAGCGGCCTGGGCTGTGGATGGCGCAACTGGTTCTACGCCGAGGTGCCGGGCGGCTTCCGGCGGCTGCCCGAGGCCACCCGGGCCCGCGTCTCGGCGTCGGCGCTCGGCCCGGCGGGGGCCTGGTGGGTGCGCGACCGGGTCGAGTCACGCGTCGAGGTGCTGCTCGACCACGAGGTCGCCACGGCGTCGGTCGTGGCGGGCCGGGTGCGCCTGGCGACCGTCGGGAGCAGCGGCGTAGGCCCGGACTTCGACACGGACCACGTCATCGCGGCCACCGGCTTCAGGGCGACCAGCGCCCGCCTGGGCCTGCTGGCGCCGGACCTGCGCGGCAGCCTGGCGGTGAACGCCGCCGAAGAGCCGTACGTCTCGATGGAGTTCGAGTCCTCGTACCCCGGTCTGTTCCTGGCGGGCCTGGTCACGGCGTCCAGCTTCGGCCCGGCCATGCGCTTCGTGCACGGAGCCTCCTTCACGGCCGGCCGGCTGGTACGAGGCGTTCAACGCAGCCTGCGCCGTGCTCCGTTGGGGCCCGCTGTCCCGGCGCCGGCGGGCGGGCGAGGCCGCCGTGCGCTCCTGGGCGCCGTCAAGCGCTGAGCGAGAACTCCGCCCCCCGGAAACCCGATCAGGTGATGCCCTCGGCGAACGGGTGAATCGGTTCCTCGTCCCGGGCGATCAGGTGGTGCACTCTGTCGTATGGGACGGGCCTGGTTGCCCTCCGCCAGCCGTCGGCTCCATGCCGTGGGTAGGCAACACCCCCCTCGCGGGCCGGCCCCACTCCCGTTCTGGCGGGGAAGAGACCCTCGGGTGTCTCTTCCCCGCCAGCGGCTTGTCCGGGCGAACTAGCGGCGCGACGAGGCGAACCCGCGGCGGTACAGGATCCCCCCGCCGACCAGCAGAGCGGCGCTCGCGGCGGCCGCGGCGAGCAGGTCGTGCTCACTTCCGGTCTCGGCGAGCCGGGCGACGGTGTCCGGCGCCTCGTGCGCGGCCGACTGCACCTGCCGGGCGGCCGAGGTCGAGGACGCGACGTGCCGCGGCGGCTGGCCGGCCTCCTTGGGCGGCATGGCACGGTCGACCGGCGGCTCGGCGGCCCGGGGCGGCGTCTCGGGGCCGGACGGCGACTCGGGTGAGGAAGGCGTCTCGTGCCCCGGGGACGTCGGCGCGGGCGCTCCGTTGGCGCAGCCGTTGCCGGCGGCCGGGTTGAGCAGACCCACCACGTCGACGGTGTTGCCGCAGGCGTTGACCGGCACGTCCGCGGGCGCCTGCGCGTTGTTGCCCGTCAGGACGCCGGGCGAGTGACTGGCATGGCCGTGGGCCGTCGACTGGGTGCCCGAGTGCGCGCCCGAGTGGGACCCGCCGTCCGAGTCGTCGCCGTACCCGTGCCCGTGGCCGCCGTCCGTCCTGGTCTCCGCGCGCTCCTGCGACGGCGCTCGGTGCGGGGCGTCGGCGTGCCTGTGCGGGGCGCTGGTGTTCGCGCAGCTGTTGCCCATGGCGGGGTTGCCCACGCCGACCACGTTCGCGCTGTTGCCGCAGGCGTTCACCGGTACTTCCACGGGGGCCTGCACGCTGTTCCCGGACAAGATCCCGGGCGAACCCGTCGCGCCGCCGTCCGCGCCCGCGGCGTACGCGTTCGAACCGGACAGGGAGAGGATGCTGGTCGCGGCCGCGGTCGCGAGCATTCCTTTACCAATGACCTGTCGCATCTAGTTGTCTTCCTCTGAGCAAGTGGAAAGCCGGCCTTGGAGTCGTAGCGACGTTCCAAGGCCGGCCATGAGAATCACAGCCAGTTGGCTGGGTGCTACCTCAGACGTTGGCGCAGGTGTTGCCGAACGTCGGGTTCAGCAGGGCGATCACGTTGACGCTGTTGCCGCACAGGTTGACCGGCACGTGGACCGGGACCTGGACGACGTTGCCGGAGAGGACGCCCGGGGAACCGACGGCCGCACCCTCGGCGCCGGCGTCGGCGAACGCGGGAGCCGCCATGCTCATGGCCATCACGACACCGGCGATGATCGTTGCGCTCTTCTTGTGCTTCACAGATGTTCCCTTCTCTGTGGTCATGCCGATCTGGCAGTCGAAACCGAGCGAGAACCACGTTGCGTCTCGCTCCATGACCCGCAGCCTGCAAACGAGTTGACGGTCCGGAGGAAACCGCCGATTTCGACCCATCAGGAAATTCACCCGAATTACCGCATGCAAAAATGAAGAAGCCCGGGCTGCCACGCCTTGGAGCAGGCAGGCAGCCCGAGCGTTCTCACGCCGGCAGATCAGCCGTTGAGCTCTCCGTTCCCGGACAGCACCGGGATGTCGTTCAGGATGTGCGACAGCGGCTCGTCGCCCTTCGCCTGCGTGGAGTTCTCGGTGCACTGCTGGTTCTGCGGCGCCGACAGGATCGGGATGTCCTGGACTCCGACGTTCACGAGCGCGACCAGCGACTGGAGGTTCGCCTTGACCGGGAGACCGACACAGGGCTTGTTCAGCGAACCCTGGACGAGGGAGAGCTGGGGGCTCATGTCGCCGTGCGTCGCGGAGTTGCCGTACGCCTGCTTGGCACCGTTGCCGCTCAGGGAGGTGGTGCCGTGGTCGTCACCGATGGCCAGCGCCGAAGGGGCCGCGGCAGCGGACATGCCGACGACGGAAACGGCAACTGCCGCCGTGGCCATAGCCTTCTTCATCATTTTTGTGTGTTCCTTTTCTGGCAGAAGCTCGAGTCACTGCACGCTGACCAACCGGTCGGCAGGAGTTTGAGTTTCGGGGCTTCACTCGGTTGGGTTCCGTGTCAGCCCTTCGTTGGGCCATCAGAGTGAAACGGAGCAACCATGCGCAGGGCGTGGAGTTAATCAGAGCGCTCCGGCGAACGGGGTTTCTCCAGAAGGGAATTACTTGTGATTAAGAAGGGTATGGCTGCAGCCGCGGTTGCCGTCTCCGTCGTCGGCATGTCGGCCGTCGCGGCTCCGTCGGCCATGGCGATCGGTGACGACCACGGCACCACGTCGCTCAGCGGCAACGGCGCCCAGCAGGCGTACGGCAACTCCGCCACGTACGGCAACATGAGCCCGCAGATGGCGCTGATCCAGGGTTCGCTGAACAAGCCCTGCATCGGTCTCCCGGTCAAGGCGAACCTCCAGTCGCTCGTCGCGCTCGTGAACGTCGGAGTCCAGGACATCCCGATCCTGTCGGCGCCGCAGAACCAGCAGTGCACCGAGAACTCCACGCAGGCCAAGGGCGACGAGCCGCTGTCGCACATCCTGTCCGACATCCCGGTGCTCTCGGGCAACGGCAAGGGCAACAGCTGACCCCCCTCGCACTGCACAGCGGGCCGCCGTTCACCGGCGGCCCGCTGCCGCGTTCCGTGCTCTCCGCCGCCCCTGCGGCCGTCAGCGCCTGGGCCAGTGATCGCGTGACATCAGAGCTTGCCATTCCTGGTCCGGGCGGCCCGGAACGGTCTTTCCCTGCCGCTCCCAGGAAGCCTGCAGAGACTTGAAGATGGGGTCATCGACGCGGCTTTCCGGAGAATTCCTGCTCACCGGGATGAGGCCCTGCCGCTTCCATTGATGCTTGAAGTCAGCCATGTTCCCTCGCCATCGACGGGCGTGTGTCGGACCATCTGTTCCAGATGTGGAATCCAGGGAAACCGAACAGCTTAGGGCGAACGAGTTGTTGTTCCTGCGTGCCGTGAACTCTCGTGCTCAGCGGTGGCGTAGAGCGGTTTACCGTTTCTTCGTCCCGGTTCCCCCGCAGCGGAGTCCAGCTTGCGCACTCACTTCCACTCACCGACCGGAGCCCGGCGCACGCGAAAACTGCGGGTCGCCGTTCCGGGGGCCCTTCTGATCGGCGTCACCATTGCGATGGGAAATGCCACGGCGCTGCCGCTCCCTGTTCAACGCGTCGATGTCTTCGGCGACATGAAGAATCGACCGAACGAGGGAAGCGGTACGAATATCCTCCTGATGGGGACGGACGGCCGCGACACCATCACGCGCAAGGAGAAGCGGGATTACCGCGCGGGCGGGGTCGCCTGTGACTGCACGGACACGCTCATGCTGGTCCACGTCTCCGAGGCGGGGGACCGCGTCAGCGTCGTCAGCCTCCCCAGGGACTCCTACGCCGACATCCCGGCGCACCGCGACAAGGCCACCGGGCAGGTACGTCCGGCGCACCCGGGGAAGATCAACGGCGCCTACGCGCAGGGCGGTCCCGCGCTGTCGGTGCGGACGGTCGAGGCGATGACCGGCGTGCGCGTCGACCGGTATCTGCAGCTCGACTTCCGGCGCTTCATCGACAGCGTCAACACAGTGGGCGGCGTGCGGGTCTGCACACCCCGCCCCCTCAAGGACAAGACGACGAAGCTCGACCTCGCACCCGGCAGTCACCTGCTCAACGGCGGCCGGTCCCTGCAGTACGTCCGCTCCCGGCACGTGGACAGCAGCGCCGACTTCGGGCGGATCCAGCGCCAGCAGCGCTTCCTGATCGCCGCGATGCACGCCGTACGTACGGGGAATGTCCTGGCCGACCCGGTCAAGGCGGCGCAGCTCGGCCGGGCGCTGGCCGGCGCGGCGTCGGTCGACCGGGGGTTCAGCACCGAGCAGATCCTGCAGCTCGCGACGGAGCTCGGCAGAGTCCCGGCGTCGTCCATGGAGTTCACCACGGTGCCGGTCAGCGGCTTCAGCGAGAACGGCTCACTCCGGTGGGACCGGGCGAAGGCCGGCAAGGTCTTCACGGCCCTCAAGCGGGACCAGCCCCTCACGGCCCCCGACTCGCAGGCCAGGCTGAGCGATCCACCGCGGTTCGGGAGCCCGGCGACCGTCCGCGGCGACACCCTGGAATGCCGTTGACGGTGCTCTGATTACTACGCCAACCGGGTCGAACGTCGCAACCATCACCGTGTCAGACAGTTGATCATCATGCGGCTCTGCCAAGGGAGCCCGCTCCTGAAGGGAATCAAAATGAACAAGCTGTGGGCATCCGCGGCCATTGCCGCCTCCGTCGCCGGAATCTCGGCAGGGATGGCCCCCCAGGCCCTGGCGATCGGTGACGACCGAGGCACCACGTCGCTCAGCGGCAACGGCGCCGAGACGGCGTTCGGCAACTCCGCGACCAAGGGCAACCAGAGCCCCCAGCTCACGCTCGTCCAGGGCACGCTGAACAAGCCCTGCCTCGGCATCCCGGTCAAGGCGAACGTCCAGTCGATCGTCGCGCTCGTGAACGTCGGAGTCCAGGACATCCCGATCCTGTCGGCGCCGCAGAACCAGCAGTGCACCGAGAACTCCACGCAGGCCAAGGGCGACGAGCCGCTGTCGCACATCCTGTCCGACATCCCGGTCCTCTCGGGCAACGGCCAGGGCAACGGCTGATCTTGCCTCAGGGGCCGGCCGCCGTCGTGCCGGCCGGCCCCCTTCGGCTCTCGTCGTGTCGCCTCCACGGTGTGGGGGCGACACGACGGGGGTAGAGGCCCGGCGTGATTGAACTCGCCGAGATGATCGCGCAGTTACGTGGGGAGCTCGCCGCCGCCATGGCCGCGGCGCAGGACGCAGGGGACGACACGCTGCGCTTCGAGCTGGGCCCCGTACAGCTGGAGGCGGAGTTCGCCGTACAGCGGTCCGCCGGTGCGGACGGCAGGATCCGTTTCTGGGTCGTCGAGGCAGGTGCCTCCGGCCAGCAGGCGCACAGCACCACCCATCGCGTCACCCTCAGCCTGGAACCCCGCGTCCGCGACACCGATCAGCGGCCCTGGGTCAGCGGTGACCGGACCGCACGCGAACGCTGAGCCAGGCCACCATGCCGGCGGCAGCGGGTCTTGAGGCGGCGCGGGTCGCCGAGGTGCTGGTGGAGAGGCCGGGCGGAGCGCCCGGACGGCGCGGGTCCGGATATCGCGTGGGGGACAGGTCCGTGCTGACGGCCGCTCACGTGGTCGCGGGGCCGGTGACGTCGTTGCGGGTGCGCTTCGACGCCGATCTGCCGGGGGAGTGGGGTGCCGACGTACGCGTCGTGCTGCTCGTCGAGGCGGTGGACCTGGCGCTCCTTGAGATCACGACCGAGCCGCCCGAGCGGTGCTCGGCCGTCGACAGTCCCCGCTACGGCATCGTGCCCGAGTCCGATGCGGTGCTCACCGTCAGCGCGATGGGCTTTCCCCGTTTCAAGCTGCGGGACGACAGGATGCGCCTCCTGGACGACGGCGCCCCCAGCCAGTACCGCGACTCCTGCCATGTGTCGGGGACCGTCTCGGCCCTGTCCAATCGCCGCGAGGGCACACTCGAACTGGCCGTTCTCGCGCCGCGCGCGGACCCCGAGCCGGAGCGCTCGCCCTGGGAGGGGATGTCCGGCGCCGTGGTCTGGTCGGGAGGTGCCGTCGTCGGTGTGATCAGTGCCCACCACCGCTCGGACGGCCTGGGCCGGCTCGCGGCGGGCCGGGTGGAGCACTGGTACGGCGCACTGTCCTTCGCCGAGTTGCAACGCCTGCACGAGGACGCGGGCCTGCCGCTGCCCGGAGGGCTCACTTCCGCAGCGGAACCGGAGGGGCCGACGGCGCCCCCCAGCCTGGCGAATCTCCCCCCTGACCTGCCCTTGCGTGAACTCATGCCACTGGTCGACGCGTTGACGGCACTTCCGTCCCTGAAGGACCCGGGCAGCCTGGCTCTGGTGCTTGCCGGCATCGACGGGGAGATCGCCGCGAACCGGCCGCGGGACCCCAGACTCAGGATGGACATTTACGGCATCGTCCACACCTGCCTCCGCTATCGGGGCACACTCGATCAGCTCCTGGAGACCGTCCGGCTCCTGGAGGGGCAGTCCACGGAAGTGGCGGTCGTCGACCGTGAGGCAGCTCAACTGGCCAAGCGTTACTGCTGACTTGATGTCGGGCACGGCTCGGATGCGGGGTTTCGCAGCGTGCCGTGCTGGGTCATCATGAGGGGGAAAGGGATGGCGCATGCACGGAATCACGGAGGGGGACTTGGCAGCCGTGGAGCAATCGATGCCTGCCGTCGAGTCCGATCTCGTAGATCTCTCGGGGGTTTCTCTTGAAGCGCTGCTCTCCATGGACGGCAGTGCCATCGCGGGGTCGCTCGAACCCCTGCTGCGCCACATCGACGACGCCCGCGCCGTCACCATGTCGTACAGCCCCTCCCGCTTCGACTGACACGGCCGCGGCCGGCACCGCGCCGTGGAGCGACCATGTCGGATAGGAGTGGGGCGTCCATGCCGGACGGGCGCACGGCGACGGCAGGTCTGGCGTTCCACCGGCTCTCGGCGCCGAGTGTGCTCGCTCTCGCGCGGGGCGAGGGCGGCGTCGCGGCGGTGGAGGAACTCCTCATCGCCGAGCGCAGCCGCCGTCTGCTGCTGGTGCGGGCCCTCGCCGACAGCCTGGGCGAGGGCGACCCGCCGCAGCCCGCGGGGACGGACCCCATGTCGCACCGGGCGGCCTGGACGCTGCTCGTGCGCACCCAACAGCACGCGCCCCGGGCCTTCGAGGACACCTTGATGTGCCCGCACACCGGCATGTGGCTGTCGCTCGCCCTGCGCAGGCTGCGCGGCGCGACGGCCTACGAGGACGCGCCCCTGTGGGTGGTCGCCGGGCACCTGTCGGCACTGGCCGCCGCCGCTGCCGCCCGGGCGGGCCTCGACTTCTCCCTCACCGTCCCGGTACGCCACGGCCGGGTGCCGCTGCCCACCCTGGGATGCGCGGTCCTCGCGGACGCGGCCGAGCCGTGGGGCACGGCCCGGGTCGATGCGCGCGAGGGGCGGCTGCGGATCACCGCGGGCCGGGAGGCGGTGACGGCCGGGCCCGAGTGGTCCCGCGAGGGGCCGGGCTGGCACGCGGTGCGCCGCGTGGAGCTGGAGCCGGCAGGGCCCGGGAAGCTCCTGCTGCTCGACGAGCTGGACCCCTATCGAACCTTCCCGCACCCGAGCCCGCCCCGCCTCCTGTCCGCCGAGGAGGCGCGGACCTGGCAGGACATGCTCACCGAGGCGTGGGAGATCCTGCGGCGCGACGAGCCTCAGAGCGCGGAGGCGATGCGCGTCGGCCTGATGTCGCTCGCGCCCACGCCGGCCAGGGAGAGATACCGGCCGCACAGCGTCACGGCCGGGGACGCGTTCGGCGGCGTCATGGCGTCGCGGCCCGACGACGTGGCACAGCTCGCCGCGACACTGGTGCACGAGTTCCAGCACACCAAGCTGGGCGGTCTGATCCACCTGGGGCCGCTGAGCGAGCCGGCGGCCCCGCCGGGGGCGCCCGAGCAGCTCTTCTACGCCCCCTGGCGGGACGATCCGCGGCCGCTGGGCGGGCTGCTCCAGGGGATCTACGCCTTCGCCGGGGTGGCCCGCTTCTGGTCCGTCCACCGGCATGCGGCCGATGCCGCGTACGCCCCGATGGCCCACTTCGAGTTCGCCCTCTGGCGCGCCCAGGTGTCGGCCACCGTGGAGCTCGTCCACAGCCACGACCGCCTGACCTCCCTGGGGCGACGGCTCCTCGGTGCGCTGCGCGAGAGGTGCGGGGAGTGGCTGGCCGAGCCGGTGCCGCCCGCCGAACTGGCGCTGGCGCAGGAGGTGGCGGCCGACCACCGCGCCCGCTGGCGGGCCCACCACCTGCGGCCGCCCGCCGCGGCCGTGGAGGACGCCGTACGGGCCTGGCGGCGGGGGGACGCACGGCCTCCTGCCGCGCTCGCGGCGCCGCCCGGTCTCGTACCGGTCGCGGACACCCGCTACCTGGACACGGCCGCCGTCCTGGCCCGCTACCGCCTCGGCGCCCCGGCGGCCGATCCGAGCGACATCGAGGGGGCCCGCGTCGCCGACCTGCTGCTCGCGCGGGGTGACCTGAGCGGGGCGCGGGATGCCTTCGTCACTCAACTCGCGGGCAAGGAGCCGGCGTTCGCCGCCTGGGCGGGTCTTGGCCGGGCCCTGGCCGGGGCCGCCGAGCACCGGGACGCCTCCCGCCTGCTGCGCCACCACCCGGAACGGGCCCGCGCCGTACAGAGCGCGCTGGAGCACGCCACCGGGCAGGGCGCCGATCCGGTGGAGCTTGCCGCATGGCTGGGGCGGGGCGAGCCGGACCCGGACTAGCGCGGCGGGGGCGCGGGCCCCCGCCGCGGCCGGTTACAGCGGAACCGGGTCGATGTCGCAGTTGGCCCGCTGTCCTGCCTTGGCCTGGACGGTGGCCGGGTGCGCGGCGGCGTTCTCCGAGCGGAGCCGGGGCTCGTCGAGCACGCGCTCCATCCGCGCGATCGTGTCGGCCCGCAAGGTGTTGCCGTCCGTCTCCTCGCCCACCGCCACGAGGTCCATCGCCAGGTTCAGGGCGCAGGCCAGCGTGGTGGGGTGGTCCTCGCCGAGGGTGGCACGGCAGCGCTCGAGGGTCGCCTCACCGAGCACCCGCGCCGCGTCGTGGTCGCCGAGCGCGGCCATGTCGCTGGCCAGGTTGATGGCGCAGGCCAGCGCGATGGGGTGGGCGGGGCCGAGCCGTTCGGTGAGCGAGGAGAGGGCCGCTTCGTCGAGCCGGCGCGCCTCGTCGGGCTGACCGAGCAGACGCAGCGTCACCGCGAGGTCGATGTCGGCGGACAGCACGTGCGGGTGGCTTGGGTCGAAGATCTCGCGGTACCCCTGGCAGGCCTTGACGCCCCGCTCGCGTGCCGCCTGGAGGTCGCCGTTCTCGCGCAGGGCGATGGACAGCGTCAGGGCGGCGGAGAGCGACTGAGGGTGGTTGTCGCCGTACCTGCGGGTGAAGCGTGAGCTGGCGTCGAGTGCCATCTCGAGGGACTTGGCGTGGTCGCCCTCCTTGCGGCAGGCCTCGCTGAGCTGGCGCACCGTGCCGATGGCGGCGGGGTTCCCGCGGCCGAAGACCTCGCGATAGGCCATCATCACGGCTTCGTGGCGGGCACGCGCGCCGACGTAGTCCCCTGTCTCGCGCATGTCGATGGCGACGTTCAGCTCGGTGTGCAGCGTCTGCTGGTGGTCCTGGCCGAGGACGCGCAGCTTCAACGCCAGGGTCTGCTGGTCGAGTTCGTACGCCTGGCGGTACTCGCCCATCAGGCGCAGGCTCACCGCGAGGTTGTGGGCGGTGTTGAGGGTGGTCGGGTCCTCTTCGCCGAAGGCCCTGCGGGCCCGCTCGTACACCGTCGCGTCCAGTTCCGCACCGCGGGCGAAGTCCCCCTCGACACGGCGCACGGCGGCCTCGAGGTTGATCGCGTCCAGGGCGTCCTCCCGTGAGTCCTCACGGTCGGGCGGGGCCGTGCGCTCGTAGACCGCCCTGATCTCGGCGACCAGGGCAGCCGCCTCGCGGTGGCGGCCGACGGCCCAGTAGAAGAAGCCCAGCTTCTGCCCCATGATGAGCGTCATCTGGTCTTCCTCGCCGAAGACGTCCCGCCAGGTCGCCCAGGCCCGCTCGGAGAAGTCGAGCGCCACGTCGTGGTCGCCCCAGTGGTAGAGGTACAGGGCGACGTTCAGGACGAGCTGGCGCACCCAGGGCTGGTCCGACTTGACCGCGTCGGACGCGATGACGTGGCTGTAGAGCTCCGCGTACTTGGGCCAGTTGGCCGGGGACACCGGCGACTTGGGGTCGGCGGCGGCCAGCAGGGTGTGCGCCCCGTGCCGCATCCGGGCCTGTTCCTCGGGGGACATGCGGTTGTTCAGGACGAGCTGTACGAGGCGGTGCATCTCGATGGAGTTCGTACGGTGGTCGATGCGGGCGAGGGAGTAGCGGTTCACTTCCCTTATGGCGCGCGCGAGCCGCATCGGGTCGTTCAGCGTCGCGTCGAGCTCGGGGAAGATGCTGCTGTTGCCCAGGCCGGAGAAGATGGACCGGGAGATCGGGTCCGGGGCGAAGTACGAGCAGAGCTGCAGCAGACGCAGGGCCGAGGGGCTGCGGGTCTCCAGGTGGTCGAGGGAGACGTTCCACGCGGCCGCGACCGGCAGTTGGTAGTCCGGGGGAGGGGACGTCTCCAGGAGTTCGGTCCGCTTGTTCTCGAAGAGGCGCAGATACTCCGAGGCGGGCATGCCCGTCTCCGCACGCCACGCGGCGGCCTGCTCCAGAGCCAGCGGCAGGTCTCCGAGCGCCTCGGCGAGACGGTCCGCCTCTTCCTCCTGGAGGGGCGGCCCGGAGTGGCGCAGGAGTTCCTTGCTCTCCTCGCGGGTGAAGACGTCCACTTCGAGTGAGCCGCCGACCAGTCCCCACCGCCGGTTGCGGGAGGTGACCAGGATCGTGCCGTTGCCCCCGGTGGGGAAGTAGTGGCGTACCTGCTCGGGGTTGTCGGCGTTGTCGAAGATCAGCAGCCAGCGCGAGTACGGCCGGCCCTCGCGCAGTGCCTCACGCACCGCGGGGCCCGCGATGTTCGCCTCGGTGCTGGTCTCCAGGCCCAGGCGGCCGGCCAGCTCCACGAGCGCCTGACCGATCTGACCCGGCCGCTCGGAGGGAATCCACCAGACGATGTCGTACTCACCCTGGTGGCGATACGCGTACTCGATGGCGAGCTGGGTCTTGCCCACGCCGCCCATGCCGTGGATCGCCTCGGGCAGCACCGTGGTGGTGCCTTCCCGCAGACGCTCGCCGAGCAGTTCGAGCAGCTCCGCGCGGCCGGTGAAGTTCGGGTTGCGGGGCGGCAGGTTTCCCCAAACGCGCGGCAGTGATGTGCGGTCCCCCTCGATCGTTTGCTGGGGCGTAGTCGACATCACCAATGCTCCTTCACGATGGGGCCGAGAGACGGGGGTTTGACCGCTTTTCTCCAGGCTGACTGCGTATCGACGATCGTGCCAGCCAAGTACCCCTGCCAGCAGGGCGGCGCGCTGCATGAAACGTCCGGAGAGTGCCCTCAGCGCGGCGAGTTCCACGCGCAGGAAGTCGATGTTCCGGCTGTTCACCCGGGGCATGGCCAGGGTGTCCAGCGGTTCGGCGGGGGAGGGGAGCAGCGAGGGGGTTCCCGTCCCCTCGGCCGCCAGTAACGCGCGTACGTCGTACAGGATCCTTGCCGTGTCGCTGCGGCGGCCCAGTGCCAGCAGCTCCTCGCGAATGTCGGGAGCGAAGGAGAACGTCACGTCCGTGACGGCGTCGCCCTGTTCGCCGCTGGGCCGGACGAGGCCGCTCATCAGCAGCTCGGAGGCGTGCACCGGGCCCGCTCCCGGCGTGGTCTCCAGAACTTTCGAAATGAGGGGGAGGCTGAGGGGTACGGCCGATAAGCGGGTCGCCAGCGTGAAGGCCGTGGGCGAGGCGCCGGCGCGGAAGTCCGACACGCGCTCCGAGGCGGGCACCGTGCTGCGCGGGTCGGGGACGTCGTCCGTCCAGGGCAGGGCGCGCGCGGCGTCGGGCCTGCGCTTCCACTCCCGTGCCCGGACGGCGGACATCTCGAGCCACTGCGGCTCGGGGCCCGTGAGGAGCTGGGTCCAGGCCTCGGCCCAGCGGTTGGTCAGGGCGAGGACCGGCACGAGGACGGTGTCCCCCTCGACCTCAGGGTCGTCCGGGTCGCGCGAGTCGACCGGGGCCTCGCGCAGCTCCCAGTCGAGCTCGCTGTTGGCCGCCCAGGGGTGACCGGCACGCAATCGCACCCGGGAGACGTCCAGGCCGGTGCGGAACCACAGCTGCTGGGGGAGGACGTGCACCACGGCGACCGGGCAGGTGCGGCCCCAGGCACGCAGCAGGGGCAGGACGGCGCCCGACCGCCAGCCGGCCGCGAGCCCGTCGGTCAGCACGAGGATCACGCGGCGCATGTCCGCGATGCCGCCGAGCGGTTCCTCGGGGCTGATCCGGGCGGGGTCGGTCTCGTCGGTGCCGCGCAGGCGTAAGACCCGTACGCGCGCGAAGTCTCCGCCGCGCTTCAGCTCGCCGACCAGTTCGCCGACCGCCTGGTCCCACACCTTCATGGTCAGGTGGCCGTCGAGGACGAGGACCGCTTCGGCGCGCTCCTGTCCGCCGGACCGGCCGGACCTGGCGCGGCCGAGTCGGCCGAGAACGGACGCGGCCTCACGTCGTGCCCGCGTGGCCGGTCCCCGCTGCCCTCCGTCGTCATGCATATGCGCCCTCAAGGCGTCGAGGCGGCCTGGACAGTTGTGCGGAGTCCCGCAGAGCGCGGGCGTGCGTGACATCCACAAGCGCAGCGTGACAGTGCGCCCGCACTGCAAGCAAGGGGGTACGGCGGCATGGGCCGGGGCGCACGGAAATCGTGCTAGAAGTCACGCCTTCGGCAGGGTAAGTCGTGCCTGCGGCGGAATGCGCGGTGCTCCCCGCTCGTACATGCGTGCGCCCGGCCCATAACTGCGTGCGCCCGGCGGACAGGGGCAGCTCGGTGGGTTCACGGACCTGGGCCGGTGGGCGGCGGGGCCCGTTCAACTCGTCACCGGCGCACGGTCGGGGCCAGGTGGCCCGGGTCTGCGTTCCGGGTCGTCGAGCAGGATCGCGAGATGGCGTCCCACGTGGTTGTCCCAGCCCTCGGGGCCGAGCGCCAGAGCCTCCTTGCGCCAATTTCCGGCGCGTGCCACCAGGCTGGACAGGCCCCTGTCCTGGACCATCTCGGCGACCGCTTCCTTGAACGCGGGGTCACCGCAGTCGCCGCGGTGCCAGATCATCGCGGGTACCCCGGCCCGCAGGCCGGCCATGAACTCCTGGTGGCTGGCCGGGCAGTCGGTGCCGGGTGGCTGGCTCAGCACCAGACAGACCGCGTGGTCGTCCTCCTTCAGTTCGCGCTCCAGGTGGAAGTGCGACTGGCCGGGAGGGTTGAGGTACGCGTGGCTGTCGGCGGGCTGTTCCTTGAGCTGGCGCCACTTCTTGTGCCAGGGGCGGTGCCAGGCGGCCTTCCGGAGGCGTTCGAAGCTGCGGATCAGAACCGAGTAGTCCATCACCAGGGGAGTCGGTGACGAGGAGGAGGACTCCTTGTGCCACCACTCCACGGGCTCCCCCAGCAATTCCCACGGGAGGATGAATTCCAGGACGACCGGTTGCCTCAGGTCCGCCCACCGTTCCTCGGTCTGTTCGATGAGGACCTCGACCTCGGACGGCAGGTCGTCGCGGTGCAGATGCAGGGTCTCGCCCGGAACGGGATGCCAGCCCTCGGCGTCCGACTGGCGCCAGTGGGAGAGGAAATAGCGGTCGGGATCCACTCCGTCGGGCTCGAACTGGATCATCAGGTAGGCGGGCACCATGGGCGGCGGGGCCTGCTGAGCCATGCCGCTGCGCTGCCAGTCGGCGATCTGCTCCTCGAGCCCCCATGTCCTGGCCTGCTGACGGTTCCAGCGGCGCAGGTCCTCCGCAGCCTCCATCTGTCCGTCCTCCACGAGCCGTTCGGCGGCCAGGGCCAGGAACGCCATGCTGACGGGGAGTTCCTTCGCGGCGGTGTTGTCGCCGGCCAGTCGTAGGAAGACTGCCCATCCCGTGTCGCACCACGCGGGCAATTCCTGGGTGCGTGAGCGGCTGGCACGCCGGGCGAGCGTGGCGAGTCCGGCGGACGAGCGCATGTCCCGCAGGATCGGCTGCAGGGGGTGCAGGTCGGCGCCGTCGAAGAACTCCACGGCCTCCCACTCGTCCACCAGCCGCCGCAGCGCCAGAATGGCGGAAGACTGCTGCTCCAGATACTGCAGGCAGCGCACCAGACTCGTGAGGCCGTCAGGGGCCTGCGAGCAGTGCTCCACCAGCTGCAGCAGCCAGGGCCGCAGCGCGCCGTTGCGCAGGGGCTCCACGGGAGACGCCAGCTCGTCGCTCAGCATGCGCACCCAGATGTCGGCGCTGTTCTCCTGTCGTACCGTGCTCGAATCCTGCAGTACGTCGACGATGTCGGCGACCAGTTCGTTGCGAACCCTCGCCGGGCTGCGCCCTTCCACCCCCGTGACCTCCCGATCGCCACCAGCAGCCAGCAGTCAGCACTCATGTGAATCGATGGTGCGGCACCGACGAATCGATGGTGGCGACAAGCGTACGGCCACAGCCCAGCTCAGGGCAGGCCTCCGGCCATTCACGGGCGGAGCTGTGACCATTGGCCGTCCTCCGTCAACTCCCGTGTGTGCGCGTTCAGTTCATGGTTCGCTCAGGTGTCCGCCAGTCCTGATTTCAGGCCCGCCCCGCACAGCGGCACCACGGCGCTCCGCTCGCCGAGCACGCCGTCCCGTACGGCCGCCCAGCACGCGACGCCGGTCGCCTCGACGAACAACCCCCTTGCCGCCAGGTCACGTTGGGCGCTGCGGATCTGGTCCTCCGTGACCGTCAGGAAGCCGCCGCCGAAACCGCGTACGGCCCGCAGGATCTGCCGTGCCCGGGGCGGGCGCGGGATCGCGATGCCCTCCGCGAGCGTGGGCGCCGAAGGGGTGTTGCCCAGCGGCTCGTCGGCTCCCGCACGCCAGGCCTCGGCCAGCGGGGCGACCGCGGCGGCCTGCACGGCGTACAGCGTGGGCGCCTTCGCGATCAGGCCCGCCGCGTGCAGTTCCCGCACCGCGAGGGCCGCGCCGAGCAGCAGGGTGCCGTTGCCCACGGGCAGGACGAGGGCGTCCGGCAGGCGGCCGCCCAGGTCCTCCCAGAGTTCGAGGACGTACGTCTTGGTGCCGTGCAGGAAGTAGGGGTTGTGGACGTGTGAGGCGTAGAAGGTGCCCGGTTCGTCGGCGGCCGTCCGGGCCGTCCATGCCGTCTTCTCGCGGTCTCCCGGGACGACTTCGAGCCGTGCGCCGTGCGCCCCGATCTGCTCCAGCTTCTTCGGTGACGTGCCCTCGGGGACGTACACCGTGCAGGGCAGTCCGGCCCGCGCGCAGTACGCGGCGACCGCCGTGCCCGCGTTGCCGCTGCTGTCGGCGATCACCCGCTCCGGGGCGAGCCGCTGCGCGAGCGCGGCGAGCATGACCGCGCCGCGGTCCTTGAAGGAGAGCGTCGGCATCAGGAAGTCGAGCTTGGCCGAGATCGCGCCATCCAGCGGTACCAGGGGTGTGCGGCCCTCGCCGAGCGAGAAAGCGGGCGCGGGCAGCGGCAGGGACTCCGCGTACCGCCACAGGGAATTAACCCTTCCGTTCAACGACTTCAGAGGCCCGGGATTGGGGGAGAAGTCCAGGTCGAGCGGGCCACGGCAGACGGGGCAGCACCACGCGAGCGTGCCCGCGGGGACGCGGGTTCCGTCAGTGGGGCAGAAACAATCCGGCAATGCTGTCATGTACGCAGGCTAGTTGGGGCAGTTGGGGCGGATGTGTCATGACGGGTGCGTGGCGGTCATGTTACGTCCGGTACTGACCCTTGTGGGATTCCTATGGGTCCGCCAATCTTTCGTCCCGACGGAGGCAAGAGCAGGTGGATCGCCCGTCGAATTGACGCCGTCAAGTTGACATGCCCCTGCCTTCCCTGTGCCTGCCCTCGTGCACGTGAGCACCATCAGCACCACCCCCCACCAGCGCACCATCTATCGAGGAGGACCCCTCAGATGGCAGTGATGCGTCATACCCGTCGAAGACTGGCCGGGATCAGCGCGACAGCGGTCGCGGCCCTCGCCTTCGGCCTCGTCTCCGCCCTCCCGGCAACCGCACAGCCGGGTCAGGCGGAAGGCACGGTCGAGAACGCCGGAGTCCCCGGCGCGATACCGGGCAGCTACATAGTCAGCCTCGACGAGGACGCCGCGAAGGCGGGCTCCAAGGCGGGCAAGGCGCTGGCCGAGGAGTACGGCGCCGAGATCAAGCGCACGTACAAGAAGGCGCTCAACGGCTACGCGGTCGAGCTCTCCGCGGCCGAGGCCAGGAAGTTCGCCGCGGACCCGGCGGTCGAGTCCGTCGTGCAGAACCGGACGTTCACGGTCGACGCCACCCAGCCGAACCCGCCGTCCTGGGGCCTGGACCGCATCGACCAGAAGACCCTCCCGCTGAACAACTCGTACACCTATCCGGACTCCGCCGGTGAGGGCGTCACGGCGTACGTCATCGACACCGGGGTCCGCATCAGCCACAGCGACTTCGGCGGCCGCGCCTCCTACGGCTACGACGCCATCGACAACGACAACACCGCGCAGGACGGCCACGGCCACGGCACGCACGTCGCGGGCACCGTCGCCGGAACCCTGCACGGCGTGGCCAAGAAGGCGAAGATCGTCGGCGTGCGCGTCCTGAACAACCAGGGCTCCGGGACCACCGCGCAGGTCGTCGCCGGCATCGACTGGGTCACCCAGAACGCGGTGAAGCCCGCCGTCGCGAACATGTCGCTCGGCGGCGGCGCCGACAGCGCCCTGGACGCGGCCGTACGCAACGCCGTCGCGTCCGGCATCACCTTCGCGGTCGCGGCCGGCAACGAATCCGTCAACGCCTCCACGCGCTCTCCCGCGCGCGTGAGCGAGGCCATCACGGTCGGCGCCACCACGAGCACAGACGCCAAGGCGAGCTACTCCAACTTCGGCAGCGTCCTGGACCTGTTCGCGCCGGGCTCGTCCATCACCTCGACCTGGAACAGCAGCGACACCGCGACGAACACGATCTCCGGTACCTCGATGGCGTCCCCGCACACCGCGGGCGCCGCGGCGCTCTACCTCGCGGACAACCGTGCGGCGACCCCGGCACAGGTGTCCGCGGCGCTGGTCAGCGCGGCCTCGACGGGCGTCGTCACCAGCCCCGGCTCGGGCTCGCCCAACCGCCTCCTGAACGTGGGTCCCGGCTCGACCAACCCGCCGGGCCCCAAGTTCGAGAACACGACCGACTACGCGATCAACGACAACGCCACCGTCGAATCGCCGGTCACCGTGAGCGGCGTCCCGGGCTCCGCCCCCGCCGCCCTGAGCGTCCCGGTCGCCATCAAGCACACCTACGTGGGTGACCTCCAGGTGCAGCTGATCGCACCCGACGGCAGCGCGTACACGCTGAAGGGCTATGGAACGGGCGGCAGTTCGGACGACATCAACACCACGTACTCGGTGAACGCGTCGTCGGAGACGGCCAATGGGACGTGGAAGCTGCGGGTGAGCGACAACGCGGCACGGGACACCGGGAAGATCGACTCCTGGGGGCTGCAGTTCTGAGTGCTCCCTCGTGGTGATTCTCTGAGTGTCTTCTTCTAGCTCTCCTCCTCGTCCTCGCGGAACGGCTCCGGGTCGGTGACCCAGCCCGCCGCGAGGACGAGGCGTGAGGTGCGGTGGACGGCGAGAAAGCCGAAGGGGCGGTCGAAGACGGCGTCGACCTCGGTGGTGAGGTAGCGCTCTTGTGGGAGGCCCGCGCCGATGGCGCTGAACGCCGTCACCGCCGCCGCCCGGAAGCCGAGCGCTCCGAAGGTGGCGGTGGCCGCCTGGGCGCCGTTGTCGATCACCAGCGGGCAAGAGCTGATGCCGGGAAAGTGGCCCCCCGCGCGGCCCGTCGACGCTGTGGTCAGGCCGAACAGTGGGCGGTTGGTCAGCAGATCGTGCCGCGCCGACAGCGTGAACGGCACGGTGGTGACGTTCAGTGTCGGAGGCATGGGGCGCTCGCAGCGCACCTTGCGCACACTCAGTCCGGGGCCGACATCGCCGTACGGCAATCGAGGGCCCGGGAGTACCGCACGCGTGCGCGCGAGGATGTCGACACCCGCTCCGAGAACCTGGCCGGGGCTCATCCGCTCCTCCCCGAGGAGGAGATGGACGTCGACTCCGGTGTCGCCGATGACCTTCAGTTCCGTGACGGGTCCGGCCGGGGTCTCGGCGACGCCTACGCGGTCGAGCAGTGACGTGGTGCGGTACAGGGCCGTGAGCGTGCGGTCCGCCCACGGGCCGCTCTCGGGCGCCAAAGCGCCCTCGGTGAAGGGCTGAAGCCACTCCGTGCGCAGGGCGAGCGCGCTCGCGAGGACGAACTCCGCGTCCTTGCCGGGGTGGAGCGGCATGCGGTCGATCTGACCCCCGGTGCGCTTCGACGCCCACGCGTCCAGCGCCGCCGCGTCCGCCGCGGGGTCCCCGGTGAGTACGCCGAGTGCTTCCAGGGGGAGGCCCGTCAGCCACTGCTCCCGCAGTTCCAGCGTGCGGTTGGTCCACATGCCGATGGCCGCGTCCACGCCACGCATCGCGTCGACCGATGCCAGCATGTGCCGCGCCGCGCCCGCCGCGTGGTCCGCGGGGAGGCCGACCGCCTCGGCCATCTCGGAACGGGCCCTGCCGTGCGCCCCGGCCGCCAGAAAGGCCAGCAGCGGCCACACGCCCGCCGCGGAGAAGACGGTGCCGCTGTGCGCGGGGGCCGTGTCGGCCCAGCGCGCGGTCAGCTTGTTGACGGCTCTCACCGTGACGGCAGATGTGCCCATGAATGTGTCCCCCGCTCGTGCGCCGCACGCGATGCGTATCCCCCCGCATCGCCCGACCCGTTCACATCAGGAGCACCGTACTCGCGCACATGCGCAGCCACTCGGTCCCTCAGTCACTTACCTTAAGGGGCTTTTGTCTGCTTCTGTGATAGTTCTTCGGCGTGACGACCGTCGTGACGCCGACCGTCGCCGGCCAGCGTGGTTCGAGGCCCGCGGCGTCGGATTCTTCCCGAAGGGGTGGCCGCAACGACCGGAACGGGGCCAGGGTTTCGTGCGTCACGCACCTCTCCCGCGGGCTTCTCGTCGTCGTGGCCCTCCTGAACGCCGCTCTTGTCGTGCTCGTCGCGGCCCCGTTGCCCCGCATCCCCCTCCTGGTGCTCGTGGCGGGCGCGGTCACCTCCTGGGGGCTCGTACTCGTGCCGCCCGCCGTCATCGGCCTGGTCGCCGGAGTGGCCGCGGGACGGCGGCATCCCTGGTGCGCCGGAGTGGCCGTACTGACCGCGTTCGTCGCGCTCGTCTACGGCGTCATGCCCTACGCCGCCGCGTACCGCACCGCCGAGAAGCACGGGCAATCCCTGGCCCCCGGCGCCTACTTCGAGGGCGTGAACTACGCCAAGGCCCCCGACGGCGACCGCACCCGCCGTTACGCGCGCATCGGCGAGCAACGCGGAAAGCTGGACCTCTGGACCCTGCCGAAGCGGGCCGGCGTGCGCCACCCCGCCGTGGTCTGGGTGCACGGGGGAGGCTGGAACAAGGGGCATCGGGGGCAGAGTCCCGCTTGGAACCGCTGGTTCAACGCGCGGGGCTGGTCGGTCTTCGACATCGACTACCGGCTCGCGCCCCACGTGACCCAGCTCGACCAGATCGGCGACGTGAAGTGTGCCGTGGGCTGGGTGCGGCGGCACGCGCGCGTGTTCGGCATCGATCCCGGCCGCCTGGTCCTCGCGGGGAGTTCGGCGGGCGGCAACCTCGCGCTCTCGGCCGCCTACACGGAGGGTGATGACCGCGTCCCGTCATCCTGTGCGGTGCGTGACAGCTCGGTCGCCGGGGTGATCTCCCTCTATGGGCCGACCGACATGGGACGCCTCATCGCGGGGACGGCGCTGCGCGGCGACCCCATGATCCCGCGCCTGATGGGCGGTTCGGCGAAGGCCGTCCCCGCCCGCTACCTGCTGGGTTCACCCGCGAAGCTCGTACGGACCGATGTGCCGCCCACGCTCCTGCTGCACGGCAGCGCGGACCGGGCGGTGCCGGTGGCGCAGGCGCGTGAGCTGGCACGGCGGCTCGACGCGGTGGGGGCGCCGGCGACGTACGTCGAACTCCCTTGGGCGGACCACTGTTTCGACGTGAACTGGGGCGGCTGGGGGAGTCAGATCGCGCGCGCGGCGGTCGCCCGCTTCCTCGCCATCCGCGGCGAGAGCGCTTGATCGCCGCCTCCCGGGGCATCCCCGAGGAGTGATCGCTATAGCTGCGGAAAGCCGCTGCGTAAAGACCTGCGCACCTCAAAATCATCACTTCGGGTGATTCCTTGGCCTTGGCTTGCGGCCAACAACCCACGGTTGCCAGGCTGTTGCTGTCTGTCAACCTGATGGGAGTGGCCAGTGACTTTCGGTGAACAGCCGGCGTATCTGCGTGTCGCGGGTGATCTCCGCAAGAAGATCGTCGACGGTTCGCTGCCGCCGCACACCCGCCTCCCCTCGCAGGCCAGGATCCGCGAGGAGTACGGGGTGTCGGACACGGTCGCCCTTGAGGCCCGCAAGGTCCTGATGGCCGAGGGTCTGGTCGAAGGCCGTTCCGGCTCGGGCACGTACGTGCGCGAGCGGCCCGTGCCCCGCCGTGTGGCACGCACCGGCTACCGGGCCTCCGGCGGCTCGACGCCGTTCCGTCAGGAGCAGGCGGAGGACGGCGCGCGCGGCACCTGGGAGTCCCGCAGCGAGCAGGTGGAGGCGGGCAGCGCGATCGCCGAGCGGCTCGGCATCCGCGCGGGCGACCGCGTGATGTGCACCAAGTATGTCTACCGCGACGCGGGCGAGGTGATGATGCTCTCCACGTCCTGGGAGCCCCTCGCCGTCACCGGACGCACTCCGGTGATGCTCCCCGAGGAAGGGCCGCTGGGCGGCTGCGGAGTGGTCGAGCGCATGGCGGCCATCGACGTGGTCGTGGACAACGTCGCCGAGGAGGTCGGCGCGCGCCCGGGGCTTGCGGAGGAGCTCATGGCGCTCGGCGGAGTCCCCGGCCACGTGGTGATCGTCGTGCAGCGGACGTACTACGCGTCGGGCAAACCGGTCGAGACGGCCGACATCGTGGTCCCCGCGGACCGGTATCGGGTCGCGTACCACCTGCCGGTGAAATGACCGTCCGCTCCGGCGCACACCCAGAACGCGGCCGGGCCCGTCCGCCCGCCGCCGTCGCGAGTTGATGCCTGCCCGCATCCGTGACCAGTTCCGGGGGTATCGCCGGCTCGCATCGGACGACCCGATGACACCAGGGGGCGCACTCGACAAAGTGCGCCCCCTTGGCGTTGGCCAATTGCGTACCTCTTTGTGCCAAGTCGTATCCGCTGAGTAAAGGTCGGGCGTAGGCTCGGGCATATGCGGATTGCGGTTTCCTTACTGATCGAGGCGTGGCGCGCGCCGAGGGCGGCGAGCGGAGGGGCGCGATGAATGACGGAACGGTCGTACTGCCCTGGTTCGTGATACGCCAGGACGACAACGGCAACCGCTACAGGGTGGGCAGGTACGCGACGAAGGCCGAGGCCGAGAGGATCGCGCACAGCCTCGACGACCACGGCCACCAGCAGCTGTACTGGGTGGAGAAGCTGAGCCAGAACGGCAGCGCGCACTGACCGCATAGGCTCCGCCGCATGACGGAACGGATCGTGGTGGGCGCCGCCCTGTACGACGACGGGCGCCTGCTTGCGGCGCGGCGCAGCGCACCTCCGGAGCTCGCGGGCCGCTGGGAACTGCCGGGCGGGAAGGTCGAGCCCGGCGAGCGTCCCGAGGAGGCCCTGACGCGGGAGCTGCGCGAAGAACTGGGCGTCGACGCCGAGCCGGTCGCGAGAGTGCCGGGCGAGTGGCCGCTCAAGCCGGGGTACGTCATGTGGGTGTGGACGGCCGAGCTCCGCTCCGGAGTCCCTGAGCCCCTTGAGGACCACGACGAACTGCGCTGGTTGTCGCCGGACGAGGTCTGGTCGGTCCCCTGGCTCGACGTGGACGTCCCGGCGGTGGCGGCCGCGATCGAGTGCCGGTAGGGCGGGCCGGGAGCTGGCGGGGGCGGGCCAAGACCTGCTGGGGCGGGTCGGGAGCCGTCAAGCCTGGTCGGATGCCGTCGGCCGGGGGAGCGCGCGAGGTGATGTCCGCCCGCACTTGAGCCCCACCTACGCCGTTCGTGCCACAGTGCGACCAGGTAAGCGGTAATTCCGCCGGGATATCGGGTATGTGCCCATTAACCCCATGAAACCGGACAAGGGTCCGCTGTTGCTGGTCTGGAAGTGATCGGCGTGATCGACACCGAAGGCGACTGCGCCGAGTGGGACTTTCCCGCGGACCCGGGCGCCGTGCGCATGGCCCGTGCCGTCGTCCGCAAGCAGCTCGGAGCCTGGGGCCTCGCCGCCCTCGGTGACGTCACCGTCCTCCTCGTGAGCGAACTGGTGACCAACTCCCTGCGGCATGCCTCGGGCCCCATCGGAGTACGTCTCGTACGCCAGGCCGGACCCCTTGGCACACTTCTCGTGGAGGTCTCCGATCCGCTGCCCGACCCGCCCCGGGAGCGCGAGGCCGCGCCTGATGACGAGGGGGGCAGGGGTATCCAGTTGGTGGCCCGCGCGTCGCGGCGTTGGGGGACACGACAGGGCAGAACGGGGAAGACGGGGAAGACGGTGTGGTTCGAGCTGGTGCTGCCGGGTTAGAAGACTGGCAGCGTGAGACGGACACAAGACGGTCACGGGCCAAAAAGGGTTGAGTCCGTGCTGTGATCGTGAACGCCGTGTGGCGTGGCTCCGTAGTGCTGGATACTGCGGGCAGCCGCATCCGGTGACCGGTGCCGGACGTGGTGAGCTGGAGGGGACGGTTCGCGTGAGCGAGATACCAGCGAAGGCGACGGAGCAGGACGGGCCGTCGGGTGACGCTAGGGGCGAAGCTGCGGATGATGTGATGTGGCAGAGCAGTCCACCCGGTTCGATCTATGACTACATCAAGGTGGCCTCGTTCTCGATCGGCCCCGACGGTCTCATCGACCAGTGGAGCCTGCGGGCGGAGCGGTTGTTCGGAGTGGCCGCCGACGACGCCGTGGGCAGGGACCCGATCGAGGCCTTCGTCCCGGCCGAGCTGCGCAGCAGCGGGCACCGCAAGATGGCGGAGATCCTGGACGGCAGGGAGTGGACCGGGTCCGTCCCCTTCCGGACGCCGGCTCGGGCCGGCGGGCCTGACGCGTCCGACGGTGACGGGTCCGACGGCGACGGGTCCGTCAGGCCCTACGGGACCGCCACAGGTACCGAAGGCATCGCCGAGGTCTATGTGATGCCGACCGAGACCGAGGAGGGCGAGCGGGCCGCCGTCTGCATCGTCGTCGACGTGCGGGCGCTGCGGCAGATCGAGACCGACCTCGCCGCCTCGCAGGCCATTTTCGGCCAATCTCCCTTCGGTTTCCTGTTGTTCGGCACCGACCTGAAGGTGCAGCGGGCCAACCGCCGCTTCGCCGCGGTCTTCGGAGGCGGCGTCGAGGACCACCGGGGCCGAACGGTCCACGACTACCTTCCACGGCACGAGGCCGACCGCATGGCCGCCGCCCTCAAGAGGGTCCTGGAGACCGGCGACTCCGTCACGGACATGCAGATCGTCGGCCCCGCCCCCGGCAGCAACGACCGCCGCCACTGGTCGATCAACCTCTACCGCGTGCACAGCGGTTCGGGCCGCCCCATAGGCATCGCGGGCCTCGGCACCGACGTCACCCGGCGGCACGCCGCCGCCCGCGAGGCCGCCCACGCCCGCCGCAACCTCGCCCTTCTCAACGAAGCGGGCGCCCGCATAGGCAACTCCCTCGACCTGGAGACGACCGCGCGCGAGCTGCTCGACGTCACCGTCCCCGGCTTCTGCGACCTCGCGTCCGTGGACCTCTACCAAGGGCTGCTCGACGGCGACGAGACGCCTCCCGGCCTCGCCGACGGGAGCGCCGAGCTGCGCCGCGTGGCCTTCGCCAGTGCCGTCGCCGACGCGCCCTTCCCGGACGGCGGCCACCCCGTCGACGTGGGCGCGGTGCACCGCTTCGGTTTCACGTCGCCCTGCGCCGACGCCCTGCGGACGGCGCGGCCACGGCTGGTCTCGGGGGCTGACGACGGCTCCGCGAGCAGGCTCACCGGCGGGCTCATCCAGTCGACGCTCGCCGTGCCGATGGTCGCCCACGACACCGTCGTCGGCCTCGCCCAGTTCTCCCGCACGAAGGGCAGCGAGCCCTTCGGGGAGCGCGATCGTGCCCTCGCGGTCGAGCTCGCCGCGCGCGCCGCCGTCTGCATCGACAACGCCCGCCTCTACCGCCGCGAGCACGAACGCGCGCTGATACTGCAACGGTCCCTGCTCCCGCCCGACGACCCCGAGGCGTCCGGCCTGGACATCGCCTGCCGCTACCTGCCGGGCAACGCGGCCACCGAGGTGGGCGGCGACTGGTTCGACGTCATCGAGCTGCCGGGCCACCGCACCGCCCTGGTCGTCGGCGACGTCATGGGCCGCGGTCTGCGCGCCGCCGTCGCCATGGGCGAACTCCGCACCGCCGTACGCACCTTGGCGCTCCTCGATCTGGAGCCCGCGGAGGTGCTCTCCGCGCTCGACGAGATCGCCCGTGGCCTCGGTGACCCCTCAGGCACCCAGCAGGCCACGAGAGCGGCCCGTCAGACGCGCTCCGCGAGCGAGACGGACCTCTCCGAGGTCTACCTCGCCACGTGCGTCTACGCGGTCTACGACGCCGTCACGCGCCGCTGCACCTTCGCCAACGCGGGGCATCTGCCGCCCGTGCTCGTCGAGCCCGGCGAATCACCGCTCATGCTCGACGTGCCGCCCGGCATGCCCCTGGGAGTCGGCGGCGAGCCCTTCGAGGAGGTCGAGGTCGAACTGCCCGAGGGCGCCCTGCTCGCGCTCTACACGGACGGGCTCGTCGAATCCCGCGACCACCCCCTGGACGAGGGCCTGAACGCCTTCGTACGGGCGCTGGACGACCCCGCGCCCGCCCTCGAGGACGTCTGCGACCACGTCCTGAACACCCTCGACACCCACCACGGAGAGGACGACATCGCGCTCCTCATGGCCCGCATCCAGGGCCTGCCCGCCGAAGCCGTCGGTGACTGGACGCTGGAGCGCGACCCGAAGTCGGTGGGCCGGGCCCGCGAACTGGCCTGCGCGCAGCTGCGCTCCTGGGACCTGGACCCCCTCTGCGACACCACCGAACTGCTGGTCAGCGAGCTGGTCACCAACGCCCTGCGGTATGGCGAGGGTGACATCCGGGTACGGCTCCTGCTCGACCGCACCCTGGTGTGCGAGGTGTGGGACGCGGGGCTCGTCCAGCCGCGCCGCCGCCGGGCGCGCGACACGGACGAGGGCGGCCGAGGGCTGCAGCTGGTCGGCCTGCTGAGCGCCGCCTGGGGCTCGCGCAGGACGCCGCGCGGCAAGACGGTGTGGTTCGAGATGCCGTTGCCGGACAGCGGGGTGCAGCCGATGGACGCGGCGGAGGCGCTGCTCAGCCTGTTCTGAGTACTCCTACGGGGTAGTTCTGAGTGCTCCTAAGTGGTCATGTGGTCGCTTTGAGCGCGGCGAGGCGGGCCGCGACCTCCGCCTCGTCGCCCAGGCCGTCCAGCTGCTCGAACTGCGCGTCGAGGGAGGACGCGGCGAGTTCCTGCTTGCCCAGCGCCCTGGCCTCCTCGCGGCGCACCTTGTCCTCGAAGCGGCTCAACTCGCTCGCCGGGTCGAGGACATCGATGCTCTGGGCGGCGTCCATCATCTGGTTCTGCGCCTGCGCGGTCTTGGCGCGGGCGACCAGCTGATCGCGCTTCGACCGGAGCTGGGTCAGCTTGATCTTCATCTGGTCGAGGCCGGACTTCAGCTTGTCGACGACCTCGGTCTGCGAGGCGATCGTCGGCTCGGCGTCCTTGGCCTCCCGCTCGGACTGCAACTGCCGCTGCAGCGCGACCTTGGCCAGGCCGTCGAACTTGTCGGCCTCAACGGCGCTTCCGCCGGAGCGCAGTTCGTCCGCCTTCTTGCTGGCGGCGACCGCCTTGGAGCCCCATTCGGCCGCCGCGTCCTGGTCCTCCTTGTGGTCCAGTTCCAGCATCCGCAGATTGCCGATCGTGGTCGCGACCGCCTCCTCCGCCTCCCGGATGTTGTTCGTGTAGTCGCGGATCAGCTGGTCGAGCATCTTCTGCGGGTCCTCGGCCTGATCGAGGAGGGAGTTGATGTTGGCCTTGGCGAGCTGGGCCACGCGGCCGAGGATCGTCTGCTTCGTCATGTGGGGCTCCTTCGTATGAGGGTGGCGGGGGAGAGGCGTGGGAGAAGCGGGAGGGGGTGCGGGAGGAGGGGCGTGGGAGGGCGCGTCTCAGAACCTCCCGCCCCCGCCCATCCGCCCCCGGGTCCCCCCGCCGCCGAAGCTTCCGGGGCCGCCTCCGCCGAAGCCGCCCCCTCCGAAGCCGCCTCCGCCGCCCGCCCCTCGGCCCATGCCTCCGAAGAGCTCGCCGAGGATGATGCCGCCGAGGACCGCGCCGCCCATGCCGCCGCGTCCGCCGCCGCCTCCATAGGGGTTGCCGTAGCCGCGTACGTCGCGTTCGGCGAGCTGCTGGGCCTGCCGGGCCTGGGCGTCGGCCTGCTGGGCCTCGGCGAGCGCGGCGGGGGCATCGGATTCCTGGGCGGCCTCCGCGCCCGAGAGGTGGCGCTGGGCCTCGGCCAGGCGGGTCCTCGCCTCGCTGCCCACCCCGCCCCGGTGGGTGTCGATGAAGTCCGCCGCCGTTCCCACGGCGCTGCGCGCGGTGAGCAGGGCCTGGCCGAGGAGGGCCGCGGCGCGGCGGCCGGTGACCTCGCGTTCGCGGGCGCCCTTGAGGGACTCGTCCAGGACCGTGTCGGCCTCCTCCACCCGGCGCAGGGCGTCGATCGGGTCGTACGGGCTCGCCGCCATCGTCTTGCCGACCTCGGAGACCACCGTCTGGGCGCGGGCGATACGGCCGTGCAGATCGGCCGTGGACGCTCCCGCCATGGTGCCTTCGAGGAGCCCGCGCGCCTCGGCGAGGTCGGTCTCCGTCTCGGTGAGCGCGGCGGGGAGCTTCTCCGCGGCCAGCGCGAGCTCGGCGGCGAGGCGCTCGACGGCGTCCACGAAGGTGCCCGCCTGATCGACGGCGCCTTCGGCGGCGCGCAGGTGGACGGCGGCCTTGCCGTTGTCGCGCGTGTGGATGGCCTGGCGGGCCTCGTTCAGATGGGTCGTGGCGAACATGAGCCGGTCCTTGGCCTGCTCGACATGGCCGATGACGGGCGCCGACGCCGACGGCGCGTACTGTTCGCGGATCCTGCCGAGGGTGGTCTCGGCCGCGGCGGTGCGGCCCGTGACGTCGCGGAAGATCTGCTCGGCGTGGTTCAGGGCTCCCGCCACGTCGCGTTCGAGGGCGCGCAGCTGGTCGAAGCCCGCGGCCTCCGCGTCGAGGCGGCGGCCGGCCTCGGTGCAGCGCGCGATGATCTCGTCCAGCATCGTGCGCCGGGTCGCGTCGTCCTCCGGGTAGGCATCGTCCAGCTGCTGGCGCAGCTTGAAGGCCTTCGTCAGCTCGGAACGTGCGTACGCGAGCGCGTCCGTGAAGGGACGCACCGCCTCGTCGCCGAACTGGGCGGTGGCGAAACCGAGTTCCTCCGCGCTGGTGCGGATCGCGTCGTCGGTCTCCACCAGGAGCTGTTTGCTTTGCCTGTCGAGTTCGGGGAGCGGGATCTGCTGCCCGCCCGCCGCCCCCTTGCCCCAGCCGCCGCCACCGGGCGTCGTCCGCGTGGCGGTGCGCTTCTTCCGCCGCCCGTACGCCACCGCGGCGAGGGCGCCCGCGCCGCCGACCACCACGATCGGCAGCACGAGGTCACCGGCGGCCGTCTCGTCACCGCTGCCGCCGCCTCCCGGGTCGGCGGCACCCGGGGTGATGGCCGGGGTGGGGACGGGCCGCCCGGCGAGCACCGCGCTGTAACCGTCCGCGGCGCCGATGGCGGCGCCCGCCCAGTCGTTCTGCCGCAGCGCGGGCTTGATCGCGGTGGTCGCGACGTCCTGGAGCTGCGCCTCGGAGAGCCGGGAGCCGACGTCGGCGGAGTAGGCGTACTGACGGTCGTGCGTGGCGACCACGAGCAACAGGTCCTCCAGGCCGAGCCCGTTGCGCTCGGCGGTGGCGTCCGCCCAGTCCTGCGCGCCGCGACCGGAGAAGTCACGCACGTAGACGACGAAGAGCTGGAGGCCGCGGTCGTCGTAGAGCTGGTCGAGCGCCCGCTCGGTGGAACCCTTGCGGTCACCGAGGGCGCTCACCTTGTCGGTGATCTGGCCATCACGGGAGAGCGTGACCGGATCATCGGCCGGGGCGGCGAGTGCCACGGGGGCGGACAGGAGCAGCAGGCACCAAGCGAGCAGTGCGGTGGCTGCCGCTGTCGCCCGCACGGCCATGTGCGAGGGCGGCGTCACATTTGGGAGCGTATGACCGTCTTCGGGGGTACGCGACCGGGGGACCGGGCGGCGCCTCCGGTGCTCTTTTGCTCATTGCGGCCCGGTGCCGTGCCGCCCGGCTCTACGCCAGCACCAGTTCCACCGCCGCCTCCGGCCACCGCACCTCGTCCGCCCCCGGCGTCGGATTCGCCGCCCGCCGTGCGCGGGCCTCCGCGAGGTGAGTGCCGTGCCGCCTCCTGCCCCCCCCTCCGCAGGGAGACCGCGCTTCACCCCGCGAACTCCACCTCCGGGTACTCCTCCGAGGGCCCGTCCAGCAGGTGATCGTCCTCATCTCGCAGCCAGCGGTCGAAGAACGACGTCGTGTACGCCCGTTGTGCTGCCACCGCCTGGCTCGGGCCCACCGTACCTATGTGCTCCTCGATGACCTTCTTGTCCACCCCTGCCTGCGGAAGCAGCGCGGCGAGGTCCGTGTACGTCTGGTGCGTCGAGCCGCGCAAGGTCAGGTTCCGCTTCCAGCCGGTCGAGTGGGACCAGAACGCGCGCCACGACGGTTCCGTCGTACGGTCACTGCCCTGCCGACCCATGAGGAGGAAGGGGCCGCTCAGGCCGTGCCGGGCCGCCGGCGTCAGATTCGTGCCATTCGGTTCGGGGTTGTTCTCCAGGGTGCCGTCCATGTTGATGCCTGCCTTGACCCGGTCGTCCTCGTACATGGTCTCGGCTGCCGCGATGCCGCCCGCCGACTGGCCGACCATGCCGACCCGCTTGCGGTCCACGACCTTGGCGAGGCCGTTCGGCAGCGAGCCGAGGCGGTCCATGACGAACTTCGAGTCGGCCACCCGGACGTCCAGGACCTTCTTGAGGAGCGCGGGCAGCGCTTCGTCCTCTTCCGCTTCCGCCAGTGCCGCGCGGAGCGGGGCGTCGTCCTTGACCGAGCCGTCGGGGAACTGCACGCCCGGCGCCTCGTACGTGTGGTCGATCGTCACCACCACATAGCCGTGGCTCGCGAGCTCCTCGACCACTGACGTGCCCCACGTGCGTGGGTCGTTGGCCCCCGCCGCGTACAGCAGGACAGGGCGCCTGCCCCCGCTCGTGTCGGCCGGCGCACCCTCCCGCGCGTGCGTGCGCATGGCGGCGAAGTCGATCGCGTCCTTCGGTATGCCGTGGGGAGACGTGGCGTTCCAGCGCTCCGCCGCTCCCGGTGCCATGTACGGAGCCAGGCGGTGTCCGGTCGCGCCGCCCGCCTTGCCCGCCGCCGGATACCAGACGCTGATCATCAGCTCCCGATACGGCACGGACCTCACCCAGGGGTCGTGCCGGGAGGTGTCGACGACGCGGGACGACACCGTGCCGATCCGGTGCGGTCCCGTGGGCGCGGGGAGCATCGCCTCGCCACCCACGGGCCCCGCCTGCGCGGGAGCCGGAGCGGGGGCCGGAGTGGAGGCCGGAGTGGAGGCAGGAGCGGCGCCCAGCGTCGCCGCCGCCAGACCGACCGCCGCGAGGCCGAGCACCGAGCGCCGGGTCACCACCGCACGAGCGGCCGAACGAGTCACAGCCGAGGAAGAGTTCATGCCTCAATGCTGATCTCGGCCCGGCCCCGTGACCATGGGGGAAATCTCGACTCTTCGGCCTGGGGGATTACCCCCAGATCCCCTAAGCCCCGAGCTCACCAGCTCCCCAGCTCCCCAGCCCTCCAGATCCCTCAGAACTCCCGGCCTCGCGTCACTTCTCCCCGCGACGCCGAATCTTGTCCCCGAGCCAGACCAGCGGATCGTACTTCCGGTCGACCGCGCGTTCCTTCAGGGGAATCAACGCGTTGTCCGTGATCTTGATGCCCTCCGGGCACACCTCCGTACAGCACTTGGTGATGTTGCAGTAGCCGAGCCCGTGCTCGTCCTGGGCGCTCTTCTTGCGGTCGATCCCGCTCTCCGCGGCCGCGTCCAGCGGGTGCATGTCCAGCTCCGCGACCCGCATCAGGAAGCGCGGACCGGCGAAGGCCGCCTTGTTCTCCTCGTGGTCACGCACCACATGGCACGTGTCCTGGCACAGGAAGCACTCGATGCACTTGCGGAACTCCTGGGAGCGGTCCACATCCGCCTGCTGCATGCGGTACTCGCCAGGACCGAGGCCCTCCGGCGGCACGAAGGCCGGCACCTCCCGTGCCTTCGTGTAGTTGAAGCCGACGTCCGTCACCAGGTCCCGCACCACGGGAAAGGCCCGCAGCGGTGTCACCGTGATGACGTCCTCGCGGTCGAACACCGACATCCGCGTCATGCACATCAGCCGCGGCCGGCCGTTGATCTCCGCCGAGCACGAACCGCACTTGCCCGCCTTGCAGTTCCAGCGCACCGCCAGGTCGGGTGCCTGGGTCGCCTGCAGGCGGTGGATGATGTCGAGGACGACCTCGCCTTCGTTGACCTCGACCTTGAAGTCCTCCAGGTCGCCGCCCTGGACGTCCCCGCGCCAGACCCGGAACCTGGCGTCGTACGACGTACTGGAAGCACCGGGAGAACTCGGCGTAGCGGCAGCACTCACTCGAAAAGCTCCTCTTCGGCCAGGTACTTGACCAGCTCTTCCTTCTCGAAGAGAGCAAGCAGGTCGTCTCGGATGGGCTCGGTGGTGACCCGCACCAGGTCGATCTGGCCGCGTACGGGATCCGTCGCCGCCAACCCGCCCGAGGGGTCCGTGAGTTGGCAGAGCAGGTTCGCGCGGCGCCATTCGCGGTTCATGCCCGGATGGTCCTCGCGGGTGTGCCCGCCGCGGCTCTCCGTGCGCTCCAGGGCGGCCCGTGCCACGCACTCGCTGACGAGGAGCATGTTGCGCAGGTCGAGCGCGAGGTGCCAGCCGGGGTTGAACTGGCGGTGCCCCTCGACACCGGCCCGCCGTGCCCGCACCCGCAGTTCCGCCAGCTTCTCCAGTGCCTGTTCCATCTCGGCCTCGCGGCGGATGATGCCGACCAGGTCGTTCATCGTCTGCTGGAGTTCCTGGTGGAGGGTGTACGGATTCTCCGGCGTCGCCCCGGTCTCGGGGCCCTCCGCGCTGAACGGCCGCAACGCCTCGGCCGCCGCCGTGTCCACCTGGACGTCGTCGATCACCGGCCTGGCGCCCGCCCCGGTGAGCCCGGAGGCGTACCGCGCCGCGTGCAGCCCGGCCCGCCGCCCGAAGACGAGCAGGTCGGAGAGGGAGTTGCCGCCCAGCCGGTTCGAGCCGTGCATCCCGCCCGCGACCTCTCCGGCCGCGAAGAGCCCCGGTACGCGCTGTGCCGCGGCGGTGTCCGACTCGACCGCGATGCCGCCCATCACGTAGTGGCAGGTCGGCCCGACCTCCATCGCCTCGGCGGTGATGTCGACGTCGGCGAGCTCCTTGAACTGGTGGTACATGGACGGCAGTCGGCGCCGGATGACCTCGGCGGGCATGCGCGTGGAGACGTCCAGGTAGACCCCGCCGTGCGGTGAGCCGCGGCCCGCCTTCACCTCGGAGTTGATGGCCCGCGCCACCTCGTCACGGGGCAGCAGCTCAGGGGGGCGGCGGTTGTGGTCGGGGTCCTCGTACCAGCGGTCGCCCTCTTCCTCCGACTGGGCGTACTTCTCCTTGAAGACGTCCGGTACGTAGTCGAACATGAACCGCTTGCCCTCGGAGTTGCGCAGCACCCCGCCGTCGCCGCGCACCGACTCGGTGACCAGGATGCCCTTCACCGAGGGCGGCCAGACCATCCCCGTCGGGTGGAACTGCACGAACTCCATGTTCAGGAGCGGCGCCCCGGCGAGCAGCGCGAGCGCGTGGCCGTCACCGGTGTACTCCCACGAGTTGGACGTCACCTTGAAGGACTTGCCGATGCCACCGGTCGCCAGGACCACGCTCGGGGCTTCGAGGACGAAGAAGCGGCCGGACTCGCGGTCGTAACAGAACGTGCCGCTGACCCGCTCATCCTCCTTGAGGACGCGGGTGACCGTGCACTCCTGGAAGACCTTCAACCGGGCTTCGTGGTCGCCGAACTCGCGCTCGTCCTCCTGCTGGAGGGAGACGATCTTCTGTTGGAGCGTGCGGATCAGTTCGAGGCCCGTCCGGTCGCCCACGTGTGCGAGGCGGGGGTACTCGTGCCCCCCGAAGTTGCGCTGGGAGATCCGCCCGTCAGCCGTACGGTCGAAGAGGGCGCCCCAGGTCTCCAACTCCCATACCCGGTCGGGAGCTTCGCGCGCGTGCAGCTCGGCCATCCGCCACTGGTTGAGGAACTTGCCGCCGCGCAGGGTGTCGCGGAAGTGGACCTGCCAGTTGTCGCCGGAGTTCACGTTGCCCATGGAGGCGGCGATGCCGCCCTCGGCCATCACCGTATGGGCCTTGCCGAACAGGGACTTGCAGATCACGGCGGTACGGGCGCCCTGTTCACGCGCCTCGATCGCGGCCCGCAGGCCCGCCCCTCCGGCTCCCACGACGACAACATCCCACTGCTGCCGCTCCACTTGAGACATCAGAACAACCTCGGATCATCGAAGACGCCGGACGCGATCAGATACACGTAGAAGTCGGCCAGCGCCACACTCACCAGGGAGGCCCAGGCGAGCAGCATGTGACGTGCGTTCAGCTTTCCGACCCACTGCCACATGCGGTAGCGCACGGGGTGCTTGGAGAAGTGCTTGAGCTTGCCGCCGACGATGTGCCGGCAGGAGTGGCAGGAGAGGGTGTACGCCCAGATCAGCGTGATGTTGACCAGGAAGATGAGCGTGCCGAGGCCCATGTGGCCCCACTCGTAGTGCTCGTCGCGGAACGACAGCACGGTGTCGTACGTGAGGATGCCCGCCACCGGCACCGCCGCGTAGAAGAAGTAGCGGTGGATGTTCTGCAGGATGAGCGGGAAACGGGTCTCCCCGGAGTACTTCTTGTGCGGCTCGGCCACCGCGCAGGCGGGCGGTGAGGCCCAGAAGCCGCGGTAGTAGGCCTTGCGGTAGTAGTAGCAGGTCAGCCGGAAGCCGAGCGGGAAGATCAGGATGAGCAGGGCGGGGGAGAGGCCCCACCAGCTGCCGAAGATCTCCCAGTTGGGCCCTGACTTCATCGGCTCGCAGTTCTCGGCGAGGCAGGGCGAGTAGAACGGTGAGACGTAGGGCGCCGCGTAGTAGTCCGCGTTCGCGAAGGCCCGCCACGTCGAGTAGACGATGAAGGCGAAGAGACCGGCGGCGGTCGCCGCGGGCGCAAGCCACCAGCGGTCGGTCCGCAGATGGGCAGCGCTGATCGCGGCGCGCGTCGCCGCTCGTACGCCGCCGGGATCCTGACCGCTTTTCAGATGGGGTTCCGTGCCAGTGGCCAACGAGGCTCCACTCCTTTGTCCTCAGATCGGCGGTCCTCAGAACGGCGGTGCTCACAAAGGGCGTGCTCAGGGCGGGTGCGGCAGCTCAAGGGGCACGCCGGTCGCGCGCGCCGAGGCCCTCGTCGTCCGAGTCCGTCCACAGCGAGCTGTCGTACGGCGCGTCGGGGATGGTGACCAGGTCGGGCCGCTTCGCCGGGGCGGCCGCCGGATCCTGGGCCGCGGCGCGCAGGAACGCGACGCTCTCGCGCAGATGGTCGGCGTCCGTGCGGACGCGGCGCACGTCGATCCCGGCAAGACCGCCCCGGGAACCTTCGCCGACCTGCTGCTCCAGCTTGCCGACGGTGCGGACCAGCTCGTCGACGCATCGCTGAACAGCCGTCAGATCATCGTGCAGAGCCATGACTTGCCCTCACTTCACGGGTGCGGCGGCAACGTTCATGCGCCTGCGAGTGTCGCGCGTCACATCCCGGCTTGTGAAGGGATCTGCAGGGATTCCCGGCTCGTACGCGCTGAAATGCGCCGGGGTGTACGCCGCCGCCGCGGCCGTGCCTCGGCGCGCGGGCCGAGGCCTTCGTCACGCTCGGTCACGCGTGGTTGGGCCGCACGAGTGGGATCTGGCGCCCCCACGCCGTGTCGCTCCCGCGTGCCGGGTCCCGTCCCCTTCAGTGGATCGATAGATGTGATCAGCTCCATATACCGCCAAACGTGATCAAACCCGGCCCGGTCCTGGTAGCGGGCGGCCGGGCGAGCCCCGGAGGTACCCGTCATGTCCCCAGACCGCGCCAGACTGAGATCTGCCGTGTTCCTCGCCACGGGCGTGCTAGCCCTGCCCGCCCTCGCCGCCTGCAGCTCCCAGGACGAGGCGGGCTCCCCGACCGCCGGCCAGGACATCGCCCCCGCGGCCCGGGACCACGTCGCCGACGGCGGGACCATGAACTGGGCCGTCGAGTCGATGCCGGAGACCCTCAACTCCTTCCAGTCGGACGCGGACGCGGGTACTTCACGCATCGCGGGAGCCGTCCTGCCGTCGATGTTCCGTCTCGACGCGCAGGGCAGGGCGCAGCGCAACAGCGACTTCCTGGAGTCCGCGGAGGTCGTGGAGCGCGAGCCCAAGCAGGTGGTGCTCTACAAGCTCAACCAGCAGGCGGTGTGGAGCGACGGCCGGGAGATCGGCGCCGATGACTTCGCCGCGCAGCAGCGCGCCCTGTCCGGGAAGGACAGCGCGTACTGGACGGCGCGCAACGCGGGCTACGACCGCATCGAGAAGATCGAGCGCGGCGCGGACAACCTGGAGGTGCGTGTCACCTTCCACAAGCCGTACGCGGACTGGCGTTCACTCTTCTCGCCGCTGTACCCGAAGGAGGTCATGGGCACTCCTGACACCTTCAACGACGGTGCGCGGCGCAAGCTCAAGGTGAGCGCTGGGCCGTTCGCGGTGCAGGACTTCGACAGCAAGGCGGACGAGGTCACGCTGGTGCGCAACCCGCGCTGGTGGGGCAGGCCGGCGAAGCTCTCCAAGCTGGTGCTGCGCGAGGTGCCGCGCGAGAAGCGGGCCGCCGCGCTCGCCGAGGGCAAGGTCGACCTCGCCGAGATCGACGCCCCCGAGGCCCGGCGCATCACGAACGCGGCCCGTGACAAGGGCGTCCAGGGTCCGCTCGGCCACGGCCCCGAGGCGCAGCTGACCCCCGCCAAGGCGCTGCGGTCCTGGGCGGTCGCCCACGGCTCCGACGAGGACGCGGCCGACACCGAGCAGCAGGCCCGCGAACGGACCGACAAGGCGATCAAGAAGTACGCCATTGAGCAGTCGGGCCTGCGGGGCTACACCGTCCGCAAGTCCCTCGAACCGGCCTACACCCAGCTCGCCCTCAACGGCACCGAGGGCCCGCTCGCCGACGACCGGGTGCGGCGCGCGGTGGCCAGGGCCCTCGACCGCGAGGAGCTCGCCAAGGCGGTGCTCTCGCCGCTCGGTCTGCCCGCCGAGCCGGTCGGCAGCCACCTGGCCCTCGCCGGTCAGCACGCGTACGCGGACAACAGCGGGGCCCTCGGCGAACAGGACACCGCGGAGGCGCGGGCGCTGCTCGCCGACGCGGGGTGGACGCCGGGCGGCCCGCTGAAGGAGCCGAAGGGGAAGACGGCCGGGGGCGAGGCGGACACCAAGAAGGCCAAGTCCGATGCCGATTCCGATTCCGATGCCGATTCGGACGCGGACTCGGGTGACGACGGTACGTACGTCGTCGGCGAGGACGACCAGAAGCCGGGCGACAGCGGCACCTCGGTGCTCGCGCCCGCTCCGGCGGCGGAATACCAGCGGGCGGCGCTGACCCGCCAGGCGGCGACCCTCACGGCTCCCGGCGAGGCGGACAAGGAGAAGAAGAAGGACCCCGGCGGGCACGCCAAGCAGCACGCCGAGAAGCGTGCCGACAAGCAGGCCGCCAAGGGCGGTGCGCCCGGGGCGTATGCCCCCAAGGGGACCGCGGCGCCGGCCGCCTCCGCCGCGGCGGGCGGTCCGATGGCCAAGGACGGCAAACCCCTCACCCTCCGCTTCGTGCTGCCGTCCGGTGAGGGCTCGGAGTCGCTGCGGACGGTGGCCGACCGGATCTCGCGGATGCTGGAGAAGATCGGCATCCGTACGGAGACGGCGAAGGTCGCCGACGAGAGCTACTTCAAGGACCACATCGCTTCCGGTCAGTACGACCTCGCCCTCTACTCCTGGCCCGCGACGGCCTTCCCGGCCACGGACGCGCGCCCGATCTTCGCCAAGCCGGTGCCGGCCGCTGACGGGTCGCTGAACGTCGAGCAGAACTACACGCGGGTCGGTACGGATCACATCGATCAGTTGTTCGACCAGGCGATGGGGGAGCTGGACGAGGACGAGAGCCGTGCGCTGGTCAAGAAGGCGGATGCCCGCATCTGGGCCGAAGCAGGATCGATTCCCCTCTATCAGCGCCCCCAGCTGATGGCGGCCCGCACGAACCTCGCGAACGCGGGGGCGTTCGGGTTCCAGGTGCCGAACTATGAGGACATGGGCTTCCTGAAGCAGGGCGCCAAGCCCGCGGCGAAGTAGCTCCGCCGCAGGTCAGGCTCAGATTCCCCTCAACTCCCTTGCCCGCCGCCCCCACCGGCGGGCAAGGTCGTTCCCACCCCTTGACCCGGGACACCCCTGCCCCTTTTTCCCGCTTCTGCTTCTTGCCCGCGCACCTGGAGCTCGACAGGCTCGACCGCGCGCCCGAAGTGTCCGTCCCGGACCATGAAAACCCCAGGTCAGGCCCCCCTTCAGGCCCCCGCGGAGGTGACCTCCACGTAAGGGCCGTAGACTGGGGTGAGGCCGTGGCGTGTTCTGCCCGGCAGGGCACGCGTGCCGGACCGTACGCGCGGCCATCCACTCTTCCCGGGAGAAGCGCAGCTCGTATGCCCACGCGCCATGACATTCGTAATGTTGCCATCGTCGCCCACGTCGACCATGGCAAGACCACCCTGGTCGACGCCATGCTCAAGCAGGCCGGCTCCTTCGCCGCGCACGCGGCAGAGTCCCTCGACGACCGCATGATGGACTCGAACGACCTGGAGCGTGAGAAGGGCATCACGATCCTGGCCAAGAACACGGCCGTCAAGTACCACCCCAAGGATGGCGGCGACGTCATCACCATCAACATCATCGACACCCCCGGCCACGCCGACTTCGGTGGTGAGGTCGAGCGCGGCCTGTCGATGGTGGACGCGGTCGTCCTCCTCGTGGACGCCTCCGAGGGTCCGCTGCCCCAGACCCGCTTCGTCCTGCGCAAGGCCCTCGCCGCGAAGATGCCGGTGATCCTCTGCATCAACAAGACGGACCGTCCGGACTCGCGTATCGCCGAGGTCGTCGACGAGACGTACGACCTCTTCCTGGACCTGGACGCGGACGAGGACCAGATCGAGTTCCCGATCGTCTACGCCTGCGCCCGTGACGGCGTCGCCTCGCTGACCAAGCCGGAGGACGGCACCGTCCCGGCCGACAGCGAGAACCTGGAGCCGTTCTTCTCCACGATCCTGGAGACCGTCCCGGCACCGAAGTACGACGAGGACGCGCCCCTCCAGGCCCACGTCACGAACCTGGACGCCGACAACTTCCTCGGCCGTATCGCGCTCTGCCGTGTCGAGCAGGGCGAGCTGCGCAAGGGTCAGACCGTCACGTGGATCAAGCGCGACGGGTCGCAGTCCAACGTCCGCATCACCGAGCTGATGATGACCGAGGCGCTCACGCGCAAGCCCGCCGAGAAGGCGGGCCCCGGTGACATCTGCGCCATCGCCGGTATCCCGGAGATCATGATCGGCGAGACCCTCGCCGACCCCGAGAACCCGATCGCGCTCCCGCTGATCACGGTCGACGAGCCCGCGATCTCCATGACCATCGGCACCAACACCTCGCCGCTCGTCGGCAAGGGCGGCAAGGGCCACAAGGTCACCGCCCGCCAGGTGAAGGACCGTCTGGACAAGGAGCTCATCGGTAACGTCTCGCTCCGTGTCCTGGACACCGAGCGTCCCGACGCCTGGGAGGTCCAGGGCCGTGGTGAGCTCGCGCTCGCCATCCTGGTCGAGCAGATGCGCCGCGAGGGCTTCGAGCTGACCGTCGGCAAGCCCGAGGTCGTCACCAAGCAGATCGACGGCAAGACGTACGAGCCGATCGAGCGCATGACGATCGACTCGCCCGAGGAGCACCTCGGCGCCATCACGCAGCTGATGGCGACCCGCAAGGGCCGCATGGAGACGATGACCAACCACGGCTCCGGCTGGATCCGCATGGAGTGGATCGTTCCGTCGCGTGGCCTCATCGGCTTCCGCACGGAGTTCCTGACCCAGACCCGCGGTACCGGCATCGCGCACTCGATCTTCGAGGGTCACGAGCCGTGGTTCGGCGACCTGCGCACCCGTCACAACGGCTCGCTCGTCGCGGACCGCTCGGGCTCGGTCACGCCGTTCGCCATGGTCAACCTCCAGGAGCGCGGTGTCATCTTCACCGAGGCCGGCACCGAGGTGTACGAGGGCATGATCGTCGGCGAGAACTCGCGCGCCGACGACATGGACGTGAACATCACCAAGGAGAAGAAGCTCACCAACATGCGTGCGGCTTCCGCGGACACGACCGAGAACGTCGTGCCCGCCCGCAAGCTGTCGCTCGAGCAGTCCCTGGAGTTCTGCCGCGACGACGAGTGCATCGAGGTGACCCCGGAGACCGTGCGTATCCGCAAGGTCGTCCTGGACGCCAAGCAGCGCGGCCGCAGCGCTTCGCGCGCCAAGCACGGCTGAGTGCCCAAGATCCGCTGACGTCCGGCGAATTCGGCATCCGAGGCCGGTTTCCGCCCTTCCTCCGGGAAGAGGCGGGGACCGGCCTCCGTGCGTCTGCGGGGGTTACCCCTTGCGGCGCCCTCAGGGGGCACTACGCTGGCCCGGGCCCCGGGGGCGACGGGTAATCCGCCGTCGCGACTCTCCGCGCATCTACGCGCGTCCACAGAGCCGCCCCCGAAGACGCCTCGAGTCGCCTCCGGCGTGGTCCGCCGCAACCGGTTTTCCTGGACCATCTGTCCGGAATGCGGACGCCGTTGACCGTTAGATGTGTAACACGTCCGTTTCGCAACCATCTATCTCGGATCGGTTTGTCCGGATTTTGGAAGTTGTACGCACCAGGTGTGATTGAACCGAGACCAAAAGAGTGTGGTCGGGCGGTACCTCATGGCTAATAGTTGACCGCGTATAGCTCGGGTCAATGGGTCACGCGCTGTGGGGAGCGCCGACTCACGAGCACACTGGGGTACTTCGATCTACGCGCCGTCAGGGGTGTCGGCGCGATTCCTGTACCCCCTCTTGTAGTGAACAAGTGGACTCATGAGGAGGAACCCCATGCGTGGTGCCAAGAGCGCCAAGTGGGTCGCGATAGCGGGTGTCGTGGCGCTGACGGCAACGGCCTGTGGTGGCGGCGACGACAGCAGCGGCAACAGTGGCAAGGTCGACCCGAAGGGGATCGTCAGCTACGCCAATGGTGAGCCGCAGAACGCCCTGCAGCCTTCCAACACCATGGAGGCGTACGGCAGCGTCGTCATCGACTCGCTCTTCACGGGCCTGGTCCACTACGACAAGCAGGGCAACATCACCTACGAGAACGCCGAGTCGGTCACCCCCGACAAGGCGAACAAGGTGTGGACCGTCAAGCTGAAGTCGGGCTGGAAGTTCCACAACGGTGAGGCTGTCACCGCCAAGTCGTACGTCGACGCCTGGAACTGGGCCGCCGACCCGGCCAACGGTCAGCAGAACAGCGGTTGGTACCGCGACATCGTCGGCTACGACAAGGTCCACCCCGAGAAGGGGAAGGCCAAGTCGAAGACGATGGAGGGCCTGAAGGTCGTCGACGACAACACCTTCACCATCACGCTGAACACGGGCATCCCGTACTACGCGTACAAGCTCGTCTACGCGCCCTTCTACCCGATGCCCTCGGCAGCGCTGAAGGACCCGAAGAAGTACGGCGAGGCGCCGGTCGGCAACGGCCCCTACAAGTTCAAGAGCTGGGACCACAAGAAGTCGGTGCAGGTCACCGCGTGGTCCGGCTACAAGGGTGCCAACAAGCCGAAGAACGGCGGCATCAACTTCAAGGCGTACACGACGCCGCAGGCCGCCTACAACGACCTGCGCTCGGACAACGTCGACACGATGCCGCTGATCCCGGACAGCGAGCTCGCGAACTTCAAGCAGGACTTCGGCGACCGCGCCATCGAGCAGGACTTCTCGGCGATCAACACGGTCAACCCGGCGTTCTACAGCAAGGCGTTCAAGGACGTCGACGTCAAGGTCATCCAGGGCCTGTCGATGGCCATCGACCGCGACACCATCGCGAAGACCACCTTCGCCGGTACGCGTGAGTCGGCCACGGGCTGGGTCGCCAAGGGCGTCAAGGGCTACAAGGCCGGCGCCTGTGGTGAGTTCTGCAAGTTCAACCCGAAGAAGGCCAAGCAGTTCGTCAAGGACGGCGGCGGCGTTCCCGGCAACGCGATCACCATCCAGTACAACGCCGACCAGCCGCACAAGGGCTGGGTCACGGCGGTGTGCAACAGCATCACCAAGTCGACCGGCGTGAAGTGCACCGGCGACCCGAAGACCGACTTCCAGGCCGACACCGAGGTGCGGGACAAGAAGCAGGTCAAGGCGATGTACCGGTCGGGCTGGGTGCTCGACTACCCGTTCAACGGCAACTTCCTCGCCGACCTCTACGGCACGGGCGTCGACGGCAACAAGGGCGGCTACTCGGACAAGAAGTTCGACGAGCTGACCAAGAAGGCCGACGCGGCCAAGACCATCGACGAGTCCGCGACGCTCTACCAGCAGGCTGAGAAGCGCCTGGCAGAGACGTTCCCGGGCATCCCGCTCTGGTACAACAAGACGCTCTCCGCGTACTCCAAGAACGTGAAGGACGTCAAGTTCGACCAGGCCGGAGACCCCGTCCTCACCGACATCGAGGTCTTCGAGAAGTAGGCGTCGGAGCCATTCCCCCGAAGCGACGCCCGGCGATCCCGGGCGTCGCTTCGGGCGGCTCCGGATTGGACGGAGGCACCAATGGGGCGTTATGTCGCGCGGCGACTGCTCCAGATGATCCCGGTCTTCATCGGGACAACCCTGTTGATCTTCATCATGGTCAACGTGCTCCCCGGCGACCCCGTACGGGCGCTGTGGGGCGACAAGCCGCCGGACCCGGCGCAGGTGGCGCAGATTCGCCACGACCGAGGCCTGGATCTGCCGCTCTGGCAGCAGTATCTGCATTACATGGGCGGTCTGCTGCAAGGGGACTTCGGCAAGACGATCGCCGGAAACCGGCCCGTCCTGGACGAGATCACCCAGGCGTTCCCGGTCTCGATGCGACTGGCCTCCATGGCCTGGACGTTCGAGCTCATCGTCGGCATCACGCTCGGCGTGCTCGCAGGCATCAAGCGCGGCCGCTTCGTGGACAACACGGTCACGCTCTTCACGCTTCTGGTGATCTCCGTTCCGATCTTCGTGGTCGGTCTGCTGTGCCAGCTGTTCTTCGGCAATGAGCTGGGGTGGATCACACCCACGGTCCAGGACTCCGAGAACATGGGCCAGCTGCTCGTCCCCGCGATCGTGCTCGGCATGGTCGGCCTCGCCTACGTGGCAAGACTGACGCGTACGTCGATCGCCGAGAACCGGCAGGCGGACTACATGCGTACCGCGGTGGCCAAGGGCCTGCCGCGCCAGCGCATCATCACCCGGCACCTGCTGCGCAACTCCCTGATCCCCGTGGTCACTTACCTCGGCACGGACGTCGGCACCCTGATGGGTGGCGCGGTCATCACCGAGGGCATCTTCAACGTGACGGGCGTCGGCAACCTCCTCTTCCAGGCTCTCGCCCGCCGTGAGGGCGCGGTCATCGTCGGTGTGGTCACCGTCCTGGTGCTCGTGTACCTCGCAGCCAGCCTGATCGTCGACCTGCTTTACGCGGTCCTGGACCCGAGGATCCGTTATGCCTGACCTCACCAAGACCACGGCCGCCGACGAGACGGCCGGCACGCCGGACGCACCCGTCGACGCGATCGCCGCCGGTCCCGCGCCGGGCAAGCCGCGCAGCCTGTGGAACGACGCGTGGCGGGAGCTGCGGCGCAATCCGCTCTTCGTCATCTCCGCGTTCCTGATCGTGATCCTGCTCGTGGTGGCGGCCTTCCCCGGCCTGTTCACCGACGCGAACCCGGACAGCGGTGACCAGGTCAACCACTTCCTGGGGAAGCCCGAGCTCACCCACTTCTTCCAGGCGGACTGGTTCGGGTACGACAGGGTCGGCCGCAGCATCTACTCCCGAGTGGTGCACGGCGCGCGCAACTCGATCCTCGTCGGCGTCGGCGTGACGCTCCTCGTCACCCTCTTCGGCGGACTCTGCGGCATGCTCGCGGGCTACTTCGGCGGGTTCTGGGACAGCCTCATCTCCCGGCTCACCGACGTGTTCTTCGGCATCCCGTTCCTGCTCGGCGCGATGGTCGTCCTGAACGCCTTCACCGAGCGCACGGTGTGGGTCGTCATGGGCGCGCTCGCCTTCCTGGGCTGGACGCAGATCGCCCGCGTGATGCGCGGCGCGGTGATCACCACCAAGCACGCCGACTACGTGGTGGCGGCGCGCGCGCTCGGTGCCGGGACGAAGCGGATCCTGTTCCGCCACATCCTGCCGAACGCGCTGGCTCCGGTGATCGTCGTGGCGACCATCTCGCTCGGCACGTACATCGTCGCCGAGTCGACGCTGTCGTACCTGGGCCTCGGCCTCGGTGACGGCGCCATCTCCTGGGGCGGCGACATCTCCGACGCCACGCAGGACATCCGGAACAACCCGCACACGCTGTTCTTCCCGGCAGGAATGCTGAGTATCACGGTGCTGGCGTTCATCATGATGGGTGACGCCGTACGCGAAGCCCTCGACCCGAAGCTGCGCTGAGGGAGGCGTAAATGACCAGCATCGACATCAAGGAAGACTCGGTTCCCGCCCCCCGCTCGGGCGAGGAAAAGGGCGGCAGGCTCCTGGACGTCAAGGACCTGCACGTCGAGTTCCACACCCGTGACGGTGTGGCCAAGGCGGTCAACGGCGTCAACTACAGCGTGGACGCGGGCGAGACGCTCGCCGTCCTCGGTGAGTCGGGCTCCGGCAAGTCCGTGACGGCCCAGGCCATCATGGGCATCCTCGACATGCCGCCCGGCAAGATCCCGCAGGGCGAGATCCTCTTCCGCGGCCAGGACATGCTGAAGATGTCCGGCGAGGAGCGCAGGAAGATCCGCGGCCGCAAGATCGCCATGATCTTCCAGGACGCGCTGTCGTCGCTGAACCCCGTGCTCTCGGTGGGCTACCAGCTCGGCGAGATGTTCCGGGTGCACGACGGACTCGGCCGCAAGGAGGCCAAGGCCAAGGCCATCGAGCTGATGGACCGGGTGAAGATCCCGGCGGCCAAGGAGCGGGTGAACGACTACCCGCACCAGTTCTCCGGCGGTATGCGCCAGCGCATCATGATCGCGATGGCGCTCGCCCTCGAGCCGGACCTGATCATCGCCGACGAGCCCACCACGGCTCTCGACGTGACGGTCCAGGCGCAGGTCATGGATCTCCTTGCCGACCTGCAGCGCGAGTACAACATGGGCCTGATCCTGATCACCCACGACCTCGGCGTGGTCGCCGACGTCGCGGACAAGATCGCGGTCATGTACGCGGGGCGGATCGTCGAGACGGCCCCGGTCCACGAGCTCTACAAGCGCCCCGCGCACCCGTACACGCGCGGTCTGCTCGAGTCGATTCCCCGGCTCGACCAGAAGGGCCAGGAGCTCTACGCGATCAAGGGCCTGCCGCCCAACCTGCTCCACATCCCGTCCGGCTGTGCCTTCAACCCGCGCTGCCCCAAGGCGCAGGACATCTGCCGTACGGACGTTCCGGCCCTGGTGCCGGTGGCGGAGCAGGACGGCACGGATCTGCCGGGCCGCGGCAGCGCGTGCCACTTCTGGAAGGAGACGATCCATGGCTGAGCCGCTCAAGAAGACGGACGAGCCGCAGGACGCGATGCCGAACGTCTCCGAGGTGGAAACGGTCGACGCGGCCACCGCCGAGGAGGCCGTCGCGGCCATCGAGGCTCCGGTGGAGCGCGGGGAGCCGATCCTCCAGGTCCGCAACCTGGTCAAGCACTTCCCTCTCACCCAGGGAATCCTGATCAAGAAGCAGATCGGCGCGGTCAAGGCGGTCGACGGCATCTCGTTCGACCTCTACCAGGGCGAGACCCTTGGCATCGTGGGCGAGTCCGGCTGTGGCAAGTCCACGGTCGCCAAGCTCCTGATGACCCTGGAGCGCGCCACGGCCGGCGAGGTCTTCTACAAGGGCCAGGACATCACCAAGCTGTCCGGGCGTGCGCTGAAGGCGGTCCGCCGCAACATCCAGATGGTGTTCCAGGACCCCTACACGTCCCTGAACCCCCGTATGACGGTGGGCGACATCATCGGGGAGCCCTTCGAGATCCACCCCGAGGTGGCTCCCAAGGGCTCGCGCCGCCAGAAGGTCCAGGACCTCCTGGACGTGGTGGGCCTGAACCCGGAGTACATCAACCGCTACCCGCACCAGTTCTCGGGCGGTCAGCGCCAGCGCATCGGCATCGCGCGCGGTCTGGCCCTCAACCCCGAGATCATCATCTGCGACGAGCCGGTCTCGGCCCTGGACGTCTCCGTCCAGGCCCAGGTCATCAACCTGATGGGGAAGCTGCAGGACGAGTTCAACCTCTCCTACCTCTTCATCGCGCACGACCTGTCGATCGTCCGGCACATCTCGGACCGCGTGGGCGTGATGTACCTCGGCAAGATGGCGGAGATCGGCTCCGACGAGCAGATCTACGAGCACCCGACGCACCCGTACACGCAGGCGCTCCTGTCGGCGGTCCCGGTGCCGGACCCGGAGGCCCGTGAGGGCCGCGAGCGGATCATCCTCACCGGCGACGTTCCGTCCCCGGCGAACCCGCCCTCCGGCTGCCGCTTCCGCACCCGCTGCTGGAAGGCGGAGGCGAAGTGCGCGGAGGAGACCCCGCTGCTCGCGATCCCGCAGCGGTTCGCGGGCCTGGACACCCCGGCGGCACACGAGTCGGCGTGCCACTTCGCGGAGGAGAAGGACGTCGTGCACGCGGCGTGAGCCTGTGCACGGCCTGCACGTGATGGGGGGCGCCCGGAACCACTTGGTTCCGGGCGCCCCCCATTTTCGTGCGTAACATCTGGTCGCCGCCGAGCGTGTCCGGCTCAGAAGCAGAACCTGAGGACGGACGGGGGACGATGACGAAACGGCCGGAAGGTGCGAAGCACGCCGCTGAGTTCGACGCGTTCTACGCCGCCACCGCGAAGAGAGTGGTCGCCACGGTCTACGCGATGACCGGCGATCTGGCGGAGGCGGAGGACGCGGTGCAGGAGGCGTATGTGCGGGCGTGGCAGCGGTGGGAGCGGCTGACGCGGGAGGGAGATCCGCTGCCGTGGGTCCGTACGGTGGCGTCCCGCCTGGCGATCAGTACCTGGCGCAGGACGCGGAACCGGCTGCGGGCGCAGCTCAGGCACGGCGTCGCGCCGGACGTCCCGGGGCTGTCCGCGGACCGGGTGGCCTTGCCGGCCGCTCTGCGTGAACTGCCGCCGCAGCAACGCCGGGCGGTGGTCCTGCATCACCTGCTCGACCTGCCCGTGGAACAGGTGGCCCGGGAGACGGGGGCGTCCAACGGGGCGGTCCGCACGCGGTTGAGCCGGGCCCGCAAGGCGCTGGGGGAGTGCCTGACCGACACGACAGCTTTCACCGCGGAAGGGGCGGGTCGCCATGGCTGAGGTCGAAGAACTGCTGAACGACGGCACGGTACGGATGCCGAGCGGTGCGGAGCTGCGGGCGAGGGGCGGGAGGCGGACGATGCGCAGGAGGGTCGCCGTGGCCGCGGCGGTCACGACGTTGGCGGCGGGGGCGGTGTGGGCGGTGCTTCCGGCGGGCGGGGAGGGCAGGGATGTGCGCCCCGCGGCCACGCCGACGAAGAACCCCTACATGGTGGGCGGTGTCGTACGCCTGCCGACGCCGGAACAGATGCCGCAGGCCGCTGAGTGGCACTGGAAGGGGTACGAGGAGGAGAACATGGCGGACCTCCCCCTGCCGAAGGTGGGCGATGACGACAGCTGCCCGGGCTCGTACTCGTACGCCGGGCGGAAGGAGCCGAACCAGATTCAGTACGGCACGCAGTACTACAGCGACAAGGGCGCCACGGCCAGGCAGCGTGTCACCGAGTACGACAGCGCGTCCGTCGCGGCGCAGGAGGTGACCCTCCTGCGCGAGGCACTGACGGAATGCGGCCTGCGGGAGCACACGGGAGGGTCTGCCCCCTACTGGTCCGGAACCACTGAGTCCTCCTCGCGGCTGCGCGTGAGCGTGGAGCGGTGGCGGGGCTGGGTGTCGGTGCTGGAGACGGAGGTGGACGGACGTGGCTGACGGGGTTCGCGGACTGCGCCCGTGGAGCGAGCGGGACGCCGTCGTCGTGCTCGACGCGTTCTCGGCGCCGGAGATGTCCCGGCAGTCCGATGAGCCGGTCGACTCCCGCGAGAGCGCCGTCCGCTGGATCGCGCGCCGGGAGGAGGAAGGTCGCGCCGGTACCGCGTACTCCTTCGCGGTGGTCGGCGGCGACGACGTCCCGCTGGGCAATGTCGCCGTGGGCGCGGTGAACCACGTCCACGCGACGGGCTGGGCGTCGTACTGGACGGCGCCGTCGGCGCGGGGGAGTGGCGTGGCGTCGTACGGGTGCGACGCGCTGGCCCGGTGGGCCTTCGGTGAGCTGGGCCTCTTCCGCCTCGAACTGGGCCACCGGGTCAACAACCCGGCGTCGTGCGGAGTGGCGCTGGCCGCGGGTTTCGTGGCGGAGGGCGTGCAGCGGCAGAAGCTCGCGTACGACGGAGTCCGCTACGACGTGGAGCTGCACGCACGGCTGGCATCCGACCAACCCGCCGCTCAGCCGTCGAGATTCCCCAGTTTTCCGTAGCGTCGGAACGCGGCGGTCTCCACGATCCACGGGCCGAACGGCCGGCGGTCATGTAGTGCTCGATGCCCACGGCGGGATACTCGGTCAGCTTCTCGCCGTAGGCGTTGTTCGGGTTGGACGGGGAGACGTCTCGACGACGGCAGGACCTGCGGCTGATTCCGGATGCGACGAACCGTGCCCTCTGCCTTCCCGTGATGCCATCCGGGGGTTTCCCGGTCCTACTGGCCCCGGAAAGCCCCCGTAGAGATGCGCTGAGCCATGCATTGCGGTGTATTTGGGCCTAAGTCAGACACAGGACGTCGGGCGCAGGCCTGAAAGGGAGGCTCTCCATGCGTGGAGCCACGCACGCCAAGTGGGCCGCATGTGCGGTGACCGTCGCGCTCGCGGCGACCGCCTGCGGTGGAGGCGGGGACAGCGGCGGTGGTGGCGGCGACGGCTCCGGGATCGTGGGGTCCTCCTGGGGTGATCCGCAGAACCCGCTGGAGCCCGCCAACACCAACGAGGTGCAGGGCGGCAAGGTGCTCGACATGCTCTTCCGGGGACTCATGCGGTACGACCCGAAGAGCGGCGAGGCGAAGAACATGGTCGCCGAGAAGATCGACACCAAGGACTCGCAGAACTTCACGGTGAAGATCAAGGACGGGTGGAAGTTCAGCAATGGTGAGGCCGTCACCGCGAAGTCCTTCGTCGACGCCTGGAACTACGGCGCGCATCTGAAGAACAACCAGAAGAACGCCTATTTCTTCGGGTACATCGAGGGGTACGAGGACGTTCATCCGGAGAAGGGTGACGCCAAGGCCGACACCCTCTCCGGGTTGAAGGTCGTCGACGACACCACCTTCACCGTCAAGCTCACGCAGAAGTTCTCCACCTGGCCCAAGACCCTCGGCTATCCGGCATTCGCGCCGCTGCCCAAGGCGTTCTACGACGACCACGACGCATGGCTCGCCAAGCCGGTCGGCAACGGCCCGTACACCGTGGACTCGTACGCCAAGGGATCCAAGATGTCCCTGCGGAAATGGGACGGGTACAGCGGTACGGACAAGGCGAAGAACGGCGGTGTGGATCTCAAGGTCTACACCGACAACAACACCGCCTACACGGACCTGATGGCGGGCAATCTCGACCTCGTCGACGACGTTCCCGCCTCGCAGCTCAAGAACGCCAAGAGTGACTTGGGTGACCGCTACATCAACACCCCCGCGGGGATCATCCAGACGCTCGCTTTCCCCTTCTACGACAGCAAGTGGTCCAAGGACGGGATGGAGAAGGTCCGCCAGGGGCTTTCCATGGCGATCAACCGCGAACAGATCACCGAGACCATCTTCCAGAAGACCCGCACCCCGGCCACCGACTGGACGTCCCCGGTGCTCGGCGAAGCCGGCGGCTACAAGTCCGGGCTCTGCGGCGACCCCTGCAAGTACGACGCGGACAAGGCGAAGAAGCTGATCGCGGACGGCGGCGGCATCCCCGGCGGCACGCTGAAGATCACGTACAACGCGGACACCGGCTCGCACAAGGAATGGGTCGACGCCGTCTGCAACTCCATCAACAAGGCACTCGGAAATGACAAGTCCTGTGTCGCGAGCCCGGTCGGCACCTTCGCCGACTTCCGCAGCAAGGCCTCCCAGCAGAAACTGGACGGCGCCTGGCGCGCGGGCTGGCAGATGGACTACCCGCTGATCCAGAACTTCCTGCAGCCGCTGTACTACACGGACGCCCCGTCGAACGACGGCAAGTGGTCCGACAAGAAATTCGACGAGCTCGTCGACAAGGCCAACGCCGAGACCGACACCGCGAAGGCCGTCTCCACCTTCCAGGACGCCGAAAAGGTCCTCGCCGAGCAGATGGCGGTCATTCCGCTCTGGTACCAGAACGGCAGCGCCGGCTATTCGGACAGGGTCTCCGACGTGGAGCTGAATCAGTTCAGCGTCCCGGTCTACAACGAGATCAAGGTCAGCTGAGGCCAGGGAGCGGTCATCCGGCGCGGCACCGCGCCGGATGACCGCTCCCGCTACTTCCGGAGCCCTCCATGGGACGTTATGTGATCCGGCGTCTGCTGCAGATGATCCCGGTCTTCTTCGGCGCCACACTGCTGATCTTCCTGATGGTGAACGTGATGGGCGACCCCGTCGCGGGCCTGTGCGGGGACCGAAAGTGCGACCCCGCGACAGCCACTCAGCTGAAGAAGGAGTTCGGCCTCGATAAGCCGGTGTGGCAGCAGTACGTGACCTACATGGGCAATGTCTTCACCGGCGACTTCGGTACCGCCTTCAACGGGCAGAAGGTCACCGAGCTGATGTCGACGGCCTTCCCCCTCACGATCCGCCTGACGCTCGTCGCGATCGTCTTCGAGATCGTCATCGGGATCTCGCTGGGTGTGGTGACAGGACTGCGGCGCGGGCGGCCCATCGACACCGTCGTCCTGCTCCTGACGCTCGTCGTCATCGCCATCCCCACCTTCGTCACCGGCCTGCTGCTCCAGCTGCTGCTCGGCGTCGAATGGGGCGTGATGAAACCCTCCGTCTCGTCGGAGGCACCCCTCAACGAACTCATCGTGCCGGGGCTCGTGCTCGCCTCGGTCTCCCTGGCGTACGTCACCCGGCTCACCCGGACCTCCATCGCCGAGAACCGCCGCGCCGACTACGTGCGCACGGCCATCGCGAAGGGACTGCCCAGGCGCCGCGTCATCACCCGGCACCTGCTGCGCAACTCACTCATCCCGGTGGTCACCTTCATCGGCACGGACATCGGCGCGCTGATGGGCGGCGCGATCGTCACCGAGCGGATCTTCAACATCCATGGTGTCGGATTCCAGCTCTATCAAGGGATTCTGCGGCAGAGCACCCAGACCGTCGTCGGCTTCGTGACCGTCCTCGTCCTGGTCTTCCTGGTGGCCAACCTGATCGTCGACCTGCTGTACGCCGTACTCGACCCGAGGATCCGCTATGCCTGAACCCCGAGAGCCAGACGGAGCCATCGCCCCGACCGGCGCGGGCGGCGCGATGGACCTCGCGGCGACCGAGGGGTCGACGCTGGAGAAGGCCCCCACGGGATCGGGCGGCCCCGGCCCCGCCGCCCCCGCCCGCAGCCTGTGGTCCGACGCCTGGCGCGAGCTGCGACGGAACCCGATCTTCATCATCTCCGCCCTCATCATCGTCTTCCTCGTCGTCATCGCGATCTGGCCGTCCCTGATCGCCTCCCGCAACCCGCTCGACTGCGACCTCGCCAACGCCCAGAAGAGCTCCACCGCCGGCCACCCCTTCGGCTTCGACGGACAGGGCTGCGACGTCTACACGCGGACCGTGTACGGGGCCCGCGCCTCGGTCACCGTCGGCGTCTGCGCCACGCTCGGCGTCGCGATCCTGGGCAGCGTCCTCGGCGGGCTCGCGGGCTTCTTCGGCGGGGTCTGGGACGCGATCCTCTCCCGCATCACCGACGTCTTCTTCGCCATCCCCGTCGTACTCGGCGGCCTGGTGCTCCTGTCGGTCGTCACCAGCAACACCGTCTGGCCGGTGATCGGCTTCATGGTCCTGCTCGGCTGGCCACAGCTCTCGCGCATCGCCCGCGGCTCCGTCATCACCGCCAAGCAGAACGACTACGTCCAGGCGGCCCGCGCCCTGGGCGCATCCAACTCGCGGATGCTGCTCCGGCACATCGCGCCGAACGCGGTCGCCCCGGTGATCGTGGTCGCCACCATCGCGCTCGGCACGTACATCGCCCTGGAGGCGACCCTCTCGTACCTCGGCGTGGGTCTGAAGCCGCCGACCGTGAGCTGGGGCATCGACATCTCGGCCGCCTCCCAGTACATCCGCAACGCCCCGCACATGCTGCTCTGGCCCGCCGGAGCCCTTGCGATCACCGTGCTCGCGTTCATCATGCTCGGCGACGCGGTGCGCGACGCCCTCGACCCGAAGCTGAGGTAGGCGCCATGGCAACCGTGGCATCAGAGGCGTCCGCATCCGATTCGCGCGGCGCGTCCAAACTGCTCGAAGTCCGCGACCTGCACGTGGAGTTCCGCACCAGGGACGGCGTAGCCAAGGCCGTCAACGGCGTCGACTACACCGTCAGCGAGGGCGAGACGCTCGCCGTGCTCGGCGAATCCGGCTCCGGCAAGTCCGTGACCGCGCAGGCCATCATGGGCATCCTCGACATGCCGCCCGGAAAGATCACCGGGGGAGAGATCCTCTTCAAGGGCCAGGACCTCCTCAAACTCAAGGCGGAGGAGCGGCGCAAGACACGCGGCGCCGGCATGGCGATGATCTTCCAGGACGCCCTGTCGTCGCTGAACCCCGTGGTCAGCGTCGGCCAGCAGCTCGGCGAGATGTACGTCGTCCACCAGGGGATGTCCCGCAAGGACGCCAGGGCCAAGGCCGTCGAGCTGATGGACCGGGTGCGGATCCCCGCAGCCAAGGAACGCGTCGGGCAGTATCCGCACCAGTTCAGCGGCGGCATGCGCCAGCGCATCATGATCGCCATGGCGATGGCGCTCGAACCCTCGCTGATCATCGCCGACGAACCGACCACCGCCCTGGACGTGACCGTGCAGGCCCAGGTGATGGAGCTCCTCGCCGAGCTCCAGCGCGAGCTGCACATGGGCCTGATCCTCATCACCCACGACCTGGGCGTCGTGGCGGACGTCGCCGACAACATCGCCGTCATGTACGCGGGCCGCATCGTCGAGAAGGCCCCCGTCCACGAGATCTACAAGGCCCCCGCGCACCCGTACACACGCGGTCTTCTGGAATCCATCCCCCGGCTCGACCAGAAGGGCCGGGAGCTCTACGCGATCAAGGGCCTGCCGCCCAACCTCATGAACATCCCGCCGGGTTGCGCCTTCAACCCCCGCTGCCCGATGGCTCAGGACGTCTGCAGGACCGATGTGCCGCCGCTCTACGAAGTGGCCTACGAAGGTCTGGCCGCCGATCGCCGGAGCGCCTGCCACTTCTGGAAGGAGACGCTCGATGCCTCATGGTGAGCACGTCAGCAAGAAGCAGCTGGAGGACGAGGGCGAGACCGCACGGCAGCTGATGCACAAGGCGCGGGCGGAGCACGAGTTCGCCGCGCACGGCTCGGCGTCGGGCCGCGAGCCGATCCTCCAGGTACGGGGCCTGGTCAAGCACTACCCGCTCACCCAGGGCATCGTCATCCGCAGGCAGATCGGCGCGGTCAAGGCCGTCGACGGCGTCGACTTCGACCTCGGCCACGGCGAGACGCTCGGCATCGTCGGGGAGTCGGGCTGCGGCAAGTCGACGGTCGCGAAGATGCTGGTGAACCTGGAGCGGCCGACGGCGGGCGAGATCCGCTACAAGGGCGAGGACATCAGCAAGCTGTCCGGGCGCGCGCTGAAGGCCGTGCGGCGCAACATCCAGATGGTCTTCCAGGACCCCTACACGTCGCTGAATCCCCGCATGACGGTCGGCGACATCATCGGGGAGCCGTACGAGATCCATCCCGAGGTCGCGCCCAAGGGCTCGCGGCGGCAGAAGGTGCGGGAACTCCTCGACGTGGTCGGGCTGAACCCCGAGTACATCAACCGCTACCCGCACCAGTTCTCGGGCGGTCAGCGGCAGCGCATCGGGATCGCGCGGGGTCTTGCGCTGCGGCCCGAGATCATCGTGGCGGACGAGCCGGTGTCGGCGCTGGACGTCTCGGTCCAGGCGCAGGTGGTGAACCTCCTGGACCAGCTCCAGAACGACTTCGACCTGTCGTACGTGTTCATCGCGCACGACCTGTCGATCGTGCGGCACATCTCCGACCGGGTCGGCGTGATGTACCTGGGGCGGATCGTCGAGATCGGCTCCGACCAGGAGATCTACGAGCATCCGACGCATCCGTACACGCAGGCGCTGCTCTCGGCCGTGCCGGTGCCCGATCCCGAGGCGCGGGAGCATCGGGAGCGGATCATCCTGGCGGGCGACGTGCCCTCGCCCGCCAACCCGCCCTCGGGGTGCCGCTTTCGCACGCGGTGCTGGAAGGCGCGGGAGCGGTGTGCGCTCGAGGTACCGCTGCTGGCCGTTCCGGCGGAGTTCCGCGGCGTCTCGGGCCCGGCCGCCCATGACTCGGCGTGCCACTTCGCCGAGGAGAAACAGGTGGTGCCGTAGGGGTGGGTTCGAGCGTTCCCTGCGGGGCAATCCCCCATCCCACCCCTTCCCGAAACCATGGGGCTCCGCCCCCTGGACCCCCAGATCGCCCTCCGGGCTCTGTCCTCAAACGGACAAGGCCCCCGCGCCGAGCGGGTTTTCGGGAAGGGGCGGGGTTGGGGAAAGAAACATGAGGGCAACCCCACCGACCCGGCACCGCCATACGCCCGCGGCAGGCTGAGCCTCGTACGGCCGTGCGGGTGCCGTAGGTCGGCCGGGGCAAGCCATGACGCCCCGGCCGATCGCCCCGCGCTAGGACAGCCCCAGCGACCGCTTCAGGAAGTCCACCTGAAGCAGCAGCAAGTTCTCCGCCACCTGTTCCTGCGGAGTCATGTGCGTCACCCCGGAGAGCGGAAGAACCTCATGCGGCCGCCCCGCGGCAAGCAGCGCCGACGAGAGCCGCAACGCATGCGCCACGACCACGTTGTCGTCCGCGAGGCCGTGCACGATCATCAGCGGCCGGTGCGGGTCCTCCGGCGCCACCAGGCCCTCCTCGGTGACGAGGGAGCTCAGTGCGTAGGGAGCCGGGTCCGCGCCCGGATCGCCCAGGTAGCGCTCCGTGTAGTGCGTGTCGTACAGCTGCCAGTCCGTCACCGGCGCCCCCGCGATCCCCGCGTGGAAGACATCGGGGCGGCGAAGGACCGCCAGCCCGGCGAGGTAACCGCCGTAGGACCAGCCCCGGATGGCGACCCGGTCCAGGTCGAGGGGGAACGAGGCGGCGAGCCCCTGGAGCGCGTCCACCTGGTCGTCCAGGGTGAGGGTGAAGTCCCGCCGGATCGCCTTCTCCCAGGCGGGGGAGCGGCCCGGAGTGCCCCGGCCGTCGGCGACGACCACCGCGAAACCCTGATCGGCGAACCACTGGGACGTGAGGTACGGGTTGTGGGCGGCGAGGACCCGCTGACCGTGCGGGCCGCCGTACGGATCGAGGAGCACGGGCAGCGGGCCCGAACCCTCCTCGTAGCCCGTGGGGAGCAGGACGGCGCACGGGATCTTGCGTGCGCCCCCCTCGGTCAGCGTCACGCGCGGGGTGAGCTCCGGATGCCGAGCGTACGAGGCGACGGTAGCCACCTGCTTGCCGTCGCGCAGTACCTGGACGCGTGCGCCCGGCTGGTCGAGCGTGGCCGTCACGAGGACGGTGAGGCCTCCCGAGCGCACCGCCGAGTGCACCCCGGGTTCGCTGGAGACGCGCTCGACGCCCAGTTCGTTGACCCGGTAGACGTGCACCTCGCCGGTCTCGGGGGCCGCCGCGGCCGCACCCGCCGACGCCGAGATCAGCACGTCGTCGTCCGCCACGTCCAGCACCGCGCGGACGTGCAGCGGCGGCCCCGTCAGGGGGCGTTCGCCCACCGCAAGCACCCGCGCGCCGCCCTCGTCCACGATCCGCACGAGGCGACCGCTGGGCGACCAGGAGGGGGCGCCGGGGAAGAGTTCGAGCCACTGCGGGTCCTCTTCCGCGTGCACCATGCGGGTCGAGCCGTCGTCCGGGTCCACCGCCAGGTAGAGCTGGCTGAGCTGGTCACGGGACTGGACGAGGAGCAGCGGCGCACCGGCCGACGACCAGTGCACGCGCGCCAGGTAGGGGTAGCGGGCGCGGTCCCACATCACCTCGGTGCGGGCGCCGTCCAGGGTCACGACGAAGAGGCGTACGTCCGCGTTGGCGGTGCCCGCAGCCGGGTACGCGACCCGCGCGGGCTCCGTCTCCGGGTGCGCGGGATCGGCGATCCACCAGCGCCGGACGGGGGCGTCGTCGGCGCGTGCGACAAGGAGCCGGTCCGACTCCGGCGACCACCAGAAGCCCCGCGAACGCTGCATCTCCTCGGCCGCGATGAACTCCGCGAGGCCGTACGTCACGGTCTCCTTCTCGACGGAGTCGGGCTCCGGCGCCACCAGCGCCCGGTCGCCGTCCCCGTCGGCGCCCGTCACCCGCAGGGCGCCCCCGGCGACGTACGCGATGTGCCGGCCGTCGGGCGAGGGGCGCGGGTCGATCACCGGTGCGGGGGCGGGCAGTTCGCGCGCCGTGCCCACGCGCAGCTCCGCGGCGAAGAGCCGCCCGGACAGGGCGAAGGCGGCCAGCTCCACCGCCGCGTCCGTCGCATAACCCACGATGCCCGCGCCGCCCTCGCGGCTGCGCTCACGGCGGGCCCGCTCCGCGGCGGAGAGGCGCTCGGCCGCGCCCTTCAGCAGGGCCTCGGGGTCGGCCGCGACGCGCTCGGTGGCGCCGTCCGCCAGGTCCAGGACCCAGAGTTGGTTCGCCCGGTCCGTGCCGGACGGCGAGCGCAGGAAGGCGACGCGTGACCCGTCCGGCGCCACCGTGAACGCGCGGGGCGCACCGAGAGTGAAGCGTTGCGTGCGGGCGTGCAGGCGAGGGAAGGAGAGCCGCTGCGCGTGACTCTCGGCGGGCCCGGCGGTTCCGGGCGTCTCGGTGGTCATCCCCCGAGCCTATGGGGCATGCGCCCCCTTGTGCTGCCGTGCTCCGACTCATGCGGACCCACGGATAGTTATGATCCGTAGCGCTTAGTGGGTATGTACCTGCTGGCGTCCGCACTGGTGCAGGGTCTGGGACTTGGAGGTGAGCCGCCGTGGCACTCTCGATTTCGGCGGTGGTGCTGCTGGCGATCATTGTCTTCTTGCTGGTCAAGAAGTCAGGGTTGAAAGCGGGCCACATGATCGTCTGTGTCTTGCTCGGCTTCTATCTGGCGAGTTCCTCCATCGCCCCGACGATCAACGAACTGACGACGAACGTGGCGGGGATGATCGGCGACATCAAGTTCTGATCATCGCGCGGGGTGCTCGTAGGGTGGTCCCATGACGGAACTGCCCGCCCGGCGTCTGCTGCTCGTGCACGCGCACCCCGACGACGAGTCGATCAACAATGGCGCGACGATGGCCAAGTACGTGGCCGAAGGCGCCCATGTCACGTTGGTGACGTGCACGCTGGGCGAGGAGGGCGAGGTCATCCCGCCCGGCCTCGCCCATCTCGCGCCCGACCGCGAGGACGCGCTCGGCCCGCAGCGCATCGGCGAGCTGGCCGCCGCGATGAAGCAGCTCGGCGTCGCCGACCACCGCTTCCTCGGCGGCACCGGCCGCTACCGCGACTCCGGGATGATGGGCGTCGAGCAGAACCACCGCACGGGCGCCTTCTGGTCCGCCGATCTGGACGCCGCCGCCGCGCACCTCGTCGAGGTGATCCGCGAGGTGCGGCCCCAGGTGCTCGTGACGTACGACCCGGACGGCGGGTACGGCCACCCCGATCACATCCAGGCGCACCGCGTCGCGATGCGCGCCGCGGACCTCGCGGCCGAGAGCGCCTTCCGCGCGGATCTTGGCGAACCTCACACCATTGCCAAGATCTACTGGAACCGTGCGCCGCGCTCCGTCGTCGAAGAACGGTTCCGGTGGATGGAGGGGGCCCTGCGGCACTCACCGTTCACGACCCCCGGCGTGGTCGCGGACGTGCCCGGCGTGACGGACGACGAGCGGATCACGACGGAGATCGACGGGACCGCCTTCGCCCCGGCGAAGGCGGCGGCCATGCGCGCGCACGCCACGCAGATCGAGGTGCAGGGGCCGCTCTTCGTCCTGTCGAACGGGCTCGCGCAGCCGATCTTCGATGTGGAGTACTACGAGTTGGTGCGAGGAGGAAGCGGTGCGATGGACGGCGAACGTGAGACCGATCTGTTCGCGGGGCTCGCTGACGCGGGGCTCGAAGGGCCCGAAGGGGTGACGGCGCCATGAGTACTCGTTCGCGTGCCACGTCGGCATCGTCACCGGCTTCCGGTTCGTCGTCCGCCGCGTCCCCGCCGGGCGGCAGCGCCCTCGCGCAGCCGCTGAACCCCGGCCGCGTCGCCTCGTACGGAGGCCTCTTCGTGCTGGGAGCGGTCGTCGGCGCCGCGGGCGCCCTCGTCCAAGGAGGCTGGTTCCCGGGCGGGTTGCTGCTCGCGCTCCTCGGGGCCGCGGGGCTCTTCCACGGCGGGGTGCGTGCCGTCGGCACCAGAGCGGGGGCGGTGGCGCCGGCGGCGGGCTGGCTCGTCTCCGTCATGCTGCTCACGGCCAGCCGGCCCGAGGGGGACTTCCTCTTCGGGGCGGGAATCGGCTCGTATGCCTACTTGCTGGGCGGGATGGCGGTTGCTGTGATGTGTGCCACCCTCGGGCAGCGACCGCAACCAGGCGGGCCCGCCGCCCGACTTGGCAAGTGACGTACCACTTCAACCCGTGTCCCGCACGGGTTTGACGGCGGTCACAGGATGAGTGCCGACGGCGGCCAGTATGGTGGTGCGCGCCGCCGAGCCTCCCCCAGCCTCCGGCCGGAGGGAATTCCCCTCCGCGCGGGGAGCACGGGCGGCGGAGCCAACCGGGAGAACCTGCCTTGAGTCGTGAAACTGACAGTTCGTCCTCCGGGCCCCAGGGGCGCGGTGGAGCCGCTTACCCCTCGGGTACGCCGCCGTACGGCTCGCCCGCGCAGGGTGCCGCGTCGGACGGCGCCGTGGACGGCGCGCAGCGGCAGGCCGCCGACGAGCGGCCCGACGAGCCCAAGACCGAGACCACGCTGACCACGCGTATCCGGATCAACATCCCCGGGTCGCGGCCCATCCCACCGGTCGTCATGCGCACGCCCGTCGGGGACAGTGACGCCGGCGCGTCACGTCCGCTGGACGGCGGCCGCGCCGCGGCCGACGCCGGGGACGGCGCCGGACGCCAGGGGTCCGCGAACGGCGCGGGCGGCCCCGGTTCCGCCGGGCTTCCGGCATCGGGCTCCGCACCCGCGGGGCCCGCGGCCGCCGGGCCCTCGTCGCCCTCCGCTCCGGCGGAGGAGAAGACGAGCGACTGGTTCGCGCCACGCAAGAGCGGACCGGCGACCGGCGGTAACCCCGCGCCCGGCAGCGGTACGGCGGGGAACACCGCGCCCGGCAGCGGCAATTCGGGGGGCAACGGCTCCGGTACGGGCTCCTTCGACGTGTCCGGCGCCGTGGCGGCGGGTCCGCTCGGCACGGGCGCGCCGCAGGGCGGCGACCCGCAGCGCGGGGACCTGCCGTACTTCTCCGGAAGCGGTGCGGGCGAGGGCGGCCGTGGTCCTTCCGGGCCGACCGGCGGACCCGTGACCGGCGAAGGACCGCTGGCGCCGAAGCCCGCCGATCCGTCCCACCCGGCGAACCAGGCCAACCCGGCGGGCAGGGCGAACCCGATGGCGAACCCGCTGGCGGCGCCCAATCAGGGTGGACCGGGCAATCCCGGCAACCCGGGCAATCGGCCCAACCCGGCCAATCCCGCGGCCCGTTCGGGCGCGGGCGCCGGTGCCCCCGTGAGGAGCGACGACACCGCCATCCTCACGCCGCAGAAGGCGGGCCCGGTCCAGGGCCCCGGCGGCGGCCCGCGGCCCCCCGCCGCGGGCGGTCCGGTCCCCGGCGGCCCCGGCTCCATCCCGGGCGGCCCGAGCGCACCCTCGCCCGGGACCAACGTCTCCGGCGACACCCTGACGAGCGGCATCCCCGTGGTGCCGCCCGCGCAGAACTCGCCGTTCGCCACGGCCCCGCAGACCGACGGGCCCGTGCCGCACACCCCGCCCAAGCTGCCCGAGCCGGTGCAGCCGAACGTGCCCGTCGCCGCGGCCGCGCCCAAGAAGAAGGGGCGCAACAAGCTCGTCCTGGTGGCCGTCGCCGTGGTCGTCGTGGCCTGCGGGGCGTACGGCGCAGGGCTGTTGATGAACCACGCGGACGTGCCCAAGGGCACCACCGCGCTCGGCGTCGACATCGGCGGCGGCACGCGCGACGAGGCCGTCAAGAAGCTCGACGCTCAGATCGGCGAGCGCGTCGCCAAGCCCCTGAAGTTGTCGGTCGACGGCGAGGCGGTCCCGCTCAGCCCGGACCAGGCGGGCCTGACCCTGGACAGCCAGGCGACCGTCCGCGAGGCCGCGGGCAGCGACTACAACCCCGTCTCGGTGATCGGTTCGCTCTTCGGCGGCGCGCGCGTCGCCGAGCCGGTCATGCCCGTGGACGAGGAGAAGCTGGCGGCCGCCCTGGAGCGCGCCGCGGGCGGCTCGGGCTCGGCCAAGGAGGGCTCGGTCAAGTTCGTGCCCGGCAAGGCCGTCCCGGTGTACGGCAAGGCGGGCAAGGGCATCGACGTCGCCGCGTCGACCACGGCCGTGTCGGAGGCGTACAAGAGGCAGGTCGAGACCGGCAGCGCCGGCACCGTCGAGCTGCCCGTCACGACCCGCAAGCCGACCGTGCCGAACGCCGAGGTCGACAAGTTCATGACGCGCTTCGCGAAGCCCGCCATGTCGGCCAACGTCACGATCAAGGCGGGCAACGCGTCGATCCCGTTCGGCCCGGCGAGGTCGCTGCCGAAGGTGCTCGAGACGAAGGTGCTCAAGAACGGCACGCTGCAGGTGCACTACAACACCGTCGAGCTCAAGAAGCTCTACGGCAACGTCTTCGACGGCATCCTGATCCAGCGCGGCAACGGCGACAAGACGCCGGTCCAGCCGACGGACGTGGCCGCCGCGATGAACAAGGCGCTGATCGGCAAGACGCCTGCGGAGCGGATCGGCGTGATCGAGACCAACGCGAGCTGATCCCCGTACGCACCCGGAGGCCGGGCGGCTCACGTCAGTGATCCGCCCGGCCTCCGGCATGAACGAGCGCGACGGCATGACATCCGTCATCCCGAACCCGGCACACACGACACTGCCGCCGCCCACCATGCCTTGGCGACGATGGATCACATGAACGCAGTGAGTTCCACAGCGGTGGCAGCGGTGGCATCGGTGCCGGCGGTGAGCTTCCGCCAGGTGACCAAGGCATACGGGGACGTCCGGGCCGTCGACGACCTCACGCTCGATCTCCACCCCGGCGAGACCGTCGCCCTCCTCGGGCCGAACGGCGCGGGCAAGTCCTCCACGCTCGACCTGCTCCTCGGCCTGAGCGAGGCGGACAGCGGCACCGTGCGGGTCTTCGGCACGAGCCCGCGCGAGGCGATCACCGCGGGCCGGGTCGGCGCGATGCTGCAGAGCGGCGGCCTGATGGCGGAGGTCACCGTCCGCGAGCTGGTGCGGCTCGCCTGCGACCTGCACCCGAGGCCGCACCGAGCGGACGACGTGCTGGCCGCCGCGGGCCTCGCCCAGCTCGCCGACCGGAAGGTCGACAAGCTCTCCGGTGGCCAGGAACAGCGTGTGCGATTCGCACTCGCGACCGCTGGTGCGAACGACCTGATCGTCCTCGACGAGCCGACCACCGGCATGGACGTCACCGCGCGCCAGGCCTTCTGGGCGACCATGCGCGAGCAGGCCGACCGAGGGCGCACGGTCCTGTTCGCCACGCACTACCTGGAGGAGGCCGACGCGATCGCGGACCGGGTCCTCGTCCTGCGTCGCGGCCGACTCCTCGCCGACGGCACGGCCGCCGAGATCAAGGCGAGGGCCGGGGCGCGGCGGGTCTCCTTCGACCTCCCCGAGCTGGACGCCGTACTCGCGGAGAAGCTCGGCGCCCTGCCGTTCCTCACCGCGGTGGAGGTCTCCGGCCACTCCGTACGCCTGCGGTCGACGGACGCCGACGCCACCGTGCACGCGCTCTACGCGCTCGGTCTTTACCCCCGCAACCTTGAGGTCGCGGGTCTCGGCCTGGAGCAGGCCTTCATGGCGATCACCGCCGCCGAGGAAGCCAGGAAAGAAGCCAAGGAAGCCAAGAAGGAGGCCGGGGCATGCTGATCAAGCTGGAGATCATCCGCGCCCTGCGGAACAAGAAGTTCCTGTTCTTCTCGGTGATCTACCCGTCGATGCTCTTCCTGATCATCGCGGGCGGTCAGGACAGCAAGGAGATGGTGGGCGACACAGGGCTCGCGCTGCCCGCCTTCTTCATGGTGTCGATGGCCTCGTTCGGCGCCCTCACCGCCGTCCTCATGGGCAACAGCGAGCGCATCGCCAAGGAGCGCGAGAGCGGCTGGGTACGCCAGCTGCGCCTGACGAGCCTGCCGGGGCGCGGCTACGTCATCGCGAAGACCGCGAGTGCCGCCGTGGTCAGCCTGCCGTCGATCGTCGTGGTGTTCGTGGTCGCGGCGGCCGTCAAGGACGTACGCCTCGAAGCCTGGCAGTGGCTCGCCCTGACCGGCGCGATCTGGGCCGGCAGCCTCTGCTTCGCCGCCCTCGGCGTGGCCATCGGCTATCTCGCGACCGGCGACGCCGTGCGTCCGATCACGATGATCGTGTACTTCGGGCTCTCCGTGCTCGGCGGCCTGTGGATGCCCACGGCGACCTTCCCGGGGTGGCTGAGCGACGTCGCGACCTGGCTGCCGACCCATGCGTACGCTGCCCTCGGACAGGCCATCGAACTGGGTGAGGCCCCGCACGCGCAGGACGTCCTGCTCCTCGTCGGGTACTTCGTCCTCTTCGCGGGCGGCGCGGCATGGCTGTACCGGAAGGACACCTCGAAGGCGTGAACGGCACCGATGGCTGCACCGAGCAGGACCACCCGCTGGACAGCTTCGCGCGGCCGGGGCGCGACCGCCGCCAGTGGCTGACGAAGGCGCTGTGGATCGGCATCTGGCTGGTCTTCCTGGCCAGTCCGGTGGAGGACCTGGTGGGCGGCGAGCACGACGGCACGGCCACCGTGCTCGGCAGCCTCGGCCTGGCCGCGTTCGTGGTCTGCTATCTGTCCCTGGTCTTCCGGTACACCGCCAGGGTGCTCGACTGGCGCCCGGTGCAGGTGTCGTTCGTGGGGCTGCTCGCGCTGGCCGTGATCCTGTCGTTCTCCTTCGGCAAGCCCTGGCTGGGGCTCTTCGTGTACGTCTCCGTGTCCGCGGGCGCCGTGCTGCCGCTGCGCCACGCGGCGTGGGTCATCCCGGCCGTCACCGGCGTCATGATCCTGATCGGCCTGCGCACCGACAGCGTCGCGGACCTGCTCGGCAGCCTCGCGGTGCTCACCGTCCTGGTCGGCTTCGCGATGACCGGGGTCCGCCAGCTGGTGCGTACGACGATCGAGCTGCGCCAGGCGCGGGCCACCGTCGCCCAACTGGCGGCGAACGAGGAGCGGTTGCGGCTCGCCCGTGATCTGCACGACCTCCTCGGCCACTCGCTCTCCCTCATCACCCTGAAGAGCGAGCTGGCCGGGCGCATGCTCCCGGCCCACCCCGACAAGGCCGCCCAGCAGGTGGCGGACATCGAGCAGGTCAGCCGCCAGGCCCTGGTGGACGTGCGCGAGGCGGTCTCCGGCTACCGGAGGCGGACCCTCGCCGGTGAGCTCGCGGGCGCGCGCACGGCGCTGACCGCCGCCGGTGTCGAGGCCGACGTACCGCTCGAGGTGCCCGTCGTGCTGCCGGGTGAGCAAGGGGAGACGGCGCTGGCCTGGGCGCTGCGCGAGGCGGTGACGAATGTCGTGCGGCACAGCGGTGCGCGCCGCTGCACGGTGGCGTTCACCGCACGGCACACCCTCGACGGGCCGGTGGTCGAGCTGACGGTGGAGGACGACGGCAGGGGCGGTTCCGGCGCCGCCCAGGGCAATGGTCTGGCGGGCCTGACCGAGCGCGTGGAGTCGGTCGGCGGCGTCCTGGACGTGGGACCGGGCGCGCGCAGGGGCTTCCGGCTCACGGCCAGGGTGCCGCTGGAGCCGGCGGCGCGGCCGGACAAGGGTGAGGGCGACGGCACCGGCGGGCTGCCTCCGGGATCTTCGGCCCTAGGATCCTCCGCATGAGTACGAACAGTGCGGGGCCCGCCGTCAGGGTCCTCCTCGCCGAGGACCAGTCGATGGTCCGCGAGGCGCTGGCCGCGCTGCTCGGCCTGGAGCCGGACATCGAGGTGGTCGCCCAGGTGGCCCGAGGCGACGAGGTGCTCGCGGCGGCGCGCGAGCACGCGGTGGACGTGGCGCTCCTCGACATCGAGATGCCCGGCCGCACGGGCATCGAGGCGGCGGCCGAACTCCACGCGGAGCTGCCGGAGTTGAAGATCGTGGTCCTCACCACCTTCGGCCGCCCCGGCTATCTCCGCAGCGCCATGGAGGCAGGCGCCGACGCCTTCCTGGTCAAGGACGCGCCAGCGGCCCAGCTCGCCGACGCGGTCCGCAAGGTCCTCGCGGGGGAGCGGGTCATCGACCCCACGCTCGCGGCGGCCGCGCTCGCCGGAGGCGCGAACCCGCTGACCGACCGCGAGCGCGAGATCCTGCGCGCGGCGGCCGACGGCGCCACCAACGCCGAGCTGGCCACGGCCCTGCATCTCTCCGCGGGCACGGTCCGCAACTACCTCTCTACGGCCATCCAGAAACTCGCCGTACGCAACCGCGCCGAGGCGGTCAAGGTGGCCCGCGACAAGGGGTGGCTCTGAACTGCCGCTTCTGAAAATTCAGTTGAGCATCGCCCGCGCGCCGTGTGCCTCCTGGCGCAGCCGTACCGCGGCTGCCTCGTCCGTCGCCGCCAGGACGTCGGCGTACGTCTCGATCTCCAGGGCGCCAGTCAGGAAGTCGCCGCGTTGGACGAGGAGTTGCGCGCGGTCGTAGTGCAGCCGGTCGGAGTGCTCGGGCAGCAGCAGGGAGAGTTCAACCGCCCAGAGCGCGACGTCCGAACGCTCGGGCCGGGCCGCCGCCCACGCGCGGATGTTGTTGAGGACGCGCAGGACGATGTCCAGGGGCCCGGCGGGGCTCAGCATCGACGGCACGAGCGGCGCGCCCGTGGCCCCGGCGACCAGCAACTCCGCGTCCATGGGCGTCAGTACGTCGCCACCCGCGAAGGGATTGGCGAGTACCTGCTCGTCGTGGGCGCCGAAGCCGACCACGAAGTGGCCGGGCAGGGCCACCCCGTGGACGGGTACGCCCGCACGGCGGGCGACCTCGATCCACACCACCGAGAGCAGGATGGGCAGGCCTCTGCGCCGTCGGAGCACCTCGTGCAGCAGCGCGGACCGGAGGTGCTGGTAGTCGCCGGGCCTGCCCTTGAACCCGTAGCGCGCGCCGAGCAGTTCGGCGAGCGCGAGCGCCCAGGGCCGGGGGTCGTCGGCCTTGTCGGGCAGCCGCTCGGCCAGCTGGTCGGCGAGGCGGTCGAGGATGCGCCGCGCCGCGCGCATGCCCGTGTCATCGAGGTCCGGGTCCGCCTCCGCGCCGATCAGCAGGCACAGCAGCGCGAGATCGGGCCGCGCCGACCGTGCCTGATCGGCGAAGAGGCGTCGCCGCTCGGGGGATTGGGGGTGCATAGGAGCTTCGTGCCCTGCCGGGCCGATCGATAGCGCTCCGATCTCACCCCTTGGTTCTGCCCCCGTCGGTCAAGGGTGCATCCGCGCCCCTTTGAGGACCTTGTCGACCGCGTTGCGCGGACCGTGCACGAGGAGTCCGACCAGGTCGAGCTGATCCGTCGGCACGGCGCGCACCGCGGCCCGGTTGTCCCGGTCGTTGCCGGTGGTGAACAGGTCGGACGTGAACACCGCCCTCGGCAGCGAACGCGAGAGGGCGCGGCGGTGCGCGGCGCCCACGGTCTCCTTCGACCCCTCGAAGACCAGGACGGGCTGGCGGATCATCGGCAGGTAGGGGGTGCCGTCGGCGTCCTCGTACGGTTCGCCGATCACCTCGGGCGCCGCCGTGCCGAGCCCGCTGACCAGGAACGCGGTCACGTTGAGGCGCTGCCAGGGCTCCAGGTTGTCACGGAGCAGGACGGCGATCTTCGTGTCGAAGCGGACGGGGGCCTCGCCCGTGGTCGCGGCGGCGGTGTCTGTCTCAGCGGTGGTTCTCATGCATTGAGACTGCCGAGTGGACGGCCGGCACGTCTTGTACGTTCTTTGCATGGTGGTCCGGCGGGAAATATCCGCATGGCGCCCGCCGGTCGCGGGTGTCGTGGAGGTCTTCCACGCCCACTTCACGGAGCACGCGTACCCGATGCACGTCCACGACGCGTGGACCCTGCTGATCGTCGACGACGGAGCCGTCCGCTACGACCTGGACCGTCACGAGCACGGCACCCCGGCTGACACCGTCTCCCTGCTGCCGCCCCAGGTCCCGCACAACGGCTCGCCCGCCACCCCCGACGGTTTCCGCAAGCGCGTGCTCTACCTGGACATGACACAGCTGGACGCCGGCCTCATCGGCGCGGCGGTGGACGGCCCCGACCTGGTCGACCCCGTCCTGCGCACGCGCGTGGGCCAGCTGCACGCGGCCCTGGCGTGTCGGGGCGACGAGCTGGAGGCCGAGAGCCGCCTGGCCCTGATCAGCGAGCGCCTGCGCGGTCACCTGCGCCCCAGGGCCACCACCCGCGCCCCGGGCGACACCGGTCGCGGCGTCGCCCAGAACCTCCGTGACCTGCTCGACGAGCGGCTCCTCGACGGGGTGACCCTGGACGAGGCGGCGCGCCTGGTCCACGCCCATCCCACCCACCTCGTGCGCGCCTTCAGCGGGGCCTACGGCATCGCACCGCACCAGTACGTGATGTCCCGTCGTGTCGACCGCGCCCGCCGTCTCCTCCTGGCGGGGCAGCCGCCGGGAGAGGTGGCGACCGCCGCCGGTTTCTACGACCAGTCGCACCTCAGCCGGCACTTCAAGCGGGTGGTGGGCATCGCACCGGGGCGGTACGCCCGCACCTCCGGAGCCGTCAGTTGAGCATGGCGCGTGCCGCCCGTGCCTGGTCCCGCACGCGGTCCGCCGTGGTCGGCTCCACCGCCGTCACCACGTCGGCGTACTCCTCGAGCTCGGCGGCGCCCGCGAGGAAGTCGCCGCGCTGGACGAGCAGTTGGGCCCGTTCGTAGCGCAGCCGTGCCGGGTGGGCGGGCAGCAGCAGGGAGAGCTCCACGGCCCAGAGCGCGACGTCCGAGCGCTCGGGGCGGGCCGCCGCCCACGCACGGATGTTGTTGAGGATGCGCAGCACGATGTTCAGCGGGTCGGCGGGCGTCAGCATCGACGCGGACACTGTGCCGCCCGACGACCCGGCGACGAGCAGCTCCGCGTCCGCGCCCGTGAGCAGCCGCCCGCCGGCGAACGGATCGGTGAGCACCTGCTCCTCGCGGGTGCCGAAGCCGACGACGAAGTGACCGGGCAGCGCGACGCCGTAGACGGGTGCGCCGGCCCGGCGGGCCACCTCGATCCACACCACCGAGAGCAGGATCGGAAGACCGCGGCGGCGGCGCAGCACCTCGTGCAGCAGGGAGGAGTCGAGGCGCTGGTAGTCGGCGGGCGTGCCCATGAACCCGCATTGCGCGCCCAGGAGTTCGGCGAGGGCGGCTGCCCACTCCCGGGCCCCGCCGGGGCGGTAGGGGAGCTGTCCGGCGAGCCGGTCGAGCTCGATCTGCGCCGCGTCGATGCCGTCGTCGCCGAGCCCGGGGTCCGCCTCCGCGCTCACCAGGAGGCACAGCAGGGACAGGTCGGGCCGCTCGGACCTGGCTTCCTCGGCGAACCGCCGCCGGGACGCGGCCGTCCTTGACTCCTCGTGCATGCGTGCCTCGTGCCTTACTTACCGAGCCGACCGGTAGAAGCTACCGAGCCGACGGGTATCGATAGTGGTGGTACGTGTGGTGCGCGGCGAAGCCAAGACCGCCGTACAGCGCCCGCGCACCTTCGTTGTCGTCCTCGACCTGCAGCCAGGCCGCCGAAGCGCCCTCGGCCAGCGCCTGCCGGGAGAGCGCGGCCATCACGGCCGTCGCCAGCCCCTGCCTGCGGTGCGCCGGATCCACCTCGACCGCCATGAATCCCGCCCAGCGTCCGTCCACGACGCACCGCCCGATCGCGGCGGGCCCCGCGTCAGGAGAGGCCCCGGGCACGGAAGCGAACCACACCGACGGGCCGCCCGCCAGCACCTTGCGCACATGGGAACCCGGCACCTTGAATCGCTTGTACCGGCGCAGCCACGCCTCGTCGAAGGAGCGCGCGAGAAGCACGTGGTCCGGCCCTGCTCCGGGCACGTCCCGATCGCCGAGGGGCGCGAGAGCGCCGACGTGGATCGCGGAGCTCACCTCGCGCTCCCAGCCCCGCTCCTCGAGCTCGGCGCACAGCAGCTCCTGGGTGTCCTCGGCCCCGGTGGCGGTCTGGACGTACGCGGGCAGCTCCCGCCGCGCGTACCACTGACGTACGTACGCCAGCGCCTCGTCCAGCGGCCGTCCCGGATCGCCCAGCGGCAGCACCGAGTTGGCCCGCCGGGTGAATCCGGCCGCCGCGCGCAGCTCCCACTCGCCGAGCGGCTCGCTCTCCACGGGCGGCCAGGCGCGCGCCGCCACCCGGGCCAGCTCACGGTAGGAGGCCGCCGGGCCGCGCCTGCGGGCCGGGGCGGAGGGGACCACCTTGCCCGCCACCAGGGAACTCTCCGCGATGTGGACACGCTCGCCGTCGCGTCGTGTGATCAGTACCACACCGTCGTTCCACGATGTGAGAACACCCACCGTGTCAGTGAACTTGCCACCCGTCCCGGGCCCTTCGTTCAGGCGGCGCACCGACACGCGTTTGCCCACGTCAGCAGGGTTGATGCGCACCTCAAGCCGTCCGCCCGCAGTGAATTCCACAGCTCTGTACGCCCCTCCTGTTCGGATCATGCCCGGGAACGGAGATACTAGAGGCGGGCATCGACGACGCCGCGCTCCCGCGCGCCAGGCGAGCGGAGCCTGAGGACGGCCCGCCAGCGCCCGTATCGAGGAGGAACGACAGCGTGACCTACGTCATCGCGCAGCCTTGTGTCGACGTCAAGGACAAGGCGTGCATCGAGGAGTGCCCGGTCGACTGCATTTACGAGGGCTCCCGGTCCTTGTACATCCACCCGGACGAATGCGTCGACTGCGGAGCCTGCGAACCGGTCTGCCCGGTCGAGGCGATCTTCTACGAGGACGACACCCCGGAAGAGTGGAAGGACTACTACAAGGCGAACGTCGAGTTCTTCGACGAGCTCGGATCGCCCGGTGGTGCCAGCAAGCTCGGTCTGATCGAGCGCGACCACGCCTTCATCGCCGCATTGCCGCCGCAGAACCAGTAACGGCGGCTTGAAGCGCCGCCCCGGTCCCGTACGGCACAAGTCGCCGTGCGGGACCGAGGCATTTGTCCACCCAGTGCGTACACGCATCACGGCAGTACGTACACGCAGTACGGGAGTCAGCACGTGTCCGTAGTCTCCGGTCTCTCCGGCCGCCTTCCCGCCTTCCCCTGGGACAAGCTCGAGCCGTACAAGGCCACGGCGGCCGCCCACCCCGGCGGCATCGTCGACCTTTCGGTGGGCACCCCGGTCGACCCGGTCCCCGAGCTGATCCAGAAAGCGCTGGTCGCGGCGGCGGACTCGCCGGGCTACCCGACGGTGTGGGGCACGCCCGAGCTGCGCGACGCGATCACCGGCTGGTGCGAGCGGCGCCTCGGCGCGCGCGACGTCACGCACCGGAACGTGCTGCCCGTCGTGGGCTCCAAGGAACTGGTGGCCTGGCTCCCGACGCAGCTGGGCCTCGGCCCGGGTGACGTCGTCGCCTACCCGCGCCTCGCCTACCCGACGTACGAGGTGGGCGCGCGTCTCGCCCGCGCCGACTACGTCTCGTACGACGACCCGACGGACCTCGACCCGACGAACCTCAAGCTGCTCTGGCTCAACTCGCCCTCGAACCCGACCGGTCGCGTCCTGTCCAAGGGAGAGCTGACCCGGACCGTCGCCTGGGCGCGTAAGCATGGCGTGCTCCTGGTGAGCGACGAGTGCTACCTGGAGCTCGGCTGGGAGGCCGAGCCCGTCTCGGTGCTGCACCCGGACGTGTGCGGTGGTTCGTTCGAGGGGGTCGTCGCCGTCCACTCGCTCTCCAAGCGGTCGAACCTCGCGGGCTACCGCGCCGCGTTCATCGCCGGTGACGCGGACGTCCTCGGTGAGCTGCTGCAGATCCGCAAGCACGGCGGCATGATGACGTCCGCGCCGACGCAGGCGGCCGTCGTCGCGGCGCTCGGCGACGACGAGCACGTGCGCGAGCAGCGCGATCGGTACGCGGCCCGGCGCACCGCCCTGCGCGACGCCCTCCTGAAGCACGGCTTCCGCATCGAGCACAGCGAGGCGAGCCTCTACCTCTGGGCGACCCGCGACGAGTCCTGTTGGGACACCGTCGGGCACCTCGCGGACCTGGGCATCCTGGTGGCGCCCGGCGACTTCTACGGCCCGGCGGGCGACCGCTTCGTGCGCGTGGCGCTCACGGCGTCGGACGAGCGCGTGGCCGCGGCGGTGGAGCGGCTCGCCTGAGCCGCTGACCGCTGACCGCTGACCGCGGCCCCGGTTGCGGTGGCCGACGCGCGAGGAGGGCCCGGAGCCAGTGGCTCCGGGCCCTCCTCGCGGTTACGCGGTGATCAGCCGAGCGGCAGGCTCTTGACCGGCAGCTGGTCGGTGGGCAGTCCGCCCTTGGTGACCGCGTCCGTCGGCAGGCCCTCGCCGACGGCGTCGGTCGGCAGACCGCCCTTGGTGGCCGTGCCCGCGGTGTCGCCGACCACGTCGCCGGCGCTGCCCGCGAGGTCGCCCGCGGCCTTCTGGGCGACGGGAGTCGCGGTCTTGGCGCCCGAACCGACGACCTTGCCGGCGGTCGGCACGCCCTTCTTCACTGCCTTGCTGCCGGTCTCACCCGCGAGACCGGTGGTGTTCTGAGCCGCGCCGTCGACGGTGTTGCCCAGACCGGCACTGTCCAGGGCGGTCACACCGCCCAGGTCGGGGGCGGCCGGAAGCTGGGCGGCGCTTGCGGAGCCGGCCGCACCGACCACGGGAGCCGCCCCCGCTGCGATGAGCAGCGCGGCGCGGGCGATCCTGCGGGTCAGGGGGAGGGACATGATGCTCCTTCAGACGGGAGAGTGCGTTGGTGTGTCCGGCCGGATGGGGCCCGGCGTTCGGACGCAGTGACTACCGCTCGAAGCCCTCGAAGGTTGCGGTGGGCCAACGCAAAGAATTGGCAATGCATCGCATAATCGGCTGTGGATAAAAACGGGCAAAACGATCAGCTCCGGTGAGGCTGCTGAAACGTCAATGCCCTGTGCTCGCAAGGGGTCCGAAGGGCGGAGGCGTGAGGGCGCGAACCTCTGGGCGGCACTTCGCCCGTGCGTGATCAGCGTGACTCGATCGGGTGATCCGCCGCACTACTGCCCAATGACGATTCGGACGTCGCCCGAGCCCGTTCCGCCGTCCGCGGGTCGTCCGTCCGTGCCTGCCGCACCCGTCTTGCCCGGCTTGCGCCATTTCTTCCCGGAGTCGTCGGCGCTCCACTCCCGGCCGCCGTACGAGACGCGCTCGATGCCGAGCGCCGACGCCTGGGCCACCGCCCAGTGCGCGAGCTCCCAGCCCCGCTGCTCGCCGCCTCCCGCGCCCGACGCCGTGGAGTTCACCGGCACGGTGACGGTGTCCCCGCCGCCGCTGCCACCCTCCGGCGCGACCTCGCGGCCGAAGTCGCGGGCCAGGGCGGCCCGCACCTTCGCCGGGTCGCCCGGTTCGTCGGCCGTGCGGCCCTCGCAGGTGAGGGTGGCGGGGGCGCGGCCGGTGAGCGCGGCGGCGAGCAGCACGGCGTCCGGCTCGTGCTTCGCGTACGCCTGGGGGTAGCCGCTGCGCTGCACGCGCTGCGCGGCGACGGTCAGGGGGAGCCGTGAATAGCCCGGGACGTCCTTGAGGTGGTCGTAGAAACGCGCCGCCGAGTACGCCGGGTCCATGATCTGTTTCTCGTTGCCCCAGCCCTGTGAGGGCCGCTGCTGGAAGAGGCCGAGCGAGTCCCGGTCGCCATGGCTGATGTTGCGGAGCCCCGACTCCTGCAGGGCCGTCGCCAGGGCGATGGTGACCGCCCGCTCCGGCATGCCGCGGGAGGTGCCCACGGCGGCGACCGTCGCCGCGTTCTCGGCCTGCTCGGCGCCGAATTCGTACGACGCCCCGTCGCCGTTGCCCGAGACGACCTGGCAGCGTGGCGCGGCCTTGCCCCCGAAGACGTACTGGACGACCACATAGCCCACGAGCGCGAGCAGGACCGCGACCGCGGCCCCGATACGGAGGAGGCGGCCGCGCCGGACGAGGGTGGGGGGCTCAGGCACGCGACCAAGGTACTGGAGGCCACCGACAAGGCGGCGCGCCGAGGGGCGTTAGGGTCGAAACCATGGCTCAGACCTCACACGACGCGTCGCTCGACCTCACGCTCGACGCCGCCGCGCTCACCGCCCGGCTGGTCGACTTCCCGTCGCCGAGCGGTCAGGAGAAGACCCTCGCGGACGCGATCGAGACGGCCCTGCGCGGCCTTCCGCACCTCACGGTCGACCGGCACGGCAACAACGTGGTGGCCCGCACGAACCTGGGCCGGGCCGAGCGCGTGATCCTCGCCGGACACATCGACACGGTCCCGATCGCGGACAACGTGCCGTCGCGCCTGGACGAGGACGGCATCCTGTGGGGCTGCGGCACCTGTGACATGAAGTCGGGCGTCGCCGTCCAGCTGCGCATCGCGCAGACCGTGACCGAGCCGAACCGCGACCTCACCTTCGTCTTCTACGACAACGAAGAGGTCGCCGCCCACCTGAACGGCCTCGGCCACGTCGCCGAGGCCCACCCCGACTGGCTCGCGGGCGACTTCGCGGTCCTCCTGGAGCCGACCGGCAACCAGGTCGAGGGCGGCTGCCAGGGCACCCTGCGGGTCTTCCTCAAGACGAAGGGCACGCGCGCGCACTCCGCGCGCGCGTGGATGGGCTCCAACGCCATCCACAAGGCCGCGCCGATCCTCGCGAAGCTCGCCGCGTACGAACCGCGCAAGCCGGTCGTCGACGGCCTTCGGTACCACGAGGGACTCAACGCCGTACGCGTCGAGGGCGGCGTCGCGACCAACGTCATCCCCGACGAGTGCACCGTCGTCGTGAACTTCCGTTACGCGCCGGACCGCAGCGAGGACGAGGCACTCGCCTTCGTGCGCGACTACTTCGCCGACTGCGAGATCGACGAGTTCATCGTCGACGACCACACGGGCGCCGCGCGCCCCGGCCTCGACCATCCGGCCGCCGCGGCCTTCATGGCGGCGGTCGGCGGCCAGGCGCAGCCCAAGTTCGGCTGGACGGACGTCTCCCGCTTCAGCGCGCTCGGTGTGCCCGCCGTGAACTACAGCCCGGGCAACCCGCTGCTCGCCCACAAGATCGACGAGCGGGTGCAGGCCTCCCTCATCCCGGAGGCCGAGAAGCGGCTCAGCGCCTGGTTGACATCCTGAGTTCTGTTGAGGATGCGACGCCTGTAACGCCCGTAGACCTACGCTGAAGTGGCACGTCGAGCAAGAGTGTCAGCGGAAGGGGATGTTCATGGGTAGTCCAGAAGGGCAGGGCCCGCGGGACGAGCAGCACTTGGGGCCCGTGGTGCGGCGGCGTGAGCAGATCACCCCGGGCACCACGGACCAGCGTCTCCTCGACACCGACGCCGAGGGCCAGTCGGAGTGGGTGCACACCGACCCCTGGCGGGTCATGCGCATCCAGTCGGAATTCGTCGAGGGCTTCGGCGCGCTCGCCGAACTCCCCAGCGCCATCAGCGTCTTCGGCTCGGCACGCACGCCGGTCGGTTCGCTGGAGTACGAGGCGGGTGTCCGCATCGGCAAGGCGCTCGTCGATGCGGGCTTCGCCGTGATCACCGGGGGCGGCCCCGGCGCCATGGAGGCCGCCAACAAGGGCGCGCGGGAGGCCAAGGGCGTCTCCGTCGGCCTCGGCATCGAGCTGCCCTTCGAGCAGGGCCTCAACGAACACGTCGACATCGGCGTGAACTTCCGCTACTTCTTCGTGCGGAAGACCATGTTCGTGAAGTACGCGCAGGGCTTCGTGGTCCTGCCCGGCGGTCTCGGCACCCTGGACGAGCTCTTCGAGGCGCTCACCCTCGTCCAGACCCGCAAGGTGACGCGCTTCCCGATCGTCCTCTTCGGATCGGCGTACTGGGGCGGACTCGTCGACTGGCTGCGCGACACGGTGGTGGCGGGCGGCAAGGCGTCCGAGCACGACCTGCACCTCTTCCACGTCACGGACGACGTGGACGAGGCGGTCGCCCTGGTCACCAAGGAAGTCGGCCGCTAGGGCCCTTTCGCCGGGCGGGCGCACGCCTGGCCCGCCCGGCGGCCGTTCGCTCCGCTACGCCAGTCCCCGGCGGGCCACGGCCGGATCCCGGTGCCCCGCGATGGTGGCGACCATGTCCAGGACCTGCCGCGTCTCCGCGACCTCGTGCACCCGGTACACCTGCGCCCCCAGCCAGGCCGAGACGGCGGTCGTGGCCAGCGTCCCGAGCACACGCTCCTTGACCGGCTTGTCGAGCGTCTCGCCGACGAAGTCCTTGTTGGACAGGGACACCAGGACGGGCCACCCGGTGTCGACCATCTCGCCGAGCCGCCGCGTCGCCTCCAGGGAATGCCGCGTGTTCTTCCCGAAGTCGTGCCCGGGATCGATCATCACGGACTCACGCGGCACCCCGAGCGCGACCGCGCGCTCGGCGAGGCCGAGGGTGACCGAGAGGATGTCGGCCATGACGTCCTCGTACGCCATCCGGTGCGGTCGGGTGCGCGGCTCGGCGCCGCCCGCGTGCGTGCACACCAGACCCACGCCGTGGCGCGCGGCCACCTCCGCGAGCCGCGGGTCGACCCCGCCCCACGCGTCGTTCAGGAGGTCGGCGCCCGCCTCACAGACCGCCTCGCCGACCTCATGCCTCCACGTGTCGACGCTGATCACGACATCGGGGAACCGCTTGCGCACATCGGCGACGAAACCGACCGTACGGCGCGCCTCCTCCTCGGCCGTCACCTCCTCGCCGGGACCGGCCTTGACCCCGCCGATGTCGATGATGGCGGCGCCCTCCGACACCGCCTGCTCCACGCGGGCGAGCGCGGGCTCGTCACGGAACGTGGCGCCCTGGTCGTAGAAGGAGTCAGGGGTCCGGTTCACGATCGCCATGATCACCGGCTCGTGCGCGTCGAATTCACGCCTGCCAAGCCTGAGCATCCCCTGTGAGCCTCCTTCGTCGGTGCCGTGGTCCGGCCGCCTGCGACCTTAACTGTCACAGGGGCATGGCACGATCAGAGCCTGACAGTTTCAGCACGGCAGTCGAGCGTGGGGGCCTGAAGAGATGGTCTTGTTCTTGTTCCTGGTCATCGCCCTCGTCGTGGTGGTCGGCGCGGTGACCCTGGCCGTGGTGGGCGGCGGGGAGCGCGCCGCGCTGCCCGACGTGCCGGCCGAGCGGTTCACCGACCCGCTGCCGCCGGACCGTGCCCTGCGCCGCGCGGACGTGGAGGCACTGCGCTTCCCGCTGACCGTGCGGGGCTATCGCATGGCGGACGTGGACGACGCGCTCGGCCGCCTCGCCGCCGAACTCGCCGAGCGTGACGCCCACATCGCGGAGCTGGAGGCGGCCCTCGCGGGCGCCCAGGCCACCGCGGTCGGCGGCCCCGGCCTCCTCAAGACGCACGCCCCGGCCAGGCCCGAGGACCACGCCGCCCCGAGGACTCTCAAGGACGCGGCCGAAGAGGAGGACGGACGGTGAGCGGCGACGCGGTGGCGGGCCCGGACGGCAGACTCCGCTGCCCCTGGGGCCTCTCGACCGAGGACTACGTGGCGTACCACGACGACGAGTGGGGCCGCCCGGTCCACGGGGACGACGCGCTGTACGAGCGGCTCTGCCTGGAGGCCTTCCAGTCGGGCCTCTCCTGGATCACGATCCTGCGCCGCCGCGAGGGCTTCCGTGCCGCCTTCGCGAACTTCGAGATCGCCGAGGTCGCGCGATTCACGGACTCCGACCGCGAGCGGCTCCTCGCCGACCCCGGCATCATCCGCAACCGCGCCAAGGTCGACGCGACCCTCGCCAACGCGCGCGTGCTCGCCGACTGGTCCGACGGCGAGCTCGACGAGCTCATCTGGTCGCACGCGCCGGACCCGGCGTCCCGCAAGGCCCCGGGCACGCTGGCCGACGTACCGGCGATCACGCCCGAGTCCACGGCCCTGTCCAAGGCCCTGAAGAAGCGCGGCATCCGATTCGTCGGCCCCACCACGGCGTACGCCCTGATGCAGGCCTGCGGCCTGGTGAACGACCACCTGGAGGACTGCGTGATCCGCGTCCCCCGGGACGGCTCGAAGGGCTAGCGGCCCAGGTACTTGGGCTTCGCCTTGTCCAGGAACGCCTGGACGGCGATCGCGTGGTCCTCGGACGCGCCCGCCTTCGTCTGGAGCTCGTCCTCCTTCTCCAGGGCCTCCTCCAGGGTGTGGCCCGCCGCGTAGGCGAGCGACTCCTTGAGGGCCCCGTAGGCGAGGGTGGGGCCCTCGGCCAGGGTGCGGGCCAGCTTCTCGGCCTCGGCCGCCAACTCGGCCTCGGGGACGACCCTGTTGGCGATGCCCAGGTCGTACGCCTCCTGCGCGCCGATGTTGCGCGGGAACAGCAGCAGGTCGCTCGCGCGGCCGGGCCCGATCACGCGCTGCAGCGTCCAGGAGACGCCCGAGTCGGCGGTCAGCGCGACCCCGGCGAAGGACGTGTTGAAACGCGCGGTGTCCGCGACGATCCGGTAGTCGGCGGCGAGGGCGAAGCCGAGACCCGCGCCCGCCGCGACGCCGTTCACCCCGGCGACGACCGGCTTGGCCATCCCGGTCAGCGCGCGCAGGACGGGGTTGTAGTGCTCCCGCACGGTGCTCATCGTCTGCCCGGTGCCCGCGGCGCGGTCCGCCATGAGGGAACCGACGTGTTCCTTCAGGTCCTGCCCCACACAGAAGGCGCGTCCGGTCGCGGTGAGCAGCACGGCACGGACCGCGGGGTCCGACCCGGCCGACTCCACCGCCTCCCGCAGGGCGACCTTGGCCTCGACGTTCATCGCGTTCATCGCCTCGGGGCGGTTGAGCGTGATGGTCGCGAGCCCGTCGCTCACCTCGTAGAGCACGGTGTCGGCCATGGTGAATCCCCTCCAGTGGTCCTGCGCCGGTCATCTTTGTCCGAGCCCAGCATGACGGAGATCATCGGGCTCCGACATGAGGGGAGATATGTGACCTGCGTCAAAGAATTCCTGGCCATGGAGGCGTAAGAGGCGGCGAAGTATCGCAGCCACATCGCCGAATTGAGTGGTTTTGCGGGCGCGCGTTGCGCAAGCGATGCAGACCGATGTTGGTCATCGGGTCCTGCCATGCGGGATAATGGCCTGGAAGCAATGTGTTCGATGCCGGTGACACCTGGGTTGTCGGCTGCGATGAGCTGGTTTCAGGAAGGGGAACGAGCATGGCGGCCATGAAGCCGCGAACGGGCGACGGCCCGCTCGAGGTGACCAAGGAGGGGCGGGGCATCGTCATGCGCGTTCCGCTCGAAGGCGGCGGGCGACTTGTCGTCGAACTGACTCCGGACGAGGCCGATGCACTCGGCGACGCCCTGAAGAAGGTCGTCGGCTGACGCGGAAGCGCCCACACTTTTTCACTGCCCCGGCATCGTCACGACATGCCGGGGCAGTGCTATGTCCACGACGGACCCGCAGGTTGTGTACGGCGAAACCGGCGGAGCGCTACCGCTTGACGGCGCAGAGCAGGCCGTCGCCCACCGGGAGCAACGCCGGCATCAGGTCCTGGCTCTCCCGCACGGTCCGCAGCAGCTCGCGGATGCGCAGCACCTCGACGGGCTGCGGGCCGGAGTCCACCGTCCGGCCGTCGGAGAAGGCGCCCTCGAAGCAGACGAGACCGCCGGGGCGCAGCAGGCGCAACGATTCAGCGAGGTAGTCCAGGTACTCCGTGCGGTCGCCGTCACAGAACACGAGGTCGTAGCCGCCGTCCGCGAGACGCGGGAGTACGTCGAGCGCGCGGCCGGGGATGAAGCGCGCGCGGTTGCCGGCGAACCCGGCGGCACGGAAGGCCTCCCGGGCGAACTGCTGGCGCTCGGGCTCGGGGTCGACAGTGGTCAGCACGCCGTCGGGCCGCATCCCGTGCAGCAGGTGGAGCCCGGACACGCCCGTGCCCGTCCCGATCTCGGCGACGGCCTTGGCGTCCGCGGTGGCGGCCAGCAGGCGCAGTGCGGCGCCGGTACCGGGAGACACCGAGGGCAGGCCCGCGTCCTGGGCCCGGTCACGGGCCCAGCGTGTGGCCTCGTCCTCGGCGACAAAGGCGTCGGCGAACGCCCAGCTCGTCTGCCGGTTGCCGGTAATGGCCCTCTCCTGTCCCCGTGGGTGCCTGGCCGTGACTGTATCCGTTGGGGGTGGGAACCCGCAGATGGGACCGGGCGTTTAGTAGGGGTAGGCGGACGCCGGGGGTAACGAATGGATCAAGACTGGCTGCGGGCCCTGCGACCAGGCAGGAAGCCCGTACCAAATTCCAGTAAAAATGCTTATCCGGAGCTAACGGGCGAGGTGGTTATGGTAGGGGCTCCACTGGACACCACCAGAGCCGACAGGGGAGGTGCGGCTGCGTCCGCGGATCGGGGAGGAGCGCTGAGGCGCTTTCTCGGGTTGGCGGGTGAGCCGAAATCCGTGACCGAGACCGCTGACCGATTCCACACCGCCAACTCCGCTCAGACCGCGACCTTTGCCGCTGATGCGGAATCGCAGGCGTGGACTCCGCCCACCTGGGAGGAGATCGTCAGCACGCACAGCGGACGCGTCTACCGCCTCGCATATCGCCTGACCGGCAATCAGCACGACGCCGAGGACCTCACGCAGGAGGTCTTCGTCCGTGTCTTCCGGTCCCTGTCGACCTACACCCCCGGCACGTTCGAGGGCTGGCTGCACCGCATCACCACGAATCTTTTCCTGGACATGGTGCGCCGCAAGCAGCGCATCCGTTTCGACGCCCTCGGGGACGACGCGGCCGAGCGCCTCCCCAGCCGTGAGCCGTCACCGCAGCAGGTCTTCAACGACACGCACTTCGACGCGGACGTCCAGCAGGCTCTCGACACCCTCGCGCCCGAGTTCCGTGCGGCAGTGGTCCTGTGCGACATCGAGGGCCTCTCGTACGAGGAGATCGCCGCGACTCTCGGCGTCAAGCTGGGCACGGTCCGCAGCCGTATCCACCGCGGCCGTTCGCAGCTGCGCAAGGCCCTTCAGCACCGGTCGCCCGAAGCCCGCGCCGAGCGCCGCTCGCTCGCAGGAGCCGTGGCGCTGGGAGGAGGGGGCGCGACCGCGTGAGTGGATCACGGTCGAATCCTGCCGAGCGGCATCTGGCCGAGCAGCATCTGGGGGACCGACTCGCCGCCCTGGTGGACGGTGAGTTGGGCCATGACGCGCGTGAGCGGGTTCTCGCTCATCTCGCGACCTGTCCGAAGTGCAAGACCGAGGCCGACGCACAGCGGCGGCTGAAGAGTGTCTTCGCCGAGGCGGCGCCGCCGCCTCCCTCCGAGAGTTTCCTCGCCCGGCTCCAAGGCCTTCCCGGCGGTGGCAGCGAGCCCCCTTCGGGCCCCAGGCCTCCTGGCAGCGGCGGCTTCGCCACCGCGGACAGTGAGTCAGGGCTGCCGCCGAGCGGAATCTTCGGCGTGCGGCCCGAGACCTTCGGCTACGCACCATCGGGCAGCCATGCCGCGGTGCTGCCGGGGTCGGGGCGCGGTTTCCGCCTCCATGACGTCGACCGCCGTGACGTCGGCCGTGCCGAGGCCGAGCGGTCGCTGTGGCGCGGGCGGCGGTTCGCCTTCGCCGCCGCCGGTGCGGTGTCGCTGGCCGCGATAGCACTGGGCGGTGTCACGACGGGCATTCCCACCGACCCGGGCAACCCACGCGCGGGTTCCGGCACGAGCAACAGCTCGGGCAGCACCACCTCGGGCAACAGCAAGAGCAACGCGTCGCCGATGCGTTCGCCGGGCTCGGGAGTCACCGCGGCTCCCGATTCGGTGCGCCGCCGGGGCAGCGGGCCGCTGTCGGTGCAGGGCCAGCGTCCCGGGGTCCTCGCGGCGCCGGTCGCGCCCACGCAGGCGAGCGGGCCCCTGCTGCCCGGAGTGCCCGCGCGGGGTCCTCGTGTCCAGCAGCCCGAGCCGGTGTACGCCGGGCATCAGGTCGCGGCTCCGATGCTGACCGGCGCGGCGATCATGTCCCCGCTGATCCGGCCGGTCCCTCCTGTCGTACAGGGCACCGCGTCCCCCGCGGGCACCGTGCCCACGGCGGGCGGGGCGGACCCGGCACGTACCGCGGCGTCCTCGCCCATCGAGGGCACGCTGCAGGGCACTTCGCAGATACGCTGACGTGCTCTGCGCTTCGGCGCGGGAACCTGGTTGAATCCTCGGTGGGCCGTGCCTGCCCGAGGCTTGTGGCGGGCGCGGAGATGAGCACGTGATCGGCGTCCGCCGTAGGCCAGGTGTGGGGAGAGCATGGACGAGGGCAAGCCCACGAAGGCGAAGTGGTGGAGCCGCCCCAGGCCGGCCTCCGCATCTGACGGAAGGGGCGGCCCCGACGAGGGGACAGGCGCCGACGGCCGAGCGGAAGACGCCTCGGGCGACTTCACCCTGGCCGCGGCGACACCACCGGCCGCAGCCAAGCCCGGCTCCGAGCCCGGCCCCGCCACTCCGGCCGCGACCGCCCAGGGGGTACCCGCGCAGACCGGCACGACTCCCGGCGCACCCACGGAGCCCGGCTCCAGCGCCTTGGCTGCGCCTGAGGCTGCAAGTGCGCCTGGTGCCATGACGCCGCCTGCCGCTGCCAGCGCCTCTGATGCCATGGCTTCCCCCGAGGCGGCAGGCGCCCCCGGTGCCATGACTCCGCCCGAGGCGTCCAACGCCCCCGGTGCCATGACGCCGCCTGCCGCTGCCCCCGGTGCGGTGGCTGCGCCCGAGGCTGCCACTGCCCCCGGTGCCATGACTCCGCCCGAGGCGTCCAACGCCCCCGGTGCCATGACGCCGCCTGCCGCTGCCCCCGCCCCTGGCGCCACGCCTCCGCCCGAGGCTGCCCCCGCCCCCGGCACCACGCCTCCGCCCGACGCTGCCGCCGCCCCCGGCGCTCCCGCCGACCGCCCCCGTCCGCTGCACGACCCCGATCCGTACAGCACCCCGCCCTACGGTGAGCCCGGCCCCTGGGCCCCCGCCCCGCCCGTACAGCACCCGGCGGCGACCCCGGCTC
>NZ_JBSFUS010000003.1:0-319578 GCF_053591915.1 Streptomyces sp. NPDC002853 | reverse complement strand
CACGGCACGCAGCACCCGGCGGCGACCCCGGCTCACGGCACGCAGCACTCGGGGGCGACCCCGGCTCACGGCACGCAGCACTCGGGGGCGACCCCGGCTCACGGCACGCAGCACTCGGGGGCGACCCCGACCCACGGCACGCAGCACTCGGGGGCGACCCCGACCCACGGCACGCAGCTCCCGGCGGCCACCCACGGGGGCACTCCGTCTCCGGGCACCCCTCCGCACGGCACCCCGAGCCCCGCTCCGACCCCCGCGCACGACATCACCCCCCAGCCCCACCCGGGCCCGCAGCCCCAAGCCCATTCCCAGCCCCACCCGGGCCCGCAGCCCCAAGCTCATTCCCAGCCCCACCCGGCCCCGCAGCCTCACCCCCAGCCCGATCCGCCCCGCCGGTCCTATGACCCCTGGAACGCGCCCCTCCAGCAGAGCGGTGCCGTACCCGTCGATGTGGCGAAGCAGAAGAGGCAGGCGCGGCGGCTTGTTCTGGTCGGGATCGTCGTCATCACCCTCGTGGCGGGCGGGATCGGTGGCGCCATCGGGGCCTATGTCGAGCGGAACGCCGGGGTGTCCGACATCGAGCTGCCGCAGGCGGACTCGCAGGACAAGGCCCGGGCCAAGGACAGCGTCGCCGGGATCGCGGCGAGCTCGCTGCCCGGCGTCGTGACGCTGCACGTCAGCGGCGACGAGGCGCAAGGCACCGGCACCGGCTTCGTGCTGGACGGCAAGGGCCACATCCTCACCAACAACCACGTCGTCGAGCCCGCGGGCACAGGCGGCGAGATATCGGTGACGTTCAGCGGCGGAGAGACCGCCAAGGCGGAGGTCATCGGGCGCGACGCCGGTTACGACCTCGCCGTGGTCAAGGTCTCCGGCGTACGCGGACTCAAGCCGCTGCCCCTCGGCAACTCGGAGAACGTGCAGGTGGGCGACCCCGTGGTCGCCATAGGAGCCCCCTTCGACCTGGCCAACACCGTCACCTCCGGCATCATCAGCGCCAAGGAGCGTCCCATCACCGCCGGCGGCGAGAAGGGCGACGGCAGCGACGTCAGCTACGTCGACGCGCTGCAGACCGACGCCCCCATCAACCCCGGAAACTCCGGCGGCCCGCTGGTCGACTCCCAGGGCCGCGTCATCGGCATCAACAGCGCCATCCGGTCCGCCGACGACAGCTCGGCCCCCGGCGGCGGCCAGGCGGGTTCCATCGGCCTCGGCTTCGCCATCCCCATCAACCAGGGCAAGCGCGTCGCCGAAGAGCTGATCAACACCGGCAAGGCCACGCACCCTGTGATCGGCGTCACGCTCGACATGGAGTACACGGGCGACGGCGCCCGCGTCGGCGAGAAGGGCAAGGACGGCGGCCCCGCCGTGAACAAGGGCGGACCGGGCGACCGCGCCGGCATCGAGCCCGGCGACGTCATCACCGCGGTGGACGGCCGGCGCATCCACTCCGGCGACGAACTCATCGTCAAGATCCGCGCCCATCGGCCCAAGGATCGCCTTGAACTGACCGTTCAGCGAGCAGGAAAGGACCGGAAAGTGACGCTCGTGCTCGGTGCGTCGGACGGGAACTGATCCACGGCTGTCGCCCAGCGGCTACCGGACGGACAGGAACGCCGGGTACCGTGGACCCGGTCCGGATGGCAAGGAGCTCAAGGTGTTCTCAGACATTGGCCCGCTCGAGGTAGTGGCGCTGGTCATCCTCGCCGTGCTCGTTTTCGGCCCGGACAAGCTGCCCAAGCTCATTCAGGACGCCTCGCGGACCATTCGTAAGATCCGTGAATTCTCGGACAGCGCCAAGGCGGACATCCGCAGTGAACTCGGCCCGGAATTCAAGGACTTCGAGTTCGAGGACCTGAATCCGAAGACCTTCATCCGCAAGCAGCTCGACAACGACGAGCTCGGCCTGAAGGAAATCCGGAACGGCTTCGACCTGAAGAAGGAGATGGCCGAGGTCACGGACGCCGTGCACGGGCGGGAGAGTGAATCCTCCGACGGTGCGACCGGCAAGGACAGCACGTCCGACGCGGGCGGCGGCCGCATCGACATGGCCAAGAACGACGGTCGTATCGACATGGACAAGAAGCCCGAGAAGGCCGCGCCCGCCGACCACCCGCCGTTCGACGCGGACGCCACCTGACCTCCTCCGCGGTACCCCCGGCGCGCCCCTGAGCACGCCCCTCGGCACGCCTCCCGAGTCACCCGACCGCCGACCGGTGTCCCAGCTTCCGGAACGGGTGTGGCTATCCTGCCTTGTTGTCCGGCTGAGGACGCCCGAGGGGGGCGGGCCCTGCGGACCGATGAGAAAGAGGAGGCGGCCGGGTACATGGAGACGACAAGTCGCGTAGGCGCACAGGCGCCGGCCGCGGACGGCACCGCACAGGCGATGCCCTCCGCCCGGCGCACGGTCGACAGCTATCTGCTGGCGCCCTTCCCCTGGTACGGCCTCGACGAGGCCTTCACGGGCGAGCGCTGGCTGATGCAGGTCGGCACCGCCGCGGACGGCACGGTGGAGCACGGCTCCATCGGGCACGGCGATGAGCCGTCGGTACGGAGTGACGGGCCCTTCGGCAACAACGACAAGGAGCGCTTCGCGGCCGTGGTGACCGTCGCGGCCAACCCGGTGCGGCGCAGCCCGGACGGCACGGGCCTGCTCGAGGCGACGTCGGTGTCGTCCGCGGCCTGGCTCGCCGGAGTGGGGCTGCTGACCTTCACCTGGCCCAGCCAGATGGACCACAGCCTGCGCGACGACTGGCTGGACCAGCAGACCGAGACGGCCTGGGTCCTCGCGGACGATCTGCAGGGCGAGGACTGGTCGACGCTCTCGCTCCCGGTGGACGGGGTGCCGACCTCGTTCCACTACCGCGAGTCCGAGTTCGGCTGGGTGCTCGCCGGGTCCACGGAGGGAGGCGTCCACCTGGGTGCCTACGGCCGCGGCATGAGCGCGTACGGCCTGGGCTTCTCCGTGGTCAAGGACATCCACGACTACGCGGCAGGCTGATACGCGGGCCGGCTGGACCGGCCGCCGCACACACATACGCCGATGGGGGCGCCGCTCATGACGAGCGGCGCCCCCATCGGCGTACGGCAGGAGCCCGGGAGGGCCTCAGAACTTGTTGCGCGGGGTGATCCCCAGGGTCATGCCCGCGAGGCCGCGCTGGCGGCCGCCCAGCTTGCCCGCGATCGTGCGCAGCGCCGAGCCCGCCGGGGAGTCCGGGTCCGTCAGGACGACCGGCTTGCCCTCGTCGCCGCCCTCGCGCAGGCGGACGTCGATCGGGATGGAGCCGAGGACCGGGACGTTGGCACCCGTGGTCTTCGTGAGGCCCTCGGCGACGCGCTGGCCGCCGCCCGTGCCGAAGACGTCGACCATCTCGCCGCAGTGCGGGCAGGGCAGGCCCGCCATGTTCTCGACGACGCCGACGATCTTCTGGTGGGTCTGCACCGCGATGGAGCCCGCGCGCTCGGCGACCTCGGCCGCCGCCTGCTGGGGCGTCGTCACGACGAGGATCTCGGCGTTCGGGACCAGCTGCGCGACGGAGATCGCGATGTCGCCGGTGCCCGGGGGCAGGTCGAGGAGCAGGACGTCCAAGTCGCCCCAGAAGACGTCCGCGAGGAACTGCTGGAGGGCGCGGTGGAGCATCGGGCCGCGCCACACGACCGGGGCGTTGCCCGGCGTGAACATGCCGATCGAGATGACCTTCACGCCGTGCGCCGACGGCGGCATGATCATGTCCTCGACCTGGGTGGGCTTGCCGTCCGCGCCCAGCATCCGCGGCACGGAGTGGCCGTAGATGTCCGCGTCCACGACGCCGACCTTCAGGCCGTCCGCCGCCATCGCGGCCGCCAGGTTCACCGTCACCGAGGACTTGCCGACGCCGCCCTTGCCGGACGCGACGGCGTAGACACGGGTCAGGGAGCCGGGCTTGGCGAAGGGGACCTCGCGCTCGGCGGTGCCGCCGCGCAGGGCGCTCGCCAGCTCCTTGCGCTGCTCGTCGCTCATCACGTCGAGGGTGACGTCGACGCGCGCGACGCCCTCGACGGCGGCGACCGCGTCGGTCACGTTCTTCGTGATGGTCTCGCGCATCGGGCACCCGGAGACCGTGAGGTACACGGTGACCGCCACCACCCCGTCAGGGGAGATGTCTACCGATTTGACCATCCCCAACTCGGTGATGGGTCGATGGATCTCGGGGTCGTTCACCGTCGCCAGTGCTTCACGCACCGCGTCTTCCGTAGCCATAAGACCGATAGTACGGCGCGGTAACCCCGCCCCGGAAAGAGCCGTCAACGGTCGCCTACGTCACGCCCGCCGCTCTCCTCGGCCGGGAATACGACGCGATGGCCCCTGCGCTGCTCCTCCAGCTCCTTGACCAGGTCCTGGAGTTCGCTGCGGATCCAGTCGCGGGTGGCCACTTCGCCGAGGCCCATGCGCAGCGAGGCGATCTCACGGCTCAGATATTCGGTGTCCGCGATGGACCGCTCGTTCTGTTTGCGGTCCTGTTCGAGATTGACCCGGTCCCGGTCGTCCTGCCGGTTCTGCGCCAGCAGGATCAGGGGCGCCGCGTACGACGCCTGGAGGGAGAGCGCGAGGGTCAGGAACAGGAAGGGGAACGGGTCGAAGCGCAGCACCTCGGGTGCCCAGACGTTCCAGGCCACCCAGACGATGATCGTGACCGTCATCCAGACGATGAAGCGCCCCGTGCCCAGGAACCGCGCGATCCGCTCCGAGAGCCGCCCGAACGCCTCGGGGTCGTACTCCGGCAGGAACTTGCGGCGCGGCGGCCGCGGCTGGTCGAGCCGGAAACGGGGAGCGGTCCGCTGCTCGGCGCGGTTGTCCCGCTCGCGGTCAGCCGGTGGCACGCGGCGCCTCCTCCTGGTGGAACTCGGTCTCGCGCCAGTCGTTCGGCAGCATGTGGTCGAGCACGTCGTCGACGGTGACCGCGCCGAGCAGCGAGCCGCCCTCGTCGACGACGGGGGCCGCCACCATGTCGTACGTGGCGAAGAACCCGGCGACCTGCGGCAGCGCGGTCTCCGGCGCCAGTGTCTGCAGATCGTCGTCGAGGATCGAGCTGACCAGTGTGTACGGCGGATCGCGCAGGAGCCGCTGGAAGTGCACGGTGCCCAGGTACTTGCCGGTCGGGGTCTCGTCCGGCGGGCGGCACACGTAGACCTGCGCGGCAAGGGCGGGGGACAGGTCCTGCTGGCGCACCCGCGCCAGGGCGTCGGCGACCGTGGCGTCCGGCCTGAGCACGATCGGCTCGGTCGTCATCAGGCCGCCCGCGGTGCGCTCCTCGTACGCCATCAGACGCCGTACGTCGGCGGCGTCGTCCGGCTGCATCAGCGTGAGCAGCCGTTCCTTGTCCTCTTCGGGGAGCTCGGCGAGCAGGTCGGCGGCGTCGTCCGGGTCCATCGCCTCCAGGACGTCGGCGGCGCGCTCCTCCTTGAGCTTGCCGAGGATCTCGATCTGGTCGTCCTCGGGGAGCTCTTCGAGGACGTCGGCGAGCCGGTCGTCGTCGAGGGCGGCCGCGACCTCGGCGCGCCGCTTCGGCGACAGGTGGTGCAGGACGTTGGCGAGGTCGGCGGGGCGCAGCTGTTCGAAGGTGGCGAGCAGGCTCTCGGCGCCCTGCCCGTGCTCCTCCAGAGAGAAGCCGTCGACGGCCGACCACTCGACGGTCAGCGTCTCCCCCTTGCGCCGGAAGGTTCCGCCTTTCCCCTTCCGCACGAAGACCCGGTCGATCTCCCAGTCACGGCGTGCCGGCAGCTGCTGCACCGCCACGTCGAGGACCGTGACCTCCTCGTCCGACTCGACGAGCCTGACCCGCCGGTCGAGCATCTCGCCGAGCACGAGCCGCTCGGTGGGCCGCTGCTCGAAGCGCCGCACGTTCAGTACGCCGGTCGTGATGACCTGGCCCGACTCGATGCCCGTCACCCGGGTCATGGGCAGGAAGATGCGGCGCCGCGTGGACAGCTCGACGACGAGACCGAGAAGGCGCGGCGGCCTGCGCTGCACCCGGAGCGTCGCGACCAGGTCGCGCACCCGGCCCACCTGGTCGCCGTTCGGGTCGAAGACGGCGGTACCGGCCAGATGTGACACGAAGACCCGGGAGGCGCTTGCCGCCATTGCACGCCCCCTCCTCTGCTCGCGACCTTTTCATGTCGTTCTGTCAGGCAATGCGGGCTTCAGGCTAGCCCGTCCCGGTCGGATACGCCCCGGCGGAGCGTCCGGCCGGACTGGCGACAATCTACCTAGTCAGCACGGGTACGCTGCCGTACTGCCGTAGCCGTAGCCGTCGTCCCCACGAGAGGCAGCGCCCCCTGTGTCAGCGATTCTCCCGGTCCGCCGTATCCGCAAGACGGCACTCGTGAGCGCGATGTGCGCGGGTCTCGTCCTGGCGGTCACCGGTCTGACCGGGTGCAGCAGCGAAGAGGATCCGGACGCGGGCACGAACGGCATCGGCAAATTCTCCGCCGCGAAGATCCAGAGCAAGTCCCGCGCTGCGGCCGACGCGGCACCCGCGGTGCGGCTCTCGGGCACGCTGGTCAGCAAGGGCCACACGTACAAGCTCGACATGCGGCTCAAGGACGAGGGCGGCAGCGGCTCGGTCACCTCGAAGGGCGAGACCTTCCAGCTGCTGCGCGTCGGCAAGCAGCTCTTCCTGATGGCCGACAGCACCTTCTGGACCCACGAGGACGCCAAGGGCGGCGAGAAGCCCGGCAAGGCGGACGAGCTCGCCGCGGCGAAGCTCGACGGCAAGTACGTGAAGGTCCCCGAGGAAGACGCGTCCTACCAGCAGCTGAGCGGCTTCACCGACAAGGACCTTCTCCTGGAGGGCATGCTCACCCTGCACGGCGCACTCGCCACCGGCGAGCGCGGCACGACCTCGGGCAACCCCAGCATCAAGATCACCGGCGACAAGGGCGCGGGCGGCACCCTGGACGTCTCCCTGAAGGGCAAGCCCTACCCGCTGCGCCTGCAGCGCGCGGGCGACGCGGGCACGCTCCGGCTCAGCGACTGGGGCAGGGACTTCACCCTGGAGGAGCCCGCCAAGGACGAGATGGTGGACTACGGCGAGCAGCTGCCCGACTCGTAGGAGCCCGTTCTTCCGGGGGCCGGTCAGCCCCGCCGCTTCTTCCGCTTGAACAGCAGCCGGGGCAGCGCCTCGGGCACCGGCTTGCGGGTGGTCGCCCCGGTCGGCAGGGGCGGGGCCGCGAGTGAGCCGTCGGGCAGGTCGGTGATCGTGTCCTGCGGGGTGAGCCGCACCACCCGGCACTCGTCCGCCCAGCGCTGCGGCATTTGCTCTCCGTCGGGCGCGTTCAGCCGCTTCCCCTTGAGCTCGGCGACGGCCGCCTCCCACGCCTCGGAGCGCGGCGCGAGCTCGGTCACCTTCGCCGTCCAGGCGATGAGCCGGCCGCCCTTGTCCTTGCTGCGTACGGTCACTTCGGCGGTGCCGCCGTCGACGAGACCCGGCAGCGGCTGCTCACCGGGGCCGTCACCGATGAGGCACGCCGCACCCTCGTGCCACACGTGCCACAGGGCACGGGCAGGTCCTTCGCCGCGCACCCAGATGAGACCGGACTTCTTGGTGGCCTCCTCGACGAGGGCCTGGGCGAGCAGCGTGTCTGTCATGCGCGCAGCCTATCGAGCCGTCCGGCGCCCGCGCCTAGAGCCAGCCGTTGCGCTTCAGGGTGCGGTGGATGGTGTAGCAGGCCCCGGCGATGAGACCGAGCACCATCGGGTAGCCGAACCGCCAGTGCAGCTCGGGCATGTGGTCGAAGTTCATGCCGTAGACCCCGCAGACCGCCGTCGGCACGGCGATGATCGCCGCCCAGGAGGTGATCTTGCGCATGTCCTCGTTCTGCGCGACCGCGGCCTGCGCGAGGTTGGCCTGGAGGATCGAGTTGAGCAGTTCGTCGAAGCCGACGACCTGCTCCTGGACGCGGGCCAGGTGGTCGGCGACGTCGCGGAAGTACTTCTGGATGTCCGGGTCGACCAGGCGCATCGGCCGCTCGCTCAGCAGCAGCATGGGCCGCAGCAGCGGGGAGACGGCCCGCTTGAACTCCAGGACCTCTCGCTTGAGCTGGTAGATCCGCCCGGCGTCGACACCGCGCGCGGAGCCCTTGCCCTTGCTCGGGGCGGAGAACACCTCGGTCTCGACCTCGTCGATGTCGTCCTGCATGGCGTCGGCCACCGCGAGATAACCGTCGACGACGTGGTCGGCGATGGTGTGCAGGACGGCGGAAGGACCCTTGGCGAGGAGCTCGGGCTCCTCCTGGAGCCGGCGCCGCAGGCCGCGCAGCGAGCCGTGGCCGCCGTGCCGCACGGTGATGAAGAAGTCCCGCCCGGTGAAGCACATCACCTCGCCGGTCTCCACGATCTCGCTGGTGGCGGTGAGTTCGGCGTGCTCCACGTAGTGAATGGTCTTGAAGACGGTGAAGAGCGTGTCGTCGTAACGCTCCAGCTTGGGCCGCTGGTGCGCGTGCACCGCGTCCTCGACGGCGAGCGGGTGCAGCCCGAACTCCGCGGCGATACCGGCGAATTCGGCCTCGGTCGGCTCGTGCAGACCGATCCAGGCGAAGCCGCCGTCGCGACGCACCTGGAGCATCGCCTCGTGCGGCGTGAGCGTGTCGTCGCAGGCGGCGCGGCGGCCGTCGCGGTAGACGGCGCAGTCGACGACGGCGGAGGCGGCGGTGGGGTCGCGCGTCGTGTCGTACGAGCTGTAGGTGCTGCCGTCCTTGCGGAGCGAGGGGCGGACGGCGGCGCGAAGGTCACGGATCATCGACATGGGCAGGCTCCTTCGACGGAGGCGGCCTGCGACGGTTGGAACTACCCGGAATGGGGACGTCCTGCTGAGGATGTTTGGCACGTCCACAAAGCGGGGAGCACCGCACCATCGCGGTGGCAGCTTCGCTACTGACTCAGATCAGGGAACACAGAGAGATCAGGTGGAAACGAAGTGCTCTTCCGTCGCACGCGAGCACGGGGAGTGCTGGCGCACAGTGGCAGCTACAGGGCTGCGTGAGGTGTCAGACGGAAGAACGGGTGGTACTGCACGGTCGACTTCGATCCATGGCAGCCCCACCTCCTCCGGCCGGTCCCCCGTAGGGGAAGTCCCAAGCGCGTAGCGCGCCAAGTCATCTGCCCGGGCTTGAAAGCGCGCTCTGCGTGCTGCCCGGAACCAGCGGCCAACACTATCAGCCGACTGAAGTGTCAAGCCCCGTCTTTACCCGCCACTGACGAGTTCTATGCTCGCTTCATGGCTGATGTTCTTGCTCTGGTCGAGGCCCGTCTCCGCACCGGCCTCGGTGAACCGGACGCCCGCGCCGCGGTGACCTTCCTCGGCACCGACCGCGTCGAAGTGCTGCGTTTCACGGACGGGGACCTGGTCAGGTACGCCACCCTCGGCATGTCGGCCCAGCCGATGGCCGACCCCACCGCCGCTCTTGCGGACCCGGTCAAGGGCCCGCGCGCGGAGCTGGTCCTCACGGTGCGGGGCGGGATCGCCGACACGGACAAGGTGCTGCGCCCGCTCGCCGTACTGGCCGCGTCGCCGCAGGTCGAGGGTCTGATCGTGGCTCCCGGAGCCTCGCTCGACACTGGTGAACCCCTGTGGCCCGGCGCGCAGTTCACGTCGGTGCTCGTCGCGGAGCCCGGCGGCCTGGTGGAGGACCTGGAGCTCGACGAGCCGATGGACCCCGTACAGTTCCTGCCGCTGCTGCCCATGACGCCGAACGAGGGTGCGTGGAAGCGCGTGCACGGCGCGGGGGCCCTGCAGGAGCGCTGGTTGAACAGCGGGACGGACCTGCGCGATCCGCTGCGCAAGTCCGTGTCCCTGGACTGAAGCCCCTCGACGGGCATACAGGGGGCCCCTCGACGGGCAAACAGGGGGCCTCTCAACGGGCATACGGAGGCCCTCAGTTGGCGAATACGGTGACGCCGTCCTCCGTCGCGTGCTTCGGTTCCAGCTCCTCGGCCTCGTGCGCCAGGGAGTCCTTGCGGACCCAGACCACGGCCGCACCGAGCACCGCCGTGACGGCCGCCACCACGAAGGGGATGTGGATGTTGCTCCACTCCTCGATCTTCGGGGCGAAGAACGGGGCGGCGGCTGCCGCGAACCACCGGACGAAGTTGTAGCCGGCGCTGGCCACCGGGCGCGGCGCGTCCGAGACGCCGAGCGCGAGTTCGGTGTAGACGGTGTTGTTCACGCCGATGAAGGCGCCGGACAGGATCGTGCAGACGATGGCCGTGGCGTGGTTGCCGTACCCGAGCACCAGCACGTCCGCCGCGAGCAGCACGAGCGAGCCGCCGAGCACCTTCAGCGAGCCGAACCTCGCCTGCAGCCGAGGCGCCACGAGCACCGAGAAGACCGCGAGCAGCAGCCCCCAGGCGAAGAAGATCGCACCCGACTTGTACGGGGTCATGTTCAGCACGAACGGCGTGAAGGCCAGGACCGTGAAGAACGTGTAGTTGTAGAAGAACGCGGAGGCGGCGGCCGACGCGAGCCCGCCGTGACCGAGGGCCTTGATCGGCGCCAGCAGGGACGTCTTCTCCGCGGGCTTCGGCTGCTCCTTCAGGAACGCCGTGATGCACAGGAAGCCGACCGCCATCAGGACGGCCGTGCCGAAGAACGGGTAGCGCCAGCTCGCGTTGCCGAGCACCGCGCCGAGCAGCGGCCCGCACGCCATGCCGAGGCCGAGCGCCGACTCGTAGAGCAGGATCGCGGCGGCGCTGCCGCCGGCCGCCGCGCCGACGATGACGGCCAGCGCCGTCGACACGAAGAGCGCGTTGCCAAGGCCCCACCCCGCGCGGAACCCGACCAGTTCGCCGACCGACCCCGAGGTGCCGGCGAGCCCCGCGAAGACCACGACGAGCGCGAGGCCGAGCAGCAGCGTCTTCTTGCCGCCGATCCGGCTGGAGACGAACCCGGTCACCAGCATCGCGACGGCGGTGATCAGGAAGTACGAGGTGAAGAGCAGGGAGACCTGGCTGGCGGAGGCGTCCAGGCCCTTGGCGATGGAGGGGAGGATCGGGTCGACGAGCCCGATGCCCATGAACGCGACGACGGACGCACCGGCGGTGGCCCAGACAGCCTTCGGCTGACGCAGAAGGCTGGTCGCTCCCTCGTCGAACGGGTCCCCTCCGGCGGGACCTCCTGTGCTGCTGCTCATGCCTGCTCCTTCGCGGCTTCCTTCGAGATCGTTGACCTATACACATATTAGTTAGCCAAGCTAAAAGATGCAAGCTACATCTAGTTTCCCCTGATGACAGGGCCACCGGACGGGTGATCGTCCTTGACGGGGCGACGACCGGGGAGGACCGTTGGTCGTTATGAGGGGCGAACCCAGTTGCCCGAAGTGTGGTGGCCGGGTCAGGGCTCCCGGCCTCTTTGCCGACTCCTGGCAGTGCGATGTGCACGGGACGGTGCATCCGCTGCAACCTGTGATCCCGCCGAGCGTCGAGGCGCTCCAGGTCGTGGTGCATCGCGCGCAGGTGCCGGTCTGGATGCCGTGGCCGCTGCCGGTCGGCTGGCTGTTCACGGGTGTGGTCTGCGCGGGCGACGACCGCAGCGGCGGCCGTGCCACCGCGGTGGCCTGTTCGGGGCCCGCGCCGCTCGGCGGCATGGGCGAGCTGGTCCTGGTCGCCGAGGAGCTCGGCGTCGGTCTCGGCGCGCGGTATGCCGGAGTCGACGGCCCGGACCCCGGCCCCTACCTGAACGTGGAGAAGCCGCCGCAGGCCAAGCTGCTCGCGGCAGGCAGGCCGACCCCGATGTGGCATGTGGCGGGCACGCCGGACGACCGCGCGGTCTTCGCGGGCGAGGCGCGCGGCCTGTGGCTGTGGGCGATCGCGTGGCCGGAGCAGTCGGGACTGTTGATGTACGACGAGCTGGTCCTCACCGATCTGCGGGACGCGGGCGCGGAGGTGGACCTGCTGCCTTGTGGGGCGCTTTCGCCGCGGATTTTGGGGCCTTGAGTTCGGGGGCTCAGTGCTGAGTGCTGTTCTGAGCGCTGGGTTCTGAGCTCTGGGTTCTGAGCTCTGGGTTCTGAGCTCTGGGTTCTGAGTTCTGAGTTCTGGGTGGGTGCGACGGGCTTCCCTGGGGCGTCCAGTGAGGGGGGTCTCCCTCAGGGGCGGGCGGTGGAGCGGTTGAGTCCCGTTATCCTTGAGCGTCCCCCTTGCGACCATCCCTCGTGGACCGGTCCGCCTCGCCCCGCCCCGTCCCGCCCCGCCCCGTCCCGTCCCGACAGAGCCTGGAGTCCGCGTCGTGCGCATCGACCTGCACACCCACTCCACCGCCTCCGACGGCACGGACACCCCGGCGCAGTTGGTGCGCAACGCAGCCGCCGCCGGACTCGACGTCGTCGCGCTCACGGACCACGACACCACCCGCGGGTACGCGGAGGCCCTCGCGGCCATGGAAGGGCTCGACCGGGGTCTCACCCTCGTCACGGGCGCCGAACTCTCCTGCCGCCTCGACGGCGTGGGCCTGCACATGCTGGCCTACCTCTTCGACCCCGACGAGCCGGAGCTCGCCCGTGAGCGCGAGCTCGTGCGCGACGACCGGGTGCCCCGCGCGAAGGCGATGATCGGCAAACTCCGTGAGCTCGGCGTCCCGGTCACCTGGGAGCAGGTCGCGCGCATCGCGGGCGACGGCTCGGTCGGCCGCCCGCACATCGCCGAGGCACTGGTGGAGCTGGGCGTCGTGCCCACCGTCTCGGACGCCTTCACGGAGGACTGGCTCGCCGACGGCGGCCGTGCGTACGCCGAGAAGCACGAGCTGGACCCCTTCGACGCGATCCGCCTGGTCAAGGCCGCGGGCGGCGTCACCGTCTTCGCCCACCCGGCAGCCGTCAAGCGCGGCCAGGTGGTGCCGGAGACCGCGATCGCGGCGCTGGCCGCCGCCGGCCTCGACGGTGTCGAGGCCGACCACATGGACCACGACCCGGCCACCCGCACCCGGCTGCACGGCCTCGCCGCGGACCTCGGCCTGCTCGCCACCGGGTCGAGCGACTACCACGGCAGCCGCAAGACCTGCGTGCTCGGGGAGTTCACCACCGACCCCGAGATCTACGGGGAGATCACGCGGCGCGCGACCGGGGCGTTCCCGGTACCGGGCGCGGGCGGACGCGCCGGCGCCTAGCGCTCACTACCCCGCCCCTCCTCCCTCCCTCTCCTCCCTCCCCGCTCTCTCCTCACTTCGTCCCACTTGTCCGCCGCGCCCGTGCGGCATTTTCGTACGCTCACTTCACTGCAAGGCCATCACTGTGTTCGACGTCGCCGTCTTCGGCTCCCTCTTCCTCACCCTTTTTGTGATCATGGATCCCCCTGGGATCACGCCGATCTTCCTCGGACTCACCTCGGGTCGCCCCGCCAAGGTGCAGAAGAAGATGGCCTTCCAGGCCGTCTGTGTCGCCTTCGGCGTCATCGCGGTCTTCGGTGTCCTGGGGCACCAGATCCTCGACTATCTGCATGTCTCCGTCCCCGCGTTGATGATCGCGGGCGGTCTGCTGCTCCTGCTGATCGCGCTCGACCTGCTCACCGGCAAGACGGACGAGCCGAAGCAGACCAAGGACGTGAACGTCGCCCTCGTACCGCTCGGCATGCCGCTGCTCGCGGGGCCCGGCGCGATCGTCTCCGTCATCCTGGCCGTCCAGGACGCCGACAGCGTCGGCACGCAGATCTCCGTGTGGGCGGCGATCGTGGCGATGCACGTCGTGCTGTGGCTGGTGATGCGTTACTCGCTGCTGATCATCCGGGTCATCAAGGACGGCGGCGTGGTCCTGGTGACACGGCTCGCGGGCATGATGCTGTCCGCGATTGCGGTGCAGCAGATCATCAACGGCGTGACCCAGGTGATCAACGGCGCCTAGGGTGCCGGGCTCCCTGCTCCCGCCCCGGGGCGGGAGTGTTCGGACCCGTCTAACCGTGCCCGTGCCCGGGCACGGGGGCATGCGGATGCGCGAACATATGGGTGTGCGGGCATGCCAAGGGCCCCCGTACCAAAGGTGTACGGGGGCCCTTCAACCTGTGTGCGCGCACTCGGTGCGCGCCAACTTATGCGTGCAACCTGGCGTTACGAGGCCGGGGATTCGGCCGGTCGGATATAGATGCGCTGGCCGATCGCTGCGGCCTGCTGCACGATCCGATTGACGGAGGCGGCGTCTACGACGGTCCGGTCCACGGCGGCGCCGTCGACGTCGTCGAGTCGCATGATTTCGAAGCGCATAAGGCTTCTCCCTTCGTCTGGTCATCCTCCTGAAGGAGAACTACTGGTGTGGTGGCCACCGGGACAGCTGTGTCCGGCGTGCCATACGGGTACAACGAGTTGCCCCCAGCAAACATTCCCTACGCTAAGGAAATTTTTCGACAGACTAATTACTCACGAGTAGCGGAACCGGTTGTGTTCGCTGCGTGACCAACGGGACAATGGCACCGATGAACGACGAGATCGAGATCAGCACTCAGATCAGTGCTCAGATGGAGCGCGCCAACAACCTCCTCGAGCGCATGCTCGCCGAGGTGGCGAAGACGCCGTCCACGCACGCGATCTTCGTCGACGCCGGATACGTGTACGCCGCGGCGGGGCGGCTCGCGGTCGGCACCGAGGACCGGCGCGCCTTCGACCTGGACGCGGAGGGGCTGATCGAGGCGTTCATCGACAAGGCCCGCACGATCTTCGCGGACAGCCGTCTGCTGCGCGTCTACTGGTACGACGGTGCGCGGCGCCGCATCCACACGGTGGAGCAGCAGTCGATCGCGGAGCTCCCCGACGTCAAGGTCCGCCTGGGAAACCTGAACGCGAACAACCAGCAGAAGGGCGTGGATTCCCTCATCCGGTCGGATCTGGAGTCACTCGCCCGGCATCGCGCCATCAGCGACGCGGCACTCATCGGCGGCGACGAGGACCTGGTCTCGGCGGTGGAGGCGGCGCAGGGGTACGGCGCGCGGGTGCATCTGTGGGGCATCGAGGCCGCCGAGGGCCGCAACCAGGCGGAGCCGCTGCTGTGGGAGGTCGACAGCCAGCGCACGTTCGACCTCGACTTCTTCAAGCCGTACGTGTCCCGGCGCTCGGTCACGACGTACGCGACGTACGAGGGCGCGGGCACGCCGCGGCCCGCGCGCGAGGACGTGCGTTTCGTGGGCGCGCAGATCGCCGCCAAATGGCTGGCCGCGCGGGGGCGTGCGGCGCTGGTGGACCTGCTGCCGGGGCATCCGTACCTGCCCGGGTCCGTGGATCAGGAGCTCTTGGTGGAGGCCGAGAAGCTGCTCGCGTACTCGCTGCGGGGGCAGTCGGATCTGCGGCGGGCGCTGCGGGACGGGTTCTGGGAGCATCTGCAGACGCAGTACTAGGTGGTCGATCGGCGCTGGTCGCTCGGTGCTGGGCGCTCGGCGCTGGCTGCTCGGCGCTGGTCGCTCGGCGGCTGCTTGCCGATGCTGATTGCGTTGCTGTTGGCTGCGTTGCCGTTGGCTGCGTTGCCGCCGACTGCGTTGTCGCTGACTGGGCAGGTCAGCTTTTGGTCTCGCTGATCCGGTCCCAGAAGGCGATGAGGGCGGCGGCGGTCTCCGCGGGGCGGTCGGTGTTGGGGGAGTGCTCGGCGCCGGCGATGACCGTGCGGTGGGCGTGCAGCCGGGCCGCCATGTCGTCCAGCCAGGGGATGGGCCAGGTGTCGTCGCGCTCGCCGGAGATGACGTGCTTGCGCAGGGGGAGAGCGGCGAGCTCGGTGACGCGGTCGGGCTCGACGCAGAGTTGCTTGCCGGTGGCGATGAGCTGGGCGGGACTGTGCCGCAGCCAGCGGGCGCGCAGGGCGTCACCGTCGAGGTCGGTCTCCTCCGGCGGATCCATCGCCTGGATGGCCGCCCATGCCTCGTCCATCGACAGAACTCTGAGCGCGTCCGTCAGCATCTTGGCGCGGGCCTGTTGCGAGGGGGCGATCTGGGCCGGGCCCGAGGCCATCAGGGTGAGCGAGGCGAAGGTGGGGGTGGGGGCCTGGAGGGCGGCGGCGCGGGCGATCAGGCCTCCGAGGGAGTGGCCCAGGAGGTGCGGGGCGGCGGCGAGTGCGGCGGGCTGGGTGAGGGTGCTTTCGGGCTGGCTGAGGGTGCTGTCGGGCTGGGTGAGGGCGCCGTCCGGTTGGGTGAGGGCGTTGACCTGAGCGAGGACGTCCTTCGCCAACTCGTCCTGGGCGTACGGGAGTTCGTCGTCGGCCGGCCCTGGGGTCTCGTACTGTCCGCGTCCGTCGACGGAGACGGCTCGGTACCCGGCATCTGCGATGGGCTTGAGCAGCGCGATGAAGTCCTCCTTGCTCCCGGTGAAGCCGGGGAGCAGCAGGACGGTGCCCTTGGCCTTGCCGGCCGGGCGGGCGTCCAGGGCGGCGAAGTCGCCGCGCGCGGTCCGGAGGCGGCGGGCGTCGACGCCGGGGGGCGGGGTGAAGGTCGGGGGCCTGCTCATGCCTTGAGGCTAGCTGGCGGGTGGGTGGGGTGTTCTGGGGGTCGGTGTTGGTGCGGGGCGTTTTGCTGCGGTTGCGGGGCCGGGCGGCTTGCTTCCCCGCGCTTCGCGCGGATTCTCCCCACCCACCCGAGCACCCCGCAGTCGCGCAGGGGGCCTGTTCCGCTGGTGCGCCGCGGGCACCTTCCCCGCGCTTCGCGCGGTTTTTTCCCGCCCACCCGCCCGAGCACCCCGCAGTGGCAGGGTGGGTGGGGCTGTTCTGCTGGTGCGCTGCGGGCGCCTTGCCTGCGGCGCACCGTGCGGGTCCCCGCACGCCCCCGATTGCCCCGCGGTCGCAGGAGCTGTTTTGGCGGGGCACCGTAGGCGCCCTGCCGCGTTTCGCGCGGTTTTTTCCCGCCCACCCGCCCGATTGCCTCGCAGTGGCAGGGTGGGTGGGGCTGTTCTGCTGGTGCGCTGCGGGCGCCTTCCCCGCGCTTCGCGCGGATCTTTCCCGCCCACCCGCCCGAGCGCCCCGCAGTTGCAGGGTGAGCCCCCGTCTTGTTGGTGTGCCGTGGGTGTCTTGCCTGCGCTTCGCGCGGATCTTTCCCACGCGCCCCCGCCCACCCGGTTGCCCCGCAGTGGCAGGGTGGGTGGGGCTGTTCTGCTGGTGCGCCGCGGGCGCCCTCCCCCGCGCTTCGCGTGGTTTCCTCGACTCACTCGCCCGATTGCCTGGCAGTCAGTAGCGGGGCGGGGCTGTTCTGCTGGTGACGCCTTGTTGCCCGCGCTTTGCGCGGATTCCTCCCGCCCGCCCGAGCACCCCGAGCCTGCTTTGCAGGCTTCGCGGGCTTTTTCCGCCCGTCACCCTGTCGCCCTTCAGTCGAAGGCGGATTTTTCCCACCCACCCGGGCGATTGCCCCGTGGTAGAGCGGCTCGGGTGGAATTTTTTGTGCGTGTGCGTGTGCGTGTGCGTGTGCGTGTGCAGGGGGCTTGGGTGTAGCCGTGCCCCGGTTGCCCGTTCGTTCTGTCCTTGGATGCGGGGTGATCGGGTGGGTGGGAATAGGGCGAAGGCCCGGTCCCCCAATGGGGGCCGGGCCTTCGGGTGTTGCTTTAGCGGAGCGCGTCAGCTCTCCTCGGCCGGTGCAGCCACCGCCTTGCGCGTACGGCGGCGCGGCTTGGTGACCGTGGCCTCCTCGGCGGCAGCCGGAGCCTCCGCGACTTTGCGGGTGCGGCGGCGCGGCTTCGTCTCCTCCGTCGGCTGAGCGGGGATCTCGGCCTCGGTCACCTCCACCACCGGTTCCGCGGCCTTGCGGGTGCGGCGGGGCTTGGCAGCGGGTGCCTCGGCCGTGTCGACCGCTGCCTCCGCTGCCTTGCGGGTCCTGCGGCGGGGCTTCTCCGCCGGAGCCTCGGCGGTCTCGGTTGCCTCTGCCACCGGGTCCGCTGCCTTGCGGGTGCGGCGGGGCTTGGTAGCGGGTGCCTCGGCCGTGTCGACCGCTGCCTCCGCGGCCTTGCGGGTCCTGCGGGGCTTGGTGGTGGGTGCCTCGGTCTCGGCCGTGTCGACCGCTGCCTCCGCTGCCTTGCGGGTGCGGCGGCGGGGCTTCTCCGCCGGGGTCTCGGCCTCGGTCACCTCCACCACCGGGTCCGCTGCCTTGCGGGTGCGGCGGCGGGGCTTCTCCGCCGGGGTCTCGGTGGCCTCGGTTGCCTCTGCCACCGGGTCCGCGGCCTTGCGGGTGCGGCGGGGCTTGGTCGCGGGTGCCTCGGTCTCGACCGTCGTCTCGACCGTCTCGACCACTGCCTCCGCAGTCTCCGAACCGCTCCGCGTCCGGCGGCGGCGGCGCGGCGTGCGCGGCTCCGTCGGCTCGGCCTCGGGGGCGGCTACCGCCGTAGGCGCGGCGGCCTCGGCGACCGCCACCGGCGGGGTCTCCAGCGGCGTACCCGAACGGGTGCGGCGGCGGCGACGCGGCGTACGCGCCTCACGCGGCTCGCGCTCCGGCTCGGAAGCGCGGCCGCCACGGTCACGACCGCCATCGCGACCGCCGTCACGGCCGCGGTCGCGACCACGTGAGCCGCCCTTGCCGCCCGTCTCGCCGAGGTCTTCGATCTCCTCGGCGCGCAGCCCGGCACGGGTCCGCTCCGCGCGAGGCAGCACACCCTTGGTGCCCGCCGGGATGTTCAGCTCCTCGTACAGGTGAGGAGAGCTGGAGTACGTCTCGACCGGGTCGTTGAAACCGAGGTCCAGCGCCTTGTTGATCAGCTGCCAGCGCGGGATGTCGTCCCAGTCGACCAGCGTGATCGCGATGCCCTTGGCACCCGCGCGGCCGGTGCGGCCGATGCGGTGCAGGTACGTCTTCTCGTCCTCGGGGGACTGGTAGTTGATGACGTGCGTGACGCCACCGACGTCGATGCCGCGCGCGGCGACGTCCGTGCAGACGAGCACGTCCACCTTGCCGTTGCGGAACGCGCGCAGCGCCTGCTCACGGGCGCCCTGCCCGAGGTCGCCGTGCACGGCGCCCGAGGCGAAGCCACGCTTCTCGAGCTGCTCGGCGATGTCGGCGGCGGTCCGCTTCGTGCGGCAGAAGATCATCGCGAGTCCGCGGCCCTCGGCCTGCAGGATGCGCGAGACCATCTCGGGCTTGTCCATGTTGTGCGCGCGGAACACGTGCTGCTTCGTGTTCGCGACGGTCTGGCCCTCGTCGTCCGGCGCGGTGGCGCGGATGTGCGTGGGCTGCGACATGTAGCGGCGGGCCAGGCCGATGACCGCGCCCGGCATGGTCGCCGAGAACAGCATCGTCTGACGCTTGGCCGGAAGCATGTTGATGATCCGCTCGACGTCGGGCAGGAAGCCCAGGTCGAGCATCTCGTCGGCCTCGTCGAGGACCAGGCACTTGATGTGCTTGAGGTTGAGCTTCTTCTGGCCCGCGAGGTCGAGCAGCCGGCCCGGCGTGCCGACGACGATGTCGATGCCCTTCTTGAGGGCCTCGACCTGCGGCTCGTAGGCACGGCCGCCGTATATGGCGAGGACGCGTACGTTACGTGCCTTGCCGGCGGTCAGGAGGTCGTTCGTGACCTGCTGGCAGAGCTCACGCGTGGGGACGACGATGAGCGCCTGCGGGGCGTCGGTCAGCTGCTCGGGCTTGGCCCGGCCGGCCTCGACGTCCGCGGGGACGGTGACGCGCTCCAGGAGCGGGAGGCCGAAGCCGAGCGTCTTGCCGGTGCCGGTCTTGGCCTGGCCGATGACGTCGCTGCCCGAGAGCGCGACGGGGAGCGTCATCTCTTGGATGGGGAAAGGGCTGGTGATGCCGACGGCCTCAAGGGCCTCGGCCGTCTCGGTGAGAATTCCGAGATCGCGGAAAGTCGTAGTCAGGGCATTGCCTCTTCTGTGAGACGCGGCCCGAGGCGAACGCTGGGGGGTCGTGACCGTGCCACTACCGCCGGCTGCTTGGGGGCGGGGCCGGGGGCGCGGGACCACTGCCTGCGCTCGAGCGCTCGTACCGCTGAGGTTCCCTCCTCGTGCCGTCCGCACTGCGCGGGCCGCCTGGAGGGCTGTCGGGTCGGAGCCGATCGGGCCTCCGACCGGGCATCCTCATTCGTACGGCCCGTCGAATATTCGGCGGGCGCATTACCACTGTACCCCGGAATCTCGCAGCCGTGTCTGGCGAATTCGTCACGTCACTGTCGTCACAGTCACTGACCAGGCCCTTACACGTTGCTGCGCGCGGGCTATTGTGCGGTTTATGGAGACGCCTGACACCGCCGCTGACACACCTGCCGAACCCAAGGGAATCGCTGCCCAGGACTGGACGACCGCTTCCGCCGACCCGAACTACCGCGCCGCGGTCGTGGACCTGCTCGGAGCGCTCGCCTACGGAGAGCTCGCGGCGTTCGAGCGGCTCGCGGAAGACGCGAAGCTGGCGCCCACGCTCGGCGACAAGGCGGAGCTGGCGAAGATGGCGTCGGCGGAGTTCCACCACTTCGAGCAGTTGCGGGACCGGCTCTCGGCGATCGGCGCGGACGCGACCGAGGCGATGGAGCCGTTCGTGGCCGCGCTCGACGGCTTCCACCGGCAGACTGCGCCGTCCGACTGGCTCGAGGGTCTGGTCAAGGCGTACGTGGGTGACTCGATCGCCAGTGACTTCTACCGCGAGGTGGCGGCGCGGCTCGACGGTGACACCCGTCGTCTCGTCCTCGGCGTGCTCGATGACACGGGGCACGCGAGCTTCGCGGTGGAGAAGGTGCGGGCCGCGATCGACGCGGATCCGCGTGTGGGTGGACGGCTCGCGCTGTGGGCCCGGCGGCTCATGGGTGAGGCGCTTTCGCAGTCGCAGCGGGTGGTTGCTGATCGGGATGCCTTGTCGACCATGCTGGTCGGGGGCGTTGCCGATGGGTTCGACCTTGCCGAGGTCGGGCGGATGTTCTCGCGGATCACTGAGGCGCATACGAAGCGGATGGCTGCGTTGGGGTTGGCCGCGTAGTCGCTGGGGCTCCGGGGGTGGGGTTCGGGTGCGGGTGGGTGCGGGTGGGTGCGTGGCTTTCGCGCAGTTCCCCGCGCCCCTGGGTGGGCTGGCCTGTCGTGGTTGGCTGCGGGGTGCGTTGTGGTTTGTCGCGCAGTTCCCCGCGCCCCTTACGGGGCTGGTTCGCCGTGGTTGTCTGCGGGTGCGTGGGGGCTTGTTGCGCAGTTCCCCGCGCCCCTGGGTGGGCTGGCCTGTCGTGGTTGGCTGCGGGGTGCGTTGTGGTTTGTTGCGCAGTTCCCCGCGCCCCTGGATCGGCTGGCCCGTCGTGGTCGGCTGCAGCGTGCGTGGGGGCTTGTTGCGTCGTTTCACGTGCCCCTGACGCGCCCCTGACGGGCCCGGAGGGCCTCCGTCCCGGCCTACGCCGTCGCTGAGCGACGGCGTAGGGGGCCGCGGGTGGGGCGGAGCAGGAGTGAGAGCAGGGCCGTTGCCACGGCTGTTGCGCCCACGAGTGTGCCGAGGGCGTGGCCCGAGCCGAGGGCCATGTGCGTGACGAACGCGCCGATCACGGCGCCGGCCGCGCCGGTCGACAGGACCAGCTTGCGCGCGGGGAGCCGCGCGGCCAGTCGGTGGGCCGCCGCCCATGCCAGGGCGAAACCGAGCAGTGCGGAGCCGAGTGCTTCCAGAATCACAGGGTGTTCCCTCCCTCGCGGCCAGGTGCAAAACGGTCGTAGCCGGTCTTACCCCTGGCGGCCGGAATGCAATCCTCCAGAGTCTTCCCCCGCGGGCAGCGTCAACGCATCGCAGCCGGCGCGGCAGCCCGTACGCGTACCAGCGGCACGTACCGACAACGCGTGCCAACACACGAGAACGGCCCGGTGGTTGTGACCACCGGGCCGTTCTCGTCGTTCGTCCTGCTTGCAGCGCCTTTGACTACAGGGCGCTGAATCCCACCTTGCGTGCGGTCGGCTCGCCGAGCTCGACGTACGCGAGGCGGTCGGCCGGAACCAGGACCTTGCGGCCGTGGTCGTCCACGAGGCTCAGCAGCGGCGACTTGCCGGTCAGCGCCTCGGACACCGCGTGCTCGACTTCCTCGGCACTCTGGCCGCTCTCCAGCACGATCTCGCGGGGCGCGTACTGCACGCCGATCTTGACCTCCACGGCTTTGTCCCTCCGACGGTCAGTGATGTGCGCGGCCTGCCGCGCCGTACTCAGCACACATTAGCCCGGTGAGGCGATGTGCATGCTTGTGCCGCTGCACGCCAGTAGCGAACAGAGATCGGGAACAGAACCCGGGAGTGCAGATTTCGGCGTCAGTGGCCGTCCAGGCCGTGCAGCGGGAAGCCCGCGATACCGCGCCAGGCCAGCGACGTGAGCAGCTCCACCGCCTTGTCGCGCGGGACCGTGCTGCCGCTGGCGAGCCAGTACCTGGCGACCACCTGGGAGTAGCCGCCGAGGCCCACCGCGAGCAGCATCGCCTCGTCACGGGGCAGGCCCGTGTCCTCCGCGATGACCTCGCAGATCGCTTCCGCGCACTGGAGGGTGACCCGGTCCACGCGCTCGCGGACCGCCGCCTCGTTCGTCAGGTCGGACTCGAAGACGAGACGGAAGGCACCGCCCTCGTCCTCCACGTACGCGAAGTACGCGTCCATCGTGGCCGCGACGCGCAGTTTGTTGTCCGAGGTGGAGGCAAGCGCCGTACGCACGGACTGCAGCAGTGACTCGCAGTGCTGGTCGAGCAGGGCGAGATACAGGTCGAGCTTGCCGGGGAAGTGCTGGTAGAGCACCGGCTTGCTGACTCCGGCCCGCTCGGCGATGTCGTCCATCGCAGCCGCGTGGTAACCCTGCGCGACGAAGACCTCCTGTGCCGCGCCCAGCAACTGATTGCGTCGGGCACGACGCGGCAGACGTGTGCCCCTTGGGCGCGCCGCCTCTGTCTGCTCGATGGCTGTCACGCCGCCTCCCATGATCGTGAATGTGCGGTGTGCGCCGCGCGGCCATCGTACTTTTCGGTAACCGCGATGTGCGCGGTACGAGCGGAGAATTTCACGGACCGGACGACCGTGAAAGCCGTGCGTAGCAGGGCAAACACGGGCAGCTCAGCGGTAGTCGTCTTCGTCGATGCTGACGACACGGGCCTGTTCCGCCAGGTCGGCCTCGTTGGCCGCGTCCGTGTCCACACCCTGCAAGGAGTCGTCCTCGCGCGGTGCGAGGTCGGTCTGCTGCTCCGCGGCGTCGGCCTCGGGCGCTTCGGTGCTGGTGTCGGTGTTTACCTCGGCCTCGAATGTCTCGGGGTCGGTCGGGTCGACGGTCATCGTGGCTCTCTTCCGTAGAGGACTAGTGGTGCGAGTGCCCTGTCCGTCCTCTCCTATGAGCGTATGCGCCCTCTTCTATGAGCGTAGGAGACCGCCGAACCGGGCGCTACGCGATCTCGGGGCGAGATCGGCCTGATCTGTGACGGCGAACACATGAACCACCGTGTGATCGTCTCGTAACATTGCCGCATGTCTTCGACCGAGCTGCCGAACGTGATCGCCGCCACCGTCGCCCCCAAGCCGGGCGTCGTGGCGGTCGCGGCGGGCGAGCGGCTCGACTCGGTCACCCTCCCCGGGCTCACGCTCTCGGTGCGTTCCAGGCCGTCGGTCCGCGAGGGGCTGCCCTCCGCGCTGTACGTGCACGGGCTCGGCGGGTCCTCGCAGAACTGGTCGGCCCTGATGCCGCTCCTGGAGGACGTCGTCGACTGCGCGGCCGTCGACCTCCCGGGGTTCGGTGATTCACCGCCGCCGGACGACGGCGACTATTCGGTCACCGGGCACGCGCGCGCCGTCATCCGCTACCTGGACTCGCGCGAACACGGGCCCGTGCATCTGATCGCGAATTCGCTGGGCGGCGCGGTGACCACCCGCGTCGCCGCCGTCCGCCCCGACCTGGTCCGCACCCTCACGCTGATCTCGCCGGCGCTCCCCGAGCTCCGGGTGCAGCGCACGGCGGTGCCGACCGGGCTCCTCGCGGTGCCCGGAGTCGCGGCCCTGTTCACCAGGCTCACCAAGGACTGGACGGCCGAGCAGCGGGTCAGCGGTGTGATGGGGCTCTGTTACGGCGACCCGGGCCGGGTCTCGCCGGAGGGGTACAGCGCGGCGGTGCGGGAGATGGAGCGCAGGCTCGCCCTTCCGTACATGTGGGACGCGATGGCCCGCTCGGCGCGCGGCATCGTGAACGCGTACACGCTGGGCGGGCAGCACGGCCTGTGGCGGCAGGCGGAGCGGGTGCTCGCGCCTACGCTGTTGGTGTACGGCGGCAAGGATCTGCTCGTCTCGTACCGCATGGCCCGCAAGGCCGCCGCCGCGTTCCGTGACTCACGGCTGCTCACCCTGCCGGACGCAGGGCATGTGGCGATGATGGAGTATCCGGATACGGTGGCCACGGCGATCCGCGAACTCCTCGCGGACACGGGCGAGTTGCATGCATCCGGTCAATCGGGCGCGGGGAGCTGAGGCGGCGAGTGGGACGTCATAGCCGCCGGGGTTCAACCGACCTCGCAGACAACACCGGCAACACGGGCAAGACGAACAGCGATGACGTACCCCCTGCGCCGCAGGGCGCGCGCCCGCCGGGCCCCGGCACGGGGCGCCGCAGGCGCGCCCCGGGGGACGCCGGTACGCCCGCGCACGGCGTCCCGCAGGCCACGCCGCCGCATGGCTTCCCGCAGGCCACCCCTCCGCACGGCACGCCGCATGTCCGTGGCGGGCATCCCGAGCAGCGTGAGCCGGGTGGGGCGTGGGGAGCCGGGCCGCGGATGGGTGCCGGCTACGGGACACCGCCGGGAGCGCGGACCGCGCCGCCTCGCATGCCGGGGCCGCGTCGCGAGTACGTGGACGCGTTCGGCGACGAGTACGCCGACGAGGACCTCTTCGGGGGCGCGACCGGCGCCACGCGCGCGCCGACCGGGCCCCCGCCCCCGCGGGCGCCCCAGCCCCGCGACCCGTACGCCTCCGTCACCGACTGGGACCGCTCGGTCGACGAGGAGGAGGAAGCACGGGGAGAGCTCTGGACCGACGGAGCCGACGGAGCCGACGGAGCCGACGGGGCGGGCGGCTCGGACGGAGTCGACGGCCCCGGCGCCTTCGCGGACGACGACGCCCGGGACGGCAAGGGAGGCAAGGGCCGCACCTTCACCGGGATCGCCGCCGCCGCTGTCACGACCGTGCTCGCGGTCGTGGTGGCCGGCCAAGTGGCCGACGGGGCAAAGGATTCTGCTCCCGAGGCCTCCACACGGGCAGCGAAGGGCCAGGAAAGCCGTGCCGCGGGCGAGGACGCGTCCCGCTCCGACGACCGGCCCACGCCCCCCGAGTCCGCCCCGGCGACGTACGAGACGAAGATGGCCAAGAAGTATCCGCTCGACGCCAAGCTCACGGCGTCCGGCGACTTCGACGCGATGGCCGGGCTCGACAAGGCGCCGGGCAAGGGGCAGCTGTTCCGCTACCGCGTGGACGTCGAGAAGGGGATGGGCCTGGACGGCGAGCTGTTCGCGTCGGCCGTGCAGAAGACCCTGAACGACGAACGGAGCTGGGCGCACGGCGGAGGCCGGACCTTCGAGCGGATCTCCTCGGGGAAGCCCGACTTCGTCATCACGCTCGCGAGCCCGGGGACGACCGCGAAATGGTGCGCGAAGTCCGGGCTCGACACGATGGAACAGAACGTCTCCTGTGACTCCGCCGCCACCGAGCGCGTGATGATCAACGCCTACCGCTGGGCGCAGGGCGCCAAGACCTACGGCGACCGCATCCATCCGTATCGCCAGATGCTGATCAACCACGAGGTCGGCCACCGGCTCGGCTTCAATCACACCGACTGCACGAAGGACGGCGACCTCGCGCCGGTCATGCAGCAGCAGACGAAGTTCCTCGACCACGACGGAATCAAGTGCAAGGCCAACCCCTGGGCTTTTCCCAAGAGTTGAGACAGAAGTGACCGTCATGCGGTCACTTTCCTGATCCGAAGCTTTGACATCTGTCGGAAGTTCGTTCATATTTCTCCGCATGTCGCCTCGTCACGCCTCCTCGCGCGCAGCCCTTGAGCTGGCGCTCTTCGGCGTGACCGCGCTCTGCGTGTCCGACGTTCACTGTTGCTGACGCCCGCCCCTGGCGCGTGCGTCGCTTTCGCATGACCTTCTGTGGTCCTGACCTTCTTCGGCGACCCCGGGGCGAGCTCTGCTCATTCCCTGCTGATTGCTGCCCTGTGCCCGTGTGCCGTGCAGCGCTCCCGAGAGGTCCTTTCCCATGCGTCAACCGTCCGTCATAGCCCGCCGCGTGGCAGCGGCATCCGTCAGCCTCGTCCTGGCAGCGGGCGCCGCCGCCTGCGCCGGGCCCGAGGACAAGGGCGCCGGGAGCGGCGGCGCCGACGGCAAGCCCGCGAAGGGCGGCACGCTCACCGTCCTCAACAGTGACCCGCAGGTCGACTTCGACCCGGCGCGGCTCTACACCTCCGGCGGCGGCAACGTCCCCTCGCTCGTCTTCCGTACGCTGACCACCCGCAACCGCGAGGACGGCGCCAAGGGTGCGGAGGTCGTGCCGGACCTCGCCACGGACCTCGGCAAGTCGAGCAAGAACGCCACGGTGTGGACGTACACCCTGAAGAAGGGGCTCAAGTACGAGGACGGTTCGCCGATCACGTCCGCCGACGTCAAATACGGCATCGAGCGCTCTTTCGCCGGTGAACTCTCGGGCGGGGCGCCCTACTTGAGGGACTGGCTGATCGGCGGCGACAAGTACGCCGGGCCCTACAAGGACAAGGGCGGGCTCGACTCCATCGAGACCCCGGACGAGCGGACGATCGTCTTCCGGCTCAACAAGCCCGAGGGCGAGTTCCCCTACCTGGCCACGCAGACGCAGTTCACGCCCGTCCCCAAGAGCAAGGACAAGGGCACGAAGTACGAGGAGCACCCGGTCTCATCGGGTCCGTACAAGGTCGTCAAGAACGAGAACGACGGCGAGCGCCTGACCCTGGAGCGCAACCCGCACTGGTCGGCGAAGACCGACTCCGAGCGCAAGGCCTACCCGGACAAGATCGACGTGCGGTCCGGCCTCAACTCCTCCGTCATCAACCAGCGCCTCTCGGCGGGCCAGGGCGCGGACGCCGCCGCCGTGACCACCGACACGAACCTCGGCCCCGCCGAACTCGCCAAGGTCACCGGCGACAAGGCACTCGCCTCGCGCGTCGGCACCGGACACTTCGGATACACGAATTACCTCGCCTTCAACCCGAAGGTGAAGCCCTTCGACGACCCGAAGGTGCGCCAGGCCATCTCGTACGCCGTCGACCGTTCGTCGGTCGTCAACGCGGCCGGCGGCTCGTCGCTCGCCGAGCCCGCGACCACGTACCTGCCGAACCAGAAGTCCTTCGGATACACGAAGTACGACCATTTCCCGGCGGGTGCGAACGGCGACGCGAAGAAGGCCAAGGAGCTGTTGAAGGAAGCCGGGCACAAGGACGGGCTCACCATCACGCTGACCCACTCCAACGCCAAGGACTTCGAGACGAGCCCGGAGATCGCCACCGCGATCCAGGACGCCCTGAAGAAGGCCGGGATCACCGTCAAGCTGCAGGGCCTTGAGGACAACGACTACTCGGACAGGATCCACAGCGCCAAGGACGAGCCGGGTCTCTTCCTCGCCCACTGGGGTGCCGACTGGCCCTCCGGCGGTCCCTTCCTCGCCCCGATCTTCGACGGGCGGCAGATCGTGAAGGACGGCGCCAACTTCAACACCGGCTTCCTGAACGACAAGTCCGTCAACGACGAGATCGACGCGATCAACAAGCTCACCGACCTCGACGCGGCCGCGAAGCGCTGGGGCGCCCTCGACAAGAAGATCGGCGAGCAGGCCCTGACCGTGCCGCTCTTCCACCCCGTCTACAAGCGTCTCTACGGCAAGGACGTCAAGAACATCGTGATCAGTGACTGGACGGGCGTCCTCGACGTCTCCCAGGTCGCGGTCAAGTAAGGGTTACCGGTCACATCACCATGAGCGAGGCCCTGTTGGCCTCGGGAGCGGGGACGGGCGCCACGGCGCCCGCCCCGACTTCCGGTGCCCGTCAGTTCTGGCGGCGGCTGCGTGCGCAGCGTGCCGCCCTCGTCGCGGCGTCCGTCGTCGCGCTGCTCGTCCTGGTCGCGCTCGCCGCGCCGCTGCTCACCGCCATCGAGGGCCAGGACCCCAGTACGTACCACCCCGACCTCATCGACTCCGGGCGCGGCGGGGTGCCCATCGGCTCGTTCGGCGGGATCAGCGCCGAGCACTGGCTCGGCGTCGAACCGCAGACCGGGCGCGACCTGTTCGCCCGTCTTGTGTACGGCGCGCGGGTCTCCCTCGGTGTCGCGCTCGCCGCGACCGTCGTGCAGGTGCTGCTCGGCGTCGCCGTCGGCATCGCGGCCGGGCTCGGCAACCGGCTGGTCGACCAGGTGCTCAGCCGCGCCACCGATGTCATCGTCGCGATGCCCCTCATGGTCCTCGCGCTCGCCCTGATGGCCGTCGTGCCCAGCGGATTCCCGCGCCCCGTCCTGGTCGCCCTGGTCATCGGGCTCGTCGCCTGGGGCAGCACGGCCAAGATCGTGCGCGCGCAGACCATCACCCTCAAGGAGCTCGATCACGTGGCCGCCGCCCGGCTCAGCGGCTGGAGCACCTGGCACATCGCGCGCCGCGAACTCCTCCCGGGACTCGCCGCCCCCGTCATCACTTACGCGGCCCTGCTCGTCCCGATGAACATCACGGTGGAGGCCGCGCTTTCCTTCCTCGGCGTCGGCGTCAAACCGCCGACCGCGTCCTGGGGGCAGATGCTCACCTCGGCCGACATCTGGTACCAGGCGGCGCCGCAGTACCTACTGCTGCCCGCGGGGGCACTGTTCGTGACGGTGCTCGCGCTGACCGTCCTCGGGGACGGTGTGCGGACCGCGCTCGATCCACGGGCCGCGTCACGGCTGCGGATCGGCACCGGGCGCCGGGGGGAGGGCAAGGCATGACCGGCCTTCTGCACGGTATGACCGGCTTCCTCCTGAGGCGTGCGGTGGGCGCCCTCGTCACGCTGCTCGCCATCTCCGTGATCATCTACGCGGTCTTCTACGTCGCTCCGGGCGACGTCGCCCAGATCACCTGCGGGCCGCGCTGCTCACCGGCGCAAGTGGCCCAGGTGTCCGAGCAGTTGCGGCTCGACGATCCCGTGTACGTCCGCTACTGGGACTTCCTCCAGGGCATCTTCGCCGGGCAGGACTACTCGACGGGGACGGGCGTGGAGCACTGCGACGCCCCCTGCCTCGGGCTCTCCTACCAGAGCGACCAGCAGGTCACCCAGCTGATCCTGGCGAAGCTGCCGGTCACCGGGTCGCTCGCGCTCGGCGCCATGGTGATGTGGCTGATCCTCGGCGTCGGCACGGGTGTCCTCTCCGCCTGGCGGCGCGGGCGCCTCACCGAGCGCGCCCTGACCGCCGTCACGCTCGCGGGCACGGCCACGCCCGTCTTCGTCATCGGCCTGCTCCTGATGATCGTGGTCTGCGGGCAGCTGAACTGGCTGCCCTTCCCGCAGTACGTACCGTTCACCGACGACCCCCAGCAGTGGGCGTGGAACCTGCTCCTTCCGTGGCTGTCGCTCGCGCTGATCGAGGCCGCCAAGTACGCGCGCCTCACCCGCGCCTCGATGCTGGAGACCCTCGCCGACGACCATGTGCGGACCTTCCGTGCGTACGGCGTCGGGGAGCGCTCGATCATCGGCAGGCACGCCCTGCGCGGCGCGGTCGCGCCGGTCATCGCGCTGAGCGCCAACGACTTCGGGTCGATGTTCGGCGGCGCCGTGCTCAGCGAGACGCTCTTCGGCCTTCCCGGCATGGGGCGCGAACTCGTGCACGCCGTCAAGGTCGTCGATCTTCCGGTCGTGGTCGGCATGGTCCTGGTGACCGGCTTCTTCGTGGTGCTCGCCAACGCCGTCGCGGATGTGCTCTACGCGGTGGCCGACCGAAGGGTGGTCCTTTCATGAGCCCGGACCCCGGCAAGGCACAGAGCCTCGTCCAAGTGAGCGATCTGGTGGTCGACTTCGGTGAGACGCGTGCCGTCGACCGGCTCTCCTTCACGCTGGAGAAGGGCGCCGCGCTCGGTCTCGTCGGCGAGTCGGGCTCCGGCAAGAGCACGGTGGCGTCCGCGCTGCTCGGGCTCCACCGGGGCACCGGCGCGAACGTCGGCGGCGAGGTGCTGGTCGGCGGCGTCGACGTACGGAAGGCGTCCGACGACGAGTTGCGGCGGCTGCGGGGCGGGAAGGCGGCGATGGTCTTCCAGGACCCGCTGTCGTCCCTCGACCCGTACTACGCGGTGGGCGACCAGATCGCCGAGGTGTACCGCGTGCACGCCGGAGCCTCGCGCCGGGCGGCACGCGCGCGTGCCGTCGACGTACTCGACCGGGTGGGCATCCCGGACGCCGTGCGCAGGGCGCGCTCCAGGCCGCACGAGTTCAGCGGCGGCATGCGGCAGCGCGCCCTCATCGCCATGGCCCTGGCCTGTGAACCCGAGCTCCTGATCGCCGACGAGCCGACGACCGCCCTGGACGTCACCGTGCAGGCCCAGATCCTCGACCTGCTGCACGCGCTGCGGGCCGAGACCGGGATGGGGCTGCTCCTGGTCACCCACGACGTGGGCGTCGCCGCGGAGAGCGTCGACGATGTCCTGGTCATGCGGTACGGGCGGGCCGTCGAGCGGGGGCCCGTGCGGGAGGTCCTCGGGGCGCCCGCGGACGCCTACACGAAGGAGCTGCTCGGGGCGGTGCCCCGGGTGGACTCGCCGCGGGCGCCCAAGGCCCGCGCGCAGGGTGACGTCGTCCTCGAAGCGGTGGATCTGCGCAAGGAGTTCGGCCGAGGGAAGCACGCCTCCGCTGCGGTGGACGGGGTCTCGCTCACGGTCCGCCGGGGCGAGACGCTCGGCATCGTGGGGGAGAGCGGCAGTGGCAAGACGACCCTCGGCCGGATGCTGGTGGGGCTGCTCGAGCCCTCGGCGGGGAACATCCGGCACGCGGACGGGAAGGCGACGGGCGGCGGCACCCGGGCCGGTGTGCAGATGGTGTTCCAGGACCCCGTCGCCTCACTCAATCCACGTCGCGGCATCGGTGAGTCCATCGCCGATCCGCTGCGTGCGCGGGGCGAGCGCGACGCGGTCGTGCGCGCTCGCGTGAGCGACCTCATGGAGCGCGTCGGCCTCGATCCGGCGTACTACGGGCGCTACCCGCACGAGTTCAGCGGCGGCCAGCGTCAGCGCGTCGGGATCGCGCGGGCCCTCGCCGCCGAACCGCGGGTCATCGTGTGCGACGAGCCGGTCTCGGCGCTTGACGTCACGACCCAGGCGCAGGTGACCGCGCTGCTCGCCGAACTACAGCGGGAACACGGGCTCGCCCTCGTCTTCATCGCCCACGACCTCGCGGTGGTACGCCAGGTCAGCGACCGGGTCGCGGTGATGCGGCACGGCCGGATCGTCGAACAGGGCTCCGTCGGCGAGGTGTACGGAGCGCCCCGACAGGCGTACACCAAACAGCTGTTGGCGGCCGTGCCCGCACTCGACCCGGAGGCCGCGGCACTGCGCCGCGCGGCCCGCAGGGAGCTGGCCGCAGCTTAACTCCCCGTAGCGAAAGAGCGCTCTCCCGGCTTCATAGCGCGACAGAACGCTACCGGGGCGAGAAAGTTACTGCCGTTCACCCCTTTTGGTGGCGCGATGGACAACCGTCCGTCGCGCCACCGGCATGTCCGCATACGTTCGTCCCGCTGCGAGCCGCCGGTCCAACGGCGGCTCCCCACATGGCAGATCGGGGGTGTACGCGTGCGCATCGGATTGCTTACGGAGGGTGGTTATCCGTATGTGAGCGGTGAGGCCAGACTCTGGTGCGACCGGCTCGTGCGCGGGCTCGGGCAGCACGAATTCGACATCTACGCACTCAGCCGCAGCGAGCGGCAGGAGGCGCAGGGCTGGATCGAGCTGCCACCCCAGGTGAACCGGGTTCGGACGGCGCCCCTGTGGACCACCGACTGGACCGACGACCAAGCGTCCTTCGGGGCCGGGTACGGACGCCGGGCGCGGCGGCGCTTCGCGGAGTGCTTCGGCGAACTGGCCGCGGCGGTGTGCGATTCCGGGGCCGCAGGCGGCGCATCCGGCGACTCCGAAGCGTTGGCGGACCGTTTCGGCAGTGCGCTCTACGGCCTCGCCGAACTCGCCGGCGACCAAGGCGGACTCGTCGGCGCACTGCGCTCCGAAACCGCGGTGCGCGCCCTGGAGGGCGCGTGCCGCGCGCCCGGCGCACTCCGCGCGGCGCGCACCGCACGCGTACCCGACCTGCTCGCCGTGGCGGGCCTCCTGGAGCGCACGCTGCGGCCGCTCTCCCTCGACTGGTACGGGGCCGACGGCCTCGGCGCCGTCGACCTGTGCCACGCCACGTCCGGCGGCCCGGCCGCGCTCCCGGGTCTTCTCGCCCAGCACTTCTCCGGAGTACCCCTCCTGGTCACCGAGTACGGCGTGCAACTGCGGACGCACTACCTCGCGTCCGGCGACGAGGCGCTCAGTGCGCCGGCGCGGGCACTGCTCACCTCCTTCCACGGCAAGCTCGCCGCCGAGGTGTACCGCAGGGCCACGGTCATCACCCCGGGCAACACGCATGCCCGCCGCTGGCAGGAGCGGTGCGGGGCCGAGCGGTCGAAGCTGCGCACGGTCTACCCGGGCATGGAGGCGTCCCGCTTCGCGGAGGTCGGCGAGCGGGAGGACCCGGGCGACCCCGACACCCTCCTCTGGGTCGGGCGCATCGAGCCCGCCAAGGATCTGATCTCCCTGCTGCACGCCTTCGCGGAGATCCGCAAGGAGGAGCCCAAGGCCCGGCTGCGCATCGTCGGGGCGCCCGCGGAAGGCGCCGACGCGGCCGCGTATCTGGCCCACTGCAAGGCGCTCGCGGCGCAGCTCTTCCCCGACGAGGCGGACGGCGCGCACGCCGTCGGCGACAACCCCGTCTCCTTCGAGGAGATTGGCGCGCCCGGGACGCCCGAGCTCGCGGACGCGTACGCCGCGGGGAGTGTCGTCGTCCTTTCGAGCGTCGTCGAGGGGTTCCCGATCAGCCTGGTCGAGGCCATGTTCTGCGGGCGCGCCACGGTCTCCACGGATGTCGGCGCGGTCGTCGAGGTCATCGGCGGCACCGGACTCGTGGTCCCGCCGCGCAATCCACGGGCGCTCGCGGAGGCGTGCGTGGCGCTGCTGCGCGACGCCGGACGGCGCGACCGGCTCGGGGCGGCGGCGCGTGCGCGCGCGCTCGAACTGTTCACCGTGGAGCAGAACACCGAAGCCTTCCGCGGCATCTACCTGGAGATCGTCTCGCACTGCCCGGTGCGCAGGGAGGCGCTCGACGACGCGGGCGAGCCGGTGCCCTTCGGCAACCCGGCGGAGGCGTACATGCCGGGCCGGTGGGCGGCGGCCTCCGGTGGCGGGGACGCGGGCGCAGTCGCGAGCGGCGCGCCCAGCTGGGCCCAAGAGGCGGACGGACCTGAGCGGTTGAAGGAGGCGGGCGTATGAACAAGGAACAGCGGATCGACGCGCCACGAGCTCCGGGGAGCCCCGGCGGGTGGGACGTGCGCTCGGAGGAACTGGTGGCCGACGCCGCCCTGGTGCGGGAGCCCGCGGCCTGGCGGGGCCCGAACGCCGGGGCCGGAACGAAGCCCGCGCGCCGCGGCACCGTGGACCCCGTGAAGGCGCTGATGCACCGGCATCGCGAGCTGTGCGAGCGCGCCGTCGACCCCCTGGAGATCGCCGCGGGCCTGGAGGCGCACGGAGTGACCGACCGGACCGCCGCGCGCTTCAGGCACCGGGACGTGTTCGCGCTCGCCGAGGAGATGTACGCGCGCGTGCCGCGCGATGAGGAGGAGCACGGCACAGCCGGGCCCGCCCCCGCACGCCGAGCCACCGAAGTGCCCGCCGGATGGGCGCTGTTCGCCCTGCTGCCGGGCGCGGCCTGCGGACTCGCCGCCGTGGGGATCGAGCTGAGCGAGGGGTGGGCGCGGTACGCGGTGGGGCTCGGCGGAGCGCTCGCCGTGGCCGTCGCGCTCCGGGTGGCCCTTCGGTACGGACCGCTGCGTTCCGCGCACCATGTCGTCCCGGCAACGCGCGCGTGGACGTGCTTTCTCCTCGCCTACGCCCTCTTCGGCGACGGGCTCACACGGGCCGCCGTGTCGGGCGGACCCGAGGACCCCTGGGGGCCGTCGCTCGCCGCGGCCCTGGGGCTCTCGCTCGCCGTGGCCCCTGCCATGTGGTGCGCGCGGCTCTTCGCAGTGGGGGCACGGCGACGGCTCGCGCTCAGCCGCGGGCTCGCCGAATTCACCGCCTCCGTACGGCCGTTGCTGGTGGGCGTCGTCGCGCTGTACCTGTGCGCCCTGGGGGCCCTGCTCGTGGGGACCGCGGCCGTCCATGGCGTACCGGTCTCCGCGGGGGCCGGAGCGCTCGGCGCGCTGCTGCTCCACGCCCGGCTGCTCTTCTCGTACGGGTTCACGCGGGCGCCCCTGCTGATGCTGGGGGCCGCCGGCGCGGTGGAGGCGGTCTCGCTCGCCTCCGTGTTCGCGGGGCGCCTGCCCGGGTGCGCATGGCTGGCGGCTCCGGTGGAGGGCGCGGTCCGGGCCGGGGGGCCCGGCGTCGTCCCCCTCGTCGCGTGCGGCGCCGCCGCGTGCGTGCTGTTGCTCCACTGCCTGCGCGTGCTCAGCCGGGCCTCCGCGCACGGCGACGGAGCGCCCTGAGGATGCGCACCGCCAGTTCCACCTGGCCCCATTCGAAACCTCTCTCTCCCGCGGGGCCGACACCGCGGGCCTTACCCCGTGCACTACGGCAACCCCCTGAAGGAGATCACCAGATGAGGACCCCCAGCATCCGAGAATCCGATCCGGGAGCCGCCCGATGAGGGTGCTGCTGATCGGAGCCAACGGATACCTCGGCCGGTTCGTCGCCGACCGGCTGCTCGCCGACCCGGCGGTGCAGCTCACCGCGCTCGGCCGCGGCGACGACTCGGACGTACGGTTCGACCTCGCGAGCGGCAGCCCCGGCGCGCTCACCCGCTTCCTGGACGCCGTGCACCCGGGCGTCGTGATCAACTGCGCGGGCGCCACCCGTGGCGGCGCCCGGGAGCTGACCCGGCACAACACCGTCGCCGTCGCCACGATCTGCGAGGCCCTGCGCCGCAGCGGATGCGGGGCGCGGCTCGTGCAGCTGGGCTGCGGTGCCGAGTACGGGCCGAGCCAGCCGGGGTCCTCCACCGCCGAGGACGCCGTGCCCAGGCCCGGCGGACCGTACGGCGTCAGCAAGCTCGCGGCCACCGAACTGGTCCTCGGGTCCGGTCTCGACGCGGTCGTCCTGCGGGTGTTCTCGCCCGCCGGGCCCGGCACTCCGGCCGGATCGCCGCTCGGGCGGCTCGCCGAGGCCATGCGGCGGGCCATGCAGGCCGGTGACGGCGAGCTCAAACTCGGGGGGCTCGGCGTCCAGCGGGACTTCATCGACGTACGCGACGTGGCGCGCGCCGTGCACGCCGCCTCGCTCTCCGCCGCCCAGGGGATCGTGAACATCGGGGCGGGCCGGGCGGTGCGGCTGCGTGACGCGGCGGCCGTCCTGGCGCGCGTCGCCGGGTACGGCGGAGCCCTGCACGAGCTCGACCAAGGGGCCCTGCGGCAATCCATCGGGCACCCCCGCGCCGAATCCGACCACGGGAGCCCGGCCGCCTACCCCTATCCCGACGGGTGCGGCAGCTGGCAGCAGGCCGACGTGCGCACCGCGCGCGACCGGCTCGGCTGGCGCCCCCGCATCAACCTCGAGGAGTCACTCGCCGACATCTGGATGGAGGCGGCATGCCGCATCTGACAAGGACCGGCACAGGCACAGCGCACACCGACGTACGGCTCGGATTCGGCATCCCCGGCTTCGCGCACCCTCTCGTCGCACCCACCGAATGGTCCGAACTCACCCGCCCTGGTGCCCCTTTGCACTGGGTCGTCCTGAATGTGAGCAGGGGGCCGGGGGACCGGCCCGACCCGCACTGCCTGGAGGCCGCCGGGCGGCTGCGGAACGCGGGCGTACGTGTTCTCGGTCACCTCGACGTGACGTATGGCGCCCGCGGCTTCGGGGAGCTCATCTCCGACGCGCACCGCTACCTCGACTGGTATCAGGTCGACGGTTTCTCCCTGGACCGCTGTCCCACGGAGCGGGCGGCACTCCCGGAGGTGCGCAGGACGGTCATGACGCTGCGCGCGCTCTGTGACGACGCGCACATCGTCCTGGGGCACGGCACCCACCCCTATCCCGGATACGCCGAATCCGCCGACCAGTTGGTGACGTTCTCCGGCCCCTGGAGCGATTACCGCTGGTCACAGGTGGCCGAGTGGACCGCCGACTATCCGCCCGAGCGCTTCTGCCATTTCGTGCACGGCATGCCACGCGGCCATCTCGACGAGGCGCTGCGCATCGCACGCTGGCAGGGCGCGTCGACGATCTACTTCACCGACCGGGTGGACGGCGGGGGAGGGGACGAGCCCTGGGAGTCGATGCCCGGGTACTGGGACGAAATCGTCTCGCGCATCGGAACGGGTGTCTCGGAATGAAGAGGGGCGTGGCAGTGTTACGGACAGAACAACCGTTTCCACATACCGACCAACGGAGTCTCCGTGTCGCTGCCACCCCTGGTCGAGCCAGCATCTGAGCTCACCGTCGACGAGGTCCGCAGGTACTCCCGCCACCTGATCATCCCCGACGTCGGGATGGACGGGCAGAAGCGGCTGAAGAACGCCAAGGTGCTCTGTGTCGGCGCCGGCGGCCTCGGGTCACCGGCGCTGATGTACCTCGCCGCGGCGGGCGTCGGCACGCTCGGCATCGTGGAGTTCGACGAGGTCGACGAGTCGAACCTGCAGCGCCAGATCATCCACAGCCAGGCCGACATCGGCCGCTCGAAGGCGGTGTCGGCGAAGGACTCCGTCCTCGGCATCAACCCGTACGTGAACGTGATCCTCCACGAAGAGCGGCTCGAGGCCGAGAACGTGATGGACATCTTCAGCCAGTACGACCTGATCGTCGACGGCACGGACAACTTCGCCACGCGTTACCTGGTCAACGACGCCTGCGTGCTGCTCAACAAGCCGTACGTATGGGGTTCGATCTACCGCTTCGACGGCCAGGCGTCCGTCTTCTGGAGCGAGCACGGCCCGTGCTACCGCTGCCTCTACCCGGAGCCCCCGCCCCCCGGCATGGTCCCGTCCTGCGCCGAGGGCGGCGTGCTCGGCGTGCTCTGCGCGTCGATCGGTTCCATCCAGGTCACCGAGGCGATCAAGGTCCTGGCCGGCGTGGGCGACCCGCTGGTCGGCCGCCTGATGATCTACGACGCCCTGGAGATGCAGTACCGCCAGGTCAAGGTCCGCAAGGACCCCGACTGCGCGGTCTGCGGCCCGAACGCCACCGTCACCGAGCTCATCGACTACGAGGCCTTCTGCGGCGTCGTGTCCGATGAGGCCCAGGAGGCGGCGCTCGGCGCGACGATCACTCCCAAGCAGCTCAAGGAGTGGATCGACGCGGACGAGAAGATCGAGATCATCGACGTGCGCGAGCAGAACGAGTACGAGATCGTCTCGATCCCCGGCGCCAAGCTGATCCCCAAGAACGAGTTCCTCATGGGCACCGCCCTGGAGAGCCTGCCGCAGGACAAGAAGATCGTCCTGCACTGCAAGACGGGTGTCCGGTCCGCGGAGGTCCTCGCCGTGCTGAAGTCCGCCGGCTTCAGCGACGCGGTGCACGTGGGCGGCGGCGTGATCGGCTGGGTCAACCAGATCGAGCCGGAGAAGCCGGTCTACTAGGCGCAGCGCCTGAAGGGACTGCGAGAGGGCCCGCACCTTTTGGTGCGGGCCCTCTCTGCTTGAACGGCTCACTCAGTTGCTTGAACCGCTCGCTCAGTTGCTTGAACCGCTCGCTCAGTTCTCGCAGATCTTGCCGTTCTTCGGGGCCTTGCCGTTCAGGAGGTAGGCGTTGACCGTGCTGTCCACGCAGTCGCTCCCCATGCCGTACGCCCCGTGCCCCTCGCCCTTCCAGGTCAGCTCGACGCCGACACCCCGGCCCAGCTCGTCCGCCATCTTGCGGGCGCCTTCGTAGGGCGTCGCCGGGTCTCCGGTGTTGCCGACGACCAGGACCGGCGCCGCGCCGGGGGCGCTCACGTCGGGGGAGTCGTGCAGCCCGGCCACCGGCCACTTGTGGCACCAGCCGGCCGTGTCCCAGCCCATGAACTCGCCGAAGACGGGCGATATCTCGCGGAAGTCGGCCAGCTGCGCCTTCGCCTGCGCGGGCGTCGTCCGCGCCTTGGCGTCGCGGCAGGCGATCGAGCGCTGCGAGTGGCTCTGTGTGCTGTAACGCCCGGAGCCGTCCCGTTCGTTGTAGGCGTCGGCCAGTTGCAGCAGGGCCGAGCCGTCGCCCTTCTCGGCCTGCTCGAGGCCGCGGGTCAGGGCGGGCCAGCTCTGCTGGCTGTAGAGGGTGACCGTGATGCCGGTGAGGGCCAGGGACTGGGTCAGCTTGCGGTCGCCGGATCCGGGCAGCGGCTCGGCGTCGAGGCGCTTGAGGAGGCGCACTATCTTCTGCGAGCCGTCCTCGGGGTCCTGGCCCGAGGACTTCAGGTAGTTCTCCAGGGCGCGCTGGAAGCCCCGCGCCTGGTTCTTGGCGTGGCCCACGGAGTCCGCGGTCGGGTCGACGACGGCGTCCAGGGTGAGCCGTCCGACCTTCTTGGGGAACAAGTGGGCGTACGTGCCACCGAGTTCGGTGCCGTACGAGATGCCCATGTAGTGCAGCTTCTCGTCGCCGAGGACCTGGCGCATCACGTCCATGTCCCGGGCGGCCTCGACCGTCGAGACATGGCCGAGGAGCTTGTCCGAGTCGTCGGCGCACCCCGCGCCGAAGTCGGCCGCGTCCTTGAAGTACGCGGCTTCCTCGGCCGGGGTGTCCGGGGTGAGGTCGACGGCCTCCGCGGCCTCCGTCTCCTTGTCGCTGCGACAGCGGATGCCCTCGCTGCCCGCGACGCCGCGCGGGTCGAAGCTCACCAGGTCGTAGCGCTCGCGGAGCTTGTCGTACATGTCCGCGAACGACGGCAGCATGGAGACACCGGAGCCGCCGGGTCCGCCGAAGTTGAACAGGAGCGAGCCGATGCGCTTGCCCTCGCCGGTGGACCTGGCCCGGATCAGCGCGACGTCGATCGTCTCGCCGTCCGGCTTCGCGTAGTCCAGGGGGACCTTGAGGGTCGAGCACTGCCACTCGGAGCCGGGGGCGGGGTCGCCGCCGGTCGCCTTGCAGCCGCCCCAGTCGAGCTTCTGGGTGGTGAGCGAGGCGGGCAGGGTGGAGGAGGGGTCGGGCCTCGGTGACTGCTCGGGTCCGGTCGGGGCGGGCTTGGCGTCGTCCTTGCCCCCGTCCCCGTCGGAGCCACCGCAGCCGACGGCGAGCCCCGCCACCAGAACCCCTGCGGCGGCCAGGGCTGCTGACCGTACGAAACGCGGCATGGAGCGCTTCCCCCCTCGGAAGACAATCAGTCCATAGTAGGCGGGGCCGCTGACAACGCCTTTGGCGGGCCGGGCGGCCTCCGCCCCGTCACGAGCCCCGTCTCACGAGCCCTGCCCCGTCACGAGCAGACCGTGCCCTTCTTCGGCACCGTGCCGTCCAGCAGATAGCCGTTCACCGCGTCGCGCACACACTTGTTCTTGCTGTCGTACGCCCCGTGCCCCTGGCCCTTGTACGTCAGCTCGACGCCGACGCCCTCGCCAAGGGCGTCCGCCATCTTCTTCGCGCCCTCGTACGGAGTGGCCGGGTCGCCCGTGTTGCCGATGACGACGATGGGCGGCGCGTCCTGCGCGCTGACGTCCGGGTGCTCGGCGGCTCCGTCCACCGCCCAGTCGGTGCAGCCGACCATGCCCCACGCCAGATAGTCGCCGAACAGCGGCGACGCCGCACGGAACCCGGGGAGCTTCTGCTCGACGTACTCCGGGGTGTAGCGCTCCTTGTCGTCCGCGCAGTTGATGGAGACGTTGGCGGCCTGGATGTTGCTGTACGTACCGTCCTGGTTGCGGCCGTTCATGGCGTCGGAGAGCGTCATGAGGATCTTCCCGTCACCGTCGTACGCCTCGTCCAGGCCCTCGGTGAGATACGGCCAGAAGTCCTTGGAGTACAGCGCCTGCGCGATGCCGTTCGTGGCGGCGGTCTGGGTCAGTTCGCGCGGCGCGACGGCGGGCAGAGGCTTGGCGTCCAGGTCCTTGAGGAGCTTGCCGATCTTGTCCTTGACGTCCTTCTCGGTGTCGCCGACGGGGCAGTCCGCGACCTTCGACGTGCAGTCCTTTGCGTAGTTGTCGAGCGCGAGCTGGAAGCCCTCGGCCTGGCCGAGCGAACCCTGCTCCGCCGTCTCGGTGGGGTCGACGACCGCGTCGAAGACGGCACGGCCCACCTTCTTGGGGAACAAGTGTGCGTAGACGCCGCCGAGTTCGGTGCCGTACGAGATGCCGAAGTAGTGCAGCTTGTCGTCGCCGAGCACCTGGCGCATCAGGTCCATGTCGCGGGCCGCGTCGGTGGTACGTACGTGGGGGAGCACCTCGCCGGAGTTCTTCTCGCAGGCTCCGTTGAAGCCCTTCACGTTCTCGACGAGCTTCTTCTGCTCGGCGTCGTCGTCGGGCGTGGAGTCCTGCTGAAAGTACGCGTCGAGCTGTTTGTCGTCCTCGCACCGCACGCCCGCGCTGCGGCCGACGCCGCGCGGGTCGAAGCTGACCAGGTCGTAGCGGGTGCGCAGCTTGGCGTAGTCCTCACCGAAGGCGGGCAGCGTGGTGACGCCCGAGCCGCCGGGGCCGCCGAAGTTGAAGACGAGCGAGCCGATCCGCCGGTCCTTCTCGCCGCTCGCCGCGGCGCGGATCAGGGCGATGTCGAGGGTGTCGCCCTTGGGCTTGTCCCAGTCGAGGGGGGCCTTCATGGTGGCGCACTGCCATGCGGCGCCGCCGGGCAGCGGTGACGGTGCCTCGCCGCCGCCCTCGGACGCGGCGGGCGCGGGGCAGTCCTTCCAGCTGAGCTCCTGGGCCGACAGATTCTCGTCCTCGGAGTCCTTGTCCTTGGAGTCGTCTGTGCCACAGGCCGCGAGGGTCGCGGACAGCAGGACGACAGTGGCGGCGGCACGCGCCTTGTGGTTGGGCATGCTCCCCATCCTGCGGGGGGCGTGAACGGGGCGCACGGCTGGCTCGGCCTTCCGTGAACAGGCCTCCTTCTCTTGAAGAAGGCCTCTCCTTCTAAAGAAGGCCCTTCCTTTAAAGAAGGCCCTTCCTTGTCAGGTGGTTGAAGAACAGCCACCCGGGCAGCACCGGCAGCCACAGGGTGAGGAGGCGGAACAGGAGCACGGCGGGCGCCGCTACATCCTTGGGCACGCCCACCGCGATCAGGCCGAAGGTGAGCGTCGCCTCGACCGCTCCGACACCGCCGGGCGTGGGCGCCGCGGAGCCGAGCGCGTTTCCGGCGAGGAAGACCACGGCGACGCTGGCCAGGGTCAGCGGCTTCATCTCCGTGGTGCTGAAGGCGCGTACCGAGGCGTCGAGGCAGAGCACGAACATGAGCGTCAGGAGCAGCATGCCGCCGATGCCGGTGAGCAGCTTCTGCGGGCGCTGCAGCACGTCGAGCATGCGCGGCACGACGCCCGCGAACAGCGAGCGCACGCGCGTGACGACGAACTTCCGCAGGAACGGGATCGCGGTCACCACGAGCACGAGCACCGCGACCGACAGGAGACCGGCGATGACGGTCCGGGACGGTGACAGGGAAGGCGTCTTCTCCGTACCGGTCACATAACCGAAGATCATCAGCAGCATGATGTGGGAGCCGAGCCCGAAGAGCTGCGAGGCGCCGACGCTCGCCACCGCGAGGCCGGAGCGCACCCCGGAGCGTTGCAGGAAGCGCGTGTTGAGCGCGACGCCACCCACCGCGGCGGGTGCCACGATCTTCACGAACGACCCGGCGACCTGCGCCTGCACGGCCCGCAGGAACGGCACGCGCTCCGGCACGAAGCCGAGCAGGCTCATCGCCGCCGCGAAGTAGCTCAGCGCCGAGCACGCCACGGCCACGGCGACCCAGCCCCACTCGGCCTCGCCGACGATCGTGTTGAAGTCGACGTGGGTGAGCTGCGAGAGCAGGAAGTACGCGCCGATGGCACCGGCGATGAAGCTGATGAGCGTGCGCGGCCTGATCCGCTCCAGCTGGGCGGGCTCGACGGGCGCCTGCGGCCGGATCAGCAGCACCTGGTGGCGGATCTGTGTGAGCAGGTCCTCCTCGCGGGCCTGGTCGAGCGCGACGTCTATGGCCTGCTTCTCGGCCTGCTTCTCCGCGCGCACGGTCTTGCGGTCGGGGCCCTTGGCGCCCCCCTCGGCGCTCTCAAGGGCTTCCGCGGCCGCGTCGGCGTTCGCCTCCGCCGCGCGGGCCAGCTTGTCCTGGCGGGAGGCCTCGAGGACCGCCTCGCGCTCGCGCTGGGACCTCTCCCTGGCCAGCTTGCGCAGGGTTCCGCGGGTCGAGCGGGTCAGCGCGATCGGCTGGAGCAGCGGCAGGCAGTCGGCGACCGAGTCGGGGCCGAGCACGTCGACCGCGGTCGCGACCGCGCGTTCGGCGCCCACGCGAAGGCCGAAGGCGGTCAGGAGCTGGGCGATGTCCATCCGCAGGACGAGGTCGCCCGCGGCGATCTCACCGCCCCTGAGGTCGGTCAGGATCACCGTGCCGGAACGATCCACCAAAATCGCGTCGCCGGCGAGCCTGCGGTGCGCGATCCGCCGTGACTGGAGCGCCTGCACCTGCCGCCAGGTGTCGCACAGCAGTTCATCGGTGATGACGTCGTCCGGCAGGGAGTCCAGGGTGCGGCCGCCCGTGTGCTCGTAGACGAGGATCACCGCGTCGGGGCCGAGCTCGGAGGTGGCGATCAGCTTGGGGGCGTTGGCCCCGGCGGCGATCGCCGCGTACGCGAGGAGGGCCTCCTGCTCCAGGGCCTGGCGCAGCGACTGGAGGCTGCGGCGCTGGGTGATGCCGCGCAGCGTCAGCCTGCGCCACACGCGGTAGAAGAAGCCCTGCGCCTGTTGCTCGCGGTCGATGACCGTGACGTCAAGGGGAGGGCCGTCCTCAAGAGTGACGAAGTAGCGGCGGCCCCGGTCGCCGTGCTCGCTGTCGGGGGAATCCTCGCGGGCGGCGCTCACCGGGTGGAAGCCGACGTGCCGCAGGCCGGCGAGCAGCGTCTGGCCGGTGGGCCGCACGTTCGGCGAGCCGACCGCGTACAGCGTGCCGTAGGCCACGCTCCAGCCGAGGAGGACGGTCAGGATGATCGAGAACGGCGTGGTGTAGCCGGTGACCAGCATGGTGAAGGCGTCGAGCAGCAGCACCACCCACAGGACCACACGCCAGCGGGGTCTGCGGGACATTCCCACGGCTGTCATGTACGCGATGACAGGGGCCAGATAGCCGTGTACGGGATCGGTGAGCGCGTGCAGATCACCGGGGGACGGCCGGGTCAGCGCCTCCTGGATGGAACCCGGTGCGGCCTTGGCGACCCAGAGGTCGGTGGCCAGCGTGACGCCGTGCGCCAGGACGGCCGCGAGAACGCCGTCGGCGATGCGCAGGCCGTCCCGTTTGACCAGCCGCTCGATGGCGAAGGCGACCGGTACGAGCAGGACGCCGATGCTCGCGGTGAGACCCGCGAACTTGATCAAGAGGTCGGGCGCCTGGTCCGTGCCCTTGTCGATGTCCTGGGCGAGACCCGATGTCGTGCCGTGCGCGAACGCGGCGATGGCGAGGACGACGGCGATCCCGAGGATGCCGACGAGCAGCCGCATCAGGTCGGAGGGGCGGTGCACGCGCGCGGCGAGCAGCGGTTCGTCACCGGCCACGCGGTCGGTGTGGGCTCCCTCGTCGTCCGTGCAGTCATCGGGCACGAAGGCGTCGTGGATGTCCTGCCCGGCTCCGGAGGGCCCGGCTTCGGGCAACCCGGCTTCGGACGGCCCGGCCCCGGCCCCGGCCTCGGCGGACCCGCCGGGCCCGCCGGACTTCTCGAACTTCTCGTGCTTCTTCAGGGAGTGCCCACCGGTGTCCGGGTGCGCCTCGGCCGCAGGGGTGCCCGCCGTCTCATCGGGGTGCACATCCTGCTGCTCCGTCGCCTCTTCTTGATCTCGTATCACCAGTCACCGCCCGCACGATGGTGGCATGTCCCACCGACAGAGGGGGGCATCAGGGTGCAATGCGGGGGCGCAAAGTGTTCACCGAGCTCCAGTTTGTCTCGTACCGCACACTCTGTCGCGGGCCGCTCACTGTGTCGGTGGGGTACGGCAGGATGGACCGGATGAGCGAGGAGAGCGGACCGGAGCAAGGGCTTCCGGAGTACCCGGAGTACGCGGAGCGGGTCCTCGAGGTCGCGGAGCTGATCCCTCCGGGGCGGGTCATGACGTACGGGGACGTCGCCGAATGGCTGGAGGAGGGCGGCCCCCGGCAGGTCGGCCGGGTGATGGCGCTCTACGGAGGGGCGGTTCCGTGGTGGCGCGTGGTGCGCTCGGACGGCGTGCTCCTGCCCGGCCACGAACTGCGCGCGATCGGCCACTACCGCGCGGAGGGCACGCCGCTGCGGGAGGCGAGCCGTGCGGCCCAGGGCCACGTCCCGCGCCTCGACATGCGGCGGGCGCGCTGGGACGGCGCCGGTCCGCACGGGGGCGACAGGGCGGCGGGCGACGACGCGGCGGGCAGCGGCGAGGCCGCTCACCCGCGGGCTCCGGAGGCTCACACCTGACAGCTTCGGCCATCCCGCGGCGTCGCGGGGGACCGGTGGCCCGTACGGGGGAAGCCCCCCGCCCCGCACGCCCGCTGGCGTAGCGTCGACAGCACGCATTTCTCTCACCCCGCAGCCATCGCGCAGCCGTTTTTCACCACGTACACCCACCAGGACCGGCGACCCACGTGAGCTCCACTTCTTCCGCCCGGCACACCCGGCACCCGTCGCACCTCCAGGCGCGACAGGGGACCCAGGGTGCCTATCGGCTGGTGCGTACCCCGCCGGTCCGCGTGGACCCCCCTCGTCTTGACGCACGGCAGCGTGCGGTGGTTGACCACCCCGGAGGGCCGCTGCTCGTCCTGGCGGGGCCCGGCACGGGCAAGACGACGACGCTCGTGGAATCCGTCGCCGCGCGGATCGCCAAGGGCACGGAGCCGGAGCGGGTCCTGGTCCTCACGTTCAGCCGCAAGGCCGCGGTGGAACTGCGCGACCGCATGGCGCTGCGCATAGGAGCGGCCAACGCTCCGCAGGCGACGACCTTCCACTCCTTCTGTTACGCCCTCATCCGCGCCCACCAGGACGCGGACCTGTTCGTCGAGCCCCTGCGCCTCCTCTCCGGTCCCGAGCAGGACGTGGCCGTACGCGAGCTCCTCGCGGGCCAGATCGACCTGGCGGGCGAGGGGCGCTCCCACGTCCGCTGGCCGGACGAGCTGCGCGCCTGCCTGACGACGCGGGGCTTCGCCGACGAGGTGCGCGCGGTGCTTGCCCGGAGCCGTGAACTGGGCCTCGGGCCCGATGCCCTGGATGCCTTCGCCCGGCGTGCGGGGCGCCCGGACTGGGGTGCGGCGGCGGCGTTCCTCGCGGAGTACCTGGACGTACTCGACATGCAAGGAGTGCTCGACTACGCGGAACTGGTGCACCGCGCGGTGCTGCTCGCGCGGCGGCCCGAGGTCGCGCGGGCGCTCGGCGCGCAGTACGACGCGGTGTTCGTGGACGAGTACCAGGACACGGACCCGGCGCAGGTGCGGCTGCTGCACGCCCTTGCCGGGGGCGGGCGATCCCTCGTCGCGTTCGGCGACCCGGACCAGTCGATCTACACCTTCCGGGGCGCCGACGTGAACGGCATCCTGGAGTTCCCCGACCGCTTCCCGCGCGCGGACGGCACCGCGGCGCCGGTGGAGGTCCTGACGACCTCGCGCAGGTCGGGCGCCGGCCTCCTGGAGGCCACCCGTCTGCTCACCCGCCGCATGCCGCTCACCAGGCTGCCCGCGGACAAGGTGCGGGCCCACCGGGAGCTGGCCGCGGTCAGGGAGGGCGGCCGCGTGGAGACGTACACCTACCCGACGGCGGGCGCCGAACTCGACAACATCGCGGACATCCTGCGCCGCGCGCACCTGGAGGACGGTGTTCCGTGGGGTGAGATGGCCGTCCTGGTCCGCGCGGGAGCCCACACGATCCCCGCGGTCCGCCGCAGCCTCACCGCGGCCGGCGTCCCCCTGGACATCGACGGCGACGACATCGCCCTGCGCCACGAACCGGCGGTCACGCCCCTGCTCACAGCACTGCGGGCGGTGGCTACGGCGGTGGTGGCTCAGGGGGTGCCTGGGGCTCAGGGGGCGCCTGCTGGGGTAGAGCTGGAGCTGGAGCTGGAGCTGGGGTCGGAGCCGGAGCCGGAGCCGGGATCGGAGTCAGAGCCGGCGCCTGGGCCTGGGCCTGAGTCGGGGCCTGAGTCGGAGCCGGAGGCCGACGCCGACGCCGACGCAGACGCAGAGCCCAGTAGCGAGCCCGCGCCCGGAGCCGGGGCCTCCGCCTGGCTCGACACCGAGACCGCCCTGACCCTCCTCACATCCCCCCTCGCCGGCATGGACGCCGCCGATCTCCGCCGTCTGGGGCGTGCCCTTCGCGCGGAGGAGCGCGCCGCGGGAAACCACCTTCCGCCGCCCTCCGACGTCCTCCTCGCGCGTGCGCTGGCCGAACCGGAACGGCTCGTCGCCCACGACCCCGCGTACGCACGCGGCGCCCAACGGCTCGGCGCGCTGCTGCGCAAGGCCCGTGAACGTCTCGCGGGCGGCGGCACCGCCGAGGAGGCGCTCTGGGAGCTCTGGGACGGCACCCCGTGGCCGCGCCGCCTGGAACGGACCGCGCGCCGCGGCGGCGCGGCGGGGCGTAACGCGGACCGTGATCTCGACGCGGTCTGCGCCCTGTTCGCGTACGCCTCTCGCGCGGAGGAACGCACCGGAGGGCGCGGCGCCCTCAACTTCCTGGAGGAGACCGAGGCGCAGGACATCGCCGCGGACACCCTCATGCGCAGGGCGGTACGCCCCGACGCCGTACGCCTGATGACGGCGCACCGTTCCAAGGGCCTGGAGTGGCGGCTCGTGGTGGTCGCCGGTGTCCAGGAAGGTCTCTGGCCCGACCTGCGCCGCCGCGGCTCCCTCCTGGAGGCCGACCGCATCGGAAGCGACGGCCTCGCCGAACCCCTCACCCCCGGAGCGCTCCTCTCCGAAGAGCGCCGGTTGTTCTACGTGGCCGCCACGCGCGCGCGTGAACGCCTCGTCGTCACCGCCGTCAAGGCGCCCGCGGACGACGGCGAACAGCCGTCCCGCTTCCTCAGCGAACTCGGCGTCGAACCCAAGGACATAACGGGCCGCCCGCGCCGCCCCCTGTCCGTCTCCGCGCTCGTCGCCGAGCTGCGCTCCACCACCGTCGACCCCCGGGTCTCGGAGCCGCTGCGCGAGGCCGCCGCCCACCGTCTGGCCCGGCTCGCCGCGCTCAGCGACGCCGACGGCCGCCCCCTCGTACCGTCCGCGCACCCGTACCGCTGGTGGGGCATGTACGAGCCGACGGCGAGCGAAGTCCCCCTGCGGGACCGCGACAAGCCCGTCGTGCTCTCCGGGAGCGCCCTGGACCAGCTCGCCAACACTTGCTCCCTGCAGTGGTTCCTGGGCCGCGAGGTGAAGGCGGACGCCCCGGCGACCGCGGCCCAGGGCTTCGGCAACGTGGTGCACGTCCTGGCCGACGAGGTCGCGTCCGGCAGGACACCCGCCGATCTCGCCGTCCTCATGGAGCGCCTCGACTCGGTGTGGGACGCGCTGGCCTTCGACGCCCCCTGGAAGTCGGCGCAGGAGAAGGAGCACGCGCGCGTGGCGCTCGAACGTTTCCTGCAGTGGCATGTGATGGACCGCGGGACCCGTACCCCCGTCAGCAGCGAGCACGACTTCGACGTGACCCTTGAAGCGGGGCCCTACGAGGTACGCGTGCGCGGTTCCATGGACCGCGTCGAACAGGACGCGCAGGGCCGTGCCTACGTAGTGGACTTCAAGACCGGCAAGCAGACGCCGACCGCCGCCGAGGTGGCCCGCCACCCGCAGCTCGCCGTGTACCAGCTCGCCCTGCGCGAAGGCGCGGTCGACGACGCCTTCGAAGGCGTACGTCCGGAGGCGGGCGGCGCGGAACTGGTGCAGCTGCGGCAGGGCGCCGCAAAGAAGGACGGCGGCGAAACCCTCCCCAAGGTGCAGGCCCAGGAGCCGCTCGCCGGGGAGTGGGTGGGCGACCTGCTCGCCACGGCGGCCGGCAAGGTCCTGGACGAACGCTTCTCGCCCACCACGGGCCAGCACTGCACGCACTGCTCCTTCCGCGCCTCGTGCAGCGCGAGGCCGGAGGGCCGGCAGGTCGTGGAGTGACGGCCGGAGGGGGTGCCAGTGGCCAACGTCACTCCGCTGCCCACCGCGCTCATAGCAGCCGCACAGGCCGTCTAAAGTCGCCGCAAAGCTCAACGTCTCTTGAGGAGAAACACACATGGCAGCCAACCGGAAGCTCCTGGCCGCGGCAGTCGCCTGCGCCGCCGCGTTCGTCGGCATCACGGGCTGCTCCAGCGAGGAGAAGGACCCCTTCGAGGGGATGAGCGCCGACAAGATCGCCAAGAAGGCCGCCGACGCCTCCAAGGGGGCGGGCTCCTTCAAGGTCTCGGGCAAGGGCGAGGAGTCGGGCAAGTCGATGCAGGTCGACTTCGCCGTCGCCAAGTCCGGTGACTGCCAGGGCGAGACGGGTTCTTCCGCCACGGGCACCGGCGAGATCCTCGTGTCGGGCAAGGACTCGTACTTCAAGGGTGACGACAAGTTCTGGAAGAGCACCGGCAGCGCCGCCCTGGGCGAGAAGCTGAAGGGCCGCTGGATGAAGTCCCCTCCCGGCCAGGAGAACAAGACCTGCGACAAGGACCAGATGTTCGAGTCCAAGGAGCTCAAGGGCCTCAAGCGTGAGAAGGACGCCGAGGTCGACGGGGAGAAGACGGCTGTCCTCACCAAGAAGGACGGCGGCCAGACCGTCACCTACCACGTCGCTCTGGACGGCAAGCCGTACTTCCTGCAGATCGACAAGAAGGGCGGCGACGACCCCGTCAAGCTGAACTTCGGCGATTACGGCAAGTCCGTCGTCGTCAAGGCTCCGCCGGCCGACCAGGTCGTCGAGCAGGACGACCTGAAGGACCTGATGGGTTCCTGAACCCGCAGGCCCAGGGGGCCCACTGCCGCGGAAATGGCCCGCCACCCACGGCTTGCCGTCTACCAGCTTGCCCTCCGTGAGGGTGCGGTGGACGAGGCCCTTCGACGGTGTATTCCGGAGACGGGCGGCACGGAACTGGTGCAGCTGCGCCAGGGCACCGCCAAGAAGGACGGTGTTCGAGGCCCTCCCCGAGGCGCAGGCCCAGGAGCCGCTCGCGGGGGAGTGAGTGGGCGACCTCCTCGACACGGCGGCCGGCAAGGCCCTCGACGAACGCTTCTCGCCCACCACGGGCCAGCGCTGCACGCACTACGCCTTCCGCGCCTCCTGCAGCGCGCAGCCGGAGGTTCGTCGTGGATTGACATAGGCGACAACTGCCGCGTCAGTGGTCAAGCTCACGCCTACGCAGTCGTTTCCACAGCAACTTCATAGATCATCTACAGTTTTGGATCAATGCAAGCGGCTGGTGAACTGAAGGGGAGCAGTGTGAAAGCGCTGAATGTGAAGCGGCTCTTGGTGGCAGCGAGCATGGTCGCAGGTGTGGTGGCTGTGCCAGTGGCGGCAGCGGCACCCGCGTCCGCAACAGCCTGGGACTGCAGGGCGTGGGTGAAGAACCATGGCTACACGGTTGGCCCGAAGGTGACGAAGGCCTGTGACGCGGCGGCCAAGGGCAAGGGAACGCCGTCGAGCCCGTTTTATGTGGGCAAGTGCAAGGTCGCGCTGATGGCTGCGGGCGTGCGGGAGTCCATAGTTTCGGACGCATGCAGGATGTCGGCCGGGGTGTAGAGGGCGGGAGCCTCGTGCAGCCACCCCAAGTGTCTTGGGAACGCAAGCCTCTTCAGGACACTGCGCTCCCTTAGAGCTCGACACATGGTGGCGTCCTGCGCGATGGCGGTTTTGCTGTGCCGGTTGTGCGTTCGGCAACAGCTCCCGATTCTCCTGAAGGCCGACACCTCGGGCAAGGACGACCCGGGCACGATGAACTTCACCGACTACGGCAAGCCCGTAGTCGTCAAGGCCCCGGCACCCAACGAGGTCATGGACGTGCAGGAGCTCATGGCGTCCTGACGCCCTGAGCGTCGGCGGCCGCCGGCAGCCGGGCATGCCCCGATTGTCAGTGGCCGCCGCTAGCCTCTCTGACGTGTCACCTCGTATCACCGACCCCGAGCAGCTCAAAGAGCTCCTCGGCATCCCCTTCACCCCGGAGCAGACGGCCTGCATCACCGCGCCGCCCGCCCCGCAGGTGATCGTGGCCGGAGCCGGGTCGGGCAAGACGACGGTGATGGCGGCCCGCGTGGTGTGGCTGGTCGGCACCGGGCAGGTCGCCCCCGAGCAGGTCCTCGGCCTGACGTTCACGAACAAGGCGGCCGGTGAACTCGCCGAGCGGGTGCGCCAGGCGCTGATCAAGGCCGGGGTCACCGACCCCGAGGCGCTCGACCCGGACCACCCTCCGGGCGAACCGGTCATCTCCACGTACCACGCCTTCGCGGGCCGCCTGCTGACCGATCACGGGCTGCGCATAGGGCTCGAACCCACCGCCAGGCTGCTCGCCGACGCCACCCGCTTCCAGCTCGCCGCGCGCGTGCTGCGCGAGGCACCGGGCCCGTATCCCGCGCTGACGCGCTCCTTCCCCGACCTCGTCAGCGACCTCCTCGCGCTCGACAGCGAGCTCGCCGAACATCTCGTACGTCCCGAGAAGCTCCGCGCGTACGACACCGAGCTGCTGCACGCCCTGGAGGGCGCCAAGCTCTCCAACGCCGACCTGCGCAAGGTGCCGGAGACGGCGGCCGCCCGGCTCGAACTGGCCGAGCTCGTCGGCCGCTACAGGGACGCGAAGAGCGCCCGTGACCTCCTCGACTTCGGCGACCAGATCGCACTCTCCGCGACGCTGGCCCGCACCCGCGCGGAGGTCGGCGAGATTCTGCGGGAGGAGTTCCGGGTCGTCCTGCTCGACGAGTATCAGGACACCTCCGTGGCCCAGCGCATCCTTCTGGCGGGCCTCTTCGGAGGCGGCACGGGCCACCCCGTGACGGCGGTCGGCGACCCCTGCCAGGCGATCTACGGCTGGCGCGGCGCGTCCGTGGCGAACCTGGACGACTTCCCCGAGCACTTCGCGCACGCCGACGGGCGCCCCGCGGCCCGCCACGCCCTCAGCGAGAACCGCCGCAGCGGCGGCCGCCTCCTGGACCTCGCGAACGGCCTCGCGGAGCCCTTGCGCGCGATGCACGCGGGCGTGGAGGCGCTGCGGCCCGCGCCGGGCGCCGAGCGCGACGGCATGGTGCGCTGCGCGCTGCTGCCCACGCACGCCGAGGAGATCGACTGGCTGGCCGACTCCATCGCGCACCTCGTGCGCACCGGAAAGGCCCCCGGCGAGATCGCGGTCCTGTGCCGCACGGCCACGGATTTCGCGCAGATCCAGGGCGCGCTGGTCGCCCGCGACGTCCCCGTGGAGGTCGTCGGCCTCTCCGGGCTTCTGCACCTCCCCGAGGTCGCCGACCTGGTCGCCGTCTGCGAGGTGCTCCAGGACCCGGGCGCCAACGCCTCCCTGGTGCGCCTGCTGACCGGCCCGCGCTGGCGCATCGGCCCGCGCGACCTAGCCCTCCTGGGCCGCCGCGCACGCCTCCTCGTACGCCATGGGCACGCGGCCCCGGACGACGACCCGGACCGGCGGCTCGCCGAAGCGGTCGAGGGGGTCGACCCCTCCGAGGTGATATCGCTCGCGGACGCGCTCGACACGTTCCTGGAGACGCCTTTCGACGAGGACACGGAGGACGACGGGCTGCCCTTCTCGCCGGATGCGAGGGTGCGGTTCGCCCGGCTCGCGGCCGAACTGCGCGATCTGCGCCGCTCGCTCGCCGACCCCCTGATGGACGTGCTGCACCGGGTGCTCGCCGTCACGGGCCTAGAGGTCGAACTCTCCGCGTCGCCGCACGCCCTCGCCGCCCGCCGCCGAGAGACGCTGTCGAACTTCCTGGACGTCGCCGCCTCCTTCGCCGCGAACGACAGCGGGGCGAGCCTGCTTGCCTTCCTCGCCTTCCTTCGGACGGCCGCGCAGTACGAGAAGGGCCTGGACAACGCCCTGCCCGGCGGCGAGAACACGGTCAAGGTGCTCACCGCCCACAAGTCCAAGGGCCTGGAGTGGGACGTCGTGGCCGTCCCCGGCCTGGTCACCGGGACGTTCCCGAGCACCCAGGGCCGCGAGAAGTGGACGGCCCAGGGCAAGGTCGTCCCGCATGCGCTGCGCGGGGACGCGGCGACCCTGCCCGACATCGAGGCGTGGGACTCCCGGTCCATGAAGGCCTTCCACGAGGACATGAAGGAGCACCAGCACACCGAGGAGCTCCGCCTCGGCTATGTGACGTTCACCCGCCCCCGCTCGCTGCTCCTGGGCTCCGGCCACTGGTGGGGGCCCTCGCAGAAGAAGCCGCGCGGCCCCTCGGACTTCCTCCGGGCGCTGTACGACCACTGCGCGGTGGGCCACGGGGAGATCGAGGCCTGGGCGGACGAACCGGAGGAGGGCGAGGAGAACCCCGCCCTGACGGAGGGCGCCGCCGAACACGCGTGGCCGCTGCCGCTGGACGACGCGTCCCTCGCCCGCCGCAGGGCCGCCGCCCAGACGGTCCTCACGCATCTGGACCGCCTGACGGGGGATCTGACGGCGGAGGGGGACCCGGTCGACGCCCGTTCGCACGAAGAACCCCACCCGTCGGCGTACGACGACGTGCCCCCGTCCGAGGACCCGGACTGGCCGCCCCCGCCGGAGGAGGACGAGGCGTTGCCCTACGGAGAGGTGCCTTACGAGGAGCCGCCGTTCGGCGATGCCGGCTTCCCGGACGTCACCCCGGACGACTGGGACGCCCTGCCCCAGGAACGCCCTGCGCTGCCCCACGCACGCATGCACCTCCCCGCTGCCCCCGAAGGGGACCCGCGCCAAGCGCCCGTCCCGCACCAGGCGCCCGAGCCCGAGGCCCGCCCGCACCCGTCCGAGGCGGCCCCGCCGGAGGAGCCCGAAGCCGCCCCGGAGCGCGCCCGCCTCACCCCCGAGGAGGCCCGCACGCTCGCCTCCTGGGACCGCGACCTGGACGCTCTCACCGGCGAACTCCTGCGCGCCCGTGAAGCGGTCAGGGACATCCCCGTACCGGCATCGCTGACCGCGTCCGAAGTGCTGCGCCTCGCCGCCGACCCGGAGGGCTTCGCGCAGGAGCTCGCGCGCCCCATGCCACGCCCGCCGCAGCCCGCGGCCAGGCGCGGCACCCGCTTCCACGCCTGGATCGAGACCCGCTTCGAGGAGCTGCGCCTCCCGCTGCTCGGCCCCGAGGACCTGCCGGGCGGCGGCCCCGGAGAGGCCGAGATCGCCGACGAACGCGACCTGGACGCGCTCAAGGAAGCCTTCGAGCGCACCGAGTACGCCCACCGCACCCCGCACCGCGTCGAGGTGCCCTTCCAGCTGACGCTCGCCGGCCGTGTGGTCCGCGGCCGGATCGACGCGGTCTACAAGGAGGTCGACGGCGACGACGTGACGTATGAGATCGTCGACTGGAAGACCAGCCGCACCCGCACCGCCGACCCCCTCCAGCTCGCCGTCTACCGCCTGGCCTGGGCCGAGCTGCACGACGTGCCCCCGGAGTCCGTGAAGGCGTCGTTCCTGTACGTGCGCAGCGGCGAGACATCCCGCCCCGCGCACCTGCCCGGCCGGGCCGAGCTGGAGCGGATCCTGCTGGCGGAACCGGGCGGGCATCCGGGTGACGAACCACCGGACGGTCCGGCTCCCGCGGGCGGCTAGGCTCGTGACCATGAGCCAGTCCGTTGACAGTGACGTCAGTGGCGTCAGCGCCGTTCGTACGTACATTCAGACCCACCGTGCCGCCTTCCTCGACGACCTCGCCGAGTGGCTGCGCATCCCCTCGGTGTCGGCACAGCCCGACCACGCACAGGATGTGCGGCGCAGCGCGGACTGGCTTGCCGCGCAGCTCAAGGAGACCGGCTTCCCGACCGCCGAGGTCTGGCAGACGGCCGGTGCTCCCGCCGTCTTCGCCGAGTGGCCCTCAGGCGACCCGCAGGCCCCCACGATCCTGGTCTACGGCCACCACGACGTGCAGCCCGCGGCGCGCGAGGACGGCTGGCACACCGACCCCTTCGAGCCCGTCGTGCAGGGCAACCGCCTCTATGCGCGCGGTGCCGCCGACGACAAGGGGCAGGTGTTCTTCCACACACTCGGCGTCCGCGCCCACCTTGCCGCCACCGGCCGCACCGCCCCTGCCGTGAACCTGAAGCTCCTGATCGAGGGCGAGGAGGAGTCGGGCTCCCCGCACTTCCGCGCGCTGATCGAGGAGCACAAGGAGCGCATCGCGGCGGACGCGGTGATCGTCTCGGACACCGGCATGTGGGCGGAGGACACCCCCACGGTGTGCACGGGCATGCGCGGCCTCGCCGACTGCGAGATCGAGCTGCGCGGCCCCGACCAGGACATCCACTCGGGCTCCTTCGGCGGCGCCGTCCCGAACCCGGCGACCGCCGCCGCCCGCCTCGTCGCGGCGCTGCACGACGAGCACGCGCGCGTGGCCGTCCCGGGCTTCTACGAAGGCATCACCGAACTCACCGACCGCGAGCGCGAACTCTTCGCCGAGCTGCCCTTCGACGAGGAGCGCTGGCTGCGTACGGCCAAGTCCCACGCGACCTACGGAGAAGCGGGCCACACCACCCTGGAGCGCATCTGGGCCCGCCCCACCGCCGAGGTGAACGGCATCGGCGGCGGCTATCAAGGGCCGGGCGGCAAGACGATCGTCCCGTCGTCCGCCTTCCTGAAGCTCTCCTTCCGCCTCGTCGCGGGCCAGGACCCGGACCGTGTCGAAGAGGCCGTCCGCACCTGGGTCGCCGACCAGCTGCCGAACGGAATCAGCCACACGATCACCTTCGGCGCCGCCACGCGCCCGTGCCTCACGCCGCTCGACCACCCCGCCCTTCAGTCCGTCGTACGGGCGATGGGCCAGGCCTTCGAACAGCCGATCCGCTTCACCCGAGAGGGCGGTTCGGGACCGGCGGCCGACCTTCAGGACGTACTCGCCGCCCCCGTGCTCTTCCTGGGCATCTCCGTGCCGTCCGACGGCTGGCACGCACCGAACGAGAAGGTCGAACTCGATCTTCTCCTCAAGGGAGTCGAGACGACGGCCTACCTGTGGGGCGATCTCGCCGAGCACTGGCGCGATGCACACTGAGCCCCGCCTTGCCGACCTTGCCGCACCACCCATTCCATCGGGGGAGTTGGAAGCACCTGTGACCACCTGGACCGAACGCACCGCTGACCGTCCCGTCTCGCTCACCGCACCGAGCGGCATCGATCGCGCAGCCCACCACCGTCTCGACGAGGCCTGGCTCGCCGCCGCCTGGAGCCACCCCACGACACGGGTCTTCGTGGTCTCCGGTGGCCAGGTACTCATCGACGAGATGCCGGACGGCAGCACCGAACTGGTGATGACGCCGTCCTTCGAAGCACCTCTTACCGAAGCCCACCGCTATTTCCTGGGCACGGACGACGACGGCGTCAGCTTCTTCGCGCTCCAGAAGGACTCCCTGCCCGGCCGCATGGACCAGCAGGCGCGTCCCGCGGGCCTGCGAGAGGCCGGGCTCCTCCTGTCGCCCCGTGACGCGGGCCTGATGGTGCACGCCGTCGCCCTGGAGAACTGGCAGCGCCTGCACCGCTTCTGCTCGCGCTGCGGCGAGCGCACGGTCATCGCCGCGGCAGGGCACATCCGCCGCTGCCAGGCGTGCGGCGCCGAGCACTACCCGCGTACGGACCCTGCCGTGATCATGCTCGTGACGGACGACCAGGACCGTGCGCTCCTCGGCCGCCAGGTGCACTGGCCCGAAGGCCGCTTCTCGACGCTCGCGGGCTTCGTGGAGCCGGGCGAGTCCATCGAGACGTCGGTACGGCGCGAGGTCTGGGAGGAGGCCGGCGTCACGGTCGGCGACGTCGAGTACGTCGCGAGCCAGCCCTGGCCGTTCCCCTCCAGCCTGATGCTGGGCTTCATGGCCGACGCCACGTCGTCGGAGATCAACGTGGACGGCGAGGAGATCTCCGAGGCCCGCTGGTTCTCCCGGGAAGACCTGCGGGCCGCATTCGAGTCCGGGGAGGTCCTGCCTCCCTACGGGATCTCGATTGCGGCCCGACTGATCGAGCTCTGGTACGGAAAGCCCCTGCCGAAGCCGGGCACCGTCGGCTAGTCGCTCAGGCGGCCAGCTTCTGCTTCACCTGGGCGAGCGACGGGTTCGTCAGCGTCGAGCCGTCCGGGAAGAGAACGGTGGGAACCGTCTGGTTTCCGCCGTTCGCCTTCTCGACGAAGGTCGCGGAATCCGGGTCGTGCTCAATGTTGATCTCGTTGTACGTGATGCCCTCGCGGTCCATCTGGCCCTTGAGCCGGCGGCAGTAGCCGCACCACGTGGTGCTGTACATCGTCACAGTGCCCGGCATGTGTCTCGCGCTCCTTTGTTGCTCGGGGTGCGTCATCGCAATGACCTGAACGTACGTGACCCGGCCACCATTCCCGCATTAGTACGACCGCACCGGCCTCCCTGTGGACAACCGGCTCACGCGCCTCCGGCGACCTGGCAGCATGGCGGGGTGACAGCAGCAACGCACTCCACCCTCTTCCCGCAGGTCCCGGACTCTGCCGACGCGGTGCTCGCCGGGCTCGACCCCGAGCAGCGCGAGGTGGCGACCGCCCTGCACGGGCCGGTGTGCGTCCTGGCGGGCGCCGGGACGGGCAAGACCCGGGCGATCACCCACCGGATCGCCTACGGCGTGCGCGCCGGAATCCTCCAGCCGGCCAGCGTGCTCGCCGTCACGTTCACCAACCGCGCGGCGGGCGAGATGCGCGGCCGCCTCCGCCAGCTAGGCGTCTCCGGGGTCCAAGCGCGCACGTTCCACTCCGCCGCCCTGCGCCAGCTCCAGTTCTTCTGGCCGAAAGCAGTCGGTGGCCAGCTGCCCCGGATCGTCGACCGCAAGATCAAGCTCGTCGCGGACGCGGCGGCCGCGTCCCGCATCCGCCTCGACCGCAACGAACTGCGCGACGTGACGAGCGAGATCGAGTGGTCCAAGGTCACTCAGACCGTCCCCGCCGACTACGCTGCCGCCGCTGCCAAGTCCGGCCGCCTCATCCCCCGCGACGCGGCGGAGATCGCCCAGATCTACGGCGCGTACGAGGACCTCAAGCGCGACCGCGCCGTCATCGACTTCGAGGACGTCCTGCTCCTGGCCGTCGGCATCCTCCAGGACCGCCACGACATCGCCGACCAGGTCCGCGCCCAGTACCAGCACTTCGTGGTCGACGAGTATCAGGACGTCAGCCCCCTCCAGCAGCGCCTCCTGGAGCTGTGGCTCGGCGACCGCGACAGCCTCTGCGTCGTCGGCGACGCCAGCCAGACGATCTACTCCTTCACCGGCGCGACCCCCGACCACCTGCTCAACTTCCGCACCCGCCACCCCGGGGCGACGGTCGTCAAGCTCGTCAGGGACTACCGCTCCACGCCCCAGGTCGTCCACCTCGCCAACGGCCTGCTCTCCCAGGCCCGCGGCCGCGCAGCCGACCACCGCCTCGAACTGATCTCTCAGCGCGACGCCGGAGCCGAGCCCTTCTACACGGAGTACGCGGACGAGCCCGCCGAGGCCGAGGGTGCCGCCCGCCGCATCCGTGCCCTCATCGCCGACGGCGTCCCGGCCAGCGAGATCGCGGTCCTCTTCCGCACGAACTCCCAGTCCGAGATCTACGAACAAGCGCTCGCCGACGCCGGGGTGCCCTATCAGCTGCGGGGGGCCGAGCGGTTCTTCGAGCGCACGGAGGTCAGGGAGGCGGGCGCCGCCCTGCGCGGCGCGGCACGCTTCGGGGGCAACGACTCTCTGCTGGACGACGTCGTCGACCTGCCCTCGCAGGTGCGTGCCGTCCTCTCCACGAAGGGCTGGACGACTCAGCCCCCGGCGGGCTCCGGCGCGGCCCGCGACCGCTGGGAGTCCCTGGCGGCCCTGGTGCGCCTCGCCGAGGACTTCGCGCTGGCCAAGCCCGGCGCGACGCTCTCCGACCTCGTGGGGGAGCTCGACGAGCGCGCGAACGCGCAGCACGCGCCGACCGTGGAAGGTGTCACCCTCGCCTCGCTGCACGCCGCCAAGGGCCTGGAGTGGGACGCCGTCTTCCTGGTCGGCCTGGCCGAGGGCATGATGCCGATCACGTACGCCAAGACCGACGAGCAGGTCGAGGAGGAGCGCCGCCTCCTGTACGTGGGCGTCACCCGTGCCCGCGCCCACCTCTCCCTCTCCTGGGCACTGTCGCGTTCGCCGGGCGGCCGCGGGGGACGCCGCCCCAGCCGCTTCCTCGACGGGCTGCGACCGGGCTCGGGGGCGGGCACCGGAGCCCGCGCCGCGGGCGGCGGGCCCGGTGGCGTCGAGCGCGGCAGCGGCAGCGGTGGCGAGGAGGGCGGCGGTGGCGCCAGGAGCCGTCGGCGGACGAGCAGGTCCCCGGCCCGGTGCCGGGTCTGCGGGCGGTCCCTGACGGACGCGGGCGAGATGAAACTGATGCGCTGCGAGGACTGCCCGTCCGACATGGACGAAGGGCTCTACGAACGCCTGCGGGAGTGGCGTTCGGGCCAGGCGGAGCTCCTCGGACAGCCCGCCTACTGCGTGTTCACGGACAAGACCTTGATCGCCATCGCGGAGGCCGCACCGGACGAAGAGGGCGAGCTGGCCCGGATCCCGGGCGTCGGCGTGCGCAAGCTCAACCGCTTCGGATCTGATGTCCTCGCCATTTGTGCAGGTGAGGAACGTGTAAGGGGCGCCGATGGCGACTGATTCAAACTCGTCGAAAAAATAGTTTGCGCATGCGCAAGGAAGACCCATAGGTTCTTAAGCACGGGAACGGCGGCTTCTCCGAAGCCCTCGCCCCGTGCTGTACTTAATAGCCCGCAGGATCGGTCCCGGCCGATCCCATAGACGCCGAGAGGAGGCGATTCCAGTGATCAGCATCAACGAGAGCTTCGTCGGCACCGCCAAAATGACCGATCGCTCGGTCGTCGCTTCCTGCCTGCTCGGCTTCTCGAACCTGGGCACCGGTCTGTCCGGTGGCATCGCTGCCGCCGCTGTCCGTCCGGAGTTCTCTGCCCTGCCTCTGTCCCCGCGCGCCGCTCACATCGCTCTCGACGTGCTTCCGATGCGTGAGGTCAATGAGGGCAGCGAGCGAGCGACCAAGGCACCGGAAGCAGTAGTGACGGCACAGGCGCAGGCCTATGCCTTTGCCGCAGCCGGTGCCGGATCCAAGAAGCAGACGACGCAGCACCACACGATGTGGGCCTTCCGTGGGCTCGAACCCTGGAGTGATCCAGTCTGATCCTCGATCAGACCGGCGCCTTCAGGGCCGCGGAACCCCACCCGGGATCCGCGGCCCTTCTGTTTTCCCCAAAACGGGATGACGGAGCGAAGGGGCCGAGCAAGACCCGGTACCAGCCGCCAACCGGCCGACCCAGGCCGGCACGACCAGACGAGGAAAACACCACCGTGCAACTCGAAGCGCACGCCCCGTCCGTACCGCCTTCAGAGACTCTCCCCCCGCCCGCTCCCACGGAGGACCCGACCTTGACTCCCCTCACCGCGCTCACCGCGCTCGACGACGCCATCGAGAACCTCGGCGTACCCGTCCCCTGCCGTGCCTACGACCCCGAGGTCTTCTTCGCCGAGTCGCCCGCCGACGTCGAGTACGCCAAGTCCCTCTGCCGTACCTGCCCGCTGATGGAGGCCTGCCTGGCCGGCGCCAAGGAGCGGCGTGAGCCGTGGGGCGTCTGGGGCGGCGAGCTCTTCGTCCAGGGTGTCGTCGTTGCCCGCAAGCGGCCGCGTGGCCGTCCGCGCAAGAACCCGGTTGTCGCCGCATGAACGCCATCGGAACGATCGATCGCCCCCTGACGCACGACCCCAAGAAGCAGGCCCCGATGAAGGCAGCCACCGCCGAGCCCGCAGGCTCCGCCACCCCAGACTTCACCACCACCGGCGCGAACGACTCGCGCCAGAACAGGACCCGCGAGATGCAACTCATCCCAGAAGCCCTGGCTCGTGCGCATATGCACGAACGCATGCGTGAGGCCGAGGCCCAGCGCCCGGCCGCTCGCCTGATGGCTGCCCGCCGGATGCAGCGCCGCGCCGAGCGCGCGTCGCTGCGCGCCAGGCGCGCGCTCGCCATCGCCGTCATGCAGTGACGAGTGACGAGCCGACGCACTGACTGAGCCACACCACGATGCCCGCGGGGGCCGGTCCGAACGGACCGGCCCCCGCGGTGCGTTGTGCCGGGCGAACCTCCGGGAGCGGCGATAGGGTCGCCGGGTGGACCAGCAGACTCCCCAGCCCTCGGGCAGCGAGAATGCCGAGAATCTCGTGTGTTCCCGCTGCGGCACCGTTGCCGAAGGCACGCCGCCCACCTGGACCTGCTCCGTGGAGAACGGCGTCAGACGCTACTTCTGCGACTCCTGCGCCCGCGAGAACCTCAGGGCCATCGAGGGACGACTCGACTCCCCGTGGTGGTGAGTCCCGGTGGTGCGGCCTGCCCGGTGGTGCGGCCTACCCAGTGGTGCGGTCCGCCTCGTCCTCCGGCTCCTCCTCCAGGAAGCCCGGCAGCCACTCCTCGAGTTCGTCCCGCATCCGCACCGTCGCCCCCAGCTGACACAGCACCCCGATCGTGCTCAACGTCACCCGGTGGATCAGCAGATACGACGGCGGGAGGTTCAGCCGCTTGCCCAACTGGTAGGCGGGGGAACGCGGATCGGCCACCCGCGCCGCCTGTCCGCGCATCCAGCCGCGGGTGAAGGTGAACTCCTCCACCAGCATCGGTTCGATGATCGGCAGCAGATAGTCGAGCACCGCGTCCGGTTCGAGTTCCACGGACTCCTGGACGAAGTCCTCCTCGCGCAGCATCGCGTAGACCGCGTCGGCCTCGCCGTCGAGCGTCATCCGCAGGGAGCGGCCGATGGTCGGGGGGAGTCCGCCGGGCAGCCGGTCCACCGTGCCGAAGTCCAGGACCCCGAGCCGCCAGCCGTCCTTCTCGTCGGGCAGCAGCCGGAAGTTGCCCGGGTGCGGATCGGCGTGCAGCAGGCCCGTGCGCGCGGGACCCGAGAAGAGGAAACGGGCCAGGAGCTGTCCCGCCCGGTCCCGCTGTTCCTGGGTGCCGTCCGCGATCACATCCGAGAGCGGTATCCCGTCGATCCACTCGGTCACCAGGACCTGCTCGCACTGATGCACCACATCGGGGACCACGACATCCGGATCGTCCGCGAACTCCTCGGCGTGCGCGCGCTGCGCCTGCGCCTCCAGGCTGTAGTCGAGCTCCTCGGAGACCCGGTCGCGCAGCTCCGCGATGAGCGGCTTGATGTCCATGCCAGGGATCAGCGGCCCCAGGAGCCTGGCGAACCTGCTGAGTTGGTTCAGGTCGGAGAGCAGCGCCTCGCCCGCCCCGGGGTACTGCACCTTGACCGCGACCTCGCGCCCGTCCTCCCACACCGCCCGGTGGACCTGGCCGATCGAGGCGGCGGCGGCCGGTTTGTCCTCGAACTCCAGGAACAGCTCGCGCCAGTCCTCGCCGAGCCGCTCGGCGAGCACGGCGTGCACGGTGCGCGTCGGCATCGGCGGAGCCGCTTCCTGCAGCTTCGTCAGCGCGGCGCGATACGGCCCGGCGACCTCTTCAGGCAGCGCCGACTCGAAGACCGAGAGCGCCTGGCCGAACTTCATGGCCCCGCCCTTGAGCTCGCCGAGCACCTTGAACAGTTGCTCCGCCGTGCGCTGCTGCAGCTCACGGCCGACGATCTCCGCCGACTTGCCCCCGATCCGCTTGCCGAGCCCCCAGGTCGCCCGCCCGGCGAAGCCGAGCGGCAGCGCGGCCAGTTTGGCGGTACGGGTTACCGCCTTCCGGGGAAGATCAGACATGCGCCCCTCCAAGTCCCAGACAGCCACGCCTTCGCAGGCGGTTACCCGGCCATTGTGTCGTGCGGCTTCTTCTCCCCGGCGGGGTGTTCCCCCTTATCCACCACACCCGCCCCGCATGGGCACGTGAGATGCGGTGGCACCGGCCGTGCGTGCCAGTCGAATCCGGGCACGGACGCCTCCCAGCGAGCCCCCGCGCTCGCCGGTGCCGCCCCGTCCAGAAAGGCCAGGGCATGCGCCGCGGCAAGGCCGGCGACCGTGGTCGACAGCGCCAGATCGCATGCGTGCACGTGACGAGCCCGTCCCGAACGCCACTGCGCCAGCAAGCGCGGCCAGGTCGGATCCCGGTCGGCGCGATCCAGTGCCAGACAGTTCGCGCAGGCCGTCGTCCCCGGCAGGACGAGCGGTCCGACCACTCCGGTTCCTTCGATCACTCCCGCGTAAAGATGCGGCGTCCCCGATGTGACGAGCGGCTCGGCGGTGCGCGGGTCGGGCGCGTGGACGTCGAGTCCGTCCCGCGGGGCGATGATCACGAGGGCGAGCCCCGGATCCCCTTCGCCCGGCTCTCGGCACGCACCCGCCTCCTTACGGCCGCGGCGTTGCGGGCTGTCCGGAGCCGACTGCCGCACGATCCGCCGCGCCGCCGTGTCCCTGCGGTCGCCGACCGCCTCGGCGGGCAGGCCACCCGGCGCCACGTCCCAGGGTTCGACGACTCCTCCCTCCATCACGTCGACCTGGCCCACGCCCGCCCCGGAGAGGACCGAGGCCACCACCGCCCCCACCCGGCCCGCTCCCCGGACCTGCACCCGCATCGCGCGGCGCGCCGCAAGCTTCCGCATCCCGTCGCCCGGCCCCGGAGCCACGACCGTCAGGGAGGCCAGATCCGGACGCAGCCGGTCCATGGCCGATGTCCTCCTGCGCAGGGCGTCGGCCGCCGCACCGCCGCCCGTCGCGTCGTCGAGGAGCCCGGCCGCGGACAACCGCCGCACGAGCTTGTCCACGTGCTCGTCGGGCAGCCCCATCCGCTTGCCCTCGTCGCGCAGGAGCGGCAACCCTCGGGTCCCGTCCAGGAGCTGGAGAAAGCTGCCCGTCGCCGTGTCCACCGGACCGAGCACCAGGGCATGGGCGGGCGCCACGCCGAACTGGATCGTGTTCAGATCGCGCCAGCCGCGCCGCAACGCCGGTTTCAAGATCGGATGCATGGTCTTCGTCCCCCGTCATTCTCCGGCGCTGTCCCCGTCCGCATCACCGGTCGACAGCCAGAATGCCCGCCTCGCCGGACAGCCGCGCAGCGTTGTCCACAGGCAGGGGGTATTCGTCGTACTAATCGATCGCACGGGGAGCGATACCCCGCCGAACCGTCCCGGAGGCGGGACTTCCCCCACACCCAACGGGTAACGTCGTGGCGTGCCCGCCGACCCACTGCACCGCGCCGGAAACCCACAGCGCAGCATGACCAGCCCGCCGTCACCCGGCTCGGTGGCGAGCGCGGTCGAGGTCAGACGGAGCGCCCGCCGCCGCAGAACGGTCTCCGCGTACCGAGAGGGCGATCGCACCGTCGTGCTCATCCCCGCCCGGATGTCCGAGGCCGAGGAACAGCGCTGGGTCAACGTCATGCTCGACAAGCTCGCTGCGCAGGAGAGCAAGCGGGTCCTGGGCGACGCGGAGCTCGCCGAGCGCGCCGAGCGACTCTCCGAGCAGTACTTCGACGGCCGGGCCAGGCCCGCGTCCGTTCGCTGGGTCACGAACCAGAACACCCGGTGGGGCTCCTGCACCCCGTCGGAGGGCAGCATCCGCCTTTCGCACCGGCTGCAGGGCATGCCCGAGTACGTCGTCGACTACGTCCTCGTCCACGAGCTCGCGCACCTCCTCGTCCCCGGCCACGGCCCCAACTTCTGGCAGCTCCTCGAGGCGTATCCCCGGACGGAACGGGCTCGTGGGTACCTCGAAGGTGTGGTCGCGGCCGACCGCCTGCCCCATCTGCCGGCTGCCCGCGACGAGTGAACTTCCGCCGCGCGCGGTGGTTGTGTACCGGGTCTGTACCGGCTTGGTCCGCTGTCGCGGATTGCGGTTAGCCTGGCGCGACGCATTTACATTCGGGATGGGGGACGGTCGTTACGTATGGCCAGGGAATTCCAACGCGGCCACAAGGCCAAGATCAGTGACCTCACCGCGGGTACCGATCTGTACGTAGGTGTGCAGATCTCCGCCCCCGGACTGAGCTTCGACATCAGCTGCTTCGGCCTGGACGCGGACGAGCGCCTGTCGGACGACAGTTACTTCATCTTCTTCAACCAGCCGAAGTCGCCCGAGGAGTCCATCCAGCTCCTCGGCGCGCAGGCCGGTGACACGGAGTCCTTCCGGGTCACGCTCGACCGGATCCCGCCGCAGATCAAGAAGCTGTCGTTCACCGCGACGATCGACGGCGCCGGACAGATGTCGCAGGTCGCCCCCGGGTACATCCGGATCGTCGCGGGTGGTGAGGAAGTGGCGCGCTACTCCTTCAACGGCGCGGAGTTCTCCACGGAGCGAGCCGTGATGCTGGGCGACTTCTACATGAAGGACGTCTGGCGGTTCGCCGCGATCGGCCAGGGCTTCGACGGAGGTCTCGACGCACTCCTGAAGAACTTCGGCGGCGAGGTCGCCGAGGAGGAGCCCGAGCCGCAGGCACCGCAGGCCACCGGCGCCCCGGCCTTCGCGCCCCCCGGCCAGGCCGCCGCTCCGCCCGCGTTCGGCGCCCCCGCCGGACCCGCGCAGACCCAGGCCCCCGCGCAGCCCCCGGCCCCCGCACCGACCCCTGCGCCCGCCCCGGCCCAGAACTTCGCGCCGCCCGCCCCGGCCCCCGCGGACCCCTCGGTACACGCCGCGCAGACCATCGTGGCGCCCATGACCCCGCCGCAGGGCGGCGCGGTCCCGCCCCCGCCGGCCCCCGCCCCGTACGGGCAGCCCGGCCAGCAGCCGCCGCAGCAGCCGCAGTTCGGCCAGGTCCCCGGCCAGTCGGCGCCCCCGCCGCCCGGTTACGGCCAGCAGCCGAGCGCCCCGATGCCCCCCGGCTACGGCCAGCAGCCCCCCGGACAGTTCCCCGGTCAGCCCACGGCCCCGTCCCCGTACGGAGCAGGCGCCCCCCAGGGTGCCCCGCAGGCCGGTGGCGTGGCGGCGGCTCTCGCCGCGTACCGCGAGGCCCCCACAGGGCAGCGCTGGACGCAGCAGAACGAGAAGATGATCCGCGTCGACCTCGGCGTCAGCGAGCAGGCCGTGCTCGCCCGACAGGGCAGCATGGTGCTCTACCAGGGCAAGGTCGAGTTCAGCTACAAGGGCGCGGGCTTCGCGGGCCGTGTCGTGGGCAATTCGACCGGCCAGGAGATGCAGCTGATGCGCTGCTCCGGCCGCGGCCAGGTCTTCCTCGCCGAGGAGGCCACGCATCTGCACCCCATCGAGCTCCAGGGGGACGCGATCTGTGTCTCCGCGGAGAACGTCCTCGCGTTCGACGAGTCCCTCCAGCACGAGGTCCGCAGGATCGAGGGCCACGGCATCCCTGGTGGCGCGCTGTTCGTGATGCAGTTCCAGGGCACCGGCACGGTCATCGTCAAGACGCATGGTGTGCCCGTCGTCCTGCCCGTCACCCCGACGACCTTCGCCGACTGCCACGCCGTGGTCGCCTGGTCTGCCGCGTCCCAGGCGATCGTGTCCAGCCAGGTGCGGCTGCGCGCCAACGCGTCCGCGGGCCCCACGGGGGAGAGCGTGAACCTCCAGTTCCGGGGTGCTCCCGGCAACTTCATCATCGTCCAGCCGTTCGAGGTCTGAGGGAGCCCGTCATGAATCAGCAACTCGCGGGCTTCGCTCCCGCGCCCGTCGCCGCCCGTATGGAGAACCACGGCCACCACATGGTCAAGGTGGCGATGCAGACCGGAAACGACCTCCTCGCGCGCGTGGGCTCGATGGTCGCCTACGAAGGGTTCGTGCAGTACGAGCCCAATCCGCCCGCCGTGCGGCAGATCGCGCGGGAGTGGATGACCGGCGAAGGCGCACCTCTGATGAAGTGCTCCGGAGACGGCCTGCTCTATCTCGCCGACTACGGAGCCGACGTCGTCGTCATCAATCTGGCGGGCGACTCGCTCTCGGTGAACGGCACGAACCTGCTGGCCTTCGACGCGAACCTGCAGTGGGGCGTCGAGCGGGTCAAGGGCCTCGCCAAGTTCGCGGGCCAGGGCCTGTGGAACATCAAGATCTCCGGCCAGGGCTGGGTCGCGCTGACCTCACGCGGCACCCCGATCGTCGTCGACTGCGGCCGCGGCGACGACGAGACGTACGTCGACCCGGACGCCCTGATCGCCTGGTCCCCGAACCTCAAGGTGAAGGGCAAGCGGAGCTTCAAGGCCGGTTCGCTCATCGGGCGCGGCAGCGGTGAGGCCTACCAGATGGGTTTCTCCGGGGAGGGCATCGTCGTCGTACAGCCCAGCGAGGACAGCACCGACCGTCTCCGAGCCCGGGGCTGAGGGGGAGCAACACACCATGCAGAGCCCACTTTTCGCGCACACCGAGCAGCAGACTCAGGAGCGCTACACCGTCCAGAACCCGCAGCTGCTGCGGGTCGCCCTCACGGGCCACGACGACATCCTGGCCCGCAAGGGCGCCATGGTCGCCTATCAGGGGCTGATCGAGTTCGACGCCGAGTACCAGAGCCAGGGCAACCAGCGGGCCCGCGCGCACACCGGCGAGGGCCTCGACCTGATGCGCTGCCACGGCCAGGGCACGGTCTATCTCGCCAACCTCGCCCAGTACATCCATGTGGTGGACGTGGACCAGGACGGTCTGACCGTGGACAGCAGCTATGTCCTCGCGCTCGACTCGTCGCTGACCCACCAGGTCATCGCCGTGGACAGCCAGTACGGCATCTCCGGGTCCGGCAAGTACCAGCTCAACATCACGGGCCGCGGCAAGGTCGCCCTGATGACCTCGGGGCAGCCGCTGATGCTGCAGGTCACGCCCGACCAGTACGTGAACGCCGACGCCGACGCGATCGTCGCCTGGTCCAACGGACTGCGGGTGCAGATGCAGGCCCAGACGCACTCCTCCGGAGTGTGGCGCCGCCGCGGCAACACCGGCGAGGGCTGGGAGCTCAGCTTCATGGGCCAGGGCTACGCCCTCGTCCAGCCGAGCGAGATGCTGCCGCCCCAGAACGCCGTTGTCGGGCAGGGCGCCAGGGCTCAGTACGGCATGGGCCAGCAGGGTGCCCGTGGGCAGAACCAGGGCAACGTCTGGAGCTAGCCCCTGCGCGGGGGCGGGAGCAGTGAGCAGGAGCGCGGGGAACTGCGGGCCGGTTGTGGCTGGTCGCGCAGTTCCCCGCGCCCCCTTCAGGGCGCGGCTTACAGCCGTGCCCTCGTTGCTTCCACCAGGCGTACCACCGACGTGTCGGCGACATCCGCCACCTCGTCGTACGCGAACCAGCGCAGGTCCAGGGACTCGTCGCTGATCGCCTCGGTCGCCCCTGAAGGGGCCAGCGCCGCGTACTGCACGTCCAGGTGCTGGGTGCAGGGACCCGGGATCGGGTGGCGGTCCAGACGGACCGGGCCTCCCGGGAGGAGCGTCAGGCCCGGGACACCCGACTCCTCCGTGGCCTCACGCAGTGCGGCCGCGGCCAGCGTCGGGTCGCCGGGCTCGCAGTGGCCGCCCATCTGAAGCCACATCCGCAGCTTCTTGTGCAGGGTCAGCAGCACGCGCCCGCGTGACGGGTCGATGACCAGAGCGCTCGCCGTCACGTGGCCGTCCGTGCAGGCCTTCCACATGCCGTCCTCGGGGTGGGCGGCGAGGTGGTCGAGGTAGTACTGGCGCAGGTCTTCCTGGTCCTCGTAACCCTTCAGTACGAGGACCGCGTCGTCGTACAGGCTCACTTCTCGTCGTCGCCCTTGTCGTCCGCTTCCTTCGTGCCCTCGGTGTCCTTCTTGAGGTCGGGCTTGGCGGAGCCGCCCGCCGCCTCGCCGAGCATCTTGTCCAGTTCGGAGAAGTCCAGCTGCTCGTGGTGCACGAAGCCGTCCGGGTCGTCCAGGTCCGAGGCCGTCGGCAGCATGTCCGGGTGGGCCCACAGTCCGTCGCGGCCGTCCACGCCGCGCGCGTCCGTGAGCGAGGCCCACAGGCGCGAGGCGTCCCGCAGCCGACGCGGGCGCAGCTCAAGGCCGATGAGCGTGGCGAAGGTCTGCTCGGCGGGGCCGCCCGACGCGCGGCGCCGGCGCAAAGTCTCGCGCAGGGCGTCGGCGGACGACAGGCGAGGCTTGGCCGCGGCGTGCACGACCGCGTCCACCCAGCCCTCGACGAGCGCGAGAGCCGTCTCCAGGCGGGCCAGGGCCGCCTTCTGCGCGGGGGTGTCCTCCGGCTGGAACATGCCCTGCTGGAGAGCTTCCTGCAGCTGCTCGGGGTTCTGCGGGTCGAGCTGGCCGACCACGTCCTCCAGCTTCGCGGTGTCGACCTTGATGCCGCGGGCGTACCCCTCGACCGCGCCGAACAGATGCGAGCGCAGCCACGGCACGTGCGCGAAGAGCCGCTGGTGGGCGGCCTCCCGAAGCGCCAGGTAGAGCCGGACCTCCTCCTGGGGGACGCCCAGGTCCTTGCCGAAGGCCTCGACGTTCACCGGAAGCAGGGCGGCCTTGCCGGCCGGGCCGAGCGGCAGGCCGATGTCCGTGGAGCCGACGACCTCGCCCGCGAGCACGCCCACGGCCTGGCCGATCTGCTGGCCGAACATGGCGCCGCCCATGGAGCGCATCATCCCGATCAGCGGGCCCGCCATGGCCTGCATCTCCTCGGGGAGCACGTCACCCATGGCGAGGCCCACGCGCTCGGCGACCGGGTCGACCAGTTCCTTCCACACCGGGAGGGTCGCCTCGACCCACTCGGCGCGGCTCCAGGCCACGGCCACGCCGGAGCCGGACGGCAGGGACGTCGCGTCGTCGAGCCACAGGTCGGCGAGGCGGATGGCCTCCTCGACCGCGCCGCGCTCGCTGGGACCGACGCTCGCGTCCTTGGTGCCGTCGGTCGTCCCCTGGGAGACGGTCTGGCGGGCGATGTCCTTGGCCATGTCCCAGTTCACCGGCCCGCCCTCGTACGAGAGCATCTGGCCGAGCTGCTGGAACGCGGCGCCCAGGTCGTTCGGGTTCATCGAACCGAACATCGCGGCGAAGGGGTTGTCACCGCCAGGGCCGCCCGCGCCGGGCAGGCCGCCGAAGCCGAAGGGGTTCGCGGGGCCACCGGAGCCCTGTCCTCCGCCCTGTCCCCCTCCGGGGGTGTCCTTCTTCTTGCCCTCGTCGCCGTTCTCCGGCTCCTCCGGCGGAAGGCCGAATCCGAATGGGGTGTCACTCACGGGATTCCTCGGCTCGTCAGGCCGCCGGTACGGTTCCGGCGGCGGCTGCCCTACAACACCACCCAGCGTAGACACCGTGACGGGATCGGGCCTCAGTGCTCCGCCGACTCATGGCCTGCGGCAGGATGGATGCCACCTGGTACGTACGCGTCATTCGCGTATCTACTGAAGACAACCGCTGGAGACGCCTGGTGAGTTCCCCAGATCCACAGGTTCGCGCAGCGCGAAACCTTTCCACACCGGCACCTGTCCGAGGGCCCGTGGTCGCCGTCACCGGCGCCGCCTCCGGCGTGGGCGCGCTGCTGACCGAGCGCCTGGCCGCGTCCGAGGAGATCAAGCAGGTCGTTGCCATCGACGAGCGGCGGGGCGAGTGCGCCGAGGCCCAGTGGCACATCCTCGACGTCAGGGACCCGGCCATCGCCGAGAAGCTGCGGGGCGCGGACGTCGTGGTCCACCTCGCGCTCGATCTCGACCTGGAGACGGACCCTGCGGCCCGTACGGCGTACAACGTGCGCGGCACGCAGACCGTGCTGACGGCCGCCGCCGCGGCCGGCGTCCACCGCGTCGTGCTCTGCACCTCGGCGATGGTCTACGGAGCGCTGGACGACAACGAACTGCCCCTCTCCGAAGACGCCGAACTGCGCGCCACCGCGGAGGCCACCGGCGTCGGCGACCTCCTGGAGGTCGAGCGCCTCGCCCGGCGCGCTCCCCGGGCCCACCCCGGCCTGAACGTCACCGTGGTGCGCCCCGCGATCCTGGTGGGCGGCACGGACACCGCGCTCACCCGGTACTTCGAGTCGCCCCGGCTGCTCGTGGTGGCGGGCTCACGCCCCGCCTGGCAGTTCTGCCACGTCGAGGATCTGTGCAGCGCCCTGGAGTACGCCGTCCTGGAGAAGGTCGACGGGGAGCTTGCCGTCGGGTGCGACGGCTGGCTCGAACAGGAAGAGGTCGAGGAGCTCAGCGAGATCCGGCGCATGGAGCTGCCCTCCACGGTCGCCCTGGGCGCGGCCGCGCGGCTGCACCGGATCGGTCTCACCCCGTCCCCGGCCGGCGACCTCGCGTACACGATGTACCCGTGGGTGGTCAGCGTCAGCAGGCTGCACGACGCGGGCTGGCGTCCGCGGTGGACCAACGAGGAGGTCCTCGGGGAGCTGCTGGAGGAGGTCGCGGGTCGCCGCACCGTCGCGGGACGCAGGCTCGGCCGCAAGGACGCAACGGCAGCGGGTGCCGCGGGTGCGACGGTCGCTCTGCTGGGTGCCGCGGCGGTGGTGCGGCGCGCCCGGAAGGCGCGGCGCCGGATCTGAGACGCAGCCCGCGCCCGGCCGTGGGTCTGTAGAGAGCTCCAACGCGGCACGCGCGCGTGCCGGGCGAAAGCGCTATTCCGTGATGTCCGTGCCGTGCGGCACCATGGCCGCATGGCACGCACCACGAACGACCACCCCGGCGAGCAGGCCGCGCAGGACCCCATCAGGCTTCTCGCGATCCGTGACGCACCGCTCTCCCTGGACGAGGTCTTCCGGGCGGTCGGTGACGACGCCGCGGGCGGCACGGCGCTCTTCGTGGGGACCGTGCGCAATCACGACGGCGGCGCGGACGTCGACGAGCTCGGCTATTCGACCCATCCGACGGCCGAGGCCGAGATGCGCCGGGTGGCCGAGAAGGTCGTCGCCGAATTCCCGGTGCGCGCCCTGGCCGCCGTCCACCGCGTCGGCGACCTGGCGGTGGGTGATCTCGCGGTCGTCGTGGCCGTCTCCTGCCCGCACCGCGCGGAGGCCTTCGCCGCCTGCCGCAAGCTGATCGACGACCTCAAGCACGAGGTGCCGATCTGGAAGCACCAACGATTCTCCGACGGCCAGGAGGAGTGGGTCGGCGCCTGCTGATCCGCTGCCGGTCGGCTGCCGTCGCGCCGGGCCAGTTGGCCCAAGGAGCCTCCGGTTGCGTAACCCGACCCCTGGCGTGAGCGTTGACGCAGCGGATGGTTAATCTGCTGATCAGTCAGTTGCGGTCGCTCAAGGGGTCGGGAGGTCGACATGGCATCACTTGCCTGGTTGCTGATTCCGTTCGCGGCAGCCGTCGGTGCGGGGCTGTGGGCCGCCTTGGCGGCGCGCAACCGCAAGTCCGGCAAGACCGGGGACAACACCGAGCTGAACGGCTACGCGGCCTTCCGCGAGGCGATGGAGAAGTCCCCCCGGGTACGTGAGGCCGCAGTCCCGGAAGGGCGTCAGAAGGCCTCCTGAGGCCCTGTGAGCCCCGTACGGACTGGCCCCAGGGGTGCACTGACAGACAGGTCCCGTACTGTCGTTCCATGCCACGCCGCACCGCGACGATGCTCGCCTCCACCCTGATGCTGATCGCGCTGCTCTGCGCCGGAGTCCTCATCAAAGTGCCGTACTCGGAGATGTCCCCGGGTCCGACGGTGAACACCCTCGGCGACCACGGCGGCGAGCCGGTGCTGCAGATCACCGGCCACAAGACGTATCCGACGACCGGTCACCTCAACATGACGACGGTCCGGGTCACGAGTGCCGACTACAACATGAACATCGCGGAGGCCGTGTACGGCTGGATGGCCCACGACAACATCGTGGTGCCGCACGACACCCTCTACCCGGACGGCAAGACCGAGCAGCAGTCGAGCCAGGAGAACGCCGAGGAGTTCAGCCAGTCCCAGGAGAGCGCCAAGGTCGCCGCGCTCAGGGAGCTGGACATCCCGGTGAAGTCCCAGGTCGTCGTCTCCACCGTCTTCAAGAACAGCCCCGCCGAGGGCAAGCTCCACGCGGGCGACGTCATCAAGAAGGTCGACGGCAAGCCCGTGAAGGAGATGACGGACGTCGCCGAGCTGGTCACCAAGCACAAGCCGGGCCAGGACGTCGTCTTCAGCCTCGTCCCCGTGAAGGAGGCGGCCGCCGCCGAGAAGGCCGGCAAGGAGCCGACCCGCACGGAGGACGTCAAGATCACCACGGAGAAGGCGAAGGACGGCCGGGCGATCGTCGGCATCCAGGCGGGCACCGATCACACGTTCCCGTTCACGATCGACATCAAGCTCGCCGACGTCGGCGGACCCAGCGCCGGACTGATGTTCGCGCTCGGCATCGTCGACAAGCTGACCCCGGACGACCTCACCGGCGGCAATTTCGTGGCCGGCACCGGCACGATCGAGGACAACGGCAAGGTCGGCCCGATCGGCGGCATCGGCATGAAGACGGTCGGCGCGCGCGCCAAGGGCGCCGAGTACTTCCTGACGCCCAAGGAGAACTGCGCCACGGCCGCCAAGGACGTCCCGGACGGCCTCACGCTGGTCAAGGTGAACACCATCGACGACGCGGTCGACTCCCTCGCCGACATCCGCAAGGGCGACACCGCGGACCTGCCGCAGTGCACGGCGAAGAAGTAGCCGGACGTACGCGGGCAGGGGAGACCCACCCGCATACGAGTACGGCGTGGCGTCAGGCGAACGTGGCCGCGAGCGCGTCCGCCAGGCCAGGAACCAGGTCGGACCCCGTCAGGACCTCGGTGGCCGAGTCCTTCTCGCGCAGCCGCAGGGCCGACTCCCGCGCACCGTCACGCAGCACCGCGACCGTCATGCGGACCTCCTGGCGGTCCGGGTGCTCGGCCACCCACTTCGCGAGCTGAGCCTCGCTGAGCCCTTCGGGGACTGACGTCTCCGCGGACGGCGGCAGCATCAGGCGCTCCACCGTGAGCGCGCAGCCCGCCACGGCGTCCGGCCAGGCGATGGTGCCGAGGAACTCGTCGAGCGGCTTGCCCTCCGGGATCTCCTCCTGCTCGATGGGTGTGAGGCCGGTCTCCTCGGGGGAGTTGTCGAGGCCGAGCTGGTTGGCGAGGCCGGGTTCTTGGGAGCGCAGTCGCGCCGTGTCGACGAGCGCGAAGAGGCGTGCGGGCCGGTCCCAGCCGAGGCCGGACGCGTACTCGTCGATCTCGAGAACGGCACGGGTGAGGGGGCTCGCTGCCATGGGAGTGTTGGACATGGTCACAATCCTGCCTCGTTAGTCCCCAGAAACGGGAACCGAGTAAAGCGTAGGTAAGTTGCATAGGTGTGGGTCCACGATCACAGGGCCCTGACGTATCAACAGAATCAACATCGAACTTCGAGGTGCGCACCTTGGCTTTCCAGATGCCGGACCGCGGCGGAGGCCCGACGGGGCCACGGATCAGAGTGGGCCGACCGTCCCGTCGCGTCCGGACCCTGCTCATGACACTGGGCATCCTGGCTGTACTCGCCATGGTGTTCGTCATGTTCGCGGGGTTCTGGACGGACTGGCTCTGGTACCGCTCGGTGAACTATTCGTCGGTCTTCACGACGACACTGTGGACCAAGATCGGCCTGTTCTTCGTCTTCGGCCTGCTGATGGCGGTCGCGGTCGGCCTGAACATCTGGCTGGCGCACAGGCTGCGCCCGCCGCTGAGCGCCATGTCGATGGAGCAGCAGAGCCTCGACCGGTACCGCATGAGCATCGCGCCGTACAAGAAGTGGCTGCTGCTCGGCATCGCCACGCTCGTCGGTCTGATCGCGGGCGCGTCCGCGGCGGGCCAGTGGCGCACATGGCTGCTCTGGGTGAACGGCGTCTCCTTCGGTCAGAAGGACCCGCAGTTCCACCTGGACGTGTCGTTCTTCGCGTTCGACCTGCCCTGGTACCGCTTCCTGCTCGGCTTCGGCTTCGCGGCCACGGTCCTCTCCCTGATCGCCGCCGCCCTGACGCACTACCTGTACGGCGGGCTGCGGGTCACCAGCCCCGGCGCGCGCGCCACGGCGGCGTCCACCGGGCACCTGTCGGTGCTGCTCGGCGTCTTCGTGACGCTCAAGGCAGTGGCGTACTGGCTCGACCGGTACGGCCTCGCGGTGAAGTCGAGCGACTTCAAGGCGACGGGCGACTGGACGGGCCTTCGCTACGTGGACGCGAACGCGTACCTGCCGGCGAAGACCATCCTGTTCTGCATCGCCGTCATCTGCGCGCTGCTCTTCTTCGGGACGCTGTGGCGGCGCACCTGGCAGCTGCCGGTCATCGGCTTCGGCCTGATGGTCCTCTCCGCCATCCTCATCGGCGGTCTGTACCCGGCCATCGTGCAGAAGTTCCAGGTCTCGCCGAACGAGCAGGCCAAGGAAGCGCCGTACATCCAGAAGAACATCAAGGCCACGCGCGACGCGTACGGCATCAGCGACGTGAAGCCCGAGGACTACAAGGGCGCAGGCAAGGCCGACGAGGACCCCGAGAAGAAGCGCGACGACGCGGACTCGGCCGCCAACTACCGGCTGAACGACCCGAACATCGTCTCGCCGACGTTCCAGCAGCTGGAGCAGGAGCGCGAGTACTACCGCTTCCCGACGACCCTGGACGTGGACCGCTACAACGGCCAGGACACCATCGTCGGTCTGCGTGAGCTCAGCCTCGACAAGCTCGACAAGCGCAACTGGATCAACGACCACTTCGCCTACACCCACGGGTACGGCATGGTCACCGCCAAGGGCACGGAGACCAAGAAGGGCTCCAAGGGCGCCCCGGACTTCACGGAGTCCGGCCTGCCGACCACCGGCAAGCTCGGTGAGTACGAGCAGCGGATCTACTACGGCGAGAAGACCACCCAGTACTCGATCGTCGGCGGGCCCCAGAAGGAGCTCGACTACGAAGAGGACGGCGGCGGCCAGAAGACCTACAGCTACAAGGGCGACAGCGGGGTCAATCTCTCCAACCCGATCAACCGCGCCGCCTACGCGGTGTCCTTCGGCGAGCCGCAGATGCTGTACTCGGGCGCCATCGGTGAGGGGTCGCGGATCCTCTACAACCGCACCCCCAAGGAGCGCGTCGAGTCGGTGGCTCCCTGGCTGACCATCGACGGCGACACGTATCCGACGGTCGTCAACGGCAGGATCCAGTGGGTCGTCGACGCCTACACGACCAGCAACGGCTATCCGTACGCCTCGCGGACCACGCTCGGCGACACCACGGCCGACTCGCTGTCGGAGTCCGACGACGCGCGCGCCGTGGTGGCCCAGCAGAACCAGGTCAACTACATCCGCAACTCGGTGAAGGCGACCGTCGACGCGTACACCGGAGAGGTCAAGCTCTACACCTGGGACGACAAGGACCCGGTCCTGAAGACCTGGAAGAAGGCGTTCCCGGACACCGTCAAGGACAAGGGTGAGATCCCCAAGGCCCTGATGGACCACCTGCGCTACCCCCAGGACATGTTCAAGGTGCAGCGCGAACTCCTGACGCTCTACCACGTCACGGACGCCGGTCAGTTCTACAACGCGTCCGACGCCTGGCAGGTGCCGAACGACCCGACGAAGAAGGACAACAGCGCGGTTCCGCCGTACTACCTGTCCATGAAGACGCCGGGCCAGACGCAGCAGCAGTTCGCACTGACGACGACGTTCACCCCCAGCGGGCGCCCCAATCTGCGCGCCTTCATGACGGTCGACGCCGACGCCAGGAGCAAGGACTTCGGCAAGATGAAACTGCTGAGAGTCACGGGCGACGTGGACGGCCCGGAACAGGTCCAGAACAAGCTGAACTCGATGACCGAGGTCGGTAACTTCGTCCGGGACATGAAGGGCGCCGACTCCGACGTCCTCTACGGAAACCTGCTGACGGTGCCACTGGACGACGGGTTCCTCTACGTCGAGCCCGTGTACGTACAGGGACGTAAGTCGGCGTATCCGCTCCTGAAGAAGGTCGCGGTGTCCTACGGCACGGAGACCGCGTTCGCGGACTCCCTGAGCGACGGCCTCAACCAGGTCTTCGGCGCCGAGGGGACCACCAAGCCACCGGCCGACGAAGGCGACACGGACGAGCCGACCGAGCCGCCCAAGTCGAACGACCCGACGGTGCAGGCTGCCCTCGACGACGCCCAGAAGGCGTTCGAGGACGGCCAGACGGCCCTGAAGGACGGCGACTGGGAGGCGTACGGCAAGGCGCAGGACGACCTGCAGGAAGCCTTGCAGCGCGCTGAGGACGCCCAGGCCAAGGCGGACGAGGGCAACAAGGGCGGCGACAAGAACAGCGACGACAAGGGCGACAAGAAGGGCGGCTGACCAGCTGCGAAACACCCCCTCCGCGCCGTGGTACGGTTTGAACACAACGGCGCGGGGTGGAGCAGCTCGGTAGCTCGCTGGGCTCATAACCCAGAGGTCGCAGGTTCAAATCCTGTCCCCGCTACTAAAGACAGAGGCCCGGATCCTTATCGGATCCGGGCCTTCGTCGTGTGTGCGTGGGGTCCGTGGCGTCGTGCGCTGGTCTGTGCGAACCGTGCTCCGCCCGGGGGGAGTTGGCACATCTGTGTTTGACTTGTCTCCCTGTGGGCATGTCGACAAAACGCTGAAGTGACCTCACTGGCTGCGGTATACCAGGTGTACCCAGGTTGCAGGTGGTGCGACGATGGACGTTATGGGGGACAAGGCAACTCTGTTGGATACAGGGCGGTTTGTGCAGGCGGCCGACCGGGACGATCCCGGGACGGTCGCCGAAGAGATGCGCCATCGGCTGGCCGCCGAGGCCGGGGATGTCGACGCGATGAGCGTCCTGGGAAGCCTTCTGCTGCGCCGCGGTGATCTCGACGGGGCCGAGTCCATGCTGCGCGCCGCGACCGCCGAGGGCGACCGTGCCGCGGCCAACAACCTCGGTGTCCTCCTCCACCAGCGCGGGTACGCCGACGAGGCGGCCGGCTGGTGGCGGGTCGCCGCCGTGGCCGGTTCCGCCGCTGCCGCGCACGCGCTCGGGCGCCACCACCGTGAGCGCGGCGACGAGCCCGCCGCGGAGTACTGGCTGCGGCAGTCCGCCGAGCAGGGCCACGCCTTGGGCGCGTACGCCCTCGCCGATCTTCTCGAGCACCGCGGTGACGTGGGCGCCGAGCGCTGGATGCGGGCCTCGGCCGAGCGTGGTCACCGCGAGGCCGCGTACCGCATCGCCCGCGCCCTCGACCGGCGGGCCACCGCCGAGCGCACGGACGGCAAGGCCACCGCGAAGGCCGACGTCAAAGGGGCACGTTCCGCTGCCGCCGAGGCAGAGCAGTGGTATCGCCAGGCCGCCGCGCGCGGTCACCGGCGGGCCGCGCTGCACCTCGGCGCGATCCTGGAGCAGCGCGGCGAGCTGAAGGAGGCCGGGCGCTGGTACCTGAACTCCGCGAAGGACGGGGAGGCGCGTGCCGCCTGCGCCCTCGGCTTCCTGCTGCGTGACGCGGGCGACGAGGAGAGCGCCGCCGTCTGGTGGCTGAAAGCGGCCCAGGACGGCGACGGGAACGCCGCGAACGCCCTGGGCGCGCTGCACGCCGAGCGGGGCGAGACCCAGACCGCCGAGCGCTGGTACAGGGCCGCCATGGACGCGGGCGACGTGAACGGCGCGTACAACCTCGGTCTGCTCTGCGCCGAGCAGGGGCGGACCGCGCAGGCCGACCAGTGGTACAGGCGCGCCGCGTACGCCGGTCACCGCGAGGCCGCCAACGCGCTCGCCGTGCTGCTGCTCCAGGGCGGCGACGCGGCGGGCGCCGAGCCGTGGTTCTCCAAGGCCGCAGAGGCGGGCAGCGTGGACGCGGCCTTCAACCTCGGGATTCTGTACGCGTCCCGTGACGACGACGACTCCGCCCTGCCCTGGTACGAGCGTGCGGCGGCCGCCGGGCACACCGAGGCCGCGCTCCAGGTCGGCACCGCGCGACTGCGGGAGGGCGACGAGCAGGAGGCCGAGCGGCATCTGCGGTGCGCGGCGGGCGGCGGCAGCGCGGAGGCGGCGTACCGCCTCGGCACGGTGCTCGACGCCCGGCGGTCCGCCGCGGGGCCACCGGCGCTCGGAGAGCCCGCCGCGGAGAAGACCGAGTGCGAGGAGTGGTACGAGCGGGCGGCCCAGCAGGGGCACCGGCGTGCTCAGGTCCGGGTCGGGATGCTGGCCGCGGGGCGCGGGGATGTCGTCGAGGCGGCACGGTGGTACCGCCTCGCGGCGGACGCCGGCAGCCGGAACGGCGCGTTCAACCTGGGGCTGCTGCTGGCCCGCGAGGGCAGTGAGCCGGAGGCGGCGCTCTGGTGGACGCGGGCCGCTGACGCGGGGCACGGGCGGGCCGCGCTCAGGCTCGCGCTGCTCTACGCTCGGCGCGGGCAGCTGGTCGAGGGGCAGCGTTGGGCTTCACGTGCCGTGGAGCTTGGGCCTGCTGAGGTTAGCGAGCGAGCCGCTCGCTTGCGCGAAGCGCTTCAGCAGGAGCTGACCGCTTAGCCCCCTGCTTGTGCCCTGCGCCTGCGCCTGTCGTGACTCGGAGTCGTTCGGCGGGTGCAGTCCGAGGGTGGGCTGTGCCCACCCGTTGCGCCCTGCGGAACGCCTGCCCACACCAGCGCACGGAACGGATTTGCGCTGGTCGTCGCCCTTGACGTACGGTTGCAACACAACGGCGCGGGGTGGAGCAGCTCGGTAGCTCGCTGGGCTCATAACCCAGAGGTCGCAGGTTCAAATCCTGTCCCCGCTACTAAAGGCCAGAGGCCGGGAAGCATCAGCTTCCCGGCCTCTGGTGTGTCCGGGGCGCTTGATCAAGGCCGTTTGTGGCCCACCGCCTCCTCGTACAGCCTGCGGTCCACCGCCTTCCCCTCCGGGACCTTCTCGCCCTCGGCGACGCCCGCGGCTTCGTACGCCGCCTGGAGCCGGTCCGTCGTGCCGGCCCGGATCTCCCAGTCCATGCGCAGTGACGGAGTCGACCTCAGGACCGCTTCGTCGATCTTCAAGAGCTTCGCGAGGTCGGCCACGAAGGTCTTGTCCGCCTTGTAGTCACCGGCGAAATAGGTGTTCACGGTCCTGATGTACGCGCGCAGCAGCGCGACGCCCGCGTCCGGGTCCTCGGTCAGGAGACGGGGGCCGAAGAGGAGACCGCCGAGCGGTTCGCCCTGGGGCTGGCCGCCGAGGAAGGCGTACCGCTCGTCGCCGTCGACCTTGCGCCAGACCGGGTCGAGGAGCCAGGCGGAGTCGGTGCCGCCGTTCTGGAGGGCCGTCAGGACGTCCGCCGAACCCAGCTGCTGGAACTGGATCTTGTCGAGGCCGCCGCCGTGCTTCTTCAGCGCCTTGCCCATGGGGTACGAGATGACCGACCCCTTGCCGATCATGGTGCCGAGCTTGCGGCCCGCCATCGGGACGTGGTCCGCGCTCTCGCCCTTCTTCAGCTTCACCCAGAGCCCGCTCCTGGACTTCGGATCGGGGGAGAAGTTCCCGGCCGCCCACTTGATGGTGAAGCCGCCCGTGATGCCATTCATGACGGCGGCCTCGGGGGCGGCCCACTGGGCGTCGATGTCCCCCTTGGCGAGGAGGGGGAGTGCGTCGGGGGTCGGAAGCACCTTGAGCTGGACGTTCAGGCCCTCCTTCTTGAACTCGCCCTTCTGCACGGCCATTTGCAGGGGAGCGACGTACTCGGCGCTGAGCGTGCCCGTGGCGATGGTGAGGTCGCGTTCCTTCGACAGTGGCCGCGGTGCCGGGGCGCCCTTGTCGCAGCGTGCGGGCGCGCGGTCCACGGCCAGGTCGGACGGGTCCGTCCAGCTGCCCTTGCCACAGCCGGGGACCGCCTTGACGGCGCGGGGCTTCGCGGGTGTTGCCGAGTCCGGGGTGTCGTCCTCCTTCGCGCAGCCCGCGGAGGCGAGCAGCGAGCTCGCGACGAGGAGGGCCAGGGCGGAGAACCGGGTGCGGGTGTGCATGGAGCCTCCGTACGCGTACGACTGGTTCATGACTGGCTTCTGCCGCGGTCGCGCGGGGCCCACGGGGTGAGCAACCTGCCCGCGATCCGCACCAGTTCGGAGAAGACGACGCCGAGCACGGCGACGCAGACGATGCCGACGAACATCACGTCGTTCTGGAACAGCGCGCGGGAGTCGAAGATCAGGTGGCCGAGGCCGTTCGACGCCGCGATCTGCTCGGATGCCACGATCACCAGGACCGCGACGCCCGCCGCGATGCGCGCGCCCACGAGCACGGCGGGCAGCGAGGCGGGCAGCAGGACGTGGCGGAACATCTGCCACGGTGACGCCCCGAAGACCTGGCCCGCGTCGCGGTGCCCCGAGGGCACGGCGAGCACCGCCGCCATCGTCGAGATCCAGACGAAGAAGAAGACGGTGGCCGCCACCAGCGCGATCTGCGGGCCCTCCCCGAGGCCGAACATGTTCAGGAAGACGGGCAGCAGGGCCAGCTTCGGTACGACGTACAGCGCGTCCAGGAGCGGTTCGAGTGCCGCGCGCACGAGCGAGAGCGAGCCCATGAGGAGGCCGAGCACGTAGCCGGTGACCGTGCCGATCGCGTAACCGGCGAGCACGCGCTTGAGCGTGGCCCGGACGTCGGGCCACAGGTCGCCGTCCGCCGCGCGCTCCCAGCCGTCCTCCAGGATGGTCTGGGGAGCGGGGTAGACGCGGTCGTCGATCCAGGCCTGGGTGGCGGCGAGCTGCCACAGGAGGAGCAGGGCGAGGGGGGCGGCCACGGCGAGGCCGGTCTCCAGGGTGCGGCGCCTGCGGTGGGTGCGGGCGGGGTGCAGTTCCTGGGGGCCCGGCCTGCGGACGAGCACGCCGTCCTCGGGGCCGGCCGCCTTGCGTGGGGTGGTCGTCGTCATGCCGGGACCGCCTCGTCCCGTGCGCCCGGCGAGTCGTCGCGGACCACCTCGCCGCGCAGCAGGTCCCACAACTCGCCCTTGAGGGCGGTGAACTCAGGCGTCGCACGTACGTCGCCGGTGCGGGGCCTGGGGAACGGCGGGCGGTGTTCGGCGATGATGCGGCCCGGCCGGGCGGACATGACCAGGACGCGGTCGCCGAGCACGATCGCCTCTTCGAGGCTGTGGGTGATGAAGAGGGTGGTGGTGCGGGTGGTCTGCGTGAGGTCGAGGAGCTCGTCCTGGAGGATCGTGCGGAGCTGGGCGTCCAGGGCCGCGAACGGCTCGTCCATCAGCAGGATCTCGGGCTCGACGGCCAGGGCGCGGGCGATGGCCACGCGTTGGCGCATGCCGCCGGAGAGGGTGGCGGGGTAGGCGTCGGCGAAGTCGGCAAGGCCCAGGCGGGTCAGCCAGTCCGTGGCGCGGGCGTTTGCTTCCTTTCGCGGTACGCGCTGGATGTCCAGGCCGAAGCGGACGTTGGCCTGGACGGTCTTCCAGTCGTAGATGCCGTAGTCCTGGAAGATCATCGCGGCGGGGCGCGGGTCCGCGGTGCGGATCGTCAGCTGTCCCTGGCTCGGCCGCAGCAAGCCTGCGGCTATGCGGAGCAGGGTCGACTTTCCGCAGCCGGAGGGGCCGACGATGCAGGTGAATTCGCCCGGGGCGACGGTGAGGTCCACCGGGCCCAGAGCGTCCACGGCCTTGGCGCCGCGGCCGAACGTTCTTGTCACTGCGTGGGCTTCTAGTTTCGGGTGCGGGTCTCCCACGGGGTCTCCTTGCGGAGGACGGGCGGATATTTGGGCCCGCCGACGATATGACGCACCGTCAGTTTCCGGAAGAGGTCGGCGCGAATCATGCGCCCGCAGGGCACGCGAAGGCCCCCGGTGTCATCGGACTCCGGGGGCCTTCACGTACGTACGGAGGAGAAGCGCTATCCCGCCGCGCAGCCAGGGCACGTGCCTCGGTACGTGACGTCCGCGCCCTCGACCGTGAAGCCGAAGCGCTCCGAGTCGGGGAGGCTGCTCAGCGGGTTGCCCGTGGGGTGGACGTCGCGGATCGTGCCGCACTGCGCGCACACCAGGTGCTGGTGGGGGCGGTGGGCGTTCGGGTCGTACCGCTTGGCCCGGCGGTCCGTCGAGACCTCGATGACCTCGCCGAGGGTCACCAGCTCGCCCAGGGTGTTGTAGACGGTCGCTCGGGAGATCTCGGGCAGCTTGCCGACGGCGCGGGCGTGCACCTCGTCCGCCGTCAGGTGGACGTGGTCCCCGTCGAGGACCTCGGCCACGACGCGCCGCTGCGCGGTCATGCGCCAGCCGCGTCCGCGCAGTCGTTCCAACAGGTCGCTCATGAGAACCAGCCTAACAGGTGGGAAGCCTAAGTCCCGACGAGGTGTGACTTTGGATGCTTACTTGACTTAGACAATGTCTATCGTAGGATCGAGTTCGGCAGAAGCCAAGGACACGGCTTGGGCCAAGGGCAACGCCAAGGGACAGGACTTGCAGGAAATGACGCAGGAGGCGCACGTGACGCAGGGACCGCTCACCACGGAGGCCGGAGCGCCGGTCGCCGACAACCAGCAAAGCGAGACCGCGGGCCTCGGCGGACCGGTCCTCGTCCAGGACCAGCTCCTGCTCGAGAAGCTCGCTCACTTCAACCGCGAGCGCATCCCGGAGCGCGTCGTGCACGCCCGGGGCGCGGGTGCGTATGGCACCTTCACGCTCACCCGTGACGTCTCGCAGTGGACGCGCGCCAAGTTCCTCTCCGAGGTCGGCAAGCAGACCGAGACGTTCCTGCGCTTCTCCACCGTCGCCGGCAACCTCGGCGCGGCCGACGCGGTGCGCGACCCGCGCGGCTGGGCGCTGAAGTTCTACACCGAGGAGGGCAACTACGACCTCGTCGGCAACAACACGCCGGTCTTCTTCATCCGGGACGCCATCAAGTTCCCCGACTTCATCCACACCCAGAAGCGCGACCCGTACACGGGCTCGCAGGAGGCGGACAACGTCTGGGACTTCTGGGGTCTCAGCCCGGAGAGCACCCACCAGGTGACCTGGCTCTTCGGCGACCGCGGCATCCCCGCCTCGTACCGCCACATGGACGGCTTCGGCTCGCACACGTTCCAGTGGAACAACGAGGCCGGCGAGGTCTTCTGGGTCAAGTACCACTTCAAGACCGACCAGGGCATCAAGAACCTCACGCAGGACGAGGCCAACAAGCTCGCCGGTGAGGACCCCGACTCCCACCAGCGCGACCTGCGCCAGTCGATCGAGCGCGGCGAGTTCCCGTCCTGGACCGTGCAGGTGCAGATCATGCCCGCGGCGGACGCGGCCACGTACCGCTTCAACCCGTTCGACCTCACCAAGGTGTGGCCGCACGCGGACTACCCGCCGATCGAGATCGGCAAGCTGGAGCTCAACCGCAACCCGGAGAACGTCTTCGCGGAGGTCGAGCAGAGCATCTTCTCGCCCGCCCACTTCGTGCCCGGCATCGGGCCGTCCCCGGACAAGATGCTCCAGGGCCGCCTCTTCGCGTACGGCGACGCCCACCGCTACCGCGTCGGCATCAACGCCGACCACCTGCCGGTGAACCGCCCGCACGCCACCGAGGCACGCACCCACTCGCGTGACGGCGCGCTGTACGACGGCCGCCACAAGGGTACGAAGAACTACGAGCCGAACAGCTTCGGCGGTCCCTTCCAGACGGACCGGGCGCTGTGGCAGCCCGTCCCCGTCACCGGCGCCACCGGCAACCACGAGACGCCCCGGCACGCCGAGGACAACGACTTCGTGCAGGCGGGCAACCTCTACCGCCTGATGTCCGAGGACGAGAAGGGCCGCCTGGTCGACAACCTGGCGGGTTTCCTCGCCAAGGTCTCACGCGAGGACATCGTGGACCGCGGGATCAACAACTTCCGTCAGGCGGACGGTGACTTCGGCAAGCGTCTGGAGGCCGCGGTCCAGGCCCTGCGCGGCTGAGACCGCTTGTCGTAGGGAAAAGGCGGGCCGGATCCCCTCGGGGGTCCGGCCCGCTGCCGTTTCGGGGGCGCTCAGGCCGTGAGGGTGGGTGCGGGCTGCCTGCTCGGGGCCCAGCAGCGGATGATGTCGCGGACCGAGACGATGCCGGTCGGTTCGTTGCCGTCCATCACGATCAGGTGCCGGAAGCCGCCGTGCGACATGGCGTCGGCCGCCTCCTCCAGGGTCCAGGACGGTGCGGCGAAGACGACGTCGGTCGTGGTGTGGGTGCCTGCGGTCTCGGTGTCGGGGTTCTGGCCGAGGCCCAGCGAGACGAGGACGTCGCGCTCGGTCAGGATTCCTAGGCCGGTGTCGGCGTCGAGGACGACGGCCGCGCCGACGCGGCGCGCCGACATCAGCCGGGCCGCTTGGCGCAGTGTGTGGGCGGGACCGATGGTCAGGACCATCGTGCTCATGGCGTCGCGGACGAGCATGGGCTTGAGCCACCTCCTGGGTGGACCGCAAGAGAAGCGGTTCACAAGTTCACAAGTGGGGGGACTCTCAGAGTCGCAGCCATGCGGGGAGTCAACAAGGGGGCGCGTGCTGCCGGTTCAGGGCGTACACGCAAAGGGCGCGCGCCTCGGACGTGAGGGGCGTACGCCTCAGTAGCGCTGGTTGAGGTAGCCGAGCAGTTCCTCGTGGAGCAGGCCGTTCGACGCCGCCGCGTTGCCGCTGTGCGGGCCCGGAGTGCCGTCGAGGCCGGTGAAGGTGCCGCCCGCCTCGGTCACGATGATCGCGGTCGCCGCCATGTCCCAGAGCGAGAGCTCGGGCTCCGCGCAGATGTCGACCGAGCCCTCGGCGACCATCATGTACGGCCAGAAGTCGCCGTATCCCCGGGTGCGCCAGACCGCGCGCGTGAGGTCCATGAACCCGTCGAGGCGGCCCTGCTCCTCCCAGCCCGTGAGCGAGGAGTACGCGAACGAGGCGTCCTGGAGCCGCGAGACCTTCGAGGCGTGCAGCCGGGTCGCGGAGGTCAGGCTGCGCCCGGTGTAGGCCCCGGCGCCCTTCGCCGCCCACCAGCGGCGGCCGAGCGCGGGCGCCGACACGACACCCACCACCGGCTGGAAGCCGCCCTCGCCCGCCTCCATCAGGGCGATCAGCGTGGCCCAGACGGGCACCCCGCGCACGTAGTTCTTGGTGCCGTCGATCGGGTCGATCACCCAGCGGCGCGGGCCCGTGCCCTCGACGCCGAACTCCTCGCCGAGGATCGCGTCGCGCGGCCGCCCCCGCTTCAGGTTCGAGCGGATCAGCTCCTCGGCCGTTTTGTCCGCCTCGCTCACCGGCGTCATGTCCGGCTTGGTCTCGACCTTGAGGTCGAGAGCCTTGAACCGGTCCATCGTCGCGGCGTCGGCGGCGTCCGCGAGGACATGGGCAAGACGCAGATCATCGTGGTAGTCGGGCATGAGTGAACAGTATCGATCTCGTTGTGCCTGAGCCACAGCGCCGTATGTCCGGGCCATTCCGGGACATGACGCATACCGTGCCAGGTCGCGCCGGGAGTATTGACACCGCTTCCGAGCGCGTCAACTCTGGCCGCAGAGCCGCTTCGGCCCCGGGAGGCGACGATGCCTGCGGCACGGGAATCCTTACTGGACGCGGCCCACACGGCGCTCGCCCGCCGACCGTGGCCCGGCGTCCGCATGGTCGACGTCGCGGCCACCGCCGGGGTGTCCCGGCAGACCCTCTACAACGAGTTCGGCAGCAAGGACGGCCTCGCGCGCGCCCTGCTCCGGCGCGAGACCGACGCCTATCTGCACGGCGTGGAGCGCGCGTTGGCCGTGGAGGGCGGTCCTGTGGACCGGCTCGCCGCGGTGAGCGCGTGGACGATCACCGCCGCGCGCGGCAACGAACTCGCCCGGGCCATGCTCACCGGCTGCTGGAGCGAACGGCTGCCCGCGCCGACCAGGCCCGGGATCTCCTCGTCGCCCGTACCGGCACAGCGGCGCGCGGACGCGGGTGTTCCCTCGCCCGCCGAACTGCTCGCCCTCGTCCGGGACAAGGCGGTGAACGCGCTGAACGGCCGGGCGCGGCCGAAGGACACGGAGGAGCTGGCCATGGCCTGCGAGAGCGCCGTGCGGATGGCGCTGTCGTACGTCGTCGCGCCCTCCCCGGCGGGTGAGGATCCCGTCGAACTCGTGCGCGGGACCCTCGGGCGCTGGATCAACGTCTGAACCCCTGAGGCGGCGTTCTAGTGCGCGGAGCCCGAAAGCTGCAGGCCGATGACGCCCGCGATCACCAGCGAGATGGAGACGATCTTGAGCGTGGAGACCACGTCACCGAGGAAGATCATGCCGTAGATCGCGGTGCCCGCGGCGCCGATGCCCGTCCAGACCGCGTACGCCGGACCCACGTCCAGCTTGCGCAGCGCGAGCGTGAGCAGGCCGAAGCTGCCGAGGGCGAAGGCCGCGAAGGTGATCGTCGGCCAGAGTCGGGTGAAGCCGTGCGAGAGCTTGAGGCAGACCGCGAAACCGGTCTCCAGGAATCCCGCGACGATGACCAGCAGCCACGCCATGTCTGTGCCTCCGCAACCATACGTTCGGTGACCGCTTCGCCTGCCTTGGTTCAGGCCTGGTGCGATTATGCCTTTGCCGCTCCGCCCAGGGCGCAAACAACGGCGAGGTCAGTCGTCGTCGCGTCGCTCACGGGTGGCGAGGAGCCTGCGCAGCGAATAGAGCCGCGCGGGATCCGCGTGCCCCCCTTCCACCCACGCGTCAAGGGCGCAGTCCGGCTCGTCGTGGCTGCACGCGCGCGGGCACTCCTCCGTCCCCGGCACCAGGTCGGGGAAGGCGAGGATGACGCGGGACGGGTCTACGTGATGCAGGCCGAAGGAACGCACGCCGGGCGTGTCGATCACCCAGCCGCCGGACGAGTCCGCCAGTGGCAGGGCGAGCGCCGACGTGGTGGTGTGGCGGCCGCGGCCCGTGACGGCGTTGACGTGCCCGGTGCTGCGCCGGCGCTCCTCCGGGACCAGGGCGTTCACCAGGGTCGTCTTGCCCACACCGGAGTGCCCGACGAAGGCGGTGACCTTGCCGTCGAGCACCTCGTGCACCCGGGCGAGCTCCGCCTCGTCGGTGAACTCCTCGCGGCTGGTGACGACATAGGGCATGTCGAGCGTGGAGTAGGTCTCCAGGATCTTGTCGGCGGACGCCAGGTCGGACTTGGTCAGGACGAGGAGCGGCGTGAGACCGCCGTCGTACGCCGCCACGATGCAGCGGTCGATCAAGCGCGTGCGCGGCTCGGGATCGGCGAGGGCGGTGACGATGGCCAGCTGGTCGGCGTTGGCGACGACCACCCGCTCGTACGGGTCGTCGTCGTCGGCCGTGCGCCGCAGGACCGACGTACGCGGCGAGATGCGCACGATGCGCGCGAGGGTGTCCTTCTTGCCGGAGAGATCCCCGACGAGTGAGACGCGGTCGCCCACCACGGCGGCCTTGCGGCCCAGTTCGCGGGCCTTCATGGCCATGACGACCCGGTCGTCGACCAGGACGGTGAGGCGGCCCCGGTCGACGGTGAGGACCATGCCGTCGGAGGCGTCCTCGTGCTTGGGCCTGATGTGCGTGCGCGGGCGGTTGCCCTTGCGGTTGGGGCGGACGCGGATGTCGTCCTCGTCGGGGTTCTTTCCGTAGCGGCGCATGTTCTGGGTCCGCCCGTCAGTTCCCGAGCATTCCGGTCCAGAGGTCGGGGAAGTCCGGCAGCGTCTTCGCCGTCGTCGCGACGTTCTCGATCTGCACGCCCTCCACCGCGAGGCCGATGATCGCGCCCGCGGTGGCCATGCGGTGGTCGTCGTACGTGTGGAAGATCCCGCCGTGCAGGCGGCGCGGACGGATGTGCAGGCCGTCGGCGGTCTCGGTGACGTCGCCGCCGAGTTCGTTGATCTCCTTGGTGAGGGCCGCCAGGCGGTCCGTCTCGTGCAGCCGCAGGTGGGCGACGCCGCGCAGGGTCGAGGGGGAGTCGGCGAGGGCCGCGACGGCCGCGATGCCGGGGGTCAGCTCGCCGACCTCGCTCAGGTCGACGTCGAGGCCGTGGACCGATCCTGAGCCGGTGAACACGAGCCCCTGCTCGGTCAGTTCGCAGGAACCGCCCATCTCGGTGAAGATCTCCCGCAGCTTGTCGCCGGGCTGGGTGGTGTGCGCGGGCCAGTCGGGGATGGTCACGCGGCCGCCGGTGACCAGCGCGGCAGCCAGGAACGGCTGGGCGTTGGAGAGGTCCGGCTCGACGGTCAGATCGCGGCCGAGCAGGGCGCCGGGGGTGACCCGCCACACGTTCGGCTCGCCGCCCGACTCCGGGGTGTCCACCTGGGCGCCGACCGCGCGGAGCATGTCGACGGTCATCCGGATGTGCGGCATGGAGGGCAGCGCGGAGCCGGTGTGGCGTACCTCGACACCCTGGTTGAAGCGCGGGCCCGAGAGCAGCAGGGCGCTCACGAACTGGGAGGACGAGGAGGCGTCGATCTCGACAGGGCCGCCGTCCAGCGCGCCCGCGCCGTGCACGGTCAGCGGCAGCGCGCCGCGGCTGTCGTCGTCGATGCGGGCGCCGAGCACGCGCAGGGCGTCGATCACGCCGTTCAGCGGACGCTCGTACGAACGGGGGTCGCCGTCGAAGCGGATCGCGCCGTCGGCGAGGGCGGCGACCGGCGGCAGGAAGCGCATGACCGTGCCGGCGTTGCCGACGTCGACCGTGGCGGGGCCGTGCAGGCCGGAGGGGATGATCCGCCAGGCCTCACCGGAGCCGTCCGGGCCGACGCCCTCCTCGATGCCGACGCCGAGCGCGCGCAGGGCGCCCGCCATCAGGAGGGTGTCGCGGGAGCGCAGCGGCCGGCGCAGCCAGCCGGGCTCGGCGGCGAGGGCGGCCAGGACGAGACCGCGGTTGGTGACCGATTTGGACCCGGGCACATGGACCGTCGCGGCGACGGCTCCGCTCGCGTGCGGGGCTGGCCAGAGGGTGCTGTGCGCTGGGTTTACGGTCATGCCCCCACTTTAGTGGCAGAGAGGTGAGGGGTCGTGGCTGCTCAGAGGCCGAGCAGCCAGCGTCCGCCGCCTATCAGCGAGCACAGTGAGACGGCGTGGAAGAGGAAGAGCCACATCCCCGCGGGGACGTGCGTGAGCCGCGACAGCTGGTCCGCGTCCGAGTCGCCCGCACCCCCGCGCCTGCGCTTGGACTGCAGCTCGAAGGCGGGCCGCACGCCGCCGAGGAGCAGGAACCACACCACCGCGTACGCGAAAGCCGCCTGCACCTGCGAGCTGGTCAGCCAGGAGACCAGCAGGAAGGTGCCGCCGGTGACGACGACCGTGAGGGCGCCGTACGCGTTCCGGATCATGACGAGCATCACGATGAGCAGCGCCGTCGCGATCCACAGGAAAGCGGTGATGTGGTCGGCGGCGAGCAGCGCGGCGCCCGCCAGGCCGAGCAGGGGCGGCGCGGTGTAGCCCGACGCGGCGGTCAGGATCATGCCTATGCCGGTGGGCTTGCCGCGGGAGACGGTGAGGCCGCTGGTGTCGGAGTGCAGCCGGATGCCGTCGAGGCGGCGCCCGGTGAGCAGGGCGACCAGGCCGTGGCCGCCCTCGTGCGCGATGGTGATGGCGTTGCGGGCGACCCGCCAGATCCCGTGCGGGAGGACGACGGCGAGGGCGACGACGCCGGTGGCGATCACCAGCCACTCGTCGGGGGCGGCCTGCGTGCCGAAGACCCGGTCCCAGAGGTCGGTCAGGCTGGCGTTCGCGGTGCTTTCCATTGCTGCAGCCATTGTCGGGACTGACTCCTCTGGTCGTACGGGGTCTGGCAGTCTGGCACGTATGTGCGGACGGTATGCATCGAGTCGTAGGCCCGAGGATCTCGCAGGAATCTTTGAGATCGAGAAGTGGGAGCCGGAAGAGGCGCTGGCCCCGGATTTCAACGTGGCTCCGACCAAAGAGGTCTACGCGGTCCTGGACCGTCCCGTGAAAGACGCCGAGGACCCGCGTCCGGTTCGCCAGCTGCGCACGCTCAATTGGGGACTCGTCCCGTCCTGGTCGAAGACGCCCGAGGGCGGCGCCCGGATGATCAACGCCCGCGCGGAGACGGTGCACGAGAAGCCGTCCTACCGCCGGGCCTTCGCCACCCGCCGCTGCGTCATCCCGGCCGACGGCTACTACGAGTGGGTCACCGCCGCCGCCGAGCGGGATCTGGAGGTCGAGGGCAAGAAGAAGCGGCCGCGCAAGCAGCCCTACTTCGTGACGCCCGCCGACGGCTCGGTCTTCGCGATGGCCGGGCTCTACGAGTTCTGGCGCGACAAGACGCTCCCCGACGAGCACCCCCTCGCCTGGTGGGTGACGTGCACGGTGATCACCACCGAGGCGGAGACCGCGCCCCTGGCGGTCGCGCCCGAGGAAGGCCCGCGCTCGCTGCACGACATCCACCCGCGGATGCCCCTGATGCTGACCCCGGACCGCTGGGACGCCTGGCTCGACCCCTCGCGCACGGACGTCGAGGACCTGCGCACGCTCCTGGAGCCGCCGCCGCACGGCCTGATGCGGGCCTTCCCGGTGTCGACGGCGGTCAGCAACGTACGCAACAACGGCCCGGAGCTGCTGAAGGAGCTCGAGGGGCCCGAGGAAGGCACACTCTTCTGATGTGACCAAGAGCGCTGTGACCAAGAGTGAGATCGCAACGACCGACGCGGGTGACGCACGCATCACCTGGCATCCCGCGCCGAGGAGCAAGGCGCGCCTGGTCCTGGCCCTGAGCCACGGAGCCGGCGGCGGCATCGAGGCCCGTGACCTGCGGGCCGTCGCCGCCGCCCTGCCCGCGCACGGCGTCACCGTCGCCCTCGTGGAGCAGCCCTGGCGCGTCGCGGGCAAGAAGCTGGCGCCCGCGCCGAAGACCCTGGACGTGGGATGGCGCGGCCTGTGGCCCGCGCTGGCGAAGCCCGGCCTCCCGGTGATCGCGGGCGGCCGGAGCGCAGGGGCGCGGGTGGCGTGCCGTACGGCCACCGAGCTCGGCGCCGTCGCCGTACTGGCTCTCAGCTTCCCCCTGCACCCGCCGGGCAAGCCGGAGAAGTCCCGCGCCGAGGAACTGCTCGGCGCCGGGGTGCCGACCCTCGTCGTGCAGGGCGGGAACGACCCCTTCGGGAAGCCCGCGGAGTTCCCCGGGGGGACGTACGAAATCGTGGAGGTTCCCTACGCCGATCATGGCTTCGCTGTTCCCAAGCGCGCGGACATCGGCGAGGCCGAGGCCATGACGATCGTCACGGATGGCGTCACGCGGTGGACGGGAATGTTGGATGCGTGACCTCTGTTGTGCCGAACAGAAGCCAAACGCTGTTGGTACGAGAGGAAGTCCGCCGCATGGGTTCGACCATCTGCCCGCCCGTCTCCCGCCACCGCCCTTCTGCGGACGGGCAGAACCCGGCACCTTCTTTTTCCCGCTCCGGCGCCTCTGACCTGGAGTGGACGGTGCTGAGCGCGCCCAAGACCGCTCCTATTCGAGCGGCGGCGGGACCGGATCGTCGTCTATCCTCCGATTCGAGTGGGACTGCCTTTGGTCTCGCCACGTCTTTGGAGGAGGTGGGTCCGGTCACTGGGACCGACGCAGGGGCCGAGAACGGCCAGGCGGAGCGACCCGACGGAAGCGCTGAGACGTCGGCGGAGCGCACGGCCCGCTTCGAGCGGGACGCCCTGGGCTTCCTCGACCAGATGTACTCGGCGGCGCTGCGCATGACGCGCAACCCGGCGGACGCGGAGGACCTGGTGCAGGAGACCTACGCCAAGGCGTACGCGTCGTTCCACCAGTTCCGTGAGGGCACCAACCTCAAGGCGTGGCTGTACCGCATCCTCACCAACACGTTCATCAACTCGTACCGCAAGAAGCAGCGCGAGCCCCAGCGCAGCGCCGCCGAGGAGATCGAGGACTGGCAGCTCGCGCGTGCCGAGTCGCACATGTCCACCGGTCTGCGCTCGGCCGAGTCGCAGGCGCTCGATCACCTGCCGGATTCGGACGTGAAGTCCGCACTGCAGGCGATCCCCGAGGAATTCCGCATCGCCGTCTATCTGGCCGACGTAGAGGGCTTTGCGTACAAGGAGATCGCGGACATTATGGGGACACCCATCGGTACGGTGATGTCCCGGTTGCACCGCGGCCGTCGCCAACTGCGCGGCATGCTCGAGGACTACGCCCGTGACCGCGGCCTCGTCCCCGCCGGCGCCGCGTCAGAGTCGTCGAACGAAGCGAAAGGCTCAGGCTCATGAGCTGCGGAGAGCCGCACGAGACGGATTGCAGTGAAGTCCTGGACCATCTGTACGAGTTCCTGGACCACGAGATGCCGGACAGCGACTGCACCAAGTTCGAGACGCACTTCGAGGAGTGCTCCCCGTGCCTGGAGAAGTACGGCCTCGAGCAGGCGGTCAAGAAGCTGGTGAAGCGCTGCTGCGGCCAGGACGACGTGCCGGTCGACCTGCGCGCCAAGGTCATGGGACGCATCGATCTGATCCGCTCGGGCGAGGCCGTGCCCGAGCACGACGTGACGGTGGAGACGGTGACCGCCGAGGGCGGTGTGCAGGCCAAGAGCCTGCGGGCCAAGGAAGCCTGAGTCGCCGGTAGTTGAGCGTGAGCAGGCCGTGACGGAACTCCGTCACGGCCTGCTTTTTTCTGTTCACCGTCACTCGTACGTGCCAATTTCCGCGTGCGGGGCTCGGAGCGGGCGGCAGTCGTTCTAGTCTCCGGACCTTGGAACGTGGTCCCTGGGGACGGTCACGGGGGACCGAGGACGGTCGCGGGGGAGGAGGCAGCGCCATGCGGTCCATCGCTCCATGGGCGCGCGCCTACGTCTTGTGCGTCGCCCTGGCCGGCGCCGCCTGCGCCGCGCCCGCACCGGGCTCGCGCACGCCGTGGGCCGCGCTCGCGCTGCTCGCCGCGCTCTACGCCGGGTGCGAGCAGATCACACGCTGCCGGATCATCGGCCGCCGTGCCGGCGCCCCGGCCAACGGCCTCGGCACCTTCTTCCCCGTGCTGCTCGCCGCCGTCTTCCTGCTGCCGCCCGCGGCCGCCGCGCTCGTCGCGGTGCCGGGCGCGCTGCTCGCCCGCGTCGAGCGGCGCCCCCGGTGGGTGCGCAGGCTCTGGCGTGCGTCCCAACTCGCCCTGGCGGCCTGGGCCGCCGCGTGGACGCACGATGCCCTCGGCGGGCGCGAGGCCGTGGCCGCGCCCGACTTTCCGTACGCGCTCGTGCCCGCGGGAGCCGCCGTCCTCGCCTTCTCCGTCGTACTGACCGCCCTGGACGGTGGCATCCTCGCCACGGCGGAACGGGTGCCCGTGCGCAGCGCGTGGCGCGGGCTCTTCCTGCGGTCGTTCGCGCCGGTTGCCGTGCACGGCCTCGCGGGCCTGATGATGGCCGTGCTGTGGCGCAGTCCGTACGGGCCGCTCGCCGCGCTCCTGGTGCTGCTCCCGATGGGGGTGTCCTGCTGGGTCTTCGCGCAGTACCACCGGGAGCGCGCCGCCCACCAGGCCACCATCCGGGCGCTCGTGCAGGCCGTCGACATCAAGGACCGCTACACCCGCGGGCACAGTGAGCGCGTGGGACGGGCCTCCGTGATGATCGCTCGGGAGCTGGGGATGGCGGACGAGCGGGTGGAGAGCCTGCGCTTCGCGGGAATCCTGCACGACGTCGGCAAGCTGGGCGTACCGACCCGGCTGCTGCGCAAGGACGGGCCGCTGACCCCCGAGGAACGGCGGGTCATCGAGCTGCATCCCGAGTACGGGCACGAGATGGTGCGCGGGATCGGCTTCCTCGGGGAGGCACGGGCGGCGATCCTCCACCACCACGAGCGGATCGACGGGAGCGGATACCCCTACGGGCTCGTCGGACGGCAGATCCCGGAGTTCGCCAGGGTGGTGGCCGTCGCGGACGCCTTCGACGCCATGACGTCCACGCGGTCCTACCGGCGGGGACGGCCCGTCGCGGCCGCCGTGGCCGAGCTGTCCCGGTGCGCCGGGTCGCAGTTCGACCCCGTGATGGTCACCGCCTTGCGGCAGGCGCTCGACCGGTACGGGTGGCACCCGGCGGTCACCGCGGACACCGGCGAGGTGCCGGGGCCCCGCCAGGGGGTGCCCGGTGTCCCCGCGGCCCCTGGAACGGCGCCACGGTGAGGGCCGTCTACGGCTCTGCCGCGGCCCTTACTCTCATCGCCCTCGGCTGGACCCTCTGGCACGGGGTCGCCGAAGGGGGCATCGCGCTCGCCTTCGGAGGGCTCGTCGCCGTGGGGGAGCTGGCCCGGTGGGGTGCGGGCGGCAGCGACCGGGAGCCCGCGCCGCTCGGGGCGGCAGGGGCGCTGGCGTACGCGCTGCTCGGGGAGGCCGGCGGGCAGGCCACGCACCACGGCGTCTTCCAGGTGATCGCCGTGGTCGTGGCGGCCGCGCTCGTCGGGGCCGTGCCGCACGTGGCGCTCGGCAGGGGGCCGGCCCTCGACCACGTGGCCCGGCGCGTGCTCACCGTGGGATTCGCCGCCGCCTGCTTCCAACCGCTCTACAACGCGGGGAAGTTGGGGGAGTGGGTGGGCCAGGGGCCCGGCTTCGCCGCCGTCATCGTGGCGCTGCTCGTCCTGACCGCGCTCTGCGACGCCGTGCTCGCCGCGGCCATGGCGCACGCGCGCACCCGCTGGCCCTTCGGACCGCTGCTGCGCGACGAGCTGCGGGCCATGCTCGGCATCGGGTCCGCCGTCTGCGCCACCGGAGCCGTCATGGCGCTCGCGGTGGCCGTGGCGGGGCTCTGGGCGCTGCCGGTGTTCAGCCTGCCGCTGCTCCTGACCCAGCTGTCCTTCGGGCGGTACGCGGCGGTGCGGACCACCTACCGGCAGACCATCACCTCGCTAGCCCGGTCCACCGAGATCGCCGGGTACACCCCCCAAGGCCATGCCCGCCGCGTGGCCGCGCTCAGCCGGGCCGTCGGGCGTGAGCTGGGGCTTTCCGCGCCGGACCTGGCCGTCCTCGAGTACGCGGCCCTGATGCACGACATCGGGCAGCTCTCCCTCGTCGACCCCGTGCCCGCGGGCGCCACCGCCGCCCTGCCGGACGCGGAACAGCGGCGGATCGCCCTGCTCGGGGGCGCCGTCGTGCGTCAGACGGGGGTGAAGGGCGACGTCGCCGTGGTCGTGGAGCGGCAGGCCGACCCGTACCGCGATCAGCCGCTCACCGCCCGTATTGTGCGGGCCGCCAACGCGTACGACGAGATGGCCAGGGGAGAAGGTCCCGGAGGCCCTCTCAACGCTCTGGAGCGGCTTCGCCTGGGCACCGGCCGCGACTACCAGCCCGAAGTGGTGGAAGCCCTGGCCCGGGTGCTTGCGCGGGGCGGTCATAGCTTGCCGTCGGTTGGGTAACCCATGGGTAATGAGCGGCCGTCCGACCGTACGTGGTTGGATGCGAAGAGGGCCCTCGGGCACAGCGGAACACAGGAACTTATGCATCGGCAGGCGGGAATCGTGAGGATCTTCGGCAAGGGACGGCACCGGCCCTCCGCCTCATGGCGGCAGGCCACCGACCGCGCCTTCACGCTGATCGGCGACGGGCGGTACGAGGACGCGGGCGCACTCCTTACCCGCGCGGCGGATCTCGAGCCGTGGCTCTCGGAGTCCTGGTTCAACCTCGCGCTGCTCCACAAGTTCCGGCACGACTGGGAGCAGGCACGGGCCGCGGGCCTGCGGGCCGTCGCGCTGCTCGACCGGTCGGCGGGCGCCCCCGACTGGTGGAACGTGGGAATCGCCGCCACCGCCCTGCAGGACTGGCCGCTCGCCCGGCGCGCCTGGCAGGCGTACGGCCTGAAGGTGCCCGGCGGGGTGGCTGCCTCCGGGGAGCCCACCGGCATGGATCTCGGCAGCGCCGCCGTGCGGCTCTCGCCCGAAGGCGAGGCCGAGGTCGTGTGGGGGCGCAGGCTCGACCCCGCGCGCATCGAGGTGCTCTCCATCCCGCTGCCCTCCTCCGGTCGCCGCTGGGGCGAGGTCGTGCTGCACGACGGCGTTCCGCACGGCGAGCGGACGACGGGGGCGGGGGACTCGTATCCCGTCTTCGACGAGATCGAGCTGTGGGCTCCCTCACCCGTCCCGACCTGGGTGGTCCTTCTGGAGGCCGCCACCGAGGACGACCGGGACGCCCTGGAGAAGCTCGCCGCGGACGCGGGCTTCGCCGCCGAGGACTGGTCCTCGTCCGTGCGGCTGCTCTGCCGGATGTGCTCCGAGAGCCGCATGCCGAGCGACGAGGGCGACGGCGAGCACCTGGACCCGCACGACCACAGCGAGCCGGGCCACCCCGGGCCGCTCGGCCACCGCAGCCCCGGCGCCCTGTGGGTGCCCGAGCGCGAGTGCGGCATCGCGGCGCCCGCCGCCCTGGTGCGCGGGCTGCTCGACGGCTGGGTCGCGGACAGTCCGGACTCCCGCGACTGGCGGGATCTGGAAGAGGTCTGCTGACTCCTGGCCGTAGGCTGTACGGGCACCATCTCTTGTGGGTTCCCAGGAAGGCGTACGTCGGACAATGGCGCAGGACACTGAGCAGCAGGCCTCGGGCGGGGTCCTCCCCGTAGACGACGAGGGCTTCGTCATCGACACGGAGGACTGCGAGGAGCGGGAGACGGCCTACCGCGAGCGCGGCACGTCCCGGCCCATCACGGTCGTCGGCAACCCCGTGCTGCACAAGGAGTGCAAGGACGTCACCGCCTTCGACGCCGAGCTCGAGCAGCTCGTCGCCGACATGTTCGCCAGCCAGCGGACCGCCGAGGGCGTGGGCCTGGCCGCCAACCAGATCGGCGTCGACCTGAAGGTCTTCGTCTACGACTGCATGGACGACGAGGGCAGGCGGCACGTCGGCGTGGTCTGCAACCCCGTCGTGCGTGAGCTCCCCGCGGAGCGGCGCCGCCTGGACGACTCGAACGAGGGCTGCCTCTCCGTGCCCACGGCCTACGCCGAGCTGGCCCGCCCGGACTTCGCCGAGGTCACCGGCCGGGACGAGAAGGGCAACCCCATCAAGGTGCGGGGCACCGGCTACTTCTCCCGCTGCCTCCAGCACGAGACGGACCACCTGTACGGCTACCTCTACATCGACCGCCTGTCCAAGCGTGACCGCAAGGACGCGCTGCGGCAGATGGAAGAGGGCACCCCGCGCTACCCCGTCGTGCCGAACGCCTAGTCGACTCCGGACTCGCGCGCACCGCGAGTCACCTGCGGCCCCTGGCCGGGAACTGCTTCCCGGCCAGGGGCCGTTCGCATGAACCGACCCACACCGGTCAACTGTGCGATCAAATCAGGCTCTTGGTGATCCATAATCAGTCACGTAAGGGGATTTTCTCGGCACTGGGGGGTAGTGAATGGCGCAAATCTGTTCCCTGAACGGTCAGTTGTGGTGCTGAATGGAAAGCGCGGGGATACGCAACGGCGCGCGCCCGGTACGGCGGGAGGGGCGTGCGTCCTCACGCGGCTGAGAGGGGTTTGTCCGTGCCTGCATATTCACATGGCATTTCACCGACACAGACACACGCACGGGTGGTATCCGTGCCACCGGCGTTGGTGCTTCCGGTGATCGAGTCAGGGTTTCCTCGCCAACTGCACCCGTATTGGCCACAGCTCCAGGAGAAGTCCAGGACGTGGCTGCGCGAAATGCGCCTCATGCCCGCGGACAAGGTCGAGCGGTACGCGGACAGTCTCTGCTACACGGATCTGGTGGCCGGCTACTACATTGGCGCGCCGGATGAGTTGCTCAGCGCGATAGCCGACCTCAGCAGTTGGTTCTTCGCGTGGGACGACCGGCACGACCGCGACTCGGTGCACGGCAGGGCCGCCCAGTGGCGCCGACTGTGCCGTGGGCTCCACGAAACACTCCGGGCACCCCGGCAGCAACTGCACCACCGTGACCCCCTGGTGGCGGGGTTCGCGGACTGCGTCCTGCGGCTGTACTCGCACCTCGGCGCGGGCTGGAACGCCCGGTTCGCGCGGCATTTCCACAGCGTGATCGAGGCGTACGACCTGGAGTTCAGGAATCGCAGAACCGGAACGGTCCCGACGGTCGAGGCCTACATCGAGCTGCGCAGGCTGACGTTCGCGCACTGGACGTGGATCGACCTGCTCGAGCCGACGGCGCGACAGGAGCTGCCGCCGACCGTGCGGAAGCATCCCGCATATCGGCGGGCGGCGCTCGCCACGCAGGATTTCTCCGCCTGGTACAACGACCTGTGCTCGCTCCCCAAAGAACTCGCGGGAGATGAACTGCACAATCTCGGGATCAGTCTGATCCAGCACGAGGGGCTTTCCCTCGAAGAGGCGGTGTCGGAAGTCCACCGACGGGTCACCCGATGCATTTCGGATTTCCTGGTGGCAGAAAAAGAAGTGCTCCGTCTCGCCGGGCAATTGGCCGACGGCAGCGTGCAGGGCAGGGAGCTCTCGAACGCGCTGGAATCGTGCATCGCCAACATGCGGAACTGGTTCTCTTCCGTGTATTGGTTCCATCACGAATCCGGTCGCTATCGGGTGGACAGCTGGGACGACAGGTCCATTCCCCCGTACGTGAGCGACGCGGTATTGAGCGACTTGGCCGAAACTGAATTGGTGGGTGAGGAATGAGCGTCGAATCCGCGATGTCCGCGACGGTGACTCCGCCGCTCGTCAGCGGCGGTGCCCCGCTCATCGGCCACGCCTGGAACCTGGTGCGCGACCCGCTCGGCTTCCTCGCCGCGCTACGGGATCACGGTGATCTCGTACGCATCAGGCTGGGACCCAAGACGGCGTACGCGGTCTGCGATCCGGAGCTGGTCGGGCAGCTGCTCAGGAGCCCCGACTACGTCGTCGGAGGGCCCCTCTGGGACACCCTGGAAGTGCTCCTCGGCAAGGGGGTGGCGACCAGCAACGGCAAGCTGCACCGGCGTCAACGGCGCATGATGCAGCCCGCGTTCAGGCCCGAGCGGATCGCCGGCTACGCCAAGGTGATGGAGGAGGAGGCCCGGGCGACGGCCGGGCGCTGGCGGTCGGGCGACACGATCGACATCAACGCGGAGATGTTCCGCACCGCCGTGCGTGTCGTGTCGCGCTCGCTCCTGGAGGTCGACGCGATCAGTGAGAAGGCGGACCGCATCGCCGAATCGCTGCACACCGTCTTCGAGGGGCTCTACCGCAGGATGGTGCTTTCGGTCGGACCGCTGTACCGCGTGCCGACCCAGGGCAACCGTCGGTTCCAGACCGCGCTCGCCGATCTGCACGCACTGGTCGACGAGATCATCGCCGAAGGCAGGGCCGCGGGCGGGGACCAGGACGACCTGTTGGCCGAAATGCTGCGGGCGCGCGATGAATCAGGGCAGCTGCTCAGCGATCAGGAGGTTCACGACCATGTGATCTCCCTTGTCGTGGCGGGCGCCGAGAATATCGCGGCGACCCTGGCATGGACCTTCCATCTGCTGGCCGAACACCCCGAGCAGGAAAGGCGATTGGTTGAAGAAGTAAATGCCGTCGCCCCGGACCGGGAGATCACATTCGCCGACCTCGGGGACCTTCCGCACACCCGGAATGTCGTCACCGAGGCCATGCGTATACAACCGGCGGCCTGGATATTCACCCGCAGGTCGGTGGGAGAAACCAGCCTGGGTGGCTACCGCATTCCGGCCGGTGCCGACATCGTCTACAGCGTGTACGCGATGCAACGCGATCCGCGTTCCTTCGAGCAACATCTGCGGTTCGACCCGGACCGCTGGAATCCGGAACGCGCGCAAGACGTACCGGAGTTCGCGATGATGCCGTTCGGTACCGGTAACCGCAAGTGCCCCGGCGACCATTTCAGCCTGGCCGAACTCGCCATCATCCTGGCGACGGTGGCCCCGAAGTGGCACCTGGTGCCGGTCGCGGAGACCGACGCCGAAACGAAGATCGGCATCACGCTACAGCCGAAGCGTCTGGTCCTGCGGGCCGAGCGACGCTGACGGCAGGGCCGCGGAAGGTACGGCGGTAGGCGTTCGGCGTGGTGCCGAGCGCCCGCAGGAACTGGTGGCGCATCGCCGCCGCGTTGCCGAAACCGGCACGCCCGGCGATGGCGTCCACCGTCTCGTCCGAGCCTTCGAGCAACTCCTGCGCCAGGAGCACGCGTTGGCGCAGGAGCCAGCGGTAGGGCGTGGTGCCGGTCTCCTGCTGGAAGCGGCGCGCGAAGGTGCGCGGCGACATGTGCGCGCGCTCGGCGAGCCGCTCGACGGTGATGTCCGTGTCCAGATGGCGCTCCATCCAGGCGAGCACCCCGCCCACGGTGTCACACGCGGTGCGCGGCAGCGGGCGCGCCACGAACTGGGCCTGCCCGCCGTCGCGATGGGGCGGTACGACCATGCGCCGGGCGATGGCGTTGGCGACTTCGGTGCCGTGTGCCTGGCGCACGATGTGCAGGCAGGCGTCGATCCCGGCGGCGGTGCCGGCCGACGTGACGACCGGGCCCTCGTCCACGTACAGGACGTCGGGCTCGACCCGGGCGCGCGGATAGCGCACCGCGAGTTCCGTGGCGTGCTGCCAGTGCACGGCGCAGCGGCGACCGTCCAGGAGCCCGGCGGCGCCGAGCACGAAGACGCCGGAGCAGACGGAGAGGACGCGGGCCCCGCGGTCCACCGCGCGGCGCAGGGCGTCGAGCAGATCCTCGGGGTAGACGCGGTCCACGAACGACTGGCCCGCGGGAACGGTGATGAGGTCGGCCTCTTCGAGCCGGTCGAGGCCGTACGGAGTGGTGATCGAGAACCCGGCGTGGTTGCTCAGCGGCCCGCTCTCCGCGGCGACCACCGCGAAGTCGTACGCGGGAAGGCCCGAGTCGCTCCGGTCGAGCCCGAACACCTCGCAGACGACACCGAGTTCGAAGGGATTGACGCCGTCGAGCAGCACGGCGGCCACGTTCTTCAGGGTCCCGGCCTTCAGCATGTCCGCCAGTGTGCCGCAGGAGTGGCAGTAAGTCGATGGTGTGTGGCAGTCCTGCCACTGACGCCCGGGTCCGGCGCGCAGGACAGTGAGGACATGAACGCATTCCTCGGATACGCGACCGTCCTGACCGTCTTCCTCCTCCTTGCCGCACCCTCGCTCGTCGGGTACGTACACGACCGCAGGATCGACCGTGAGCTGCGTGAGGCCCCCCGCGCCCCACGCAGCTCACGGGAGTCGGAGGTCCTAGAACTCGTCGTCGAAGGAGACCGAACCCTCGACCGCGACCTGGTAGGCCGAAGGGCGCCGCTCGAAGAAGTTGGTGAGCTCCTGGACACCCTGGAGTTCCATGAACGAGAACGGGTTTGACGAGCCGTAGACCGGCGCGAAGCCGAGCCGCTGGAGCCGCTGGTCGGCGACGCACTGCAGGTACTCGCGCATGGAGTCGGTGTTCATGCCGGGCAGGCCCTCACCGCACAGGTCGCGCGCGAACTGCAGCTCGGCCTCGACGGCCTCCTTGAGCATGTCGGTGACCTGCGTCTGCAGTGCGTCGTCGAAGAGCTCCGGCTCCTCCTTGCGGACGGTGTCGACGACGTCGAAGGCGAAGCTCATGTGCATCGTCTCGTCACGGAACACCCAGTTGGTGCCGGTCGCGAGGCCGTGCAGCAGGCCGCGCGAGCGGAACCAGTAGACGTAGGCGAAGGCGCCGTAGAAGAAGAGCCCCTCGATGCACGCGGCGAAGCAGATCAGGTTCAGCAGGAAGCGACGCCGGTCGGCCTTGGACTCCAGACGGTCCATCTTCTCGACGGAGTCCATCCACTTGAAGCAGAACTCGGCCTTCTCGCGGATGGAGGGGATCTCCTCGACCGCGTCGAAAGCCGCGGCGCGGTCCTCCGGGTCGGGCAGATAGGTGTCGAGCAGCGTCAGATAGAACTGGACGTGCACGGCCTCCTCGAAGAGCTGGCGGCTCAAGTAGAGCCGCGCCTCGGGGGAGTTGATGTGCTTGTAGAGCGTGAGCACGAGGTTGTTCGAGACGATCGAGTCACCGGTCGCGAAGAACGCGACCAGGCGGCCGATCATGTGCTGCTCGCCCGGGGACAGCTTCGCCAGGTCGGCGACGTCCGAGTGGAGGTCGACCTCCTCGACGGTCCAGGTGTTCTTGATCGCGTCCCGGTAGCGCTCGTAGAAGTCGGGGTAGCGCATGGGACGCAGGGTCAGCTCGAAGCCCGGGTCGAGGAGGTTCTTCTCGGCGTTGGTGGTGGAGCTCATTACTGGCAGGCCTCGCAGGACTCGGGGTTTTCCAGGGAGCAGGCGACGGCTTCTTCGGCCGTGGCCTGTGCGGGTACGGGGGCGGGAGCGGACTCGGCGGTGTTGCCGGCCGCCGCGCGGGCGATGCGGGTCGCCGGGCGCGAACGCAGGTAGTACGTGGTCTTGAGACCCTGCTGCCAGGCGTAGGCGTACATCGAGGAGAGCTTGCCGATGGTCGGCGTCTCCAGGAACAGGTTCAGGGACTGCGCCTGGTCCAGGAACGGCGTGCGCGCGGCGGCCATGTCGATCAGGCCGCGCTGCGGGATCTCCCACGCGGTGCGGTAGAGCTCGCGCACCTCCGCCGGGATCCAGCTGAAGCCCTGCACGGAGCCGCTGGACTCGCGCAGCGCCTCGCGGGTCTGCGCGTCCCAGACGCCGAGCCGTTTCAGCTCCTCCACCAAGTAGGCGTTGACCTGGAGGAACTCGCCGCTCAGCGTCTCGCGCTTGAAGAGGTTGGAGACCTGCGGCTCGATGCACTCGTACACGCCCGCGATGGACGCGATCGTGGCGGTCGGCGCGATGGCGAGCAGCAGCGAGTTGCGCATACCGGTCGTGGCGATACGTTCCCGCAGCGCGGCCCAGCGCTCCGGCCAGGTCAGCTCGACGCCGTAGTGGTCGGGGTGCAGGACGCCGCGTGCGGTGCGGGTCTTCTCCCAGGCCGGGAGCGGCCCGTTGCGTTCGGCGAGGTCGGCGGAGGCCTCGTAGGCGGCGAGCATGATCCGCTCGGCGATGCGCGTCGAGAGGGCGCGCGCGGCGGGGGAGTCGAAGGGCAGCTTCAGCTGGAAGAAGACGTCCTGGAGGCCCATCGCGCCGAGGCCCACGGGGCGCCACTTGGCGTTGGAGCGCCCGGCCTGCTCGGTCGGATAGAAGTTGATGTCGACCACGCGGTCGAGGAACGTGACGGCGGTGCGGACGGTCTCGTCGAGCCGCTCCCAGTCGATGTCACCGGCGGCCGTGTCCACGAAGGCGCCGAGGTTCACCGAACCCAGGTTGCAGACGGCCGTCTCGCCGTCGTCCGTCACCTCCAGGATCTCCGTGCAGAGGTTGGAGGAGTGGACGGTGTGGCCGGGCTCCGCCGTCTGGTTGGCGGTGCGGTTGGCGGCGTCCTTGAACGTCATCCAGCCGTTGCCGGTCTGCGCCAGGGTGCGCATCATGCGGCCGTACAGCTCGCGGGCCGGGATGGTCTTGCGGGCGAGCCCGGCGGCCTCGGCCTTGCGGTAGGCGGCGTCGAACTCGTCGCCCCACAGGTCGACGAGCTCGGGCACGTCGGCGGGCGAGAACAGCGACCAGTCCTGGTCGGCGGCGACCCGGCGCATGAACTCGTCCGGGATCCAGTGCGCGAGGTTGAGGTTGTGCGTGCGGCGCGCGTCCTCACCCGTGTTGTCGCGCAGCTCCAGGAACTCCTCGATGTCGGAGTGCCAGGTCTCCAGGTAGACCGCGGCGGCGCCCTTGCGGCGGCCGCCCTGGTTCACGGCGGCGACGGAGGCGTCCAGCGTCTTGAGGAACGGCACGATTCCGTTGGAGTGGCCGTTCGTGCCGCGGATCAGCGAACCGCGGGCACGGACGCGGGAGTACGAGAGGCCGATGCCGCCCGCGTGCTTGGAGAGGCGCGCGACCTGGTGGTAGCGGTCGTAGATGGAGTCCAGCTCGTCCAGCGGGGAGTCGAGGAGGTAGCAGGAGGACATCTGCGGGTGCCGGGTGCCGGAGTTGAAGAGCGTCGGCGAGGACGGCAGGTAGTCCAGGCGGCTCATCAGGCGGTACAGGGAGGCGACTTCGTCCGCCGAGCGCGTGCTCTCGTCCTCCGCCAGGCCGCTCGCGACGCGCAGCATGAAGTGCTGCGGGGTCTCGATGACGTGCCGGGTGATCGGGTGGCGAAGGAGGTAGCGGCTGTGCAGGGTGCGCAGGCCGAAGTAGCCGAAGCGGAAGTCGGCGCCGTCCTCCAGGGCGGCGTCCACGAGACCGTCGAGGCGCTCCGCGTGATCGGTGACGAACGCGGCGGTGCGGTCCGCGATCAGGCCCTCGCGGTGCCCGACGGCGACCGACTCGGAGAAGCTGCGCACGCCCTGCGACGCGGCCTCGTCACGGATGCTGAGGCTGAGGAGCCTGGCCGCCAGCTGCGAGTACGTCGGGTCCTCGGAGATGAGGCCGGCGGCGGCCTCGGTCGCCAGCTCCCGCAGTTCCGCCAGATCCGCGTTGGCCGAGCGGCCCCGCAGCGCGGCGGCGGCGACCCGGCCCGGGTCGGCGTCGGGGAGGTCGGCGGTGAGGTCGGTCAGGGTACGCAGCAGCGCGGTTCCTGGGCCGTCGGCGGTCTGCTGACCGTCGGTGGTCTGCGCTGACGCAGGTTCGGCTGGCGCGATGGTCACGTGGAGCACTCCCTCGCTCGGCTCAGGGCCTTGGGGAGGGGTGAGTGACACACGGGGGCCCACCCTTGGCAGGGCTGCGCTCCGCGTCCACCAGCCCATTCCACGAGGCCCGGACGTCGTCGGCACCCGGACCGGTCAGAACGGGTGCGCTGTCGACAGGTCTTCGGACTTGCGAGCACGACAAATGCGTACTCATACACCGTTGCGGGACAGTTCCGGACTTGCACCGGATTCCCCTGCGGCGACAGCGAGCACGAGCATACATCTTGTGCTGGCTCCGAACGTCAGCCCCATATCTTGTGTCGGGGCGGGTATCCCCTAGGGTGGCGGCCGAACTCATCGTCGAACAGGGGGAGACGGCGTGCGAGGGCGGGGCGTGGGCTGTGCGATGGCGTTGCTGATGCTCGTCGCCGGGTGCGGGGACGGCGGGGAGCAGCCCGTGAGGCATCCGGGGACCACGGCCGCCGGTGTCGACGGCGACGCCGGTCCCGGCAAAGTTTTCACGGACGCGGAGCTGATGGCGGCGCTGCTTCCGGCGAAGGCCGTGGGCCCGCGGGCCGAGGCGCTCGATGCCGCCACGGGGTCCTACGACCAGCATTACGGGGGCGGTGACTGGGGCACCTGCGAGTCCGGCGCGAAGGCGAGCAGGGAGCTCTCCGGGATGCGGGGGGCCAGTGCCGGCCAGGCCATTCGCGGCTTTCCCGGGGCGATGGCCGACAAGGGAGATCCCTTCGTGACCCAGAGCCTGGTCTCGATGCCGCACGCGCGGGCCGAACGCCACGTCGCGCTGCGCCGACAGCTCATCAAGGCGTGCCCCGCCGTCACCGTCGACACCGAGGCGGCCCCGGTCGAGGAGCATCACGTGGTCGAGGAGCTGGCGGACCTCGGTGACGAGGCGATCCTGGAGACCACGCGGCACGAGGGCGGCGACGAGTACGACGGAACCCCTTACTACAAGGCCGAGGTGCGCGTCGGCGGCGTGCTCGTCCTGGTGGATGCGGGCACCGACAAGGACCTGACGCTCTCCTCGGCGACCAAGGCGGCGGCGCGGGTCCGGACGCAGCTCTACAAGTCCCCGTGAGGCCGCGGGCACGACAACGGGCCGCCGGATGACTCCGGCGGCCCGCGTCACGCACGTACAGAAGGGGCTCAGTGCCCGCCCGGCGCTCCCGCCGTGGCCGGCGGCAGCTCCTCCACGACACCCGGGTCGCCCGCGTCCGCCGTGTAGTCGCCGGGAGACGTCTCGTCGATGCCGTCAGGGGCCTTCATGGCGCGCAGGACGAAGGTCATGACCACGGTGACCACCACGTTCAGGACGAACGCCGTGAGGCCGATGTAGCCGATCTCGCCGATGCCCGGGATCTCGTCGGACGAGCCGCCGAAGTGCTTCTGCGTCGGCGAGGCGACGCCGTACGCGGCGGCCGTCCCGTAGACCATGCCGACCGCCCAGCCCGCGAGCAGCGCCCAGCGGTGGAACCACCGCGTGAACAGGCCGCCGACGAGCGCGGGCATGGTCTGCAGGATCCAGATGCCGCCCAGGAGCTGGAAGTTGATCGCGACCGTCTTGTCCATGGTGAGGACGAAGGCGAGCGCGCCGACCTTCACCAGGAGCGAGACCAGCTTGGAGACCTTGGTCTCCTGCGCGGGTGTCGCGTCCGGCTTGATGAAGTCCTTGTAGATGTTCCTGGTGAAGAGGTTCGCGGCCGCGATGGACATGATGGCGGCCGGGACGAGCGCGCCGATGCCGATCGCCGCGAACGCGACGCCGGTGAACCAGTCGGGGAACATGTTCTCGAACAGCTGCGGGATCGCCAGCTGGCCGTTCTCCACCTTCACCCCGGCCGCGATCGCCATGAAGCCGAGCAGCGCCAGCAGGCCCAGCATCAGGGAGTAGAGCGGCAGGATCGTGGTGTTGCGGCGGATCACGTTGCGGCTCTTGGAGGAGAGCGTCGCCGTGATCGAGTGCGGGTACATGAAGAGCGCGAGCGCGGAGCCGAGCGCGAGCGTGGCGTAGGTCCACTGCCCGGCATGGCCCGGCGCGAGGCCCGCGACGGGCTTGCCCGCGGCCTCGTTCGCCGACGAGAACTTCTCGTTCGCCGCCTGGAAGATCTCGTCGAAGCCGCCGAGCTTGATCGGGATGTAGATGATCGCGACGGCGATGACGAGGTAGATCAGGCCGTCCTTCACGAACGCGATCAGCGCGGGGGCGCGCAGACCCGACGAGTACGTGTACGCGGCAAGCACCGCGAACGCGATCAGGAGCGGCAGGTCCTTGATGAACCAGTTCGTGTCGGGACCGCCGCCGATGCCCATGACGTCGAGCACGGCCTGGATGCCGACCAACTGGAGCGCGATGTACGGCATCGTGGCGAGGATGCCGGTGACCGCGACGGCCAGCGAGAGGCCCTTGGAGCCGAAGCGTCCGCGCACGAAGTCCGAGGTGGTCACGTAACCGTGCTTGTGCGACACGGACCAGAGGCGCGGCAGGAAGGTGAAGATCAACGGGTAGACGAGGATCGTGTACGGCACCGCGAAGAAGCCGGCCGCGCCCGCCGCGTAGACCGCCGCGGGGACGGCCACGAAGGTGTACGCCGTGTAGAGGTCGCCGCCGAGCAGGAACCACGTGACCCAGGTGCCGAACGAACGCCCGCCCAGGCCCCATTCGTCCAGGCTCTCGGTTTCGGCCTTGCGCCAGCGCGCGGCCAGGAAGCCCATCGCCGTGACGGCGGCGAAGAAGAAGATGAAGACGGCGAGCGCTATGCCGTTGACGCCGCCCGTGTCCGCTGCGAGCTCGTTCATCGGGTCGCACCCCCCTGGGCCTGCTCGGCCTTGCGGGCGCGCTGGTCACGCTGCCACAGCTTGTAGGCGATCATGGTGAGAGCGGTGGAGATGACCACCCACAGCATCTGGTACCAGTAGAAGAACGGGATGCCGATGAAGGTCGGGTCGACCTTCGCGTAGGAGCTCACCCAGAGCATCGCCACGAACGGCGCGACGAGACAGAGGGCAACGACCACGCGGACCGGCGTGATCACCGGTCTGCTCACTTCAGGCGCATCTGACACTTCGCGGCTCCGCTCCCTCGCTTATCCCACCTTTAACGTGCGGGAAATCTAGGCGAGAGGATTGATCTATGGAACCCCCGTCCGGATACCGGACGGATGTCAGGTGGGGCGACGCGCCTGCTCAGCAGCAGCGGAACCCCTGCCTGGGGTCGGACTCCTGGCGGTCCGTCCGCATTCGCTCGAACTCCCTCCGGGAGGGGACGGATGCCCCGGGATGCGTCCTCTGCGCGTGCTCCACATAGCGGTCGTAGGCGGACTCGTCGGTCAACTCCCGCGCGTACCACCGCACCCAGCGCAGGCCCCGCAGCACCCACGTCACGACGGGACCTGCGCGTCGTCGGAGGACCTGGCCTCGGCCGCCGCCAGCTCGGCCTTCTCCTCCGGGGTCGCGATGAGCCCGGCGGGCGCGGTCAGCTTCGACTCCACGTACTCGGCCTCGCTCAGCTTCGACGCCTGCGGGTTGCGGACGTGCTTCACGCAGATGCGGGCCGCGTCCACGATCACGATGACGATGAGCAGGGCGAGCGCGGCCGAAAGGACGCCGTCCACCGTGGAGTTGGTGACGACGGTGTGCATGTCGTCCATGTTCTTGGCGGGCGGCAGGATCTTGCCCGCGTCGATGGCGTCCTGGTAGTTCGAGCGCTGCTGGAAGAAGCCCACGCGCGGGTCGCTCGAGAACACCTTCTGCCAGCTCGCGGTGAGCGTCACCGTCGCGTCCCAGGCGAGCGGAATGCCGGTGATCCAGGCCCACTTGAGGCGTCCGGACTTGACCAGGAGCACGGTGCAGACGGCGAGCGCGACCGCGGCGAGGAGCTGGTTGGAGATGCCGAAGATCGGGAAGAGCTGGTTGATCCCGCCGAGCGGCTCGTGGACGCCCACCCACAGGAAGTAGCCCCACAGGCCGGTGACGACCGCGCTCGTGATGATGAGACCGGGCTTCCAGCTGACGTTCTTGAAGGGCTTGTAGACGTTGCCGAGCATGTCCTGCAGCATGAACCGGCCCACGCGCGTGCCCGCGTCGAGCGCGGTCAGGATGAACAGCGCCTCGAACATGATCGCGAAGTGATACCAGAAGGCCTTCATGGAGCCGCCGGTGACCTTCGAGAAGATCTCGGAGACACCGACCGCGAGCGTGGGCGCGCCTCCCGTACGCGAGAGCAGCGAGGACTCCTCGACGTTCTTGGCGGCCTGCGCGAGATCCTCGGGGGAGATGGAGTACCCGAAGTTCGCGACCGCCTGGCTCGCGGCCTGGACGTTGTCCCCGATGACGCCCGCGGGTGCGTTCATCGCGAAGTACAGCCCGGGGTCGATGATGCTCGCCGCGACGAGCGCCATGACCGCGACCGACGACTCCATGAGCATGGAGCCGTAGCCGATCATCCGGATCTGCGTCTCCTTCTGCACCATCTTCGGCGTGGTGCCGGAGGAGATCAGCGCGTGGAAGCCGGACAGGGCCCCACAGGCGATGGTGATGAAGACGAACGGGAAGAGCGACCCGGCGAACACGGGCCCGTCGCCGCGTGAGGCGAAGTCGGTCACCGGGTCCATCTTCATCGTCGGCAGCGTGATGACGACGCCGAGCGCGAGCAGCAGGATCGTGCCGATCTTCATGAACGTGGAGAGGTAGTCGCGCGGCGCGAGCAGCATCCACACCGGCAGGATCGAGGCGATGAATCCGTACGCCACCAGCCAGATGACCAGCGTCGAAGGCGCCAGCGTGAACGTGTCCGCGAGGGACGACTCGGCGACCCAGCGCCCGGCGACGAGCGCGATGAGCAGCAGCGTGATCCCGATGAGGGAGACCTCGCTGACCCGCCCTGGGCGAAGAATCCGCAGGTAGAAGCCCATGAAGAGCGCGATCGGAATGGTCATCGCGATGGAGAAGGTGCCCCAGGGGGAGTCCGCGAGCGCGTTGACGACGACGAGCGCGAGCACCCCGAGCAGGACGATCATGATGGCGAACGCGGCGAGCAGCGCGGCGGCCCCTCCGAAGGGGCCGATCTCCTCGCGCGCCATCTGGCCGAGCGACTTGCCGTCGCGCCGCGTGGAGAAGAACAGGACGACCATGTCCTGCACGGCGCCCGCGAAGATCACCCCGACGATGATCCAGATGGTGCCGGGCAGGTAGCCCATCTGCGCGGCAAGGACGGGCCCCACCAGCGGCCCCGCGCCCGCGATCGCCGCGAAGTGGTGGCCGAGCAGGACACGGCGGTCGGTCGGGTGGAAGTCGATGCCGTTGTCCAGGCGCTCCGCCGGGGTGGCCCGCTTCTTGTCGACCTTCAGGACGCGGTTGACGATGAACTTGGAGTAGAAGCGATAGGCGATGGCGTACGAGCCGAGGGCCGCGGCCACCATCCAGGCCGCCGACACCTCCTCGTCGCGCGAGAGCGCGAGTACGGTCCAGCCCGCGGCGCCGACCAGCGCGACGAGGGTCCAGATGACGATGGTTCGGGGATTCGCAGTGCGCACCGGGTCGTCCTCCCGTTCATCATGCGATGACGGGAGGAACGTAGAGCAGCACGGTGATCTGCGCCAGACCCCGGAAGGGTCCTTTGGGAGGAGGGAGTCAGTCCGTGGGGCGCTTGAGGCGTGCCACGAACTTGTAGCGGTCGCCGCGGTAGACCGAGCGGACCCACTCCACCGGCTGGCCGCCGCCGTCCAGGGAGTGCCGCGACAGGAGCAGCATCGGCAGGCCCACGTCCGTGCCGAGCAGGCCGGCCTCGCGCGGGGTGGCGAGCGAGGTCTCGATGGTCTCCTCGGCCTCCGCGAGATGGACGTCGTACACCTCGGCGAGCGCGGTGTAGAGCGAGGTGTACTTCACCAGGGAGCGGCGCAGGGCCGGGAAGCGCTTGGCCGAGAGGTGCGTCGTCTCGATGGCCATCGCCTCGCCGTTGGCAAGGCGCAGGCGCTCGATCCTGAGGACCCGGCCGCCCGTGCTGATGTCGAGCAGACCGGCGAGGGTGTCGTCGGCGGTGATGTACCCGATGTCCAGGAGCTGCGAGGTGGGTTCGAGGCCCTGGGCCCGCATGTCCTCGGTGTACGAGGTGAGTTGCAGCGCCTGGGAGACCTTCGGCTTGGCCACGAAGGTGCCCTTGCCCTGGATCCGCTCCAGGCGGCCCTCGACGACCAGCTCCTGCAAGGCCTGGCGCACCGTCGTGCGCGAGGTGTCGAACTCGGCGGCCAGGGTGCGCTCCGGAGGGACCGGGGTGCCGGGCGGCAGGGTCTCCGTCATGTCGAGCAAGTGCCGCTTCAGGCGGTAGTACTTGGGCACGCGTGCGGTGCGGCCGACTGCCGCGGCCGCGCCGGTCTCCGGGGCCGGGGATGTGCCCGCCTCGGTTTCCGTACTCCCCGCCTCCGTGCCCATGGCCCGCCTTCCTGCTGCCGTCACCGGCTCCTCCGTCTGTCGCGGCTCACATCGTGGCACGTACCGGGCCGGGCTTACTGTGCCCGCTCAGGTGTCGGTCCGATAACGGACCTGACAGCCCTTCTTATACACCCTTGACACCCCTAAAGGTCTAGGCCAAGCTCCCCGTACTGGTCTACACCATTAAAGACCAGGTTCCAGTCCCACGGGCAGATCTCGGTCCATTTGGTCGCTGCGGGTGGGGGGTTGACTGGCGCATCCCTTGAGGAGGGTGACGTGAAGCGCAAGCTCATAGCGGCCATCGGTGTCGCGGGCATGTTGGTCTCGATCGCGGCCTGTGGCAGCGACGACAAGGACGACGCGAAGACCGGGGCGGACGGCTTCAAGGGGGAGACCCTGACGCTCTGGGCGATGGACGGCTCCACGCCCGACGGCTGGACCAAGGACGTCAAGGCCGCCTTCGAGAAGAAGACCGGCGCCAAGCTGAAGCTCGAGATCCAGCAGTGGAACGGCATCCAGCAGAAGCTGACCACGGCCCTCTCCGAGGAGAACCCGCCGGACGTCTTCGAGATCGGCAACACCCAGACCGCCGCGTACGCCAAGACCGGTGGCCTCGCCGACCTCAGCGACCTCAAGGAAGGGGTCGGCGCCGACTGGACCGAGTCGATCAACAAGTCCTCGGTCGTGGACGGCAAGCAGTACGCCGCCCCGTGGTTCGTCCTGAACCGTGTCGTCATCTACAACAAGAAGGTCTGGGCCGACGCGGGCATCAAGGAGACGCCCAAGACCCGCGCGGAGTTCCTCAAGAACCTCAAGACGATCGAGTCCAAGACGGACGCCGAGCCGATCTACCTGCCGGGCCAGAACTGGTACCACTTCGTCGGCCTGACCATCGGTGAGGGCGCCGAGCTGGTCAAGAAGGACGGCGACAAGTACGTCTCCAACCTGACCGATCCCAAGGTCGCCAAGGCCATGAAGACGTACAAGCAGTTCGCGGACCTCTCCAAGGCCCCCAAGAACAAGGACGAGGCCACCCCGCAGCAGGCCGAGGTCTTCGCCAAGGGCAAGACCGGCGCCTTCATCGGCATGAGCTGGGAGGCCGCCACCGCGATCAAGGCCAACTCGAAGATCGAGAAGGACATCGGCTACTTCACGATCCCGGGCGCCACCGCCGACAAGCCCGAGGGCGTCTTCCTCGGCGGCTCGAACCTCGCCGTGGCCGCGACCAGCAAGAAGCAGGAGCTCGCCAAGGAGTTCCTGAAGATCGCGCTGAACGACAAGTTCGAGGGTGCGCTCGCCAAGGAAGGCGGCGTCATCCCGAACAAGCAGGCCCTGGAGGCCCAGCTCAAGGGCAACCCGGCCGCCGAGGCCATGGCCCCCGCGACCGCCGGTGGCGGCACCACGCCGCTGATCCCGGAGTGGGCCGCGGTGGAGAACCCGCCGAACCCGATCAAGAACTACATGACCGCGGTCCTGAACGGTAAGTCCAACGACGAGGCCGCCAAGTCGGTCGAGGGCGAGCTCAACAAGCGCCTGTCGCAGAAGCAGTAAGGACGCGCTCCCGCCGGGGACTCCGGGCCCGGGGTGTCACTGCCCCCGGGCCCGGTGCCCCGGCTCAGCGCTGCGTTCCGCGATGCCCACGAAAGAGATGGCGAAGCATGACCGTGCAGACCGAACGGCCGCCCTCCGGCCCGACGGAGGATCTGAAATCGGACAGTCGGCCGGCGGATCCGGGTAAGCCCCGCACGGGGGCCCGGTCGCTCGCGCCCTACCTGCTGCTGCTCCCTGCGCTCGTTGCCACCCTGCTGTTCCTCGGCTGGCCGCTGGTCAACAACGGGATCCTGTCGTTCCAGAACCTCAACATGAGGCAGTTCATCCTCCACCTCACGGAGTGGAACGGGATCGACAACTACAAGGAGGTCCTCAGCGGCGAGGACTTCTGGCGGGTCACAGGGCGCTCGATCGCGTTCACCGCGGTCAACGTCGTACTGATCATGCTGATCGGCACCCTGGTGGGTCTGCTGCTCGCCCGGCTCGGCAAGCGGATGCGGACGTTCCTGCTGATCGGACTCGTGCTCGCCTGGGCGATGCCGATCATCGCGTCGACGACCGTCTACCAGTGGCTGTTCGCCACGCGCTTCGGCGTCGTCAACTGGGTCCTGGACAAGGCCGGCTGGCACTCGATGGCCGACTACGACTGGATGGGCAGCCAGTACTCCACGTTCTTCGTGGTCATCACCCTGATCGTCTGGCAGTCGATCCCCTTCGTGGCGATCAACCTGTACGCCGCGACGACGACCATCCCCAAGGAGCTCTACGAAGCCGCTTCGCTGGACGGCGCCGGCGCCTGGAAGCGCTTCACGAACGTCACGCTGCCGTACCTGAAGCCCTTCCTCTACGCGACGACCTTCCTGGAGATCATCTGGGTCTTCAAGGCGTTCGCGCAGGTCTTCGCGCTCAACGAGGGCGGCCCGGACCGGCTCACCGAGATCCTGCCCGTCTACGCCTACATCGAGGGCATGGGCAACCAGCACTTCGGCATGGGTGCGGCCATCGCGCTGCTCACCATCGTCATCCTGCTGGCCCTGACCGCCTTCTACCTGCGGATCGTGCTCAAGCAAGAGGAGGACGAGCTGTGACGCGCACTGCTTCTGGTACCGCCGCGAAGAGGTTCGGCCGCATCTGGCCCAACGCGGTGGCCGTCGTACTCTTCATCGGCTTCGTCTTCCCGGTCTACTGGATGTTCGCCACGGCCTTCAAGCCGACCGGCGACATCATCAGCGAGGACCCGGTGTGGTTCCCGACCGACGCGACGTTCGAGCACTTCAAGACGGCCGTGAACGCCGACCACTTCTGGACGATGGTCGGCAACTCCCTCACCGTCACGGTCCTCGCCGTGGTGTTCTCGCTGATCATCGGCCTCGCGTCGGCGTTCGCGCTCGCCCGGATGCGCTTCAAGGGCCGCAAGGGCTTCATCATCGGCTTCATGCTGGCCCAGATGGCGCCCTGGGAGGTCATGGTCATCGCGATCTACATCATCGTGCGTGACGCCGACATGCTGAACAGCCTCGTTCCCCTCACCCTCTTCTACATGGTGATGATCCTGCCCTTCACGCTCCTGACGCTGCGCGGCTTCGTCGCCGCGGTGCCGCGCGAGCTGGAGGAGTCGGCGATGGTCGACGGCTGTTCACGGATGCAGGCGTTCCGCCGGGTGATCCTGCCGCTGCTCGCACCTGGCCTGATGTCGACCTCGCTGTTCGGCTTCATCACCGCCTGGAACGAATTCCCGCTCGTCCTTGTCCTCAACAAGGAGGCGGAGGCCAAGACGCTCCCGGTGTGGTTGTCCGGCTTCCAGACCGCCTTCGGCGACGACTGGGGCGCCACCATGGCCGCCGCCTCGCTCTTCGCCATCCCGATCCTCGTCCTCTTCGTCTTCCTGCAGCGCAGGGCCGTCAGCGGTCTGACCGACGGTGCCGTGAAGGGATAACCGCCATATGACGACACTCACCAGCCCCACCGACACCTTGACCCGCGACGCCCTGACGGTCCTGCAGCCCGGCTTCGTCGGGACCAGCGCGCCGGACTGGCTGCTGCGCAGGATCGGCGAAGGGCTCGCCTCGGTCGGCCTCTTCGGCCGCAACATCGCCTCGCCCGAACAACTGGCCGCCCTGACGGCCGAGTTGCGTGCCGAGCGTGACGACGTCCTGGTCGCCATCGACGAGGAGGGCGGTGACGTGACCCGCCTCGAGGTCCGCTCCGGCTCCTCCTTCCCCGGCAACCACGCGCTCGGCGCGGTCGACGACACGGGCCTCACCCGTGACGTGGCCGCCGAGCTGGGCCGCAGGCTCGCCGCGTGCGGCGTCAACCTCAACTGGGCGCCGTCCGCCGACGTCAACTCCAACCCGGACAACCCCGTCATCGGCGTACGGTCCTTCGGCTCCGACCCGCTCCTGGTGGCCCGGCACACCGCCGCGTACGTGGAGGGGCTGCAGTCCGCGGGCGTCGCCGCCTGCACCAAGCACTTCCCGGGGCACGGCGACACCGCCGTCGACTCGCACCACGACGTGCCGCGCATCGGGGTGGACCCCGAGGTGCTCCGGGCGCGTGACCTCGCGCCGTTCCGGGCCGCGATCGCCGCGGGCTCGCGTGCGGTGATGAGCGCGCACATCCTCGTCCCGTCCCTGGACGCGGAGTACCCGGCAACACTCTCGCGCCGCATCCTGACGGGCATCCTGCGCGAGGAACTGAACTACGACGGCCTGATCGTCACCGACGGCATGGAGATGCAGGCCATCTCCGCCACGTACGGCATCGAGCGCGGCAGCGTCCTCGCCATCGCCGCGGGCGCCGACGCGATCTGCGTGGGCGGCGGCCTCGCGGACGACGACACGGTCCTGCGTCTGCGCGACGCGCTGGTCGGGGCGGTCCGCGCGGGCGAGCTCTCCGAGGAACGCCTCGCCGACGCGGCAGCCCGCGTCCGTGCACTGGCCGACTGGACTTCGGTGTCGGGCGCGACCAAGAGTTCGGGGGGCGCGCCCGGCACCGAGATCGGCCTGGTCGCGGCCCGCCGCGCCCTGACGGTCACCCGGAGCGAGTCCTACGCGGCCCCGCTCACCGAAGCTCCGTTCGTCGCCGCCTTCACCCCGATGGCCAACATCGCGGTGGGCGACGAGACCCCGTGGGGCGTGGCCGCGGAGCTGCGCCGCCTGCTCCCGGGCACGGAAACGGGCAGTTTCACCGGCCCCGACGCGGGTGCGCTCGCGCTGAACGAGGCGGGGGAGCGGCGCATCGTGGCCGTGGTCCGCGACGCCCACCGCCACGCGTGGATGGCGGAGGCCCTGGCCACCCTGCTGTCCGCCCGCCCCGACACCATCGTGGTCGAAATGGGCGTCCCCAAGTCCGCCCCGACGGGCTCCCTCCACATCGCGACGCACGGCGCGGCACGGGTATGCGGCCTCGCGGCGGCAGAGGTGATCACGGGGGCTTAGGGGAAGCGCCCTGTAAGGGGCGCGGGGAACTGCGCGATCAGCCCCCACGCACCCGGGGGTATGGCCACAAACGAATGTGGCCGCAGACAAAAAGGTGCCGGGCCCGCCCCCAGCAGGGGGCGGCCCGGCACCTTCGCCTAAGGCCCAGGGGCCCGCTTAAAGCCCCTGCCAGGCAGGCTTAGCCGCATACGTCGCCCGGAAGTACTCCCCAAGCTTCAGCTTGGAGGCAGCCGCCTCGTCCACGACGACAGTCGCATGCGGATGCAACTGCAGGGCCGAGGCCGGAACCACCGCGGCGACAGGCCCCTCCACGGTCGCGGCCACCGCGTCCGCCTTGCCCTCACCGGTGGCGAGCAGCACCAGATGCCGCGCCTCCAGGATCGTCCCGATGCCCTGCGTGATCACGTGGTGTGGCACCTGCTCGATGTCCCCGTCGAAGAAGCGCGCGTTGTCCACCCGCGTCTGCTCCGTCAGCGTCTTGATCCGGGTGCGCGAGGCGAGCGAGGAGCACGGTTCGTTGAACCCGATGTGCCCGTCCGTGCCGATCCCGAGCAGCTGGAGGTCCACCCCGCCGGCGTCCGCGAGCGCCTGGTCGTACGCCTCGCAGGCCGCCTGCACGTCCTGCGCGCTGCCGTCCGGCCCCATGAAGGACTTCTCGCTGAGCCCGAGCGGCTCGACGACCTCGCGCAGCACCACGGAGCGGTAGGACTCGGGATGCCCGGCGGGCAGCCCCACGTACTCGTCGAGCTGGCAGATCCGCGCCCGCGAGGCATCCACGGCACCGGAGGCGACCTTGGCGGCCAGGGCTTCGTAGATGGGCAGCGGGGTGGATCCGGTGGCGACACCGAGCAGGGCGTCAGGCTTACGGCGCACCAAGGCGGCCATGGCCTCCGCGATGAGCTCGCCGCCTGCCTTGGCGTCCGGGACGATGACAACTTCCACGCTGGGCCTGCCGATCTGGAGGGGGGACTCGCGGACCCGGAGAGAGAGCCCACGGGGAACTATTGGACTGTGTGGTATAGACCAATCTAGCAGAGCTGACCCGCTCTGGCCCCGGGTTCCCGGGCTTCAGTTCCCGGGCTTCAGTTCCCGTCTTCCATGCTCGGCTCTCCGGCCCGCCCCCGCCCGTCGAATCGGCATGGACGCCCCGCAGCGACTCACACCCCGAGCACCGACCCTCCTGTCGCGTCGATCAGCTGGCCGGTGATCCACCGCGCGTCGTCCGACGCGACGAAGGTGACGATGTCTGCCACGTCCCGGGGCTGGCCTATGCGGTCGAAGGTCGAGTAGCCGGCCATGTTCGCGCGCTGCTCCTCGGGAATCCCGTCCATCATCTCGGTCTCGATGATCCCCGGCGCCACCGAGTTGACCGTGATCCCGCGTGGACCCAGATCCTGAGCCAAGGTGTGCGTAAGGACGTTCAGCGCACCCTTCGTCATCGAGTAACCGATCGTGATCGGGAAGGCGATGCGGGTGACGCCCGAGGAGATGTTGATGATCCGGCCGCCGTCGCGCAGCCGGTCGAGTCCCTTTTGGATGATGAAGAACGGCGCCTTCACATTGACCGCGAACACCCGGTCGTAATCCGCCTCCTGGACGTCGCCCACGAGGCTGTACAGCCCGATCCCCGCGTTGTTCACCAGGATGTCCAGACCGTCGGCGTGCCGGTCGAACTCGGTCCAGAGCGCCTCGGCGTCTCCGGGTACCCCCAGCTCCGTCCCGAACGCGAAGGCGGATCCACCCGCGGCCTCGATCGCCGCGACCGTCTCCTTCGCCGCCACCTCATTGCTGCCGTAGTGCACGGCCACCCGTGCGCCGTCCCGCCCCAGCCGCTCGGCGATGCCCCGCCCGATGCCGCGGCTGCCGCCCGTGACCAGCGCCGTCTTACCCGCGAGCTTCCCTGCAAGCGCGCCCATGAGACCCGCCCCCTATTTCTCTAGTGGTCGTTACAGAAAAAACCGTAACCGACTCCGAGCCGTTTTTCTAGTGCTCGCTATACAATTCACTCCATGGCGACGAAACAGCGCGGCCGCCCCCGCTCCTTCGACCGCGAGACCGCCCTGGAGCAGGCCCTGCGCACCTTCTGGGATCAGGGGTACGAGGCGACGTCGGTCACCGACCTCACCCGGGCCATGGGCATCGGCGCCCCCAGCATGTACGCGGCCTTCGGTGACAAGCAGTCACTGTTCGAGGAGGTCGTGCTGCTGTACGGGCAGACGCACGGCTCCTTCGGCGAGCGCGCCTTCGCGGAGGAACCGACCGTCCGCGGCGGAGTCGCACGCATGCTGCACGAGGCCGCCGACAAGTACACGGAGGCCGGACACCCGCACGGCTGCCTGGTCATCTGCGCCGCGACGAACTGCACGACGCCGGAGGTCGAGGCCGGCCTGCGTGAGCGGCGCAACGCGAACATCAGCTCCATCGAGTCCCGCATAAAGGCCGCCGTCGCCACGGGCGAGCTCCCCCCGGGGACCGACGCCCCCGCCCTGGCCCGCTATACGGGCGCGGTGCTCCAGGGCATGTCCCAGCAGTCCCGCGACGGCGCGAGCCGCCAGGAGCTGGAAGCGGTCGCCGAGCTGGCCATGCGGGTCTGGCCCGAGGTATAACCCCGCTGGGCGGCAGGAGTCGCCGCGCGAGGAGCGGGAGTAAACGAGCGGGAGCAGGCGAGCGGGAGAAAGAGACAACAACAAACATCTGCCGACGCATAGACACAAGTGAATGGTCTAGTCCACAATGCGTTGGTAAAGCATCCACCCTTCCCGCACAGGAGGGTGGACCGAGGAACCGGCACTCTCTGCCCTGACCGTGTCGGATCCTTAGATCGGCCGCCTGGTACCGCACATTCCGGTGGTCGGTGTTCCTGAAGGGCTGCGGTGCCGTGGGTGGGTTGAGGGTCCCGCCCTGGCGCCGCGGCTCGTCGGGAAGGCGCCGCGGTCCGTCGCGAATCTCCTGGAGCGGGCCCGCCGGATGTGCCAGGTACGCTCGCACACGTGCCCTCCATGAACGACCTCGTACGCCAGCACACCGCTCTCGGTGACTCCGATCTCGAGTGGCTGCATCTGCTGGTCTCGGAGTGGCAGCTGCTCTCCGACCTCTCCTTCGCCGACCTCGTGCTGTGGGTCCCCACGCGCGACGGCACCCGCTATGTCTCCGTGGCGCAGATGCGGCCGAACACCGGCCCCACCTCCTACCAGGACGACATGGTCGGCCACCTCGTCCCGCGCGGCCGCCGCCCGCTGCTCGACGCCGCCCTTGACGAGGGCCGCATCGTGCGCGAGGGCGACCCCGAGTGGCGCGAAGAGGTCCCGGTGCGGGTCGAGTCCATCCCCGTACGCAGGGAAGGACGCGTCCTCGGGGTCATCGCCCGCAACACGAACCTGCTCACGGTGCGCACCCCTTCGCGCCTCGAACTGACCTACCTCCAGTCGGCGTCCGACCTGGCCCAGATGATCGCGGCGGGGTCCTTCCCGTTCCCCGGCCAGCAGGTCGACATGGACGCGTCCCCGCGCGTGGGCGACGGTCTGCTCCGGCTCGACGCCGACGGCATCGTCCAGTACGCGTCACCGAACGCGCTCTCCGCCTACCACCGCCTCGGTCTCGCCGCCGACCTGGTCGGTCACCACCTCGGCACGGCGACCGCCGAACTCGCCCCGTCCCGCGGCCCGGTCGACGAGGCTCTCGCCAAGGTGGCAAGCGGCTGGGCGCCCCGCGAGTTCGAGATCGAGGGCGGCGACGGCGTGATCCAGCTCCGCGCGATCCCGCTCAAGCCCAAGGGCCCGCGCATCGGTTCGCTCGTACTGCTCCGTGACGTCACCGAACTGCGCCGACGCGAGCGGGAGTTGATCACCAAGGACGCGACCATCCGGGAGATCCACCACCGGGTGAAGAACAACCTCCAGACGGTCGCGGCACTTCTGCGCCTTCAGGCGCGGCGGATCGACTCGGCCACCGGACGCGAGGCGCTCGAAGAGGCCGTGCGCCGCGTGGGCTCCATCGCGATCGTGCACGAGACGCTGTCCCAGAACCTGGACGAGCGCGTGGAGTTCGACGAGATCGCCGACCGCGTCCTCGCGATGGTGGCGGAGATCTCACCCGGAAAGGTCACCGGCCGGCGCACCGGACGCTTCGGCATCCTGGACGCCGAGGTCGCGACGCCGCTGTCGATGGTCCTGACGGAGGTCCTGCAGAACGCCCTGGAGCACGGCTTCCAGGAAGGCGACACCGGAACGGTCGAGGTCTCCGCCGTGCGCGGCGGCACCAGCAAGGACGCCAGGCTCCTCATCACCGTCCAGGACGACGGCGTCGGTCTGCCCGAGGGATTCGACCCGCACCGCTCGGGCAACCTCGGCCTGCAGATCGTCCGCACCCTGGTCGAGGGCGAGATGGGCGGCACCTTCGACATGGTGCGGGCCCCCGAGCGCGGCACGCAGGTCGTCCTCGACATCCCGGTGCGCGCCGACAAGTAGAGCGCGCACAGAAAGCAGTGAGCCCCGGACCGAAGTGGTCCGGGGCTCACTGCTCACGTTGCGTTGCGCATCGGGGGGTACTGCGCGGCTGCGGCTCGGGGGCGGGAGATGCGTACTCGCTGTACGCGCCGCCGGGCTAAGGCTCGTTAGGGGGCGTGAGCGTCAGGCGCTTGCCTGGCGAGCACGGTTGCGAGCGGCGCGGCGCTTCATTGCGCGGCGCTCGTCCTCGCTGAGGCCACCCCAGACGCCGGAGTCCTGGCCGGACTCGAGCGCCCACTGCAGGCACTGCTCCATGACGGGGCAGCGGCGGCAGACGGCCTTGGCTTCCTCGATCTGCAGCAGCGCAGGACCGGTGTTGCCGATGGGGAAGAAGAGCTCGGGGTCTTCCTCGCGGCAAACGGCGTTGTGACGCCAGTCCATGGCTGCTACCTCTCCTTGGTATTACATGCAGGTTGCTTGTGAATGTGAACGCTTTCACGAATCCCTCGACGACGGAAGGGACTTTCGTCACATACGCGACGATGTCCTATGCGTTGAGGAGGGGGTTCTGGCGGTCTGTGGGGCCGATGTTGCGGGCCGTCCCGATCGCCATGTAGAGATTCGCAAACCTCGGCGGCGGATACAACCCCTTCCGGAAAGTTTTTTTTGATTCCTCAGTGTCGACTGGGTCACAGCCGTACTTCCATGGGGTGGACCCTGGCCTAAACGTTCGAGTGAAAGGACTTTGGGCCCTTCTACTCACACAATCACACGCAGTGCACGGCGAACGCCTGTGAACGTCACGCTCGTGCGCAGCCCCAGGTGGTCACCGTCCATCTGAAGGGGGAGCGGCACCTTCGAATGCAAGGTGAAGTTGGTGAGGTCATGGAGCGTAACCGCGTGCTTGCCGTGAGGTCCGCGTTCCGGCGTCGAGGTCAGGAGCTGGGTCCCGTACCGGGCCACCGCCGTGGCGGAGAGCTTGCTCAGACCGAGCACGTCGAGGCCCGTGTCGAAGGAGGCCTGCGGGGACGCGTACATCGGGCGATTGCCCAGGTAGGTGTACGGAGAGGTGTTGCAGACTATGGAAAGCACGAGATCGGTGACCGGGTCCTTGCCGGGCCGTTCCAGCGTGATCATTCCGTGTCTGCGGTGCGGCTCGTCGAGGAACTGACGGACCACCTGGCGCAAATACAGCGCATGCGTGGACCGCTTCCCACGTTCCCTCTGTTGTTCGACCCGCCCGACGACCCCGGCGTCGAAACCGAATCCGGCCGCGAAAGTGAACCAGTGTGCGGGGATCGTCTCGTCCTCGGTGCCGGGAGTCCCGGCAAGCCGACCGAGACTCACTGTCCGTTCGCTTCCCTCACGCAGCGCGTCGAGAAGTGCGCCGGTCGCCTCCACGGCGTCGTTGGGCAGACCGAGTGCGCGCGCGAAGACGTTGGTGGAACCGCCGGGGACCACGGCCAGGCGCGGCAGACGGTCCGGATCGGGGCCGTTGTGCAGCAGGCCGTTGGCGACCTCGTTGACCGTGCCGTCCCCGCCGAGGGCGACGACCAGCTCGATGTCCTTGCTCTCCGCGGCCTGCTTGCCGAGGTCCCGGGCGTGGCCGCGGTACTCCGTGGTGACCGCCTCGAGCTTCATCTCGCTCGCCAGCGCATGGATCAGTACGTCACGCGTGCGCGCGCTGGTGGTGGTTGCCGCCGGATTGACCACAAGGAGTGCACGCATGCGAAGCAGAGTACCCAGCCCTCTTTACCCGACACAGACCGAGGGGTCGGACCCGGGACCGGAGCGCGGACACGCACAGCTACCCTGCAAGGGTGAGCACTGAGCGGAACCCCACCCCCGAAGCACCGGAGCCCGGCCCGCGTCCCGGACGTCTGACGGCCGCCGCGGCCCTTGCCGCGCTGGAGGGCGTCGCACTCATCGCCGCCGGCGTCTACATGCTCGTGATGGGCCTCGCGGGTGACCCCGACAACCCGGAACAGGCCACGACGGGCGGCGTCACGCTGATCGTCCTCGCGCTCCTGCCCCTGCTCGCCGCACGCGGTCTCCTGCTCCGCCGGAGCTGGAGCCGGGGGCCCGCGATCATCACGCAGATCATGGCGCTGCCGGTGGCCTGGCAGCTGCTGCAGGCCGACAGCATGGCCATCCCGGCGGGTATCGCGCTCGCCGCCGTCGCGGTCGCCGCGCTCGTCCTGCTGGTCAATCCCGCCACGACCGAGGCCCTCGGCATCAAGGGCCCGGGGAACGTACAGGACGACGTGAAGTAGCCGTCCCGCACGGGACCGACCGGCTGACTCGCCGAAGGAGCAGACCAGGAGGGGCGGCCTGCTCCTTCGTCACTCCTCGACGAGGAGCTTCTCGCGCAGCTGCGCGAGTGTGCGGGCGAGAAGCCGGGAGACGTGCATCTGGGAGATGCCGACTTCCTGGGCGATCTGCGACTGCGTCATGTTGCCGAAGAACCGCAGCAGCAGAATGCGCTTCTCGCGCGGTGGAAGGTCCTCCAGGAGCGGTTTGAGGGACTCCCTGTACTCGACGCCCTCCAGGGCCTCGTCCTCCGCGCCCAGGGTGTCCGCGACCGCCGGGGACTCGTCGTCGGTGTCCGGGACGTCCAGGGACAGCGTGGAGTACGCGTTGGCCGACTCCAGGCCCTCCAGGACCTCCTCTTCGGAGATGCCCAGCTTCTCGGCGAGCTCGTGCACCGTGGGCGAGCGGCCGTGCAGCTGGGACAGCTCGGCGGTCGCCGTGGTCAGCGCGAGCCGCAGCTCCTGAAGACGCCGCGGGACCCGGACCGCCCAGCCCTTGTCACGGAAGTGGCGCTTGATCTCGCCGACGACCGTGGGTGTCGCGTACGTGGAGAACTCCACGCCGCGCTCCGGGTCGAAGCGGTCCACGGACTTGATCAGGCCGATGGTGGCGACCTGCGTCAGGTCGTCGAGGGGCTCGCCGCGGTTGCGGAAGCGGCGGGCCAGGTGCTCGACGAGCGGCAGGTGCATGCGGACCAGCTTGTTGCGCAAATCCGCGTACTCAGGGCTGCCGTCCTTCAGCTCGCGCAGCTCGATGAACATCGCGCGTGCACCGCTGCGGTCCTGCGGATCGTGCCGGGTGTGCTGCTGCTCGCTCATGTATCCCGCCCGTTGCGCGCCGCCCCGGACGGAGGGCTTTGCGCGCTCCTCCTGGGCGGTCGGCTCTGCCTGCTCCGACGCGTCAGCCACAGTCGACGGACCCGGCTGCTCCGGGTCCTGAGGGTGCGGCCTGGCCTGCTGCTCGGGGATGCCCGTGAGCGCCGGCTCCACCGGAGCCCCGCGCCCCCTCGTGGGCGTCCCTCCCCGGCCACCGGGCAGACCCCGTGTGCCGCGCTCTTCGTCCCGCACCGGCCCCTCCCCGTCCCTCACGCCGGCCCGGGTCCCGCGCCGCGCTTCTTGTAGAGACTGATCGAGACGGTGTTGTCCTCGGCCACGGAGGAGTCGACCTGCCCCGCGAGGGCGGACAGCACTGTCCAGGCGAAGGTGTCCCGTTCCGGGGCCCGGCCGTCGGTGGTCGGCGCCGAGACGGTCACCTCCAGGGAGTCGTCGACGAGCCGGAAGACGCAGCTGAGCACCGAGCCGGGCACGGCCTGCTGGAGCAGGATCGCGCACGCCTCGTCGACCGCGATGCGAAGGTCCTCGATCTCGTCGAGAGTGAAGTCCAAACGCGCCGCGAGACCGGCCGTGGCCGTACGCAGCACCGACAGGTAGGCACCCGCAGCCGGAAGGCGGACCTCGACGAAGTCCTGATTCCCGGGCTCGCCTGCGATCTGGGACACCCTCACCTCCAAGGTGGTACAAGCACTTTCGGGGCTCCAGGTCCGCCGTCGAGCGGCGGGCCGGACTGCGTCACACGGGTAACGCACCACGTAGTTATGCGGTGACGCTACCGCGCTCCCCAGTTCCGTGTCCCGGGGACCCCGCTCCGTTGCTGTCACTCATAGTAAGCCTATAGGTACGGAGAGTGGCTAGGGGTCGCGCGGGCCCAATTGGAGAGTACGGGCGTCGGGTTGACGTACCCAGGCGTCAGACGATCGAACCGTCGACGAAGCACCAACGCCAGCTCTCGCCCGGTTCGAAGGTCCTCATCACCGCGTGGCCGGTGTCCTTGTGGTGCTCCGTCGCATGCCGGAAAGGCGAGGAGTCGCAGCAGCCGACGTGGCCGCAGTCCAGACAGAGCCGTAGTTGCACGGGGTGACTGCCGACCGCGAGGCACTCGAGACAGGTCTCGCTCAGCGGCGCGGGCTCAGGGTGCGGCAGCGCTGCGACATGCGGGCACTCGTTCATGATTGCCAGATTACGACGGGAACGCGTATCGCGGAGGGCCTGACCGATGGACGTACTGCCCCTGGTGGCACTGATCGCGGCGAGTGCCGCGGTGGCCGGAGCCGCGCGCCGGACACCGGTGCCCGCGCCGCTGCTCCTTGTCGCGGCGGGTCTCGTCGCGGCGTACGTGCCCGGGGTGCCGGACTATCACCTGGACCCGCACATCGTGCTGCCGCTGATCCTGCCGCCCCTGCTGCACACCGCGGCCCTGGAGAGTTCGTACCTCGATCTGCGCGCCAACATCAGGCCGGTGGCGCTGCTCTCGGTCGGTTACACACTGTTCGCGACCCTCGCCGTCGGGTATCTGGCCTACCTGCTGATCCCTGATCTGCCGCTGACCGCCGCGCTGGTCCTCGGCGCGGTGATCGCGCCGCCGGACGCGGTGGCGGCCACGGCCATCGCGCGGAAGGTGGGGCTGCCGTCGCGGATCACCACGATCCTGCAGGGCGAGTCGCTGGTGAACGACGCGACCGCGATCACCGCCTACAAGGTCGCCCTGGCGGCGGCGGTCGGCGAGGGCGCGAGCTGGGCGGGCGGGATCCAGGAGTTCCTGGTGGCGGCGGTCGGCGGGGTCGGTGTCGGGCTTGTCCTCATGGTGCCGATCCACTGGCTGCGGCGGCACATGAAGGAGGCGATGCTGCAGAACACCCTCTCCTTGCTGATCCCCTTCGTCGCGTACGCGGCCGCCGAGCAGGTGGGCGCCTCCGGAGTGCTCGCCGTGGTCGTCGTCGCCCTCTTCCTGGGCCACCGCTCCTGGGAGGTCGACTTCGAGACGCGGCTCCAGGAGGCCGCCGTGTGGAAGGTGGTCGCGTTCATCCTGGAGTCGGCGGTCTTCGCGCTCATCGGCCTGCAACTGCCGCTCGTTCTCAAGGGACTCGGCGAGTACAGCGGCCTGGAGGCGGCCTGGTACGCGCTGGGGGTCTTCTTCCTGGTCGTCCTCGTGCGCTTCGTGTGGTCGTATCCGGCGACGTATCTGCCGCGGATCCTGTCGAAGCGCATCAAGGAACGCGAGAGCGACATGGACTGGCGGCGGCCGCTGATCGTCAGCTGGGCCGGCATGCGCGGTGTGGTGTCGCTGGCGATCGCCTTCTCGATCCCGCTCGTCATGGACGACGGGGAGCCGTTCCCCGCACGCAACCTCGTGCTGTTCCTGACCTTCACCACGGTGATCGGCACGTTGGTGGTGCAGGGGCTCTCGCTGCCGTGGCTGATCCGGGTCCTGCGGCTGCCGGGGCGTGACACGCAGGCGGAGACGCTCGCGGAGGCGCAGGCGCAGAACGCCGCCTCACAGGCCGCGGAGCGCCGGGTGGATGAACTCATGCAGGACGAGCGCAATCGCCTCCCAGAGCCCCTCCAGGACCGCCTGCGCACCGTTCTGGAGCGGCGCCGCAACTCCGTGTGGGAGCGCCTCGGCCAGTCCAACCCGGTGACGGGGGAGTCCGCCGACGAGACCTACCGCAGGCTCACCCGGGAGGCGATCGCCGCGGAGCGCGAGGTGTTCGTGACGATGCGGGACGAGCGGCGCATCGACGACGAGATGATGCGGACCCTGCTTCGCAAGCTGGACCTGGAGGAGGCCGCGGCCTACCGGGAGGTCGAGGAGTGAGCCGTGGGGGCCGCGGCCCCGGTCGCGGTGATCACCGCTGTCACGTCGGTGCCCGGGGGAAACGCGCCCTCTTCGGAGAGGGCTGTCAGCGCGTACAGGAGCTTGGCGACGTAGACGCGCTCCACGGGGAGGCCATGCCGGTCCTCGAAGTCGTTTGCGAACGCGGTGAGTTCGGGGGACGTACGGGCGTAGCCGCCGAAGTGGAAGCGCTCGTCCAGGTGCCAGTTGGCGGTGGGGGCGCCGAAGGTCCGCTGCTGCAGCGCCCGTATCTCGGGGCCGAGGAAGCCGCCCTTGAGCACCGGTATGCCGAGCGCGTGCTGGTCCGGGGCGAGGCCCGCGGCCATCCCGGCCAGGGTGCCGCCGGTGCCGCAGGCCACGGCTGCCGTGTGGGTGCGCCCGCGCAGTTCCTCGCCCAGGGCCGTGCAGCCCCGCACGGCAAGGGAGTTGCTGCCTCCTTCGGGGATGACGTAGGGGTCCTTGGCGCCTGTCGCGCGCAGGACGGCGGCCAGGACGTCCGGGTCCGTCTTCCTGCGGTACGTCGCCCGGTCGATGAAGTGCAGGCGCATTCCGTCGGCCGTGCATTGCGTGAGCGACGGGTTCAGGGGGCGGTCGGCGAGTTCGTCGCCGCGGACCACGCCGATGGTGTCCATGCCGAGGAGGCGGCCCGCCGCAGCGGTCGCCCTGAGGTGGTTGGAGTAGGCGCCGCCGAAGGTCAGCAGGGCTCCGTGCCCGGCCTCTGCGGCGGCATCCAGGTTCAGGAAGAGCTTGCGGTACTTGTTGCCCGGGAGGTCCGGGTGGATGAGGTCGTCCCGCTTGAGCGTGAGAGTGACGCCGCGCCGTGTGAACCGCTCGTCCCGGAGCTCCAGGAGCGGGGACGGGAGCCGGGGGCGCGGGGTGGTCGGCGGGGTGGTGCTCACCCCGCCATTCTGCCCGCCGCCGTGCCGGCCGGCACGGCCGCGGTTCGGCCGCCCGCCCGGGGCGTTCCGCTACGTGAGGCGTTCCCCGGTTACTTGAGGCGTTCCCCGATGCGGTCGCGCATCCAGTCCATGGTGAAGCCCTTGGGGTCGATCTTGCCCGGCTGCCATTCGAGGTGGCCGATCACCGAGCGCTCCGTCCAGCCGTGGTGACGGCAGATGGCCGCGGAAACCCTCTCGATGGCCTCCAGCTGCTCGTCGGGCCACGGGTCCTCGCCGTCGCCGAGGTTCTCGCACTCGAAGCCGTAGAAGTGGCGGTTCCCGTCGGTGTTCGCCTCGTTGTCCGGGGGGAGCCTCTTCTCGGCGATGACCGCGCGCAGGACGTCGTCGTCGCCCAGGCCCGCGTGGTTGGCGCGGCCGTACCCGACGAGGTGGACGCGGCCGTCCTTGGTGATGACGCCGTGGCAGAGCGGGCCGGGCAGTGAGGCGTACCCGTCACGACAGATCTCCACCGTGCGAGCGCTGCCCGACGTCACCGTGTGGTGGATCACCACGCCGTGCACGGGCCCCCACGGCCCCTTGTGGTTGCGGTTGTGGTGGGGCCAGTCGCCGACTTCGACGACCGTCGCCCCCTCGTCCCTGAGTACGTCGAGGAACTTGCTCGCGGACATGGGTGGGGCCATGGCGGACTCCTTCACGGAGCGCGACGTCCGCCGGCAGCGGACCGTCTTGTATGTCCGCTTTTACCGGAACCACGGTGCCTGAACCAGCCGTTCGGACGGATTCCGTCGCTGTTCGGGCACCGTGCGAGCCGATTTGGTCAGCCGCGGTGGTCGCCGCCGTGCAGGAACGCGTCGCCGTTCGTCGCGATGTGCGCCTCGACCGCCTGCAGGGCCTGCTGCGTGGCCTGAGGGGTCCCCGTGCCGTGCTGCTGCGCGTAATACGCGGCGCCCAGTTTCTTCAGGAGGTCGCCGCCGGTGCGCTGCGCCTGGACCTCGTCGATCTTCTGCTTGCCCTGCGTGAGCCCGCGCTGCGCCTGTTCCTTGGCGCGATCCAGGAAGCCTGCCATTGCCGTCTCCTACGCATAGGTGCGGATCAGTGCTGATCTGTGCATTTCGGCACGAAGCGTATCCGCCGATGTGTCCTGTTCAACGGATGCACGGATCTTGGAGTTCCCCGCCCCGGCGAACCTGTGTCCTGGTACGCGGGTGAGTGCCCCGTCTCGCCCGATCCATTCCCGCTCGTTTGTGTAATGGCGCCGGCACTCACCGTGCTGGAAGGGTTGTCGGCGCAGATCAGCGCTTGATCGGGAGGGCATAGCCAATGTCGGTAGGCGAAGAGGTCCGGGCGGAACAGGCCGAGCCGCAGCAGAGCTTGGGCACGTCGGCCGCGCGGAATCTGGCCACCACCACCAAGTCCGCGCCGCAGATGCAGGAGATCAGCTCCCGCTGGCTCCTGCGGACGCTGCCATGGGTGCAGGTGCAGGGCGGTACGTATCGCGTGAACCGGAGGTTGAGTTACTCGGTCGGGGACGGCCGGGTGACGTTCGTGAAGACCGGGGACCGCGTCCAGGTGATCCCGGCGGAGCTCGGCGAACTGCCGACCCTGCGGGACTACGCGGACGTCGAGGTCCTGGGGGAGCTGGCCCAGCGCTGCCAGCAGCGGGAGTTCGCCGCGGGGGAGGTCATCACCTCCTTCGGCAGTCAGGCCGACGAGGTGTTCCTGCTCGCGCACGGCAGGGTCGAGAAGATCGGCACCGGGCCCTACGGGGACGACACGGTCCTCGGGTCGCTCGCCGACGGCGCCTACTTCGGCGAGCAGGCGCTGATCGACCCGGAGGCCATCTGGGAGTACACGACACGCGCGGTGACGGCGTGCACCGTGCTCACCCTGCCCCGCCAGGACCTGGAGCAGGTCGCCGAGCGCGCGGATTCCCTGCGGGAGCACCTGCGGCGGCTGCGGTCCATCCCGGCCCAGCGCACCAACAAGTTCGGCGAGGCGCCCATCGACCTCTCCGCGGGACACATCGGAGAGGCCGTGCTCCCGGGCACGTACGTCGACTACGAATCGGCGCCGCGTGAGTACGAACTGAGCGTCGCCCAGACCGTCCTGCGCATCCACACGCGCGTGGCCGATCTCTACAACCAGCCGATGAACCAGACCGAGCAGCAGCTGCGGCTCACGGTCGAGGCGCTCAAGGAGCGCCAGGAGCACGAGCTGATCAACAACCGCGAGTTCGGGCTGCTCAACAACTGCGAGTACGAGCAGCGGCTGCAACCGCACGACGGCGTGCCGAGCCCGGACGACATGGACGAGCTGCTCAGCCGCAGGCGCGGGTCGAAGCTCTTCCTGGCCCACCCGCGCGCGATCTCCGCGTTCGGCCGCGAGCTCAACAAGCGCGGTCTGGTGCCGGAGACCATCGACATGGGCGGCCACCGCATCCCCACCTGGCGCGGGGTGCCGATCTTCCCGTGCAACAAGATCCCGGTCACCGAGGCCCGCACCACCTCGATCATCTGCATGCGTACGGGCGAGGAGGAGCAGGGTGTCGTCGGGCTGCACCAGGCCGGCATCCCGGACGAGATCGAGCCGAGCCTGTCCGTGCGCTTCATGGGAATCAGCGAGCAGGCGATCATCTCGTACCTGGTGTCGACCTACTACTCCGCGGCGGTCCTGGTGCCGGACGCGCTGGGCGTGCTGGAGAACGTCGAGATCGGCCGCTGGCGGTGAGGCCGTGTCTGCGGGCGCGCGGCCGGGTAGACCCCTTCCGTACGCGCCCGCAGGCCCAGGAACCGCCACCGTCCGCATCCTCTCCGGGGTGAGTCCATGACGGACACGACGACGGACATGACGGAGTACGAGGAGCACGCGGGGCACGACGCGTCCGAAGCGGCGGAGATCCTGGCATCGGCGCGCGAGTGCGTCGACCCGGAGCTGCGCAGGGCGATCGACTCGCTGCCAGGCGCGATGCGCCGCATCGCGCTCTACCACTTCGGCTGGGAACACGCGGACGGCACACCGGCGGCCGGACACGCGGGCAAGGCGATCAGGCCCGCCCTCGTGCTCGCCGCGGTGCGCGCCCTCGGCGGGGACCAGACCGCGGCGGTCCGGGCCGCGGCGGCGGTGGAGCTGACCCACAACTTCACCCTGCTGCACGACGACGTCATCGACCGCGACGCCACCCGCAGGCACCGGCCCACCGCATGGACCGTGTTCGGCGAACCCGACGCGATCCTGGCCGGTGACGCGCTCCAGGCGCTGGCGCAGCGGCTGCTCGCCGAGGACCCGCACCCCGGGGCCCCGGCGGCGGCCGCCCGGCTCGCCGCCTGCGTGGTGGAGCTGTGCGCGGGCCAGCAGGCGGACGGCGCGCTGGAGCGGCGCGGTCCCGACGAGGTCACGCTCGACGAGTGCCTCGCCATGGCCGAGGCCAAGACGGGGGCGCTGCTCGGCTGCGCCTGCGCGCTGGGCGCGCTGTACGCGGGGGCGGGGCGCGGCGAGGTGGAGGCGCTCGACGGGTTCGGCCGCGAGGCGGGGCTCGCCTTCCAGCTCATCGACGACGTGATCGGCATCTGGGGCGACCCCGGGTGCACGGGCAAGCCGGCCCGTGCCGACCTGGCGGCCCGCAAGAAGTCCCTGCCGGTGGTCGCCGCCCTGGCCTCGGGCACTCCGGCCGCGGCCGAACTGGCCGAACTGTACGGCCGACCGTCGGCCGACGGCGACCTGGACCGCATGGCGCGCGCCGTCGAGGCGGCGGGCGGCAGGGACTGGGCGCTGCTGCACGCGGGCGACCGGATGTCCCGCGCGATCAACCAGCTCGCCGGCGCGGTGCCGGCTCCGGAGGCCGCGGACAGCCTGCTGGCACTCGCGGAGTTCGTGACCCGGCGTACGCACTGAACGTACGCAGCCGTACACATCCATCCGCGGACCTACGCAGAGGTACGCAGAGGTACGCAGACCTACGCGGGACCCACGCACACCCCACGCACACCCACGACGCGTCCCGCGAGCCCCGCACCCCGCCGAGATCCGGTCAGGGTGCGGGGCTCACCCGCGTGCCGGGGCCCGATCGCCTAGGCTGCGACGCAAGCAACCAGTGGGGCGGTACACGCAGTTGAGCGTGGTCGGGGCGAAGGGGCGGGCTGTGGGCGTAGGTATCCGGAGAGCCGGGGAGAGCGACAGGGCGGACGTGGTCCGGCTCCTCGACGAGGCGTTCCACGACGACCCGGTGAGCAGCTGGGTCTTCCCCGACCCGGACCACCGCCGCCGCAGGCACGGCGCTCTGATGAACGCCTTCCTCGACCTCGCGCTTGACTTGGGCTACGTCGACATCGCGGAGGACGGCTCGGCCGTCGCACTGTGGTGGTCCGTCCCCGCGGGCGAGGGCGAAGGCGCCGAAGAGGGCCCCGCGCAGCTGCGCGCCGCCGTCGATCCCGAGAACGCGCGGATCGAGGAGATCGGCAGGCTGACCGGCGAGGCACACCCGACCGACCGGCCCCACCAGTACCTGCACATGATCGGCGTGAGCCCCGAGCGGCAGGGCGAGGGGCTCGGCTCGGCGCTGATCTCGGCCGTACTCGACCGCTGTGACCGAGACGGGCTGCACGCCTATCTGGAGGCGAGCAACAGCCGCAGCCGCGCGCTGTACACCCGCCTCGGGTTCCAATTCACGGGAAATGCCGTCGATCTGCCGGACGGCCCGCAGTTGTGGCCGATGTGGCGGGAGCCCCGGCCTTTCGACACGGACGGTGGCGACACCGGCCGATTCGCCTAAAGTCGTTGTAGCGCCGCTGTGTTGGCCGTAGGAACAACGAAGGGGGGAAGAGCCCCATGTCCCGCAAAGTGACCCGTGAGGTGTTCGGCGACACGTCCCGCGAGCGGCTTCTGGCGGAGGCATTCGTGGAGATGGCCGACTCCATGACCGACGATTTCAGGGTCGTCGATTTCCTGCAGAGCCTGGCCGTGCGCTGCGTGGAACTGCTCGGAGTCTCGGCCGTGGGTGTTCTGCTGGCGACCTCCCGGGACGAGTTGAAGCTCGTCGCCGCGTCCGGCGAGCACGCCTGGGTGCTCGATCTGTTCGCCCTCCAGCAGGAGGAGGGGCCGTCGCTGGACTGCTACCGCTCCGGCACGGCGTACACGAACATCGCGCTCACCGGCCTGGAGGCGAACATCGCCTGGCCGCAGTTCGCGACGCGGGCCAAGGAAGCGGGCTACACCATGACGCAGGTGCTGCCCCTGCGCCAGGGCGAGCAGGCCGTCGGCACGCTGAATCTCTTCCAGGCGCGCCCGCAGGTGATGGGGCCCGACGAGATCGCGCTCGCCCAGGCCCTCGCGGACGTCGCCACGATCGCGATACTCCAGCGGCGCCTGCTGGAGCGGAGCGAGACGGAGCGCGGCCAGTTGCAGGAGGCGCTCATCAGCCGGATCGCCATCGAGCAGGCGAAAGGTGTGCTCGCCGAGCGCTGGAAGTGCACGGTCGACGAGGCGTTCGCGGCACTTCGGCGCCACGCCCGCGCGAACCGGCTGCGGCTCGCGGAGTGCGCGCGGCAGGTGGTGGCGGGGGAACTCGACACGGAGGGAATCCGCCGGGGGTGACGCGGTCGCGCCGTCCCGCGGCGCCGCGCCCCTCGGTGTTCCGTGCGCCCTCGATATGTGCCGGAACATGAAGAAGTAAATCCGAGTCGGGAGTTCCCTTGCGAAAGCTCAGCTACTTCGTCGCGGTGTCGATCGACGGCTTCATCGGCGACAGGAGCGGCGACGGAGCATCCTTCATGCCGTTCGTGAACGAGGAATTCCTGGAGTTCCTCAAGACGGAATATCCGGAGACGATTTCGACACGGTCGTCCAGGGCCTGGGCAGCTACCGGCTCGCCCTGGACGCCGACATCACGAGTCCCTACGGGCATCTGCGCGAGTACGTGGCGTCCACCAGCCTCGACAAGTCGCCCGACCCGAACGTCGAGATCATCTCCGCCGACCTGGTCGGCAGGGTCCGCGAACTCAAGCGCGAGGACAGCGAGTTCGACATCTGGCTGTGCGGCGGCGCGAAGGTCGCGGGGGCGCTGCGGGACGAGATCGACGAGCTGATCATCAAGACCTACCCGTTGCTGCTGGGGGCCGGCATGCCGATGTTCGACGGCGGGGCGGGCGCGGAGACGGTGATCAGTGAGTTCGCGTTCGAGGCGTCCCGGGCCTTCGACAGCGGGGTCGTCGTGCGGACGTACCGCAGGAAGCGCTGACAGCCGCCACGCGGGCAGCGCCGGCAGCCGTACGTCCAGAAGTACCCTCGGCCGGGCTTTCCGGCCGAGGCGGCCCGCTCTACCCTGGACGTATGGGCAGCGATGGGAGCCGGTCCGGCCCCCGCCCGCAGCGCGAGCCGGTGTGTGCGAGCTGTGGACGGCCTGTCGGTACGGCCATCAAGCGACGCAAGGTGCTCGGGGCGTACGTCCCCGTGTGGGGCCCCGGCCCCTGCCACAACCCGCGATGCGACGCGTGCGTCGACGCACCCGCGGCGAACCGCACCGAGGCCGAGGTGGAGCCCGCACCCGCGCGCTCCGACGACGACTGAGGACATCCGTGTCCCATGACGCGCGCGACATCTGCATCATGGGCGCATGGACATGACCGAGCTTGTTGGACTTCCGTCGGCCGTCGACGGTGAGCGGCTGCTTGCGCCCGCCGACGGCCCTCACACGCGCACCGCACGGCCCCTCGGGGACCTGCGATGACGTACGAAGACCCGACGGCGCACGAAAGCTCGCCCCGCATCCGCCACGCACGCCCCGCCGACCTCCCCCGCGTCGTGGAACTCGTCGCCGAGCACGCCGCGTACGAGAAGGGCGCCCCGCCCGCCCCCGGCCTGGAACAGCGCCTGCAGACCCTCCTCTTCGGGGTGCCGGACCCCCGGCTCCGCTGCCTGGTGGCCGAGCTGCCCGGCGGTGACGTCGTCGGCTACGCCACGTGCGCGCCGGAGATATCCACCTGGGACGGCGCCGAGTACCTCCACATGGACTGCCTCTTCCTGCGTGACGGCCACCGGGGCCTCGGCCTCGGCGAGCGCCTGACGGACGCGGTGGCCGCGGAGGCGCGCGCCCTCGGCCTGACCGAGGTCCAGTGGCAGACACCCGCGTGGAACGAGGGCGCGATCCGCTTCTACGGCCGGATCGGCGCCGACGCCAAGGAGAAGCTGCGCTTCGCCTGGCAGGTGCCGCCGCTGCCGTTCGACGCGGTGCTCTGCGATCTCGACGGCGTGATCCGCTTCTACGACATGACGGAACTGGAGGAGATGGAGCGCGCCGCCGGTCTTCCGCACGGCAGCACCGCCGAGATCGCCTTCGCGCCCGAGACCGATCAGCCGCTGATGCTCGGGCGCATCGGCAAGGAGGAGTGGGTACGGGCCATCGCGCAGGGCCTCGCCGACCGCGTGCCCCACGAGCGCGGCCACGCCCTGGGCACCACGCTCGCCGGAGCCGGCTTCTCCGCCGACGCCACCGTGGTGGACCTGCTCAGGCGGGCCCGCGCACACCTGCATGTGGCGCTCGTGACGAACGCGACCCCGTGGCTCGACGACGACCTGGCCGAGCTCGGCATCGCCGACCTCGCGCACACCGTGGTCAGCAGCGCCGACGTCGGCATCGTCAAGCCCGACCGGCGGATCTACGAGATCGCCGTGGAGCGCACGGGGGTCCCCGCCGAGCGCTGCCTCTTCGTGGACGACCGCAAGGAGAACGTGGACGCGGCCGTCGCGCTCGGCATGACGGGGCTCCACTACACCGGTCCCGACGACCTCCGTGAGGCGCTGGCCCCGGTGCTCGGCAGGGACTGACCCGGGGGCTCTCCACCGCCTGCCGCACCGCCTACCGCACCGTCCACCGCCCGCCCAGCATCAGCTCCCGGCCCTCGAGCTCGTCGGCCTCGCGCCAGGCCTGGAGCCGCTGCGGGGTGATGCGGAAGTAGGTGTAGCGGGTGCCGAGCTTGCTCGGGTCGAAGCCCGTCTTCTCGGCGAAGGCGTCGCGGTCCCCCGGGGTCAACTCGTCCTCGCCCAGGGCGCGTACGGCCCCCTCGACGAGGATGACGTCGCGGGTCGGCCCGATGCCGACCCGCGCCTTCCCGGTCGCCCGGAGGTTGCGGCCGGTGACGCTGGCGTCGGGCGTGGCCACCAGCAGGCTCTCGCCGTCCCAGAGGAAGGACAGCGGGATCAGGTACGGGGTCCCGCTGTCCGCGTCGGCCGTCGCCACCCACGCGTCGATGTCGTGGGCGAGGCGATGCAGGACGTCCTGCTTGCGACGCTCGGGTGCGCGCGGGCCTGTCGTATCGGTGTTCATTACTGTTCTCCTCCAAGTGCGCGGGCACGGTACGTCATTGCTCTGACGAATCGCGACGAGGGAATGTGACAGATGGACCAGAACGAAGCAGCAGTAGATCAGGGCGATGCGCTGGCGGCCCGCTTCGAGGAGCACCGGCCGCATCTGAAGGCGGTCGCCTATCGCATGCTCGGTTCGCTCGGCGAGACCGATGACGCGGTCCAGGAGGCCTGGATACGGCTCAGCCGCTCCGACACCAGTGAGGTGACGAACCTGGGGGGCTGGCTGACGACGGTCGTCGGCCGGATATGCCTCGACATGCTGCGTACGCGGCAGTCGCGACGCGAGGACTCCCTGTCGGTAGCGCCGGACACCTACGTGCCCGACCCCGTGGTGAGCTGGGGAGACGTGGTCGACCCCGAGCAGGAGGTGCTGCTCGCCGACTCGGTCGGACTCGCGCTGCTCGTCGTCCTGGAGACGCTGGCACCCGCCGAACGCCTCGCCTTCGTGCTGCACGACATGTTCGCCGTGCCCTTCGACGAGGTCGCCCCCATCGTGGAACGCACCCCGGCCGCGACCCGCCAGCTGGCGAGCCGGGCCCGTCGCCGGGTCCAGGGCGCGGCGCCCGCCCCCGACAACGATCCCGTACGTCAGCGCGAGGTCGTCGGCGCCTTCCTCGCGGCCGCGCGGGGCGGCGACTTCGACGCGCTGCTCGAACTCCTCGACCCGGATGTGGTGTTGCGGGCCGATACCGGCGAACTGGCCTCCGGGCTCTCGAAGCTGGTGCGGGGCGCGGCGGTGGTGGCAGGGCAGGCGGCGATGTTCGCGGAGGCGGCGCCGACCACCGAGATCGCGCTCGTCAACGGCCGTTTCGGCATGGTCGGAGTGCCGGACGGCGAGGTCGTCTCGGTCATGGAGTTCACGATCGCCGGCGGCAGGATCGTCGAGCTCAACATCCTCGTCGACCCCGCCCGCGTGCGCGCCCTCGGCCTGCCCGCGTTCCGGCGCTGACCCCGGCCCGGGTCCTGTCGCCCTAGCGCCGGACACCCGCCACCTCCCGCAGATACTCCTTGCGGCAGAGCGGGTTGCGGTCGGTCCGCGGCCGGCCCGGGGCCTCGCCCCGGACCGGCTGGTACCGCTCGAAGGCGGACTCCAGCTCGCCCTCGCCGCGGGTCAACGAGGGAAGCAACTGCTCCAGTTCGTGCACGCGGGCCGCCGGGATGTCGCCCTCGACCACGTACGAGGCTCCGCGCGCCGTCTGGGTGTGCGGTACCGCGCGGAGCCGGGAGAGCGCGGGCAGGAGCAACCCGAACACGTCCTCGGGGACGCTGAGCCTGAAGCGGTGCAGCGGCTCGTGCACCTCGGTGCCCGCCCGCCGCAGCGCGCTCAGGAGGACCAGCGGGGTCAGCTGACGGAAGTCCCCGGCCGTGCTCGACATGCTCTTGTCGAAGGTGCCGTGCGCGTGGCTCTGGCGCGGCCAGTACCCGGAGTGCGTCATGGTCACGACACAGTCGCCGACCTCCCACCCGTGGACGCCCTGGTGCAGGGCCTCCCGCACGGACTCCTCGACCGCGCGGAAGAAGGCGTACGGCATCGAACCGAGCTCGACCTCGAGCCGGAACTCCACGCCGGAACCGGGCGGCCCCGGATCGACGCGCAGGCCGACGGTGGCGAGGAAGGGGTTGTCGTCCTTGTCGATGATCTCGAAGGCCGACCCGCTGCCGGTCACGCGCTCCACGCAGATGGTCGTGGTCTCGCGGAACGTGACCTCGACGCCGTACTCGTCGAGGAGGGTCGCCTGGATGACCTCCTTCTGGACCTCTCCGTAGAGCGACACGTGGACCTCCTGGCGGAGGTCGTCCTGCCGCAGGTCGATCAGCGGGTCCTGCTCGGCGAGCTGGGCGAGCGCGAGGTGCAGTGCGCCCCTGTCGCCGGGGCGGGCGGGCACGACGACGGTCTCCAGGGTGGGCGGGGAGAAGAAGTGCTGCCCCTCCCCGCCCCTCCTCGCGTTCGGTACGCCGATGACATCGCCGATCCGGATGTCGCCGAGCCCCCACAGCTTCCCGATCTGCCCCGCGCAGACACCCTCGCGCGGGGTGGCCGACCCGCGGTCGAAGACGCTCACCGCGGTGACCTTGCCCTCGCGCTCGCCGCCAAACGGCAGCCGGTCCCGCGCGCGGATCGTCCCCGCGAACATCCGTACGTACGCGATCTTCTCCCCGGCATCCCCGCGCTCGACCTTGAAGACGGTGCCGGACGCGGGTTCGCCGGCGAGCGGGGCGCCGTCCTCGGAGGGCAGCAACTCCCTGATCCCCGTGATGAGTTCGCCGACGCCCGCGCCGGTGGCGGCCGAACCGAAGAACACCGGGTGCACCAGCGCCTTCTTGGTCTGCGTGCCGAGTTCGGTGCGGAGCCGCCGGCCGGAGATCCCGTCCTCGTCCTCGACGTACGCGGCCAGCAGGGCGTCGTCGTGCGCGGCGAGTACGTCTATGAGGCAAGCGGTGATGGAGGGGTCGCCGTCGGCGAAGGGCACGAAGGCCGCGTCGCGCCCGCCGAGGCCGTGAGGCGTCCCCATGGGCACGATGTCGGGGACGAGCCGCTCGGAGATGTCGCGGAGCAGCTCATCGTGGCGGGCGCCGCGGCGGTCGATCTTGTTCACGAAGACGAGCGTGGGGATGCGCAGCCGCCGCAGCGTCCGCATGAGCACACGCGTCTGCGCCTGGACGCCTTCGACGGCGGAGATGACCAGGACGGCACCGTCGAGCACGCTCAGGACCCGTTCCACCTCGGCGATGAAATCCGGGTGACCGGGGGTGTCGATGAGGTTGACGGTGACGTCGTCGACGGCGAAGGAGACGACGGCGGACTTGATCGTGATGCCGCGCTGCCGCTCAAGGGCCAGTGAATCGGTCTGGGTGTTTCCCGCATCGACGCGACCGATCTCGTCGATGACACCGGCGGCGTGCAGCAGCCGCTCGGTCAGGCTGGTCTTGCCGGCGTCAACATGCGCCAGGATTCCCAGGTTCAGGGTGTTGCGCGTGCTCGGCGTATGCACTGAGTGTCATGTCCTCTGGGTTGATGGCGATTCCCTTCTGGCTGGACATGGACAAACGGCGCATTGCGTCTCCTTGACGGGTCGGGGCGTACGGCAAGTGCAGCAGGGGGCGGCGCGGGGCGGCAAGCGGTTTTCCGCGGATGCGGATCAGGAAGGGGAGCGGGACCCTTGGAGAGAGGAGTGAGTGCCATGAGGGTCATGCTGAGAGCACGTCTGGACACGCAGATCTCGAACGAGGCGATCAAGAACGGCACGCTGCCGAAGATCATGCAGTCGGTGACGGAACAGCTCAAACCGGAGGCGGCGTACTTCGGCCCCTGCGACGGCGGGCGCACCGCCACTTTCGTCTTCGACATGCAGGACAGCTCGGAGATCCCGACCATCGCCGAGCCGTTCTTCATGGATCTCGGCGCGGAGATCGAGGTCTACCCGGTGATGAACGCGGAGGACCTGCGCAAAGGCCTTGCGGCGCTGCAGGTCTGAGGCAACGCGAAAGCACCCGGCTCCGCGCGGACGCCGGGTGCTTTCGTCTGTGCGCTCCAGAAGAGCCGACCCGTGGGTCAGGCCTTCTTGGTCTCCCAGAAGATCTTGTCGATCTGGGCGATGTAGTCAAGCGCCTTCTGGCCCGTGGCCGGGTCCGACGAGCCCTTGGCGGCCGAGAGGGCCTTCAGGGTGTCGTTGACCAGCTGGTGCAGCTCCGGGTACTTCTCGAAGTGCGGGGGCTTGAAGTAGTCGCTCCAGAGCACCGACACGTGGTGCTTGGCGAGCTCCGCGCGCTGCTCCTTGATGCCGATGGCGCGGGTCTGGAACTGCGCGTCGTCGTTGGCGGCCATCTTCTCCTGGACGGCCTTGACCGACTCCGCCTCGATGCGGGCCTGGGCCGGGTCGTACACGCCGCAGGGGAGGTCGCAGTGGGCGCTGACCTTTACCTTGGGGGCAAACAGGCGGGAAAGCATGCAGCGGTCCTTCCTCGTGATCGTCTTCTCAGGTGGGACATTACTCCGTGAGAGACGGCTTTTCGCGAGTGCCCCCATGGGCTTAGGACAAAAGTCCAGGGTCAGACTGGGACTCGTGGAGGATAGGACCGGGGAGGTGCGGGGATGCCGGAGCTGTCGCAGGAGAGCGAACGCAGAAGGGCCATCTTGCCGTTGGGCGCGGCTGAGGTGACCGGCCCTTCGATGGTGCCCACGCTGTACCACGGGGACCGCCTGGTGGTGCAGTGGGGCGCACGGGTCCGAGCGGGTGACGTGGTGGTGCTCCGCCATCCGTTCCAGCAGGACCTGTTGGTCGTCAAGCGGGCCGCCGAGCGGCGCGAGGGCGGCTGGTGGGTGCTCGGGGACAACACGTACGCCGGCGGGGACAGCACGGACTACGGCACGGTGCCCGAGGAACTCGTGCTGGGGAAGGTGTGGTTCCGCTACCGCCCGCCCCGGTTCGGCTCCGGTCAGCGCTCGCCGTTCACCCTGCTGCGCTGGGCCGTGTCGGCCGCGCGGCCGGTGCTGGCCGACCGCTCCGTCTCCAGGCGCTTGCGGGCGCGGTAGGCGGCGACATTGGCGCGGGTCGCGCAGCGGTCCGAGCAGTAGCGTCGGGAGCGGTTCGTCGACGTGTCGAGATAGGCGTTGCGGCACGGCGCTGCCTCGCACAGGCCCAGGCGGTCCACTCCGTGCTCGGTGAGGTGGAAGGCCAGGCCCATCGCGGCGATCGCCGCGTAGCCGGACGTCGCGTTCGACGGGTGGTCGGCCAGGTGCATGTGCCACAGCGGGTGGCCGTCGTCGTCGCGGTGGTCGTGACCGGAGATCTGCGGGCTGACCGGGAACTCCATGAGCAGTGAGTTCAGCAGGTCGACCGCGAGGGTCTCGTCCCCGCCGTCGGCCGCCTCGAAGACCGCCCTGAGCCTGGCCCGCACCGAACGGAAGCGGGTCACGTCGGAGTCGGTGGCACGACGAGCCGCCTGCGCGTTGCCTCCGAACAGCTCACGGACCGCCTCGACCGACGTGAGCGTGTCCTTGTTGCGACCCGGCTCCTCGCTGTTGACCAGACGTACGGCGTAGTCCGAGTAATAGGCCAGTTCCACTTGTAGTCCTTACCGGGGCGGGCTATCTTCGTCAGGTGCGTGAGTAACAGTTGCGCGTGCTTCTAGGGTATTACGAGAGCGTATTACGTACGGGAGGGCTTCTCATGACGGAAACGGTGTCCACGGCCGACTGGCGAGCCTGGCAGGACAGCTGGGACCGGCAGCAGGAGTGGTATCTGCCCGACCGCGAGGAGCGGTTCAGGGTCATGCTGGACTTGGTCGAGGCCGTGGTCGGCACCGAACCGCGCGTCCTCGACCTCGCGTGCGGTACGGGGAGTATTACGGACCGGCTGCTCAAGAGGTTCCCGAAGGCGGTCAGCACGGGCGTCGACCTCGACCCCGCGCTCCTGGCCATCGCCGAGGGCACCTTCGCCGGGGACGACCGCGTCACCTTCGTGACCGCCGACCTCAAGGACCCGGAGTGGACGGCCCAGCTCCCGTACGACTCGTATGACGCCGTCCTCACCGCCACCGCCCTGCACTGGCTGCACAGCGAGCCCCTCACCACCCTCTACGGCCAGCTCGCGGGGCTCGTCAGGGACGGCGGCGTCTTCCTCAACGCCGACCACATGCCCGACCCCGCGACACCCCGCCTGAACGACGCCGACCGGGCCCAGCGGCACGCCCGCATGGATCAGGCCAAGGCCGAGGGCGCCCTGGACTGGCGGGACTGGTGGGACCTCGCCGCCAAGGACCCGGTGCTCGCGGGCCCCACCGCCAAGCGCTTCGAGATCTACGGCGAGCACGCCGACGGCGACACCCCCTCGCCCGAGTGGCACGCGCGGACGCTGCGCGACGCGGGCTTCGGCGAGGCGCGGACCGTGTGGTCGTCGCCGTCGGACGCGATGGTGCTCGGCCTCAAGTAGCGGGAACGCGAAGGGGCGGTACGGATCGTGATCCGTACCGCCCCTTCGGTGTCTCTGCGCGTTACAGGACCTTCGACAGGAAGGACTGCGTCCGCTCGTGCTGCGGGTTCGTCAGGACGTCGCGCGGGTGGCCGGACTCGACCACCACGCCCTCGTCCATGAAGACGAGGCTGTCGCCGACCTCGCGCGCGAAGCCCATCTCGTGCGTGACGACGATCATCGTCATGCCGGACTCCGCGAGGTCGCGCATGACGTCGAGCACGTCACCGACGAGCTCCGGGTCGAGCGCCGACGTCGGCTCGTCGAAGAGCATCAGCTTCGGTTCCATCGCGAGCGCGCGGGCGATGGCCACGCGCTGCTGCTGGCCGCCCGAGAGCTGCGAGGGGTAGTTCTTCGCCTTGTCGGCCAGGCCGACCCGCTCCAGGAGCTGACCGGCACGCTCCCGCGCCGCCGCCTTCGACTCGCCCTTGACCTGGACCGGCGCCTCCATGACGTTCTCGAGGGCCGTCATGTGCGGGAAGAGGTTGAAGCGCTGGAAGACCATGCCGATGTCCCGGCGCTTGAGGGCGACTTCGCTGTCCTTGAGCTCGTACAGCTTGTCTCCCTTCTGCCGGTAGCCGACCAGATCGCCGTCGACGTAGAGCCGCCCGGCGTTGATCTTCTCCAGGTGGTTGATGCAGCGCAGGAAGGTCGACTTGCCGGAGCCGGACGGGCCGATGAGGCAGAAGACCTCGCCCGACTTGACCTCCAGGTCGATGCCCTTGAGGACCTCGACGTTTCCGAAGGACTTGTGCACGCCTTCGGACTTCACCATGGCGGTCATGCGGTGCCTCCCCGCGGGCTGTTGAGGGACAGCATGTTGGCCTTGATCTTCTGCCACGGCGTGTTCGGCAGCGAGCGCGACGAACCGCGCGCGTAGTAGCGCTCCAGGTAGAACTGCCCGATGCTGAGGACCGACGTCATGATCAGGTACCAGGCCGCCGCCAGGAGCAGGGTCTCGACCGTGGCGCCGGACGAGGTGCCGATGTCCTGGGCGTACCGCAGCAGTTCGAAGTACTGGACCGCGGCCACCAGGGACGTCGTCTTGAGCATGTTGATGACTTCGTTGCCCGTCGGCGGCACGATCACGCGCATCGCCTGCGGAAGCACGACCCGGCGCAGCGTCTTGCCGTGGCTCATGCCGAGCGCCTGTGACGCCTCCGTCTGGCCCTCGTCGACCGAGAGCAGACCGGCACGGCAGATCTCCGCCATGTACGCGGCCTCGTTGAGGCCGAGGCCGAGCAGCGCCGTCAGGAACGGCGTCATGAAGTCCGACCACTCGTCCTTGTAGAACGGGCCGAGGTTCACGTACTCGAAGACGAAGCCGAGGTTGAACCAGATGAAGAGCTGGACCAGGACCGGCGTACCCCGGAAGAACCAGATGTAGAACCAGGCGATCGACGAGGTCACCGGGTTCTTCGACAGGCGCATGATCGAGAGGACGATGCCGCCGACCACGCCGATGAGCATCGACAGGAAGGTCAGGAGCAGGGTCTCGCGGACACCCTTGAGGATGCGCTCGTCGAAGAAGTTGTCGGGGATCGCGTCCCAGTTGATGTCGCCCTGTGCGAACGCGTACACGATCGCGGCGAGCGCACCGATGGCGATGACCGCGGAGACATACCTGCCGTAGTGCCGGACAGGGATGGCCTTGATGGCCTCAGGGTGGGAGGACGGGGGTGTGTCCTCCGGCCCCTTCTTGGAGATGTCGGTTGTCACGGGAGTGGCCTTTCAGCGGCGAGACGGTTGCGCGGTCACTTGCCGCCGTTGATCTGGGCTTCCTTGACCGCGCCGTCCTCGACGCCCCACTTCGAGATGATCTTGTCGTATTCGCCGTTCTTGATGATCGCGTCGAGCGCGGCCTTGATCGCGTCACGCAGCTCGGGGTTCTTCTTTGAGACCGCGATGCCGTACGGAGCGGCCTCGACCTGCTCGCCGACCAGCTCGAAGTCCTTGCCGCCGCCCGAGGTCTTCACCGCGTACGCGGCGACCGGGAAGTCGGACGAGCCCGCGTCCGCGCCGCCGGAACGCAGCCGGGTCTGGGCCTGCTGGTCGTTGTCGAAGGACTCGATGGTGATCTTCTTGCCGCTCTTGCACTTCTTCGACTCGGCCTTGGCCAGGTCGTGCGAGACGGTGCCGCGCTGAACGACGATCTTCTTGCCGCAGAGGTCGCTCCAGGTCTTGATGCCCTGGTCGTCGCCCTTCTTGGTGTAGATCGAGACACCGGCCGTGAAGTAGTCCACGAAGTCGACGCCGTCGCCGATCTTCTTGCCGGTCTCCTCGTCGACGCCTTCCTGGCGGTTCTTGGTGTCGGTCATGGCCGACATCGCGAGGTCGTAGCGCTTGGAGCGCAGACCGCCGAGCAGGGTGTCGAAGGTGCCGTTGTCGAACTGGAACTCCACGCCGAGCTGCTTGCCGAGGGCGTCGCCGAGGTCGGGGTCGATGCCGACGGTCTTGCCCGACTTGTCCTTGAACTCGACGGGCGGGTACGCGATGTCGGAACCGACCTTGATGACGCCCGCGTCACGGACGTCCTTGGGGAGCTTGTCGGCGAGCGGCGCGTTGCTCACCTTCTCGCTGCCCTCGTCCTTGCTCTTGGTCTGGTCACCGCAGCCGGTCAGCAGCAGCGCGCCGGCGACCGCGATCGCGCCGACCGTGGCCATCCGGGACTTCGCGGACTTACCGGCGGTGGTACGACAAATGGAGCGTGCGGTCATGAGGGTCCTCCGGCGGACGAGGGAGTTGCCGAGCGGTCGTGCACACACCTTCGGGTGTCGCGACCTCGTGTGATGACCGCATCTTGCCATTCGGACCGTCCGATTCTGGGTGCCAGAGATGTCAAAATCGGATAACGGGTGACCTGGCAACCCAGACAGGCCGGGACAACCGGGCCGTACCGGCCCGGAACGAAGTACCGCCATTTGAGATCTTCGGTGAATCCCGGGTGAATCTCGCGATGTGGACCGGTGACGGGTTGACCACGGAAAATCCGGGCACCGGCCCGTCTCCCGCTGTTGTGGGACCACTACAACGGTCAAGGGCACCTCAGGTAACCAATCCCACTCGCCCATGCCGAGCACCGTCAGGTAGAAAGGTGCGTTACACCCCTCATCCGGGGCCCAGAGCGCGTGTGCGGCGCGCTCGCGTGTCTGTACCTCCCTCCGCCGACAGGCGGGGAACAGACGCGGTGCCCGCCCACTTCTCAACCAGGAGTGGACACCCTCAACTGATGATTTAAGACTTAAGGGGTAAGACAAGTGGCAGCGGAGATCGTCAATCCTCGCAGCGACAGCAATACGGGTCACGAAGGCGCCGAAGAGCCCTTCGATCCGGCGTTCGCGCTGCACCGTGGCGGCAAGATGGCCGTGCAGGCCACCGTGCCCGTGCGGGACAAGGACGACCTGTCCCTGGCGTACACGCCCGGCGTCGCGAAAGTGTGCACCGCGATCGCCGAGCAGCCGGAGCTGGTGAACGACTACACATGGAAGTCGAACGTCGTGGCCGTGGTCACCGACGGCACGGCCGTGCTCGGCCTCGGTGACATCGGCCCCGAGGCCTCCCTCCCCGTGATGGAGGGCAAGGCCATTCTTTTCAAGCAGTTCGGCGGCGTGGACGCGGTTCCGATCGCGCTCGCGACGACGGACGCGGACGAGATCGTCGAGACCGTGGTGCGGCTCGCGCCGTCCTTCGGCGGCGTCAACCTCGAGGACATCTCGGCCCCGCGCTGCTTCGAGATCGAGCGCAAGCTCCAGGAGCGGCTCGACATTCCGGTCTTCCACGACGACCAGCACGGCACGGCGGTCGTCACGCTCGCCGCGCTGCGGAACGCGGCACGGCTGACCGGGCGCACGCTCGGTGAGCTGCGTGCCGTGATCTCCGGTGCCGGTGCGGCCGGGGTCGCCATCGCCAAGTTCCTCCTCGAGGCGGGCCTCGGCGATGTGGCGGTCGCGGACCGCAAGGGCGTCGTAAGCCGGGACCGGGACGACCTCACCCCGGTCAAGCGTGAGCTCGCGGAGATCACCAACAAGGCCGGGCTCAGCGGTTCGCTGGAGAGCGCCCTCGCGGGTGCGGACGTGTTCATCGGCGTCTCGGGCGGCACCGTCCCCGAGCCCGCGGTCGCCTCCATGGCGCCGAACTCGTTCGTGTTCGCCATGGCCAACCCGAACCCCGAGGTGCACCCCGACATCGCCCACAAGTACGCGGCCGTCGTCGCGACCGGGCGCTCGGACTACCCGAACCAGATCAACAACGTGCTCGCGTTCCCCGGCATCTTCGCGGGCGCGCTGCAGGTGCGGGCCTCGCGCATCACCGAGACGATGAAGATCGCCGCGGCCGAGGCGCTGGCCGGCGTGGTGGGCGACGAACTGTCCGCCGACTACGTGATCCCCTCGCCGTTCGACGAGAGGGTCGCCCCGGCGGTCACCGCGGCCGTTGCGGCGGCCGCTCGGGCCGAGGGCGTGGCTCGGCGCTGATCTCTTCTGGCCCCTGGGCCTTGGGCCCCGTCACTGCTGTGGCGGGGCCCACTGCTTTTCCGCCGTCCACCCGTCTTCTCGCGGAACGGGTGGGCGGGCTCTTCGAGCGGGACGCGCGTCACAGGCGCTCCCGGTTACGTACGGGTAGGGCCCCCGCCTATCGTCTGCCTCATGTTCGCCGCCTACGCCGCCCGCATCGACCGTGACCAGCCGCTCAGCGGCCTTGAGTTGGGGGAGCGTCCCGCCCCCGACGCCAGGCCCGGCTGGTCGACCGTGAACGTCCGGGCCGCCTCCCTCAACCACCACGACCTGTGGTCCCTGCGCGGGGTCGGTCTCCCCGAGGCCCGGCTGCCGATGATCCTCGGCTGCGACGCCGCGGGCATCGACGAGCACGGCAACGAGGTCGTCCTGCACTCCGTCATCGGCCAGACCGGCTACGGGGTCGGCCCCGCGGAGGGCCGCTCCATCCTGACCGAGAAGTACCAGGGGACGTTCGCCGAGCAGGTCGCCGTTCCCACGTGGAACGTGCTGCCGAAGCCGAAGGAACTGTCGTTCGCCGAGGCGGCCTGCCTGCCGACCGCGTGGCTCACCGCGTACCGCATGCTCTTCACCAACGCCGGGGTGCGCCCCGGGGATTCGGTCCTCGTCCAGGGCGCCGGTGGCGGGGTCGCGACGGCCGCGATCGTGCTCGGCAAGGCCGCGGGACTGCGGGTCTTCGCCACGAGCCGCGACGAGGCCAAGCGGAAGCGGGCCCTTGAGCTGGGCGCGGTGGAGGCCGTCGAGCCCGGTGCGCGGCTGCCGCAGCGGGTGGACGCCGTCATCGAGACGGTGGGGGCGGCGACCTGGTCGCACTCCGTCAAGTCCCTCAAGCCGGGCGGCACCCTGGTGATCTCGGGGGCGACCAGCGGTGACCGGCCCTCGCACGCGGAGCTGACCCGGATCTTCTTCCTGGAGCTGAGGATCGTCGGTTCGACGATGGGGTCCAAGGACGAACTGGAGGACCTGCTCTCCTTCTGCGCCGCCACGGGCGTGCGTCCCGTCATCGACGAGGTGCTGCCGCTCGACCGGGCGCGCGAGGGCTTCGAGCGCCTGCAGTCCGGCGACCTGTTCGGGAAGATCGTGCTCGAAGTCGGCTGAGCCCGGAGGGGCCGCTTCCACATCACGGATGTCAACTTTGATTGACATCCGCTCCTTGTCAACGTAAGTTGACATGCATGACCGAAGCTACGGATCTCGCCGAGCGTGCGGGTGACCGTGACCCACGAGTCGGACTGCGGGCCGTCTCCGCGCTGCGGAGGCTGGTGGAGCAGTTGGAGGCCGTGCAGGTGCGCAGTGCGCGCCGGCAGGGCTGGTCGTGGCAGGGGATCGCCGCGGAGCTCGGAGTGAGCAGGCAGGCCGTGCACAAGAAGTACGGGAGGCAGTGATGTTCGAGCGGTTCACGAAGGACGCCCGCGCCGTCGTCAAGGGCGCGGTCGAGCACGCCGAGGGGGAAGGCGCGGCCTCCGTCGACGACGGGCACATGCTCCTCGCGCTGCTCGACCGCGAGGCGAGCCGGGCGTCCTTCGCCCTGGCCTCGCTCGGGGCCACGCGCCGCCGCGACTCGATCGAGGCTGCCCTGGGCGAGGCGCGGCGCCGCGGGGGCCTCTCGCAGGCCGACACGGAGGCGCTGGCCGGACTCGGCATCGACGTGTCCGAGATCGTCTCCCGGGTCGAAGAGGCCCATGGCGCCGGTGCGTTGGCGGGCGGGCGCAAGGCCGGGCGTCCCGGCCGGAGCTGGAGCGGGCACCGGCCGTTCACCCGCGAGGCCAAGGACACCCTGGTGAAGTCCCTGCGCATGGCCACCGCCCGCAAGGACCGGCAGATCGGCGACGAGCACATCCTGTTCGCCCTGACCGTCCGCCCCGGAATCGTCAGCGAGGTGCTCGCGGACCACGGCGTGACCCATGAGTCGGTGGAGCGGGTGCTGTACGGCGAGGGCGCCTGACCCTGGCTCCGGCTCCGGCCCCGGCCCCGGCGCCCGCTCCGGCCCCGGCCCCGAGTAGGCGGCCGGGGGCCTCGGCGTCCCCGGGTCAGCCCTTCGGCGCGCGCAGTGTCGCGGCGATGTGTGCCGCCGCCGAGGACAAGTGACGGCGGGCGTGGCGCAGTTGTTCCTCCGTCACGCCATGGTCCCTGGCGGCGTCGCGGATGTCGTCACGGAAGCGGTCCAGGAGGCGGTCCAGGTCCCGTGACGGATTGCCCGTGGTGTCCTCCTGGGCCCACTCCGGGACGTACTCCGTGGGGACCCCGTCCTCAGGGGCGGACGTGAACTTCGGCTCCTCGGCGGTGGATCGCGGCCCCTTGCGGCCGAAGTCCTTGCCGAAGTCGCCCAAGTCCTTGCCGAAGTCCTTGCCCAGGTCCTTTCCGAAGTCGCCGAACTCCTTGGCCAGTTCCGTCAGGCCCTCGCGGACCCCGGTCGGCCAGTCGCCCCGCGTGAAGTGGTCCTGCACCTGGTCCTGGACGCGGCGTGCGATGCGCTGCACCTCCTCCTGGACCTGGGCGCGGGCGGTGTCCTGCGCGTCCTGGGCCTGGCGGCGGGCGCGCTGGGCGTCCTCGCGGGCTCTGCGGGTCTCGTCCTTCGCCCGCCGGGCCTGCTCCTTCCACTCCGTCTTGGCGCGCTTGAACTCCTCCTTGGCCTGGCGCCAGCCCTCCTTGTCGCCCCAGGAGCCGTCGAAGAAGTCCGCGGGGTCGGGGAAGGGCCTGCCCGCACCGGAGCCGGTGCCGCTCTTGCCCTCGGCCGTGCCACCAGCCGTGCCGCCAGCCGTCCCACCAGCAGTGCCGCCGGACGCGCGCGCCTCCTTGGCCGCCTCCCGCATCTCACGGCGCAGCTCACCGGCCGCGCCCCGCACGCCGTCCCGGATCTCCGCGGCCAGCTCGGCGACGGAATCGCGGATCTCCAGCTCCAGGTCGGCCAGCTCACCGCTGCGGTCGGCCAGTTCGGCGCGGCCCGCGTCCGTGATGGCGTACACCTTCCGGCCGCCTTCGGTGGTGTGTGTGACCAGGCCCTCGGCCTCCAGCTTCGCCAGGCGCGGGTAGACCGTGCCGGCCGAAGGTGCGTACAGCCCCTGGAAGCGTTCCTCCAGGAGGCGGATCACCTCATAGCCGTGGCGCGGCGCCTCGTCGAGGAGCTTGAGCAGGTACAGGCGCAGTCGGCCGTGGGCGAACACGGGGGCCATCTCAGAGCACCTTCTTGTCGGTCGGGGCGGCGTCGGACGGGGGAGTGTCCGTGGGGTCTGTCGGGCCTGGGACGTCGTCGGGCCGATCTTCCTCCGTCGGTGGCCTGCGCAGCAGCGCGATGGACCCCGACACCGTCGTCGCCTTGAGCTTTCCGCTGCCCGAGCCCAGGCGGCCGGTGATCTTCTTCGCCCCCCACTGGCCGCTGACCCGCAGATCCTCGAACGCGTTGGACACCGCGCCGCTCGCGGTGTTCGCCTCGACGTCCGTGTCCGTCGGATGGGGCAACCGGATCGCTATCTCGCCCGAGACGCTCGTCAGGCCGATGTCGGCGGGGACGCCCGCCGGGTCGAGGTCCACGATCATCGAGCCGCTCACCGAATCGGCACGGACGGAGGACCCCGCCCCCTCGAAGACCGTGAGATCGCCGGAGACGGAGTTGAAGCGCAGGTCGCCGGTGATGCCCTGGGCCTCCACGCTGCCGGAGACCGTGTCGGCGCGGACCCGGCCCGAGAGACCCACGAAGGTGGTGTCCCCGGTGACGCCCTTGACCTCCGTGCTCCCCTCGATCCCCGAGACCACGGCACCCGCCCCGACCACGCCCACCTCGACGCGGGTGCCCGCGGGGACGGCCAGGGAGACCACCGCGCTGCGGCGCCAGCCCTTGCGGTCGAGCCACTTGAGGAAGCCCTTCCAGGGCAGGTCGTCATAGGCGACGGTCAGCACGCCGTCGACCTGCGTGACGGTCAGGGGTGGCCCCTCGATCTCGGAGACCTCGAGGCGGGCGGAAACTTCGTCGGTGCCCACGACGTTCACCGTTCCGTTGACCACGCGCACGTGGAGGGTCTTCACGGGGGCGTCGAACGTGAGCTTCTGGGGCTCGGCGACGGACCACTCTGACATCGGGCTGACCTCCTCGGCGGGTGCGGCTGCTGCGGAGCGGGAGGGCCGAAGGCCCGACAACAACGCGCCATATCGCGTCTCTTCAACACACGATATATCGCGGTCACGGAAAGTCAAGACACCCTCGCCTCTCTGCGCCAAATATGGCGATTTGACCTAGCGTGGGGCCATGTCGTCCGAAGCTTTCGAGCACGCCGCAGTCGGTGCCGCCGGTGCACTGCTGCTCTGCCGGGCCGAACCTGACGCGGTCGAGCCCGCCGCCCGCCTGTTGCGCGAACAGATGCTGCTCGCTCCGGCGGGCCGCGAGTGGAGCGTGCTCGTGCCCGAGGGCAAACCCTGGGTGCACGGTGACGAACCGGTGGACCGGGTGCTCACGGGGTGGGCCACCGCGCTCGCCGTCGGGGCGAACTGGCCCGTACTCGCGCTGTGGTGGGACTCCGACCGCTCGGGCTGCACCCTCGCCGCGGGCTTCCGGCGCACCGTCGAGTACGTATGGCTGGCGAACGGGACGCCCGTGGGTGAGGACGAGGCGCTGCGGACCTTCGCCGCCCGCCTGGGTCTAGACCCCGTCCTGGACCTGCAGGCCCTGGAGGCCCTGGGACGCCCCGACACGGAGGCCGACGCCCGCGCGCGTCTGCTGGGGCTGCTAGCCGTCCTCGCGCGGGCAGAGGTGGCCCTCCCGGCAGGCCTCGGCCCCGGTGAGCCGGCGGACCGGCTGCGCACGGTGGCGCGCATGGCGCCGGGAGTGCGGGAGGTCGAGTGGTCGGGATGGCGGGACGCGGTACGTGCGGAGCTGGACGTGGTCGAGCGGGGACCCTTCGGGCCCTGGCTGCGGGGACCCCGGGCGCGTGCCCTGGCGGTCGCGCAGATGGCCGCGGGACTGCCGCTGGCGGCGTGGGCCGTGCGGCGGCGCAGCGGGGGATGGGCCGTGGCCGGCGCACTCCTGCTGGTGCACGGCTCCCTGGGGCTGGCCTACGACAGGGTGCGGGCCGCCGACGCAGGGTCGGCGCGGGGCTGAGACCAGCGGGGGCCGGGTCCTGACGGTCCTCCGGTGACGGGTCGGTCCTACTCGTCCTCGTCCTCGTCGTCCAGGCGGGCCAGCCAGGTCGCCAGGCGCTCGACCGGTACCTCGAAGTCCGGGTTGAGGTCCACGAAGGTACGGAGCTGCTCGGCGAGCCACTCGAAGGTGACTTCCTCCTCGCCGCGCCGCTTCTCCAGCTCCTCGATGCCACGGTCGGTGAAGTACAAGACAGGCTCCGCGATTCAAGAACGACTGACTACTGACGACTGACTACTGACGACTGACGAGCGGTGTGCTCGGGACATTCAGGATAAGCCGATACGCCGATGGGCCCGGCCCCGGGTGACAAGCACTCGGGACCGGGCCCACCGGCGTAAAGGCTGCCGTACGGACCGCTCGAACGAACCGCTCGGGCTTACGCCTCGAAGACCTCGTTCAGGAGCTGCTCCTGCTCCTGCTCGTGGCGCTTCTTCGAACCGACCGCCGGGGACGAGCCGTGCGGCCGCGAGATGCGGCGCAGGCGCTCGCCGTGCGGGATGTCCGCGCCGACCGCCAGGTCCAGGTGGTCGATGAGGTTGAGGGCGATGAAGGGCCACGCGCCCTGGTTCGCCGGCTCCTCCTGCGCCCACAGGTACTTCTCGGCGTTCGGGTACTTGGCGATCTCCGCCTGGAGCTCGGCACCCGGCAGCGGGTACAGACGCTCGATGCGGATGATCGCGGTGCCCGTGTCGCCGCGCTTCTTCCGCTCGGCCTCGAGGTCGTAGTACAGCTTGCCCGCGCAGAAGACGACCTTGCGGACCGCCGACGCCTCGACCGTGTCGTCGCCGATGACCGGGCGGAAGCCGCCCGTCGTGAACTCCTCCGTCTTCGAGGCCGCCGCCTTGAGGCGCAGCATCGACTTCGGGGTGAAGACCACCAGCGGCTTGTGGTGCGGGTTGTGCACCTGCCACCGCAGGAGGTGGAAGTAGTTCGACGGAAGGGTCGGCATCGCGACCGTCATGTTGTTCTGCGCGCACAGCTGGAGGAAGCGCTCGATGCGGGCGGACGAGTGGTCCGGTCCCTGGCCCTCGTAGCCGTGCGGAAGCAGCAGCGTGACGCCGGAGTGCTGGTTCCACTTCTGCTCGGCGGCCGAGATGTACTCGTCCACCACCGTCTGCGCGCCGTTGACGAAGTCACCGAACTGCGCTTCCCACATGACGAGGGACTCGGGACGGGCCAGTGAGTAGCCGTACTCGAAGCCCATCACCGCGTACTCGGAGAGCAGCGAGTCGTAGACGTTGTAGCGCGCCTGGTCCTCGGAGAGGTACAGGAGCGGCGTGAAGTCCTCGCCCGTCTCGCGGTCGATGAGGACCGCGTGGCGCTGACCGAACGTGCCACGACGCGAGTCCTGGCCCGAGAGGCGGACCGGCGTGCCCTCCAGGAGCAGCGAACCGATGGCGAGGGTCTCGCCCATGCCCCAGTCGATCGTGCCTTCCTCGACCATCGACATGCGGCGCTGCAGCTGCGGCAGCAGACGCGGGTGGACGGTGACCCGGTCGGGGATGTTGACCTGGGACTCGGCGATCCGCTTGACGACCTCCTGGGAGATCGAGGTGTCGACGTTCACCGGGAACTCGGCCTCCGGGGCCGGGACCTCGGCCTCGGCGGGCTGCGAGATGGCCTCGCGGACCTCGGTGAAGACCTTCTCCAGCTGCCCCTGGAAGTCCTGCAGGGCCTGCTCGGCCTCTTCCAGGGTGATGTCGCCGCGACCGATGAGGGACTCGGTGTAGAGCTTGCGCACCGAGCGCTTCTTGTCGATCAGGTCGTACATCAGCGGCTGCGTGAACGCCGGGTTGTCCGACTCGTTGTGACCGCGGCGGCGGTAGCAGATGAGGTCGATCACGACGTCCTTGTTGAACGCCTGACGGAACTCGAACGCGAGCCGCGCGATGCGGACGACGGCCTCGGGGTCGTCGCCGTTCACGTGGAAGATCGGCGCCTCGATCATGCGGGCCACGTCCGTGGCGTACATGGAGGAGCGCGACGACTCCGGGGCGGCGGTGAAGCCGACCTGGTTGTTGATGACGATGTGAACCGTGCCGCCGGTGCGGTAGCCCCGCAGCTGCGACATGTTCAGCGTCTCGGCGACCACACCCTGGCCCGCGAAGGCCGCGTCACCGTGCAGGGCGACCGGCAGGACCGTGAAGTCCGTGCCGCCCTTGTTGATGACGTCCTGCTTGGCGCGGGTGATGCCCTCGATGATCGGGTCGACCGTCTCCAGGTGGGACGGGTTCGCCGCGAGCGAGACCTTGATCTGCTCGCCGTCCAGGCCGGTGAAGGTGCCCTCGGCGCCCAGGTGGTACTTCACGTCGCCGGAGCCGTGCATGGACTTCGGGTCCATGTTGCCCTCGAACTCGCGGAAGATCTGGGCGTACGACTTGCCCACGATGTTCGCGAGGACGTTCAGGCGGCCGCGGTGGGCCATGCCGATGACGACCTCGTCCAGGCGCGACTCGGCGGCGCTGTCGATGACGGCGTCGAGCAGCGGGATGACGGACTCGCCGCCCTCCAGGGAGAAGCGCTTCTGGCCGACGTACTTCGTCTGGAGGAACGTCTCGAAGGCCTCGGCGGCGTTCAGCCTGCGCAGGATGCGCAGCTGCTCCTCGCGCTCCGGCTTCGAGGCGTGGGTCCGCTCGATGCGGTCCTGCAGCCACTTGCGCTGCTTCGGGTCCTGGATGTGCATGAACTCGATGCCCGTGGTGCGGCAGTACGAGTCGCGCAGCACGCCGAGGACGTCGCGCAGCTTCATCATGGACTTGCCGGCGAAGCCGCCGACCGCGAACTCACGCTCCAGGTCCCACAGGGTGAGGCCGTGCTCGGTGATGTCCAGGTCGGGGTGCTTGCGCTGCTTGTACTCCAGCGGGTCCGTGTCGGCCATGACGTGGCCGCGGACGCGGTAGGAGTGGATCAGCTCGAAGACGCGGGCGGCCTTCGTGACGTCGTCGTCGTGCGAGGCGTCGATGTCCTTGAGCCAGCGGACCGGCTCGTACGGGATGCGGAGCGCCTTGAAGATCTCGTCGTAGAAGTCGTTCTCGCCGAGCAGCAGGTTCGCGACGATGCGCAGGAACTCGCCCGAAGCGGCGCCCTGGATCACCCGGTGGTCGTAGGTCGACGTGAGCGTCATGACCTTCGAGATGCCGAGCTTGTTCAGGGTGTCCTGGGACGTGCCCTGGAACTCCGCGGGGTAGTCCATCGAGCCGACGCCCATGATGACCGACTGTCCGGGCATCAGGCGGGGGACCGAGTGGACCGTGCCGAGGCCACCGGGGTTGGTCAGCGAGACCGTGACACCGGTGAAGTCGTCCATGCCGAGCTTGCCGTCGCGAGCGCGGCGGACGATGTCCTCGTAGGCCTGCCAGAACTCGAAGAAGTTCAGCGTCTCGGCCTTCTTGATGCCCGCGACGACCAGCTGGCGGTCGCCGTTCGGCTTCACGAGGTCGATGGCGAGGCCGAAGTTCACGTGCTCCGGCTTGACCAGCGTCGGCTTGCCGTCCTTCTGTACGAAGGAGTAGTTCATCGACGGCATGGCCTTGATGGCCTGCACCATCGCGTACCCGATGAGGTGCGTGAAGGAGATCTTCCCGCCGCGGGCGCGCTTGAGGTGGTTGTTGATGACGATGCGGTTGTCGAAGAGCAGCTTCACCGGGACCGCGCGGACCGACGTCGCCGTCGGGACCTCCACGGAGGCGTTCATGTTCTTCGCGACCGCGGCGGCGGGGCCGCGCAGCGTCACGTACTCGGGCCCGGCCGGGGCCTCCGACGCCGCTGCCGCGGGCTCCGCCTTGGCGGCGGGCTTCGCGGCGGCGGGCTTGGCGGCGGGGGCCGGAGCGGCGGCCGCGGGCTTCGCCGCCGGGGCTGCGGGCGCGGCGGACGCGGCGGGCTTCGCGGGTGCGGCCGGAGTGGCGGCGGGTGCGGCAGGAGCTGCGGGGGACGTGGTGGCCGCAGCCCCCGCGGCCGCGTCACCCGCCGGCTTGGCCGGGGCAGCGGCAGGTGACGCAGCCGCTCCCGGCTTGTAGTCGGCGAAGAAGTCCCACCAGGCTCGGTCGACCGAATTCGGGTCCTGGAGGTACTGCTGATAGATCTCGTCGACGAGCCACTCATTGGGACCGAAGGCAGCAGCAGGGTCCTTGCCCTGACCGTCTTGGTCGGTCGAGATGCTCGAGCTACTGGGGGACTGTGACGACACGGCGGTAACCGCCCTCTTCCGCTTCACAAGGTGATGGACAGCGGGAATCAAGGCTACGCCTCCATTGCCGCCAGGTGCAGGCCGGGCCCGTCATCCGTCGCGTAAGTCACATCGGGCGGATGGTTTCGGCAGCCGAAATGGCGGGAAACAAGCGAGGTTCCGGAACGCCGGATTGCCGCGCGGGCCCTGCCCTGCGCGGCGGCTTCACCCGGGCGCGCTTCCGATGCGCCCGCGAATCGCTTCAGTTTCGAACGATACGTCAACTTCGCAGTTCGGGCAGGCCCGGAAGGGTGACCTGGATACGGCAGCCGCGAGGGGATTCGGCCACGCCGATGTGCCCGCCGTGCAGATCGACCGCCCAGCGCGCGATGGCGAGCCCGAGTCCGGTGCCGCCGTCGCTGCCCGGTCCCTGCGGAGGGGTGTTGGCGTGGCTGCCGCGGTTGAAGCGCTCGAAGACGCGGTGCCATTCCGACTCCGGGATGCCGGGGCCCTCGTCGAGCACTTCCAGGTCGAGGGACTCGGGATAGAGGCCGCGCCGGGCGCGCACGGTGACGCGGCCGTGCGGCGGGCTGTGCTTGACCGCGTTGTCGATGAGGTTCGCCACGACCTGGTGCAGGCGCTCGGCGTCCGCGTGCGCGGTCAGCTCGGGAGGTGTCACGTCCAGGTGCAGATGCACGTCCGTGCGCGTGTGGCTGCCGGAGCCCGACGCGATGCCCGCGCGCGCGGAGGCCACCATGTTGGCTTCCTTCAGGACGCCCGATAGATAGGGCCACACCTCGAAGCGGCGCGCCCGCAGCGGTACGACGCCGTTGTCCAGGCGGGACAGGTCGAGCAGCGTCTCCACGAGGCGCCCGAGCCGCTCCGTCTGCTTCAGGGCCGTACGCATGGTCTCCGGGTCGGCGGCCGACACTCCGTCGACGACGTTCTCCAGGACCGCGCGCAGGGCCGCGATGGGGGTGCGCAGTTCGTGCGAGACGTTGGCGACCAGCTCCTTGCGCTGCTGGTCCTGGGCCTCCAGGTCGTCCGCCATGCGGTTGATCGTGGTGGCCACGTCGCCCAGCTCGTCACGGCGGTCGGCGCCGCGCACCCGGCGCGTGTAGTCGCCGTGCGAGACGGCGCGCGCCACGGAGTTCATCTCGTCGAGCGGCGCGGTGAGGCTGTGCGCCACGAACTGCGTGATCAGCAGCGTGGCGATCACCGAGAAGACGGTGATGAAGCGCAGCTCCGTCTCCGTCTTCATCGCCACCATCAGCAGACCCGTGGTGATGAAGACCGAGACGACCACCAGGGCGCCGAGCTTGGTCTTGATGGAGAAAGGCCGCAGCCCGCCGAAGGGACCTGTCATCGGACGGCTCACCTCAGGGGGTCGGGGTCTCCAGGGCGTACCCGACGCCGTGCACCGTACGGATCCGCTCGGCGCCGATCTTCCGGCGCAGCGCCTTGATGTGGCTGTCGACGGTCCGGGTGCCCGACGCGTCCGCCCAGTCCCACACCTCGGCGAGCAGCTGCTCGCGCGAGAGCACCGCACGCGGCGTGTTGGCCAGGCAGACCAGCAGGTCGAACTCCGTCGGCGTCAGGTGGACGTCCTCGCTGCGGACTCTGACCCGCCGCTGGGCGTGGTCGATCTCCAGCTCGCCGAGCCGCAGGATGCCGCTGCGCGGGGTGGTCGCGGCGAGCGCGGCCCGCTCGACCCTGCGCAGCAGGACGTGCACGCGGGCCGCGAGCTCCCGCATGGAGAACGGCTTGGTCATGTAGTCGTCCGCGCCGACACCGAGCCCGACCAGCATGTCCGTCTCGTCGTCGCGCGCCGTCAGCATGAGGACCGGCACCGGCCGCTGGGCCTGCACCCGACGGCACACTTCAAGCCCGTCGAAGCCCGGCAGCATGATGTCCAGGATCAGCAGATCGGGCTGCCAAGCCTGCGCGGTGTCGACCGCCGAAGGACCGTCCATCGCCGTTTGCACTACGAAACCCTCGGCGCGTAGCCGGGCGGCGATGGCGTCGACGATCGTCGCGTCGTCCTCGACCACCAGAACCCGGCGCTGGGCGCCTGGCATCGCCGCCGTCGCGCCGTTGTGGGAGGTGTGTGTCTGCTCCATCGCCCGCCCCTGACACTGATCGCTTGTGTTCGGTCAGCAGGGTACGGGTCGCGAAGGCACCTCGGCTACGCAGCCCTTACGCCGAGATGAACCACGTCGGGTACGCCTCGGGCAACGGGGATCTCTTCCGTCCGTACCGACTGGAACCCGGCATTCCGTAGAGCGAAGTCGAAAGCGGACGAGGGCTGGGCGGACCACACGGCGAGCACTCCGCCGGGGTTGAGGCGAGCCTGACAGGCCGACAGACCGGCGGGAGAATAGAGGGAGTTGTTGTCCTCCGTCACCGTCCAGTCCGGCCCGTTGTCGATGTCCAGACAGAGCGCGTCATACGTTCTCGGGGTGCCGGCACAGGCGTCGGCGCCGGTCAGATGCGCCACCAGGTCTGTGTGCAGGATCTCCGTGCGCGGGTCGGCGAGCGCGGCCCCGGAGAGCGTGGCCAGCGGGGCGTCCGTACCCGAGCGGTGCCAGTCGATGATGGCCTGCTCGCGCTCGACGACCGTGATGCGGCCCCAGCGCGGATCGGCCGCCGCGTGGGCGAGGGAGAAGCCGACGCCCAGACCGCCGATGAGCAGGGCGGGCTCCCGTGGGTCTTCGAGGGCGTCGTACGCCGCGTCGACGAGCAGCCGCTCCGAGCGGCCGTCCGAAGTGTCCATCAGGAAACAGCCGTTGGCGATGATCTGCAGAAGCTCACCATGGCGCCGCAGTACGACCTCGCCGTACGGCCCCTCACGCCGGTCGATGACGACGGGGGCGTCGATGTGGGTGTGCATGGCGGTCAGGGTATGACCGCCATGGGTGCGATTCGGGGCGGACGCGAACACGGCCCGGCGGGTTGCTGTGATTCGCGTCTCACGTGGCGCGGGTCGTGGCACGGGTCATAGACAGTGCCGGAAAGATCGGCAAAGGGTGGACATGACGGAAGGAGCGTCTCACCTTGGACCCGAGCGCGTCGGCCGCCCCCACGGCGCCCGAGGAGACGGCCCCGCCCGGCCTGGACGCCATCCCGCGACAACGGGAGCGCGCACCCGAGGTGACCGCCCCCGAGGTGACGACCGCGCCCGTCCGGCGCCCACGCCTCTGGCGCCTGCTTCCGACCCCCACGGGCACGCCCTTCACGTTCGGCTACGCCGCGGTCCTCGCCTTGACGTCGCTCCTGGCGCAGTACGCGGACCCGTCCCTGATCTCGGACCTGCACCGGCACTCCAGTACGGACGTCGCGCACCTGGCGCAGCAGCCGCTGCTCGTCCTGGTGGCCAGCGCGCTGTGGATCGCGGGCGGCATCGCGTCGCCGTACGCGATCGGCTTCCTGCTGGTCCTCACGGCCCTCGAACGCCGTGTCGGCGCGCTGCGCACGGCGGGCGTCTTCCTGCTCGGTCATGTCGTGGCCACCCTCGCGACCGAGGTCCCCGTCGGCCTCTCGGTTCTCGCGGGGCATCTGCCCGACAGCTCCCTGCACCGCCTCGACTACGGCATCAGCTTCGGTGTCGCGGCGAGTGTCGGAGCGCTGGCCGGGCTCTTCAGGCCATGGCTCCGGTGGCTGGTGCTCGCCGGCTTCGGCGGCATGCTGATCGACGACCTGATCGCGTTCGCGGACCCGATGACGAATTGGGGCCACTTGCTGGCCCTGTCGATCGGCGTCGCCACGTGGCCGCTGGTGCGACGGTGGCGCCGGCCCGCCTGACCGACCACTCGTTGCCGCCTGCCTTCCCGCACGTGCCGAAGTGATCGCTCACAGCGAACATCCCTTGGGGAACATTCATGGACTCACGAGCATTGAGTCCACATAGCTCAACTTGAATGCCGAAGGGGAGATCATGACTACTGAGTCCGCCGAGTCGAAGCCGTCCACACCGCTGACACTGCCCGTGCTGCCGCTCGACGACGAGGTTGTCCTGCCCGGCATGGTGGTTCCGTTCGACCTGTCCGACACCGAGGTGCGCGCCGCGGTCGAGGCGGCCCAGGCCGCCGCACGCTCCGATGGGAGCAGCAAGCCGCAGGTCCTTCTTGTTCCGCGCATCGACGGGACGTACGCCGCGACCGGCGTCCTCGGCACCGTCGAACAGGTCGGCCGCCTCTCCGACGGCGACCCCGGCGCCCTGATCCGCGGCCGTGGCCGCGTGCGGATCGGCGCCGGGACGACCGGGCCCGGCGCCGCGCTCTGGGTGGAAGGCGTCAAGGTCGACGAGACCGTGCCCGACCCCCTGCCCGGTGCCGTGGCCGAGCTGGTCAAGGAGTACAAGGCGCTGGCCACCAGCTGGCTCAAGAAGCGCGGTGCCTGGCAGGTCGTGGACCGCGTCACGCAGATCGACGACGTCTCCGCGCTCGCCGACAACTCCGGATACTCACCCTTCCTCTCCACCGATCAGAAGATCGAGCTCCTGGAGACCGGCGACCCGGTCGCCCGCCTCAAGCTCGCCACCGAGCAGCTGCGCGAGCACCTCGCCGAGCAGGATGTCGCCGAGTCCATCGCCAAGGACGTACAGGAAGGCGTCGACAAGCAGCAGCGCGAGTTCCTGCTCCGGCGCCAGCTCGACGCCGTGCGCAAGGAGCTGCGTGAGATCAACGGCGAGCAGGACGGTGAGGAGTCCGACGACTACCGCACCCGTGTCGAAGCAGCCGACCTCCCCGGACACGTCCGCGAGGCCGCCCTCAAGGAGGTCGACAAGCTGGAGCGTTCCAGCGACCAGTCGCCCGAGGGTTCCTGGATCAGGACCTGGCTCGACACCGTCCTCGAACTCCCCTGGAACGAACGGACCGAGGACGAGTACGACATCAAGGGCGCCCAGAACGTCCTCGACGCCGAGCACGCGGGCCTTGAGGACGTGAAGGAGCGCATCACCGAGTACCTCGCCGTGCGCAAGCGGCGCGCCGACCGTGGCCTCGGGGTCGTCGGCGGCCGCCGTGGCGGCGCGGTGCTCGCCCTGGTGGGTCCTCCTGGCGTCGGCAAGACCTCGCTCGGCGAGTCCGTCGCGCACGCCATGGGCCGCAAGTTCGTGCGGGTGGCGCTCGGCGGCGTACGCGACGAGGCGGAGATCCGCGGACACCGTCGTACGTACGTCGGGGCGCTGCCCGGACGCATCGTGCGCGCCATCAAGGAGGCCGGGTCCATGAACCCGGTCGTGCTCCTCGACGAGATCGACAAGGTGGGCTCCGACTTCCGGGGCGACCCGGCGGCCGCCCTCCTCGAAGTCCTCGACCCCGCGCAGAACCACACCTTCCGCGACCACTACCTGGAGGTCGAGCTCGACCTGAGCGACGTGGTGTTCCTGGCGACGGCGAACGTCCTCGAATCCATCCCCGAGGCGCTGCTCGACCGCATGGAACTGGTGCGCCTCGACGGTTACACCGAGGACGAGAAGGTCGTCATCGCCCGTGACCACCTGCTCCCGCGACAGCTGGAGCGGGCGGGTCTGGAGACGGACGAGGTGACCCTGGACGAGAGCGCGCTGCGCAAGCTCGCGGGGGAGTACACCCGGGAAGCGGGCGTACGGAACCTGGAGCGGTCCGTGGCGCGGCTGCTCCGCAAGGTCGCGGCCAAGCACGAACTGGGCGAGCAGGAACTGCCGTTCACCGTGTCGGACACCGACCTGCGTGCGCTCATCGGGCGCCCGCACCACGTGCCCGAGTCGGCGCAGGACCCGGCCGAGCGGCGCACGGCGGTACCGGGTGTGGCGACCGGGCTCGCGGTGACCGGCGCGGGAGGCGACGTCCTGTTCGTCGAGGCGTCGCTCGCCGACCCGGAGACCGGCGCCGCGGGCCTGACCCTGACCGGTCAGCTCGGCGACGTGATGAAGGAGTCCGCCCAGATCGCGCTCTCCTTCCTGCGCTCGCGCGGCGCCGAACTGGAGCTGCCCGTCGCCGACCTGAAGGAACGCGGCGTGCACATCCACTTCCCGGCGGGCGCGGTCCCCAAGGACGGGCCGAGCGCGGGCGTCACCATGACGACCGCCCTCGCGTCGCTGCTCAGCGGCCGCCTGGTCCGTACGGATGTGGCCATGACCGGTGAGGTCTCGCTGACCGGGCGCGTCCTGCCGATCGGCGGCGTCAAGCAGAAGCTGCTCGCCGCGCACCGGGCCGGGATCACCACGGTGATCATCCCGAAGCGGAACGAGGCCGACCTGGACGACGTCCCGGCCGAGATCCTGCAGAAGCTGGACGTGCATCCGGTGACGGACGTCCGTCAGGTGCTCGAACTGGCCCTGACGGAGGCCGAGGTGAGGGTTCCGGCCGCCGCGTGACGGAGGTGGCCGGTGTGTGAGGAGGGCCCGGGATCCCTTGTGGGGTCCCGGGCCCTCGTGCGCACCGGGGTGCCGGGGGGTGCTCAGCCGTTGGCGAGCGCCTTGACCCTGTCGAGCGCGCCGTTGAACTTGTTGTGGTCCCCGACCGTCGGGCCCGTCGAGGTGTACTGCCACATCGTGTGGAAGCCCCATCCGGCGGGCAGCTCGCCCGGCGAGGTGTTGTAACGCGCGATCCACAACGGGTTGTTGGCGGCGAAGCCACCGTAGTTTCCGGTGCACTGCTTCCACCAGCTGGTGGCCGTGTAGATCACCGCGTCGCGGCCGGTGCGCGCCTTGTACTGGTTCAGGAAGTCACGGATCCAGGTGACCATCCCCGACTGGGACTTGCCGAAGCAGGCCGCCCCGTACGGATTCCACTCGATGTCGAGGGCGCCCGGCAGCGTCCTGCCGTCGCGCGACCAGCCGCCGCCGTTGTCCACGAAGTAGTTGGCCTGGGCAGCGCCGCTCGTGGTGTCGGGCGTCGCGAAGTGGTAGGCGCCGCGGATCATGCCCACGTTGTACGAGCCGTTGTACTGCTGGGCGAAGTACGGGTTCTTGTAGTACGTGCCCTCGGTCGCCTTCACGTAGGACCACTTCACGCCGCTGTTCCAGAGCGTCGACCAGGCGACGTTGCCCTGGTGGCTGCTGACGTCGACGCCTTCGGTCTGTACGGCGTCGCCGCCGGGCGGCAGACTGCCCTGCCCGTCGTGCTTGATGACGCCCTGTCCCATGCGGGCGGAGCCGCGGGCGGGGGTGTCATCGCCGCCGGCGGCCTGTGCGGCGCCCGGCAGCGTGAGGAGGAGGGAGAGGGCGGAGAGGACTGAGAGCAGGACTGCGGCCGCTGACCAGCGGGAGCGGCGGGGCGTTCCGGGTCTGTGCACGGGCATGGGCGTGCCTCCGTAGGCCTCGGGTGAGCTCGATGGAGCTCGTGGGGGGACCTGTCGACATGTTCCTGGTGTGAACATGTCACTCAGGACGCTACGCACGTAGACCCGGAGCTGGGAAGGGGTCCCGGTGTCTGCCGTTGGTCTACTCCAGCGGCGGTGTCCTCGGCGTCGGCCGTCGGGGCGTTGCGAAATACTGGTCGAGCTGCGGCGATGGGCCGACGCGGATGTCTGCCGCCGTGCGGGGCGGAAACTTCTCTGATCCGGAAAGAAAGCGTGCCATGGGTGCTGAAGTGCACGAGGGCGGGAACGACGGTGAAGTCGACGTGAACAGGGCGGACGTGGATGAGCCCGACGTGGACAGGGGGACCGACCGTGAGTTCCTCTCCCTGGAGCGGGAGTTGTCGCTGCTCCTGCGCCGGGCGCGTGCCTCGTCCGGCGAGATGGCGCGTCAGGTCCACCCCGACCTGGAGCCCGCCGCGTACGGACTCCTGGTCTGCCTCGACGACTCGGGCCCGCAGCGGGCCACCGACCTCGCCGCGTACATCGGCGTCGGCAAGGCGACGATGAGCCGTCAGCTGCGGGCCCTCGAAGAGCTGGGGCTCGTCGCCCGCGAGCCCGACCCGGCCGACGGGCGGGCCTGGCTGGTCCACCTCACGACGGAGGGCGGCACGCGGTTCCGTACGGTGCGGGCGGGGCGGCGGGAGCGGTACGTGCGGAAGCTGGCCGGGTGGGACCGCACGGAGGTCGCGGAGCTGGCCCGCCTGTTGCGGCAGCTGAACGAGTCCCCGGAGTCTTGAGGGGCGGGGCAGGGCAGGGCGGGGCGTTGGCAGGGGCGCGATTCGGGCTGCGGCTGAGGCTGCGTCGTGGCTGGTCGCGCAGTTCCTCGCGCCCCTTGAGGGACGTCCACCGTCTGTCGTCTGCGGGTCGGGTGTGGTTGCTTGCGCAGTTCCCCGCCTCCCTTGAAGGGCGGGGGCTCCTACAGTTCCGCGTAGACCACCGCCGCGTCGTCATGCAGCTTGCCCCGCGGGAACGCGATGCCCTCGGGGTCCGCGCGTTCCAGGTCCCGTACCCGGTCCACCAGGCGCTGCGGACCGTCCTTGCGCAGCAGCGCGAAGCACTCCGCCCAGTCGCCCTCCCGGAACGTCTCGACCCAGCGGCCGACGCCGTCCGTGAGGGCCGCCACCGCTGTCACCTCGGCGCGCGGCCAGGTTCCGGTGACCGCGCGCGCGGCCGCCGACGGATCGGCGGCCGCGGTGAAGAAGCCGTCCTCCGCGTTTCGCAGGGCCTCGACGGCGGCGCCGTACACCCGGCCCGCCTCCTCGCGCTCGGTGGTGCCGCGCGGCAGCGCCCGGACCGCGTCACGCAGGGTGCGGATCCTCGGGGGCAGTTCCGCGAGGCGTTCGTCGAGAACCGGCGTGATGTGGCCGTCCGGGCCCGCCATCAGGAGCGCGGAGTCGGACAGGACGAGGTACTCGACCCGCTCCTCGTCCCAACGCACCAGAATCACGGTCGCCTGAGGCGTACGCGGGTGAGAAAGGTCACAGCCTTGACCATGGGCCTCCGCGGTGCGCACGATCGCCGCCGCGAGGATCTCGGAGAGCGTCATATCCCGTCGCGAAACGGACAGTTCTCCCAGTGCGCCGCCGAGTCGCGCCGTGAACCAGGGAACGGAATGCAGACAGCCGTCATCTCCGACAGGCGGAGTCACCCCGTCCAGAAGGACGAGCGATCCGCCTTGTCCGGCTGCGGGAAGGATCACCGCGGCATAGTCCTCGTTGGGTCGCGCGGGGTCTCCGGGCTCGGTGGCGAGTTCGATACGCATTCGGCCAGTCTGCACGAGGCCTTCACAAGGCCGTCCGGAACGCGCAAAACAACGGGGGTTGGCCCGGACCAGCAGGTCAGACGCCGGATTTCAGTCGGAATGATCGCTTCCAGCGGCGTGTGGCGGCGCATCCTGCCAAAGCCTGCGGTCGACGTCCAACCGGCGCACCGTGGCCGGGACTTTCGGCCCGCGGCGGGACTTGCTCGCCAACTCCCCGCCGATGTTCACTCCTTCGGGTGGCCAGGCATGTGATGCACGACTGCCACCCATCGGCACTGGAAGGGTCTGGAGCCGTACCGGGGGGCGCGTGTGTTGACGGATCGTCACCCGGGCCCATGGGCAGACGAAAAACAAGAATGCGAGCACCGGTGCAGAAGATGCGGCCTGGGCGCAAGGGCAAGCAGACGGCTCCCGAAGGGGCCACGCCGGGCGCGACCACCCCTACGGAGCGTTCGCCCGAGCCCGCAGCGGGAGTGAACCCCGAGCACGCGGCGGGAGAGCACACCGCCCCCGCGGTGACGCCTCCTGACGGCCCGAAGCCCGACGACGGCTCGAAGCCCGATGACGGACCGAAGTCCGAGAAGCCCGCGAAGCCGGTGCAGTCGGTGAACTCCAAGCCCACCGCACGCGTGCGCAACCGGCTGATCGTCGCCGTCGCCGTGGTGGCCGCCGCGATCGCCGGCGCCGGAGCGCCCGCCGTCGTCGCCGCCTCCGGGCAACTGAGCGACGCACAGCAGCTGGTGACCCTCGCCGAGCGCACCCAGGACGCCGTGTCCCTCGGCCACTCGCTGGCCGACGAGCGCGACGAGGTCACCTCCTTCATCGCCGCGGGCCGCCCGCAGGGCCAGGGACTCTCCGAGAGCCGCAGCGCCCGCGTGGACCGCCAGATCGAGGAGCTGCGCACGGCCGACGCCCCGGCCGGTCTGCGCAAGGACCTCTCCGACATCGGCGCCGTGCGCAGAGCGGCGCTCACCGGCAAGAGCAGCGCTCTGGAAGCTCACACGGCGTACTCGAACGTCATCACCGAACTGCACGGCCTCACCCGCGAACTCGCCGAGAAGACCCCGCCCCGCGCGGGTTCCGGCGCCTACGCGCTCGCCGACCTGGACCACGCCGTCGAACAGGCGGCGAGCGCCCGCGGCCTGCTCCTCGCCACCCTCGCCGTCCCGCGCTCCACGGAGACGAGCACGAGCATCGACCCGGTGACCGGGCTGCCCACCACGGTGGTCGACGAGTCGCCGGCCGCCGGCAAGAGCCGCGACGCCCTCAGCGCCGCCGGCCAGCAGGCCCACGTGCGCGCGCAGGCCTCCCTCGCCGACTTCCGGGACGCGGCCACGGACCGCGCCCGCACGACGTACGACTCGACGGTCACGGGCCACGAGGTGACCACGGCCGAGAAGTACCTCACCCGCCTCACCGACCAGCCCACGCTCTCCACCGCCGAGCTCGGCTACGACCGCAAGAAGCTCGACGCCGCGCTCTCCGCCCGCATCGAGATGATGCGCGGCGCCGAGTCCGCGCTCACGGTGCAGCGCACCAAGAACCTCACCGACCTGCGCGACGACGACGTCACGGCGCTCGAGATCCGCGTCGCGCTCATCGGCGTCACGCTGCTCGTCGCGGTCGGCGTCTCCATGGCCATGGCCCGCAGCCTGACCCGCCCGCTCGCCGTCCTGCGCATCGGCTCGGCCCGCCTGGCCACCGAGCCCGCGCCCCAGGAGCCGATCCGCTTCACGGGCCGCGACGACGAGTTCGCCCAGGTCGTACGGTCCGTCAACGCGCTGCACGAGCACGCGGCCGCCCTCACCGAGCGCCTCACCACGCTCGAAGCCGACCGCAAGCACCTCATCGGCCGGCGTCAGTCCATGGCCGACGAGCGGGAGACGCTGCGCGCCGAGCTGGCCGAGGCGTCCGCCCACCTGGAGCGGGTCAGGCAGTCCATCCACGGCACGTTCGTCAACCTGGCGCTTCGCACCCTCGGCCTCGTCGAGCGGCAACTCGCCGTCATCGAGAACCTGGAGGACCGCGAGCAGGACCCCGACCGCCTCGCCACGCTCTTCAAGCTCGACCACTTCGCCACGGTCATGCGCCGCCACAGCGAGAACCTCCTGGTCCTCGCCGGCGCCGAGCACGGCCACCAGCACCCGGGCCCCGTCCCGCTGGTCGACGTCGTACGCGCCGCCGTCAGCGAGATCGAGCGGTACGAGCGGGTGCGCATCGCCACGCTGCCGCCGCACGCGCACGTCGCGGGCTTCGCCGCGGACGACATCAGCCACCTGGTCGCCGAGCTCCTGGAGAACGCGACCTCGTTCTCGCCGCCGGACGCCTCCGTGGAGGTCTCGGGCTGGCTCCTGGAGAGCGGCGAGGTCATGCTCTCCGTGCAGGACGAGGGCATAGGGGTCACCGAGGACCGCATGGAGGAGCTCAACTCCCGCCTCGCGGACTTCCGTCCCGACGACGCGTACGACCAGGAGAGCGGGGACGGCCTCGGGCTCGGCCTCTACGTCGTGGCCCGGCTCGCCGCGCGGCACGGGGCGCGGGTCCGGCTGCGCGAGCAGAAGCAGGGCGGTGTCGCGGCGGTCGTGGTCCTGCCGAAGGCGATCCTCGCCGCGGCGCCCGCGGTGGGCGCTCCGCCGGTCGGTGTCCCGGTGGCCGGGGCCGCGCCCGCGGTGCATCTGCCCGGCTCGGAGGCCGAGGCGAACTCCAACGTGCTGCCGGGGCGTTCGGCGGTACCTGCCGCGGTGGTGGCCACGCCTGTCGGTGAGGACCCGCTGATCGCGGCTGCCGAGCAGACGGTCCGGGACGCGGAAGCGGACGCCGCGCCCGAGGTTTCAGCCGAGACGACCATGGAACTCGCGGTTCCGCCCGCTCCGGAGGCTCCGGAAGCCGGGGCTCCTGCAACCGAATCCGAGACCGAGACCGAGACCGAAGCCGAGCCCGCCCCCGGACCCGCCCCCAAGTGGGAGCGCGTCACCGACAAGGGACTCCCCAAGCGCACGCCGAAGATCACCGCGCCCGAGCCCACCGTGCCCAAGGCACGCAGCGGCTCCGTCGACGCCGAAGCGCTGCGCAAGCGCCTCGGAGGCTTTCACCAGGGGGCCATCAGCGGCCGTCGCGACGTAGAGGCCGAGCTGACCGAACGTGCCGAGTCGACCGAACGTAACGAAGAGACCAAAAACATGGGGGACACAGTCGAGGAGGCAAGCAGTTGACTGCGCCCATGCGCTCGCCCAGTTCTTCCACCGGCAGTAAACCCACCGGGAGCTCCATCGCCGGCGGCACTCCCGCCGGATTCGGACTGAGCAGCGAAGCCCGCAACCTGCACTGGCTGCTGACCAATCTCGTGGAGGAGGTGCCGGGGCTGCTCTCGGTCGCGGTGGTCTCCTCCGACGGCCTGCTGCTGCTCTCGTCCGACCCCGCGCGGAACAACGAACAGGCGGTGGACAACAGTTCGGGACCCAAGGGCTCCAGTGCCGACCTCGCCACCATCGTGTCCGGCCTGGGCTCCCTGTGCATCGGCGCCGGCAAGCTGATGGACGCGGGAGCCGTCAAGCAGACCGTCGTCGCGATGGAGGAGGGCAGCCTCTTCGTCATGTCGATCAGCGACGGCTCGCTGCTCGGCGTGCACGCCACCCCGGACTGCGACATGAGCGTCGTCGCGTACCACATGGCGCTCTTCGTCGGCCGCGCCGGGCATGTCCTCACCCCCGAACTCCGCAGTGAGCTGCGCCAGTCGATGGAGAGCGTCCGATGAGCAGTAAGCCCGGCAAGCTGCCCCAACGGGGCGGCGACCGCAAACCTTCGCGCGTGCGCCCGTACTCGCTCACCGGCGGGCGCACCCGCTTCGGCCACGTCCTGCTCGTCGAGACGTTCGTGGCCGCGCTCGAGGCCCCCGAGGAGCGCCGCGAACTGCCGCAGGGCAACGCCATCGCCCGCGTCATGCCGGAGATGCGGGCCATCGTCGAGATCTGCCGCCGCATGCGTACGGTCGCGGAGATCGCCGCGCTGCTCAAGATGCCGCTCGGCGTGGTCCGCGTACTGCTCAGCGACCTCGCAGACCAGGGAAAGATCCGCGTGTACGGAACGGGCCACGGCCCGGGACAGCCGGACCGCGCACTGCTGGAAAGGGTGCTCAGTGGACTCCGCCGTCTCTGACCTCCGTATCCCGGGCCCCGACCCGGACGAGAACCTCCAAGCCTGGCAGACGGACCGCACCCGGGCCCCGATCGCGACGAAGATCGTGGTCGCGGGCGGGTTCGGCGTCGGCAAGACGACGCTGGTCACCGCCGTCTCCGAGATCACGCCCCTCCAGACGGAGGCGCTGATGACGCAGGCGAGCGAGGACACGGACGACCTCACGTCGACCCCGGACAAGACCACGACCACGGTCGCCATGGACTTCGGCCGGATCACGCTCGACGACGACCTCGTGCTCTACCTCTTCGGTACGCCGGGGCAGCAGCGCTTCTGGTTCATGTGGGACGACCTGGTGCGTGGCGCGATCGGCGCCGTCGTCCTCGCCGACACCCGCAGGCTGCCCGACTGCTTCCCCGCGCTCGACTACTTCGAGAGCTGCGGTCTGCCGTACATCGTGGCCGTCAACCACTTCGACGGCACCGAGGAGTTCGAGCCCGCGGACGTCCGTGAGGCGCTGACGATCCCGCAGCACATACCGGTGCTGATCATGGACGCGAGGCAGCGGATCTCGGTGATCGAGTCGCTGCTCTCGCTGGTCGGCCACGCCCTCGCAGCAACCCCCGAATAGCTTTAACCTTAAGCTTTTCAGCACGTAGGAGAAGACGCCGCATGCGGAAGATACTCGTCGTCGGAGCCGGTCAGGCCGGGCTCCAGATCGCTCTCGGACTCCAGTCGCAGGGGTACGAGGTCACCCTGATGTCCAACCGCACGGCGGACGAGGTCCGGTCCGGCCGTGTGATGTCCACGCAGTGCATGTTCCACACGGCGCTGCAGCACGAGCGCGACCTCCAGCTGAACTTCTGGGAGTCGCAGGCGCCGAAGATCGAGGGCGTCGGCGTCTCGGTCGCGGGCCCCGACTCCTCCCGCGTCATCGACTGGGTCGGCAAGCTGGACGGCTTCGCCCAGTCCGTCGACCAGCGCGTGAAGATGGCGGGCTGGATGGAGACGTTCGCCCAGCGGGGCGGCCAGTTGGTCATTCACGGCGCGGCGGTCTCCGACCTCGACTACTTCTCCCGCACGTACGACCTGGTGCTGGTCTCCGCGGGCAAGGGCGAGCTCGTCTCGATGTTCGAGCGCGACGCCTCCCGCTCCCCGTACGACACCCCGCAGCGCGCGCTTGCCGTCGCCTACGTCCACGGGATGGGGCCCCGGCCCGAGCACCCCGAGTTCGACGCGGTGCGGTGCAACCTCGTGCCGGGCGTCGGCGAACTCTTCGTCATGCCGACCCTCACCACGTCCGGGCGCGCGGACATCCTGTTCTGGGAGGGCGTCCCCGGCGGCCCGCTGGACGTCTTCCAGGGCGTCAAGGACCCCTCGGAACACCTCGCGCTGACCCTCGAACTCCTCGAGAAGTACACGCCGTGGGAGTACGCGCGTGCCACCAAGGTCGAGCTCACGGACGCGGGCGGCACGCTGTCCGGCCGTTACGCCCCGACGGTGCGCAAGCCGATCGGCCGGCTGCCGGGCGGCGGCCTCGTGCTCGGCGTCGCGGACGTCGTGGTCGCCAACGACCCGATCACGGGCCAGGGCTCCAACTCGGCATCGAAGTGCGCGGCCTCGTACCTCTCCTCGATCGTCTCGCACGGCGACAAGCCGTTCGACGAGGAGTGGATGCAGTCGGCGTTCGACCGCTACTGGGAGACGGCTCAGCACGTCACCAAGTGGACGAACGCGATGCTGTCGCCACCCCCGGAGCACGTCCTGAACCTGATCGGCGCCGCGGGCCAGCTCCAGCCGGCCGCGGACCGCTTCGCCAACGGCTTCAACGACCCGTCGGACTTCGAGAACTTCTTCTACGAGCCGGAGAAGACGGGCGCGTACCTGACGGGGCTCACGGGCTAGTCCGTACCCGGCGCGTCGGACCGCCCGTACCCCGCGTCATCGCCCTTGCGTGCCCCGCGGGGCAGCTTCGGCGGGACGTAGTTCTTCATCGGTTCGGCCGAGGGTCCGGGCGTACCGCGCCGAGGACCGGGTTCGAGGCGATGGGGGAGACCTTCACCCGGCTTCCGGGGCGCGGGGCCTGGATGACCATGCCGTCGCCCAGGTAGAGGGCCACGTGCGTGGCCTTGGGGAAGTAGACGATCAGGTCGCCCGGGCGCAGCTTCCGGAGGGAGACCCGCCGCAGCTGGGCCCACTGCTCCTGTGATGTGCGGGGGATGTCCTTGCCCGCCTTCGCCCAAGCCTTCGACGTGAGCCCCGAGCAGTCGAAGGTCTTGGGCCCCTCCGCGCCCCACTTGTACGGCTTCCCGATCTGTTTCACGGCGTAGCCGAGCGCCGTCCTGCCCTTCCGGGAAGGCGCGCGGGTCGGTGCGGACCCGGGGGGCCCCGCGGCCCCGCTCAGCGAGCCCGAGTCCAGGAACTTCCGCTGCGCCGCCGCCATCCCCTCCTCCTCGGCCCGTGCGAGATCCGCGAGCTGCTCCGTGCTCAGCGAGGCGAGCAGTTCCTCGACCTCCTTCAGTTGGCCCTTGACCGTGTCCCGTGCCTCCTTCTGCCGGGCGGCGAGGGAGAGTTGGGTCTCCAGGGCGCTCTTCGCCGTGGCCGCGAGCTCGGACGCCTGCTTCTCGCCGCCGACCAGCCGGTCCACCGTCGCGGCGCGCTCCGCCGCCGCCCGCCCGATCACATGCCCCTGGTCGAGGGCCCGCTGCGGGTCGCGGGCGAGGAGGAGGCGTACGTAGGGGGAGATCTCCGTCGTGCCCTGGTACTGCTCGCGGGCGAAGCGGCCCGCCGCGCCCCGGCTGTCGTGGACCGAGGCGCGGGCTCGGGCCAGGCGCTTGTTCAGGCGGGTGACCTCGGTGCGCTGCTCCTTCAGCTTCTCCGCGGTCGCGTTGTACGTCTCCGTCGACTCCTCGGCCTTCCGGTACAGCTCCTGAAGGTCCCGCAGCAGCTCGGCCACCGGGCGCTCGGTGGCGTCGTCCGGCTGTGGAACGGCGTATGCCGGGGCCGTCGGCGCCAGCAGTGCGCCGACCATCACACCCGTACCGACCCATCGCAGCAACCTGCCTGACATGCCATCACCTCCGGCGCGCGGCGGCGGCTCCGCCCCGCACCGTGAGCATCAGCGGCCCCGGCGCGGCCCGCCTCCGGAAGGTGCGCGGGTTGGCGCAATGCGGTCACTCGTCCAGGGTCCGACGGCGCGCCGCCCTTGCGGATGCCGCGCTCAGGCCGCCCCGCCCGGCTTCGACCACGGCCACTTCAGGCCGGGCCCCGCCTTGTCGCCCTCCGGGTCGTACTCGTACGTCCAGCCCTGGTGCAGGCCGAGCCGCTTGCCCCCGGCCCTGGCCACCCGGCGGTACACCAGCACGGTCGCCGGTCCGCCCGCCTCGTCCGGCACCGGGACCCGGTACACCTTCGGGGGGTGGCCGGTGGGGCCGAGCAGGATGGGCAGTACGCGGCCGTCCAGGGGGCCACCCACGAAGGGGGTGTCTTCGCTCTTCACCCGGCCAGTGTCACAGCAGGCGGCCGCCGCGCGTCACAGCAGGTGCGCCGCGTCGCTCACCACGGGAAGCACCCGCCGGGCCAGCGAGCCCGCGGGCCCGTCGGACGTCTCCATGGCAAGGGCGCCCCGTACGGCTTCCGCGGTCTGCGGGTCGCGGCCCGCGGAGGCCACGAGAACCGCCATGAACTGCTCGACGAGCCAGTCCCGCAGCTCGTCGAGCGGCGGCTGCTTCTCCTCGTCCAGCCAGATCAGGGACGCCGCCTCGACGGAGGTGATCCACATCCGCACGGTCATCCGCAGCCGCGGGCCCCTGGCGCCGACGACCTCCAGGTGCGCGAGTATGTGCTCGGCGGCCGTCCTGCGCACCTCGTCCACTATGGCGGTGGTCCGCGAGGTCTCCACGACGCTGCCGCCCTGCAGCAGAGCGCTGAACCCCGCGTCGTGCTGGTCCACGAAGGCGAGGTAGCGGTCGAGCGCGTTGGCGAGGCGCTGGGTGAGCGGACCCTCCGGGGGTTCGGCGAAGCACTGCTCCAGCTCGTCGGCGGCGGAGCGCAGCGCGGCCTCGTACAACTGCTGCTTGCCGCCCGGGAAGTAGCGGTAGACGAGCGGCCGGGAGACTCCGGCCGCCTCCGCGACGTCGTCGAGGGAGACCTCGTCGGGTGCGCGCACCGCGAAGAGGGACAGGGCGGCCTCCTTGAGCTGCCGCTGCCGCTCTTCGACACTGAGGCGCCGGTACGCGCGGGTGGGAGCAGGCGAGGTCATGCCTCGCAGCGTAACCGCCCGCTCGAACAAGCGCGCCGGAACCCTCCGTACCCTCTTCGCTACGCCAGCAGTCCCGAGCTCTTCCACAGCCGCCGTCCCGCGCCCCGCAGCACCCCGATGTCGTCCAGGAAATCCGTCAGGCGCTTGGCTCCCGTCTGCATGATCTCCCGGCGGTGGGCGCTCGCCTTGACCTGGGCCATGGCCTCGCGCTTGTCCAGGCCGACGTTCGTGTAGACCTCGGGGTTGATGAAGGCGATGGAGAAGACACGGGCGAACTCACCCGAGGTGAGGCGGGTGAACTCCTGGGACCAGCGCGGTGCCGTCACCATCTGGCGGCGCAGCTCCTCACGGGCGTACCGCACATGGCGCGCCTCCTCCACGACGTGGATGCGCGTGACGCCGCGCACCAACGTCTGCACGCGCTCGTCCGGGAACGTCAGGCGCTGCATCCAGTCCAGGATCTCCTCGCCGAGCAGCGTCGCCGTGAACGAACCGGGAGTCGTCGAGATGGTCTTGAAGAGGCGGCCCAGGTTCCGGTGCACGGCGCTGACCGGGTAGTACGGGGTGTCCCCGCGGGTGATCAGGCGCGCGAACATCTTCGAGTGCCGGCACTCGTCCTCGATCTCGGTCAGCGCGTACCGCACGTGGGCGCTCGTGGCGGGCTTGTCGTAGATGTGCCGTACGAGCAGCTGCATGAGGATCAGCTCGAACCAGATGCCGAGGGAGGCGAGCGCGGCCGCCTCGTGCTGCGAGAGCGCGATGCGCTGCTCCTCGCTCATGCGCCGCCACATCGGCGTGCCGTACAGGGAAAGGAGCTCCGGGGGCCAGAACCACTTGCCCTCCTCGAAGGGCGCCTCCCAGTCGAGCTCCTTGTCGGGGTCGAAGGAGTGCTTGGCGGAGGAGTCCAGCAGCCGCTCGGCCACCTGCTCACGGTCCTTGAGCGCTCCCAGCGCGTCCCGCAGCCCTTCGATCGCCGCGTCCTCCGTGGTGGTCGTCATGACTCTGCCCCTGCCTCGTCGTCAGAGCTACCGGCGGTCACGCATTATGAGACTGCTTGTCAGCAAGGGCGTCAATCCCTTGTGCGCGACTTGTTGACCCGACGTCTACGAACGTGTGAGCCTTCCAACTACCAATCGGTACAGAGCAGTCGAAAGCAGCACGGGGGGACTACGGAGAGAACGAGGCCACTTACCTAGGAGCCGTCAGTGTCCACGCATGAGCTCTACACGCACGCCCCGGACGGAAACATCTGGCAGATACCGGCGAACGGCGCCGCCCGCTTCAGCTGGGAGTACGACGAAGGCCGTGCCCGGCTGCTCGCCCTCTACCAGAAGGGCAAGGACAAGCAGTGGGACGGTGCCAAGCGCATCGCCTGGGATCTGGAGGTCGACCCGTACGACCCCCTGGGCACCCCCGACGAGTCCATGTCCCTCTACGGCACCCGTCACTGGGACAAGATGAACGACCGCGACAAGGGCGAACTGCGCAAGCACTACGCCTCCTGGCAGTTCAGCCAGTTCCTGCACGGCGAGCAGGGCGCGATGGTGTGCGCGGCGCGCATCGTGGAGTCCGTGCCCGACATGGACGCGAAGTTCTACTCCGCGACCCAGACGATGGACGAGGCGCGGCACGCCGAGGTCTACGGCCGCTTCCTGCACGACAAGATCGGCATGCTCTACCCGATCAACGACAACTTGCAGTCCCTGCTCGGCGACACCCTGCGCGACTCCCGCTGGGACATGCCCTACCTCGGCATGCAGGTCCTCATCGAAGGCCTCGCGCTCGCCGCCTTCGGCATGATCCGCGACACGACGGACAAGCCGCTGCCCAAGCAGATCCTCGCGTACGTCATGCAGGACGAGGCCCGGCACGTGGCCTTCGGGCGCATGGCCCTGCGCGACTACTACAAGCAGCTCTCCGACGCGGAACTGCGCGAGCGCGAGGAATTCGTCATCGAGGGCTGCTACTTGATGCGTGACCGGCTGCGCGGTGTCGAGGTCCTGGAGAACTTCGGCATCCCGAAGGCGGAGGCCGAGGAGTGCAGCGAGAACTCCGAGTTCCTCGCCCTCTTCCGGCAGTTGCTCTTCAGCCGCATCGTGCCGTGCGTCAAGGACATCGGCCTGTGGGGCAAGCGCCTCCAGGAGGCGTACGTCGACATGGGCGTGTTCGAGATGGGCAACGCCAACCTCGACCAGCTGATGGCCCAGGACGAGGAGATCGCCGAGAAACTGGACGCGGAACGATTCGCGGCGGAGGAGGGCGAACGGGTGGCGGAGGTCGAGGACATGATCGCCGCCGGCGACGGAAAATAGGGCCGCAGGCCCTCGCTCCGCACGGCAGCATGACCCCATGACTTCCGTGACCTCCGCATCCGCCGACCGCGCCGCCGCCCGCCGTAGCCTCGAAGGGCTCGCCCTCGGCGACGCCTTCGGCGAGCGGTGGTTCCCGCTCTTCCGGGCGCCGCGCGTCGCGTACACGCAGATCCGTGCGCGCCAGGTGCCCGAGGAACCGCTGTGGCACTGGACCGACGACACCGCGATGGCACTCGGCGTGCAACGGGTGCTCGACGAGTACGGCGAGATCCGGCAGACCGAGCTGGCCGCCGCCTTCGCGCTGCTGCACGACGCCGACGCGGGGCGTGGATACGGCAGCGGCATGCACGAGCTGCTGCCCCGGCTCGTCGAGGAGCCGCAGCGTTGGCCGGAGCTGTCGCGCGAACTGTTCGACGGGCAGGGCAGTCTCGGCAACGGAGCCGCGATGCGGGTCGCGCCGCTGGGCGGTTGGTTCTCCCGCGACCTCGAACTCGCGGCGGCGCAGGCCACGTTGTCGGCTCAGGTCACCCACGCGCACCCGGAGGGCGTCGCGGGAGCGGTGGCGGTGGCCGTCGCGGCCGCGCTCTCGGCGCGCGGGGAGCTGACGTTGGCCGGGGTCGCGGAGCGCACCCCGCCCGGCGCGGTCCGCGAGGGCGTGCTGCGCGCCGCCGCCCTGTCCTTCGACACCGAGCCGTGGAAGGCCGCCGACGAGCTCGGCAACGGCCGGCGCATCCGGGCCACGGACACGGTTCCGTTCGCCCTGTGGACGGCCGCGCGACACCACGACGACCTGGTCGCGGCGCTGTGGACCACGGCCGAGGGGCTCGGCGACGTGGACACGACCTGCGCGATCACCGGCGGCGTGGTCGGCGCCCGCACGGGCGTCGACGCGGTCCCGCAGGCCTGGCTGCGGCGCAGGGAAGCGCTGCCGGGAGCCGAGTGACCGGGCGCCCGCGCCCGGGGCGTAGGCCTCCGCTCAGGAACCCGCGAGCACCGCCTCCATCACCGCCTTCGCGACCGGCGCCGCGCTGCCGCCCCCGCTGATGTCGCCCCGGTCCGCCGCCGCGTCCTCCACCACCACCGCGACCGCCACCGATGGCTGGGCTTCGCCGGAGTCCTGGGCCCAGGAGATGAACCAGGCGTACGGCGTGCCGGTGTTGTCGATGCCGTGCTGCGCCGTGCCCGTCTTGCCGCCGACCGTCACGCCGGGGATCGACGCGTTGCCGCCGGTGCCCTTCTCGACGACGTCGGTCATCATCTCCCGCAGCTGCATGGCGGTGGCCGGGTTCATGGCCTGGTGGAGGGAGCTGGTGCCGGTGTTGCGCACCACGTCGCCGTCGTCGGTCGTGGTCTCGTCCACCAGATGCGGTGTCTCGACCTGGCCGCCGTTGGCCACCGCCGCCGAGACCATCGCCATCTGCAGCGGCGTCGCCCGCGTGTTGAACTGGCCGATCGAGGAGAGCGCCAGCTGCGCCTTGTCCATCGACGTGTCGAAGTTGCTCGCCGCCACCGACGAGGGGACCTTCAGGCCGCTGTCGTTGAAGCCGAAATTCTCCGCCGTGCCCAGCATGTCGCCGAGCCCGGTGCTCACGCCCAGCTTGGCGAAGACCGTGTTGCAGGACCACTCGAAGGCGTAGCGGAGAGGTGCGTTCTTGCAGCCCTCGACCTCGTTCGTCAGCTGCGTGCTCGTGCCGGGCAGCGTGTACGGGGTGGGCGACTTGGTGGCGGCGTCCAGGTCCGTGACCGTGCCGGAGTCCAGCGCGGCCGCCGCCGTCACCACCTTGAACGTCGACCCCGGCGGGTACGTCTGGCGGATCGCCCGGTTCAGCATCGGCTTGTCCGCGCTGCCGTTCAGCGACGCCCAGGACCTCGCCACCGACCCACGGGTGCCGGAGAGCCGTTCGGGGTCGTACGACGGGGTGCTGACCAGGGCGAGGATCTTCCCGGTCGACGGCTCGATCGCGGCGACCGCACCCTTCTTGCCGCCGAGCCCCGCGTACGCGGCCTGCTGGGCCGCGGCCCTGATGGTGGTCCGCACCATGCCGCCGGGGTTCTGCGCGCGGCTGATGTCGTTCCACAGGGGGAGCGGCGCGAGCATCGGGTCGGTGCCGGAGAGGATGTCGTCCTCGGCGTTCTCCAGGAGGGTCGTGCCGTAGACCTGCGAGGCGTACCCGGTCACCGGGGCGTACAACGGGCCGTTCTTGTACGTCCGTTCGTAGCGGAGCTGCTCCCCGGTGTCCTTGGAGCCGGTGACCGGGCGTCCGTCGACCATGATGTCGCCGCGCGGCTGGCCGAAGCGTGCGATGGCCTGGCGGCGGTTGGCGGGGTTCTCGTCGAAGTGCTCGGCCTGGACGACCTGGACGCGGGTGGCGTTCACGAGCAGAGCGAGCAGGAGCAGCGCGCAGAACGCGGCGGCGTGCCGGATGGTGGGGGTACCCCCTGGTCGAGCGAAGCCGAGAGCTTGGGGGATGGTCACACCTCCTCCCGCGGGGGGCCGACCGGCTGGCTCCGTGCCGAGTCGCTGACCCTGATGAGCAGCGCCACGATGATCCAGTTGGTGACGACCGACGAGCCGCCCTGCGCGAGGAACGGCATCGCCATGCCGGTCAGCGGGATCAGCCCGGTCACCCCGCCCGCGATCACGAACACCTGGAGCGCGACGATCGAGGCGAGCCCGACCGCGAGCAGCCGCCCGAAGACGTCCCGCAGCGCGAGCCCCGCCCGGTAGCCGCGCTCCACCAGGAGCGCGTACAGCAGGAAGATCGCGGCGAGCCCCGCGAGGCCGAGTTCCTCGCCCGCCGTCGCCAGGATGAAGTCGGACTTGGCGGCGAAGCCGATGAGGATCGAGTGGCCGAGCCCGAGCCCGGTCCCGAGCATCCCGCCGGCCGCGAACGCGAAGAGGGACTGGGCCAGTTGGTTGGGCCCCTCGCCCGCGTCGATCGAGGCGAACGGGTGCAGCCAGTCCTCGACCCGGCTGTGCACGTGGGGTTCGAGCGAGCCGACCGTGTACGCGCCCACCGCGGCCAGCACCAGGCCGACCGCGATCCAGCCGGTGCGCCCGGTGGCCACGTACAGCAGGATCACGAAGAGGCCGAAGAAGAGCAGCGAGGTGCCGAGGTCCCGTTCGAGGACGAGGACCCCGACGCTCAGGAGCCAGATCGCCACGATCGGACCGAGCACACGGCCGGTCGGCAGCTGGAGCTTCGTCAGCTTCCAGACCGTACGGCCGGTGTAGGCGAGCGCGTTGCGGTTGGCGGCGAGATAGCTGGCGAAGAAGATCGCGAGCAGGATCTTCGCGAACTCGCCCGGCTGGATGGAGAATCCGCCGACCCGGATCCAGATGCGGGCGCCGTTCACGGCCGGGAAGAAGATCGGCACGATCATCAGGAGCAGCGCGGCGACGACGCAGATGTACGCGTACCGCTGGAGCACCCGGTGGTCGCGCAGGAAGATCACGACGGCGATGAAGAGCGTCACGCCGACGGTGGACCAGACGAGTTGCGTGGGCGCCGCCTCGTCGCCGGGGGTCTCCAGGTCGAGCCGGTAGATCAGGACGAGGCCCAGGCCGTTGAGGAGCACCGCGATCGGCAGGAGCAGCGGATCGGCGTAGGGCGCGCGGAAGCGGACCGCGAGATGCGCGAGGAGCGCGAGCACGCCGAGCCCGGCGCCGTAACCGGCGGCGCCGGGCGGGACGGTGCCGTTCTTGGCGAGGCCGACGTCGCAGTAGCCGTAGACCGAGAGCAGGACGGCCACGACGATCAGTGCGACTTCGGTGCCGCGGCGTCGGGGCACGCGAACAGCGGGTACGGAGGGGGGCGCCGTCGCTGTTCCGGTCATGCCCGGAACGTAGCAAGCGATAGGCCCCAATGTCCGCTTATGTCACCGTGCCCTTGTGGTGCGTCAGCACCAGCGCGGGGCGGGCCCGATGTTGGAGATGTAGTGCGCGGCACCCCAGGCCCAGGTCCCGTTGGTGAGCAGGTACCAGCGGTTGTTGCCGGACACGTGGTCACCGGTCGTCTTGCAGTAGATGTTGACGACCTTGCCGTACGGCACGCTGCGGATCACCTTGGCGCCCCGGTGGGGGGAGGTGCGAAGCAGCAGACCGGACTTGGCGATGACGCGGCCCTTGTAGGTGCGCGGGTGGCCATTGGCGCCGGTGTCGTCGGCCGCGACGGCGGGACCGGTGAGGGTGCAGGCGGCGAGCGCACCGCCGGCGACGAGTATGCCGAGCCGGGTGCCGATGACGGTGGACCGAAGGGACATGGGGGTCTCCTCTGGAAGGGCGGATGCGATACGGCCCGCAAGCCCCTGAAGCAGGGGTCATAGGCCGCAATTCACACTAAAATCGGCATGCTGAGTGCGCAAAAGGTCACACGGCGTCAAACCGCCCGTCAGACCGCCCCGTCGGCACCCCCGCAGCCGGCTTCCCCGGTCTCCTCGTACGGCAGCGTCAGCGTCGCCACCGCCCCGCCGTCCGCCGCGTTCGTGAACGTGAGGCGTGCGCCGAGCACCGCCGTCTGGCCCAACGCGATCGTCAGGCCGAGCCCGTGGCCCCTGGTCGTGCCCTCCGTACGGAACCGCTGCGGGCCGTGCGCCACCAGGTAATCGGGGTATCCGTCGCCGTGGTCGCGCACCGAGAGCACGGGGCCGTCGACGGTCAGCACGACGGGCCCGCGCCCGTGCTTGTCCGCGTTGGCGATGAGATTCCCGAGCACCCGCTCAAGCCGCCGCCGGTCGGTCACCACGCAGACGTCGCGCACGACGACCAGCTCGGCATCGATGCCCGAACCCCGCACGGCGCGCTCGGCCAGTGGGGCGAGATGGTGGTCGTCCAGCTCGACGCGCTCGCTCTTCGCGTCGAGGCGGGAGATCTCCAGAAGGTCCTCGGTGAGGGTGCGCAGCGCGGCGACCCGGTCGCGCACCAACTCCGTGGGGCGGCCCGGCGGCAGCAGCTCGGCCGCCGCGTGCAGACCGGTCAGCGGCGTGCGCAGCTCGTGCGCCACGTCCGCGGTGAACCGCTGCTCGCTCTGGAGCTTGCCCTGTATCGAGGCCGCCATCGTGTCGAGCGCGCCGGAGACCGCGGCCACCTCGTCCTGGCTGCGCGACGGCTCACGGGTGCGCGGATCGTTCACGCGGGCGTCGAGGTCGCCCGCACTGATCCGGCGGGCCACCGTCGCCGTCTGGTGCAGGCGCCGCGTCACGCGGGTCACGGCGAACGCCCCGACCAGGAGAGTCGCCCCGATGGCCAGCACCGAGGAGCCGAGGATCGCCCGGTCGAGTCCGTCGATGGTGCGGGCGCCCTGGGCGTAGTCGACCCGGACGGCGATGGCACGCCGGTCCGTCGCGGGCCCGGCGGCCCACATCGTCGGCCGGGAGTCCTGCGCGGCGACCATCGTGCCGCGTTCCCCGCCCACCGCGAGATCCCGCAGCCGCTCGGGCAGGCCCTCGGGGTCGACCCCCGCGCCGGGGCCCAGATCGTCGCCCGCCTCGAACGCCTTGGTGGCGTCGTCGAGCCGGGTGAGGGCGTGCTCGCGGGCCTGGCCCACGGTCTGGTTGGTCACCGAGACGTGCACGAGCGCACCGAGCAGCGCGGCGAGCGCGCAGCACATGACGGTGATGAAGACCCCGGCCTTCCAGGTCAGGGTCGCCGTCCAGGCGGGGAGCCGCGGTCCGCGCGGCAGCCGGTGGCTCATCGGTCTCCGCTCGGGGACGCGCCGGGCGATGCGCCGGGGGAGTCGCTCGGGGAGGGCGCGGTGCGGCCGCTCGCCGCGGGCTCGGGCTTGCGCGACGGCTTGCCCTTCGGCGCGTTCGGGGAGCGCACGATCTCGTCGGTCGTCGGCAGCATGGACTTCTGGTGGGCGTCCCAGGACCAGACGGTGCGGTACTCGTACCCCGGCATGCCCGAGACGGCGCGGACGATCACCTCATGGCCGGCCAGTTCGACACCGAGCACGGCGTCCCCCATCTCCATGATCTGCGTCAACTGCCGCTTCTCCACGGCGTAGGCGCGTATGTCGAGGTTCTCGGCGTGCCCGCGGGCCAGCCGGATGCCGATGATGAGGTCGTCCTCGCCGTCACCGGTGAGGTCGCGGTAGTAGGCCTTCAGGACGGGGCACTCGGCGTCGTCGGCGTCCTTGGTGTCGCACGCGTCGAGCTTCTCGGCGGTCTGCTTGTAGACCGCGTCCGAACGGCTGTACATCCCCGGGTTCTCGTCGAAATCGGCCTTGGCGACCGTCACCGGGTTCACCTTGTGCAGGTCGCCGCCCGGTACGTCCACGCCCTTGACCGGCAGGCTCTCTATCGTGCCGTAGTCCTCGGCGGGCGCCGACGGGGGCGGCAGCTTCGGCCACAGGCGGGTGGGGGCCTCGGCGGTGGGCGTGGAGCCCGCGCCGCGCAGGTCGCCGGGATCGCCGCAGCCGCCGGCCAGCAGGACGGCGGGCAGCACGAGTCCTGCGGCGAGCGCGAGACGGCTCCGGTGCACTGCACTCCTGCCTGCCGGTGGAGCGGCCCGGGGCTGCTCGGCTGCGGCGCGAGGTTCGGTTGCGGCGCCGCGGGGCCGGGTCCCGTTGCCCGGGTCCGGCTACGGCGCGAGGTCGGCGTAGAGAATGATGTTGTCGGTGCGGTGACCGTCCTTGATCGGGCCGCCACAGGTCAGCAGGCGCAGCTCGGGCCGGTCGGTCGCCCCATACACCTTATGGGTGGGGAAGTTCTTTTTGTCCACCTGTTCCATCTCGCGCACCTTGAACGTCGCCGTGCTTCCGTCCGCTCGCGGCACCGAGATCGTGTCCCCCATTCTCACCTTTCCCACGTGCCGCATCAGCGCGGGCCCCTCCGCGGTGTCGTAGTGCGCGACCAGGACGGCCGCCCCCTTCTCGCCGGGGGTGACGCCCCCGGTCCACCAGCCCGGCTCGTCCGCCTTGTCGACGGGCGGCACCTCCAGCGCGTCGTCCGCGCCCACGCCGAGGTCGAGCATCGACTTCGCGTCGACACCGGCCGCCGGTATGCGCAGGCCCGTCGGCCGGGACTTCCCCAGCGGGGCGCGTGGCTCGGCCGCCGGTGCGGCGGTGGCGTTGTCGACCTTGACGTCGGGCGCGGGGCTGCCGCCCGAGCCCTGGCCGCAGGCCATGAGGCCGATGCCGAGGGCGGCGGTGAGCGTGGCGGCGGCCGCGATGCGGGTGGTGTGACGGCACTTCACGGGGGCGGACGCGGGGACGGGTGCTTCGTCGGCGGGGGTGCTCACAGCGGCTCCTGCGGGTGGGTACGTGGGGGAGGGCGGGGCTCAGGCGTCGGTGCGGCCGCGGCGGAGCATCGCGTACCCGAGACCGGCCGCACCGGCGGCCGCCATGGCGCCACCGGCGGCGATGAACACCGGGTCGCCGCCGTGGAACCCCTCGGTGCCCGCCCTGACCCCGCCCTCGGGGGCGGCCGGCGCCACGGTCCGGGTGTCCTCGGCCCGGGAGGGCGTATCCGCGACGGCGGCAGCGGCCGGCACGAGGAGCGCGCCGCCGAAGACGGCGGTCACGGCGGCGGAACGGAGGACGGCGCGGCGGCGAAGGCTGCTCATGAGGGGACGGTCCTTACGGCTGAGATCTTGGCCGACGGCTGCCGACGGCTGAACGGCGGAGGCTGCGAGGAAGCGAGGAAGCGAGACAGAAGGGGCGGAAGGAACACCTCTGAAGCTAGATGTCCGCCATTGCGGCAATTAGTCGGCAATGTAACAACGGGCCATCACTACGAAGGCGGACGGCCGCGGGCACTGTCCTGAGGGCTGGCGGGGGGCATGGTCCCGAGCGGTGCCGCGGGCGTGGTCCCGAGTGCCGCCTCGGGCACGGTCCTGAGTTCTGCCTCGGGCGCGGTCCCGAGCGGTGCCGCGGGCATGGCCCCGAGACTGCCTCGCGCACGGTGCCGAGTGCCGCCGTGGGCGCGGCCCCGAGTGCCGCCGCACCCTTCGGTCCCGAGCGCTCTCGCAGGTGCCGTCACGGGCCCCATGACGGGCCCCGTCACGGTCCCCGTCGCGGGTGACGGCCGGGTGTCGGCAGGAGTGGCTCAACTTCTCTCCGTGGTGCCCAGGTTCTTGCCCAAGGCATGTCCTTGCTGCTCCCATGGTCCGTGGGGTGATGGTGCATGAGCGGACTGCGCGTCATACCGGCCTGGCGGCACGGACAGGAGCGGCTGTACGTCTGTCGTGCGGACGGCAGGAATGTGGCGTGGTACGAGAGGGAGCCGTCCCGCGTGACCCTCCTCGCCGACGACCACAGGGAAGCGGTTCTGCGCGCCCTCGCCCCCTTCATCACCGGCGGCGTCTCGATCGGCCCGCCGCCCGTCCCCACCCCCGCCGAGCTGGCCCGCCTCGCCCTCCACCCGGACGACGACCTCGCACCGAACCGCCCCGGCGAGGCCCTCCTGATCGCCCTGGACCGCGAACCGGCCCCCGCCCGCAGGCTGCGCGCCGACCCCCGGCAGCGTGCACTCACCGCCGAGCAGGCCGTCGGCGAGGTGCTCGACGGGCTCGATGGCGCGGGCTGGCACACCCTGCACTCGGTGCCGCTGCCGGGCGGCGCCCGCATCCACCACCTCCTGATCGGCCCCGGCGGTCTGTTCAGCGTCCACACGCTCCCCGCCCGCAAGCAGCGGGTGCGCGTCGCCGACCCGATGGTCACGGTCGGCCGCGCGGACCCGCGTCCACTCCTGAGGCAGATCCGCGCCGACGCCGACCGGGCGTCCTTCGCGCTGACCGCCGAGATCCGCCCGGTCCTCGCCCTGTCCGGGGCGGCGGACCTCGACGTGACGGCCCCGCCGCGCGGGGTGCGGATCGTGCGCGACGCGGAGGTGTCGGCCCTCGCGGGCATCGGCGGCGTACTGAAACCGGCCGATGTGGAGGCGCTGCACGCGATGGCCCGCGACCGTCACACGTGGCGGCGGGCCTAGGTCCTTCGCAACGCTCTCACTCCCCCGGCCGGGGAAGCGCACGCGGGAGCGGACGGCCCTGGTCCGGGTCGGTGAGGGGACCCAGCAGGTCCCCGTACCGCTGAAGGCGGGGCGCGATGTCGGCGGCGAGGAAGACGAGATCCGCAGGGTCGCTGCACCCCTCGACCTCCTCCCAGGTCACGGGCGCGGAGACCGTCGGTTCCCGGCGGGCGCGCAGGGTGTAGGGGGTGGCGGTCGTCTTCGCCGCGGCGTTCTGGCTGAAGTCGACGAAGACCTTGCGGGGGCGCAGGCTGCGGGTCATCCGGTGGACGACCAGGTCGGGCAGTTCGGCCTCGGCTTCCTGGGCGAGCGCCTTCGCGTACGCGGTGACCTGCTCGGAGGGCGTCGGCTCCAAGGGGCAGAGCAGATGCAGGCCCTTCGAACCCGAGGTCTTCGCGTAGACGTCCAGGCCGTCCGCCCGGAGGCGCTCGCGCAGCCAGAGGCCCGCCCGGCAGCACTCGACGACGGTGGCGGGGGCGCCGGGGTCCAGGTCGAGCACGAGCCGGTCGGCCATGGCGGGAGCGTCCGCCTGCCACTGGGGAGTGTGGAACTCGGTCACGAGATTGCCCGCCCACATCAGGCTCGCCAGATCGTTCACGACGATCTGCCGGATGTTGCCGTCCGAGCGCGGCACGTCGGCGGTGTGCACCCAGTCGGGGGTGCCCGGAGGCACGTTCTTCGCGAAGAACTGCTGGCCGTCGGGCCCGTCCGGGAACCGGAGGAAGGAGAGGGGTCGGTCGCGGAGATGGGGGAGCAGCGCGTCGGCCGTGCTGGCGTAGTAATGCAGCAGCTCGCCCTTGGTGAAGCCGGATGCGGAGTAGAGGACCTTGTCGAGATTGCTGAGGGAGAGCCGCCGCCCCTCCACCTCGGTGATCGGCGTCATACGATGAGAATCCCACGAATGGGAACAATGGGTACTAATTGGTAATGATTGGTACTCATTGCTTCCCTCTGCCCACCCCGTTACCGCTCGGCCGCTGAGAGGTGCCAGACGTGCGATCCGTATGGAACGGTGCGATCTCCTTCGGCTTGGTCAGCATCCCGATCAAGCTCATGAACGCCACCGAGAACCACTCGGTGTCCTTCCGGCAGATCCACACGGAGGACGGCGGCCGGGTCCGCTACCGCAAGGTGTGCGAGCTGGAGGAGCGGGAGGTGACGTCCGCCGAGATCGGCAAGGGGTACGAGGACCCGGACGGCTCGGTCATCCCGATCACCGACGAGGATCTGGCGGACCTGCCGCTTCCGACGGCCAAGACGATCGAGATCGTGGCCTTCGTGCCCGCGGGCGTCGTCGATCCGATGCAGATGGACACGGCCTACTACCTGTCGGCCAACGGGGTGCCCGCCACCAAGCCGTACACCTTGCTGCGGGAGGCGTTGAAGCGGAGCGAGAAGGTGGCGATCGCGAGGTACGCGCTCCGGGGACGGGAGCGGCTGGGAATGCTGCGCGTCGTGGACGACGTGCTCGCGATGCACGCCCTGCTGTGGCCGGACGAGATCCGGGCGCCGGAAGGGGTGGCTCCGGACACCCAGGTCAAGGTCAGGGACGCGGAACTCGACCTGGCGGACGCCCTGATGGACACGCTGGGAGAGGTCGACGTCTCCACCCTCCACGACGACTACCGCGCGGCGCTGGAGGAACTCCTCACCGCCAAGGCCGAGGGCACGAGCCCCGCGGCGCCGGCCGCCGACGCGGACTCCGGCGGGGGCAAGGTGATCGACCTGGTGGCGGCTCTGGAGAAGAGCGTGAGCGCGGCGAAGACGGCGCGGGGTGACGGAACGGTGGCGGAGGTGACTCCGCTGCAGCGAGGCGGGCGCAAGAAGGCCGCGGCCGCACCGAAGCGGACTGCCGCGTCGTCCGGCGCCTCGTCCGCCGCCTCGTCCGCTGGTTCGTCCGCCGGTTCCTCCGGGCGGGCGAAGACGACCCCGAAGGATGTGGGCGGCAAGAAGTCGACGGCGAAGAAGGCGACGGGGGCGGCGGCGAAGAAGACGACGGCGAGGAAGTCGACCTCGAAGACGGCGAGTGCGAGTACGGCGAGAGGGACCGCGGCGGCGAAGAAGACCCCCGCGAAGAAGGCGACCACGAAGAACCGGGCCCGGGCCTAGGGCGGCGGCGACGGAGACGCCGTAGCTCGCGTGGCGTCCTCGGGGTCGCCGTCGTGTTCGCGGGCGGGGAACCTGGAGGAATGACCCAGGACAAGGACAGCAACTACCGGCCCGTCGTCTTCCGGGACCGCTCGGCGGGCTACGCCTTCCTCACCCGCTCCACCGCCGAGAGCGACCAGACCATCGAGTGGGACGACGGCGAGACGTACCCGCTGGTGGAGGTGGAGATCTCCTCCGAGAGCCATCCCTTCTACACGGGCCGCGCCCGGGTCGTGGACTCCGAGGGCCAGGTCGCCAAGTTCGAACGCCGCTACGGCGACCAGGCACCCCCGGGCACGCCGGAGTGATCCGCCCTGCCCCACCCGCCCGCGCCACGCCGCGTGTGCGGCAGTAGTGGCAGTGGTGGCAGGAGTGACAGGACGTGGCAGGAGTGGCAGGAGAGCCAGGACGGCCCGACGATGGCCCTAGAACCTTGATCACGAACGACGCATGACGAACGAGCTTGATCACGAGAAGGCGGCGGGCATGACCGACGGCACGACCGATCTCCAGGCGCTGGCGGCCGAGGCGTACATCTACGGCCACCCGATGGTGCTCAACCTCGACGAAGTCGACCGCGTCTCCCGCAACGGCATGGGCCCGGTGCCCCCCGCGCCGTTCAACGAGTTCAGCCACGGCGGCAGGCCCGCGGACTCCCGGGACCAGTGGGTGAACGCCGACGCCGACACCATCTGCTCCCTGGCGCAGCTGGACCTCTCCGGCGGCGCCCTGCTCCTGACCGTCCCGGACACCGGCGGCCGCTACTACGTCCTGCAGTTCGTCGACGCGTGGACCAACAACTTCGCCTACGTGGGCCGCCGGGCCACCGGCACCGGCGAGGCCAGCTACCTGCTCACGCCCCCCGGCTGGGACGAGGAGATCCCGCTGGGCGCCACCCGGATCGCCGTGCCGACAGAGGTGGCGACGATCGTCGGGCGATGGGCGTGCACGGGACCGGATGACGAGGCGGCGGTGCGGGAGCTCCAGGAGGACACACTCCTGGAGCCGTACTGGACGGCATCCGGCGAGCCCCGCGGGCTGCCGACCCACACGTACGTCCCCGACGGCGAGCCGGAGATCCTCTTCTACGAGAAACTGCGCGCTCGCATGGCCGCCTTCCCGCCCGCGCAGCCCGACCTCGCGTATCAGCAACGGTTCGCGCCGCTGGGCCTGTTGGACGCGCAGAGTCCGTACGCGCAGCCCGAGCCCGACCTCGCCGAAGCGCTGCGCGCGGGATTCGCGGCGGGCAAGGAGCGGGTCGAGCAGGCGGCCGCGGACGGGAGCGGACCGCAGCAGAACGGCTGGAAACTCGCGTATCACGCCTTCGACTACAACGCCGACCACTTCGAGACCGGCACCCTCAATGACCCTCAATGGATCTGCGCGGACCGGGAGTTGGGCCGCATGCTGCGCGCCACCGCGGCGCACACCGCGCTCTGGGGCCGGCACGGCTACGAAGCGGCATGCGCGCTGGCGTGGGACGACGGCGACGGCCGGCCGCTGGAGGGCGAGCAGTCGTACACCCTGCGCTTCGAGAAGCCGCCGCCGGTGGACGCGTTCTGGGCGGTGACGATGTACGGCCTGCCGGACCGGCATCTGGTCACGGGCCCCGTCGAGCGCCACTCCATCGGCGACCGCACTCCGGGCCTCAGCTACGACGACGACGGCTCCCTCACCCTCCTCCTCCAGCGACAACGCCCCGCCGACGACAAGACGGCGGCGAACTGGCTGCCCACGCCGGAGGGCCGCTTCCGCCCCATCCTGCGCATGTACACGCCTCGCGCCGCCGTCATCGACGGAACGTACGAGCTGCCGCCGATCCGCCGGACCTGACCGGACTGAAACGGACCGAACCGTACGTAACGGGACCTGACGTGACCTAAGGAGAAGTGGCCCACCGAGAGGAGGCGGCGACCCAATCCGCCTCCCAGCGGGCGAGGTTGATCCGTTCGAGCCTTCGGTGGGCGCAGGCGTACGCGGCGGCGCCGAGGAGCGGGACGGCGATGGCGGCCATGACGGCGTAGCCCACGGCGTGGTCGCGGACCTCGCCCTCGGTGAGGGGCGGGTCGGTGATCTTCCCCTCGTCACTCACCCACACGGGGACGGTGCTCCCGGCGGATGTCGCGGGCTCGACGTCCTGCTGCGCGGTACGGGTGTCTCCGTGCCGGTCGGTGAAGCGGACGGTGACCGGGTACAGGACGTTCCTCGCCTCGACCGACCCGGGTTCGGGATGGCGGGGCGCGTCATGGACGAGGACGGCGGTGGTGCGGTGCCGGGTGTCGGCCTGATGCCGGGCGATCTGTTCGGTGTGGCGACGGACCGCGTCGCCGACCAGGACGACGGCGGCCGGGGTGGCGGTCAGGACGACCAGGAAGAGGCCGAGGGCGATCCATGCCTCTATGAGGTCGGTGCGGCGGCGCAAGGGGTTGCGCCGCAGGCGCCATAGGAGGGGGAGGGGGCGGGGGTGAGGGCGAGGGCGTGGGTCGGGCTGGTGGGGTTCTCGTGCTTCGGGGGGCGGTTGCGCCGGGGGGATGGGGCCGGCCACGGGGGCTCCTTGGTCGTGGTTCTTCGGGGTGGATCAGTGGGGGTGCGCCCTGGAGGGGTGCCCGTGCGCGGCCCGGAGGAGCTTCGCGGCACCGCGGACCGCCGCGGTGTGCGGGGCGGGCACGGGCTGCACGGGAGCGTGCAGCTCGCCGGCGAGGCCGTAGCTGATGCCGGGCAGCAGCGCGCCGCCGCCGGCGAGGAGCACCCCCCGCCGGAGGGCTGCGCTGGTCCGGGAGGTGCGGTCCTGTTCGAGCATCGCGGTCACCATCGCGACGACGCAGGCGGTGATCCGGGAGTGCGGCGACGGTGATGAGTGCGGCGACGGTGATGCGGTCGTCGTGCCGTCCACGTCGCTGGTCCCCAGGGCGGTGTGCCGGGCGTCGGTCACGTCGCCGTCACAGAGCAGGGCGACCTCGGTGAGATGGGCGCCGATGTCCACGACGAGCAGGGGGCGGGCCAGATCGGCGTCCACGGCCGTGGCCACGGCTCGCGCCGTGGAGATCGTGAGGACGGTGCGCGGGCGGAGCACCTCGACGGCGACGCGGGCTTCGGCCCGGTAGGCGACCCCGCCGAGGACGGGCGCGGTCAGGATGATCAGGGGGCGCCCGAAACGGGGCAGCCGGTGGCCGAGCAGCCGGTCGAGCATCAGGGCGGTCCCGGGGGTGTCGACGATGGCGCCGCGCCGGACGGGGTGGACGGTACCGCCGCCGGTGAAGGTCACCGTGGGTACGTCGAGGATCATCCGCCGCCCGGACGTCCAGGCACGGGTCCGCGCACTGCCGAGGTCGAGGGCGATGCCGGAGCATCGGCGGCACCAGGGCCATGGGTACGAGGGGTGCCGGCCTGGTGCGGGGGAGCGGTCGGGGGTGGGGAAGCGGTTGGCGGCCACGGTCATCGATCGGCTCCTCGGACCTGCTGGCAGCGGGCGCAGTAGCGGGCCTGCGGCACGATCATCAGGCGCTCGCGATCGATGGGGCGGCGGCACAGGTGGCAGGCCCCGTAGTCGCCGCGGTCCATGCGCCGCAGGGCGGCCTCGACGTCGGCGAGGACCATGCGGGCGGACGCGGAGAGCTTGATGCGGACCTCGGTCCGGGACGCGCTCTGCCGGTCGAGGAGCGCGTCCGTGCGGGGCAGCGCGGAGTCGGAGAGCTGCTGCAACTGCTCGCGGCGGAACAGGAACTGGTCGCGGAGGTTCTCGCTCAGGGCGGCGAGGTCCTCGGGCGACAGGTGTGTGCCGCGGTCGTCGATGATCTGGTGGTTCACCACTTCACCCCTCAGGCAGGGCGGGAGAGACGGGGAGCGGGAGAGACGGAGGGCGGGAGACGGAGTGCGGGGGACGGAGTGCGGGAGACGGGGGGAGGGGGAGGGCTGCTGTCGTCGGCGGTCAGCCCGTCCTGCGCTGGCAGGGAACGCAGAACTGCGTGTAGGGCAGGATCTCCAGGCGCTCGACCGGGATGGGCTTGGCGCAGGTGGGGCAGGTCCCGTAGCTGCCGTCCCGGACGCGGGCGAGAGCGGCCTCGATCTCCTTGAGGACCCGTTCGATCGTTTCCTTCTGCGCCAGCATCACTTGCTCCTCGACCTCGTGCCCGGCTCCGCCGATGGCCCGCGACCGGGACAGCTGGGTCGACTGGTTCAACTGGGTCAGCTGGGTCAGCCGGGAATCTCGTTCGTGTTCCAGGCGCAGGTGCGCGTCGTGCGACATGGCGGGTCCTTCTTCCGGCGAGGCGGCCGCCGGGGCGGGCGGCGCGTATATGCCCCCACCGTCGCCGGTACGGAACGTAAAGCCCATCGGGCGCGATACCCATCTACGGCCGTTCAGAGGGCCCATCCCGGCGCGCGGGCCGACCAAGAGCAGGTCCAAGAGCAGGTCCAAGAGCAGGTCCATGAGCAGGTCCATGAGCAGGTCCATGGGCAGATCCATGGGCAGGCCAAGGTGAGGAAATGGGCATTGGGCCCCATCGACGGAGAGAACGGAAGCAGGCAGGCTGGACGACAGACGGGACAAGATCGCCCGGAAGGACGAGACGAAACGTCACGCAGGCAGGCAGGCACGCACACACGCAGGCACGCGGTCGTTTCCGTCACGCACACAGCAGACGTTCCGTCACGCACACAACGGACGTTCCGTCACGCACACATACGAGATGAAACGTCACCCACCCAAGAGAGGCGCCACCCCGTTGTCCCTGTTCTGGCGGATCTTCGCGCTCAACGCGGTGGTGCTGGGAAGCGCCACCGCGCTGCTGCTGTGGGCGCCGGTGACCGTCTCCGTGCCGGTGGTGCTGACCGAGGCGGTCATCCTCGTGGCCGGCCTTGGCGTCATGCTGGTCGCCAACGCGGCCCTGCTGCGGATCGGCCTCGCCCCGCTGGAACGGCTCACCCGCTTGATGACCACGGTCGACCTGCTGCGCCCCGGCCACCGCCTGCCGGAACAGGGCAGAGGCGAGACCGCCGAACTGATCCGCACGTTCAACGCCATGCTCGAACGGCTGGAGCAGGAACGGGCAGCGAGCAGCGCCCGCGTGCTCCTGGCGCAGGAATCGGAACGGCGCCGTATCGCCCAGGAGCTGCACGACGAGGTCGGCCAGACGATGACCGCGGTCCTGCTGGCCCTCAAGCGGGCGTCGGACGCGGCGGACGAACCCCTGCGCGCCGAGCTGCAGCAGGCGCAGGAGATCACGCGGGGGAGCCTGGACGAAGTACGCCGCCTGGTGCGCAGGCTGCGGCCGGGCGTGCTGGACGACCTCGGCCTGATCAGCGCGCTGACCTCGCTGACCACGGAGTTCGCCACACACGCCGGGCTACGAGTGGTACGCCGCTTCGACGCATCCCTGCCTCCACTGGACCAGCAGACGGAACTGGTCCTGTACCGGGTGGCCCAGGAGGCCCTGACCAACGCGGCCCGCCACGCCGAGGCGGGCCGGGTCGAGGTGAGCCTGACCCGGGCGTACGGCACGGTGGTGCTGTCCGTCGCGGACGACGGCCGGGGGACGGGGGTCGCCCACGAGGGGGCGGGGATCCGGGGGATGCGAGAACGGGCGCTGTTCATCGGGGCGAAGCTGGACGTCACGTCGGGCCTGCAGGCTGCCGGCACGGAGGTAAGGCTGACGGTCCCGACTCATTCGTCCGCTGACGCACCGGGCACGCACTCCGCACCTCCGGCACCTGCAGGAGGTACCGATGAAGAATTCAACTAGTACACCGATCAACGCACCGATCGGCACACCGATCCGTATCCTCCTGGCCGACGACCACGCGTTGGTACGTCGCGGGGTGCGGCTCATCCTGGACGGCGAGCCGGACCTCCAGGTGGTCGCCGAGGCAGGGGACGGCGCGGAGGCCATAGCCCTGGCCCGCACGCACGAGGTCGACCTGGCGGTACTGGACATCGCGATGCCCCGGATGACCGGTCTGCAGGCCGCGCGCGAACTGGCGGCGCTGAAGCCGGGCGTACGCGTACTGATGCTGACGATGCACGACAACGAGCAGTACTTCTTCCAGGCGCTGAAGGCGGGTGCGAGCGGATACGTGCTGAAGTCGGTGGCCGACCGGGACCTGGTGGCCGCCTGCCGGGCGGCGATGCGGGACGAACCCTTCCTCTACCCGGGCGCGGTCACCGCACTGATCCGCAACTACCTCGACCGGGTCCGCCAGGGCGAGGAGCCGCCGGACCAGGTGCTGACGGCGAGGGAGGAGGAGGTTCTGAAACTCGTGGCCGAGGGCCACTCCTCGAAGGAGATCGCGGAAATGCTCTTCATCAGCATCAAAACGGTTCACAGACACCGAGCGAACCTGCTCCACAAACTGGGCCTGCGCAACCGCCTGGAACTAACGCGCTACGCAATCAGAGCAGGCTTGATCGAACCCTGACCCCGGCCTCCGCGAGACCTGAGGGACTCGGACTCCCGCTTCCCGAAGCCGGACGGGCGGGCCCGAGGCTCCCCGAAGCCTGAGGGACCCGAGGCTCCCCGAAGGTTGGCGGACTCCAGCTTCCCGAAATCTGAGGACGCGGTACTCCCTGAAGTCTTAGGGACTCCCGCTTCCTGAAGCCTGAGGACGCCGGGTCCCCCGAAGCCTGAGGGACGTCGGGCTCCCAGAAGGCTCACGGGCCCGAGGCTCCGAAGGCTGACGGGCCTCGCGCCCCCAACGCAAGACCGACCCCGCCCGATCACCAGCCCGCCCGCCCTGGTGCGCTCCGCGCGCGGGCCTGGCCGACGCGCCCCCCAACCGCCGTTCCCCAACCGCCCAACCGCCGCTCTCCCAACCGCATGACCTGCTCGACCTTCTCGCCTGCCTGATCCACCCCCCCACCCACATGACCGCCTCAAGGCCCAGCTGCCACTCCCCGGCCGGGCCTTGAGGCATCCAACGTACGTAGGCCACCAACCACCGACACGAAGAGGGGGACGGCCCGTGGCACGCTCGTCGCACACCGTCCCGCGCACCCTCGCCCCAGGTCCGGCAGCACTGCTGGCCGTACTGCTCGCGGTTCTGACCGCCCTGCTGGGACCCCCCGAACACAACAGCGGCACGTACGCACCGGCATCAGCCGGTGCCGCGGCTCTGTTCGACACACTGGCCGCAGTTGGTGCGAACGCACGCGCGTCAGCCGGTACCGAGGCTCGGCTCGGCGCACCGCACGTAGACGGTGCAAGCACGCCCGCATTCGGTGCAGCCCTCGCACTCAGCGCACCCCGCGCAGACGATGCGAACGCACCCGCATCCAGAGCAGCAACGGCACTCACCACACCGCGCGCAGACGACGCGGACCCCTCAGCCTCCAGCGCCGCGACCCGTAGTCAGCGCGACACCACCACCGGCGAGCGGCCGTCGCCGCCGCCCCCAGTCACTCCCACCACGGTGGGCACAACTGCCGCCCTGGGCCGGCCCGCGTGGGCGCCCTCGTCGGCGCCACGCCCGCCCGCATCCCTGCAAGCAGCCGGCCCACCCGGCGTACGCGCACCACCCCCACCTCCCGGCACCTGACACCCCTTCTTCCCCTTGACCGCGGCCACTGCCCTGGCCGCGGCGTGCCTGCCGGAGGCCCGCTGTGCCCCAACCACCCCCGCGTCCCGACGCGAACCGCCCCCCGAACCCGGACGACAAATGCCCCTCAAACTCCGACGTGAACACCCCCACGCCCCCGGAGCCGAGCCGTCGTCCAAGCCCTGACGCGACCCCTCTGCCGGGCTCGCGCCCGCTCACGGAGGCGAGTCGCCCCGCGAGCCTCGACGAGCACGATTCCTCGTTCCCGGACGCGGGTCGTCCCCGAACGCCCGACGCGAACACCCCCACACCCGCGGTCGCGAGTCGCCCCCCAAGCCGCGACGCGAACCCGCCCTCGAACCCGATCCCGGACGTCAACCATCCCCCGCACCCGGATCGCCCCTTGAGCGCCGACGCGAACCACCCAGCAAACCCCCACCCGCACCCAGACCCATCCGCGAGCCGCCCCCAGAACCCCGACGGGAGCCACCCTCCAAACTCCGGCGCGAACCACTCCCGTAGCTCCCACGCGAACCACTCCCAGAGCCCCGACGCGAACCACCCCCCAAACTCCGGAACCTCCGGCGTGTCCCACCCCCCAAGCCCCAACGCAAAGAAATCTCAACGCGGCCCCACCCCGCGTTCCCCGCACCGATCAGCCACCACCAGACCCCCGCACCGATCGAGCCCCCGCCCCCCACGCCAATCAACCCCGCGCACCCCACGCCAATCCACCCCCCGGCCCCCACGCAGATCCACCCCCCGCCCCCAACTCATCAGAGCCCTACTAGCCCTGGCCGCAGTAGCCCTATCCCTCTACGTAGCCCTGACCGTGCCCGTCCACCTGGGGCTCGACCTGCGCGGCGGCACGCAACTCGTACTGGAAACCCGCCCCACCTCCACCGACAACTCCACCTCCGAAGCAGGCAAGGAGGCCACGGACCGCACCGTGGAGGTGCTTCGCGGACGTATCGACGCGCTAGGTGTCGCCGAGCCCACCATCGCCCGCTCCGGGGACAACCGGATCGTCGTGGAGCTGCCCGGCGCCCAGGACCCGACCAAGGCAGCGGACATGCTCGGCCGCACAGCCGAACTCACCTTCCACCAAGTGATCGGCGCAGCAAAGAAAACCGACGATTCCGCACCCCACCCCACCCCCTCCTCCCACCCGGCCCCCACACCCTCCTCCCGCCCCCACCAGCAAACCCTGACCGACGAGTCAGGCAACCCCCTGCACCTGGAGGCGGCCGCACTCACGGGCAAGCAGGTCGAGAAGGCCACCAACCGCTTCGACCAGCAGGGCGGCGCCGGTTGGCACGTGACCGTCGACTTCAAGGGACCAGGGCGTGACGCCTGGACCCGCCTGACGGGCGAAGCCGCCTGCCACCCCGCAGGGGACCCGGCCCGAAGGGTCGCCATCGTCCTGGACGGCAAGATCATTTCCTCGCCACAGGTAGACACCTCGGTCACGTGCGGCTCCGGAATCAGCGGCGGCTCGACGCAAATCACGGGCTCGTTCAGCGACAGCGAGGCCCGCGAACTGTCCCTACTGATCAGCGGGGGAGCCCTCCCCGTACCGGTGGAGATCATCGAGCAACGCACGGTAGGCGCCAGCCTCGGCGCGCAAGCCATCACGGCCAGCATCTGGGCCGCAGCCATCGGCACCACGCTGACCGCGCTCTTCATCATCGCCGTCTACCGACTCATGGGCGCCCTCGCCACCCTGGCCCTGGCCGCATACGGCCTGATCTCCTACGCCGCCCTCGCCGCACTCGGCGCCACTCTCACGCTCCCCGGCCTCGCCGGCTTCGTGCTGGCCATCGGCATGGCGGTCGACGCCAACGTCCTCGTCTTCGAACGCGCCCGCGAGGAGTACGCAGCCCGGGACCGCCCGACACCCCGGTCGACCCTGACCGCAGGATTCCGCAACGCGTTCAGCGCGATCGCGGACTCCAACATCACCACGCTCATCGCCGCCGGCCTGCTCTTCTTCCTCGCATCAGGCCCGGTACGAGGCTTCGGCGTCACGTTGGGCATCGGCGTCCTCGCCTCGATGTTCAGCGCCCTGGTCATCACCCGCGCCCTGGCTGACCACGCCGCGGCACACCCCGCCATACGCCGCCACCCCGCTCTGACCGGCATCGCGGGCATCGGCACGATCCGAGCTCGCCTGACTCGCGCCAATCCCAACCTGATGGGCCACCCCCGCAGATGGCTGGCAGTCTCCGCAGCCGCGCTGATCCTGGCGATCACCGGAATCGCCTCACGGGGCCTGGACTTCGGCATTGAATTCACGGGCGGCCGCGTAATCGAATACGCCACCGAGACCCCCATCGCCCCCGAAAAAGCCCGTACGGCACTGACGAAGGCAGGATTCCCGGAAACAGTAATCCAGACAACAAACGCCCCCAAAATCCCCACCCCCAAGGACTCCCAGCACGCCCCCCAAACTCCCACCCCACACCACCTCACAATCCGCACCCACACTCTGACGAATTCTCAGGCAGAGAAGATCACCACCACGATCGGCACCCTGACGGACCAGCCACCCACAAAGCTCCGCGACGAATCGATCGGCCCCAGCCTCGGCAAGGAACTACGTCAGGGCGCCTTGATCGCCCTCGGAGTGGCGCTGGCCGCGCAACTCGCGTACCTGGCGGCCAGATTCCGCTGGCTACTGGGCACAGCAGCAGTCGTCGCCCTGGCCCACGACGTAATCATCCTCGTCGGCATCTTCGCGTGGCTTGGCAAACCGATAGACGGAATCTTCCTGGCCGCGCTCCTGACAGTGATCGGCTATTCGGTAAACGACTCGGTGGTGGTCTTCGACAGAATAAGAGAACTAACAAAAAAGACCACAACCAAAACGACAACCAAAACGACAACCAAAACCGCTACCCAAACCACGTCCAAACCCACGCCCCCATACGACACCCCACACGACACCCCACACGACACCCCATACGCACAAATCACCAACAAGGCCCTACTGCAAACCCTCCCCAGAACCATCAACACAGGAATGGGCGCGGCATTCATCCTCACGGCGCTGGCAACGTTCGGAGGCGCCCCTCTGACGGACTTCGCCCTGGCGTTGCTGATCGGTCTGGCGGTGGGCACCTACTCCTCGATGTTCACGGCCACACCGCTGGCCATAGAAATGACAGCTCTCAGCCGTGCAGGGAGGGCCGATAAATGAGCTCGTGAGTACGTCCGTCAAGCACGCGGCTTTCGATCAACTCAAGATCGAAGTCGTCCGCACCCTGAAAGATCGGGTCCAGCCCGCTCCGACCGGTGATCACGGGAAAGAGCGTGACCTGGACCCGATCAACCAGGCCGGCAGCCATCAAGGCCCGATTCATGGACAGACTGCCGTGCGACCGCAGCGGCACGGCGGACTCTTCCTTGAGCCGAGCGACGACTTCAACGGCGTCCCCGCTCGCGACGGCCGCATCCGCCCAGTCGAGAGGCTCTTTCAGGGTGGTGGACACCACCGTCGCCGGCAGATTGATCATCCGGGTAACCCATGGATCACGAACCTCGGACTCCTCGGTACTGGCAGCCAGCATCTGAGAGAAAGCCCGATACGTGTTGGCCCCAAAAACCATCCGCTGCTCCTCGCGATAAAGAGCAAGGCGATGATCGAGAAGCTCGGGCCCTTGCTTGCCCCAGTACCCGGTCCAGTCACCACCGGCGCCCCCAAAACCATCAAGGCTGGAGAAGACGTCAAAGGTGTAGGTAGCGGCCATGATGATCCCCAAATCCGAGGCTGATCGAACAGGTCACCAGTACAGACCGCCCCGCACAACAAAACTCATCGCCACACCCAAGGCCTGCTGCGGTCGCTCCTCACGCCTCAGAGACGCGACGCCCACGCGCGGCGGCGCGCAACAGGGCCTGAGCGACGAGCTCGGCATCACCAGGGCTCAGAAAGATCTCATCAGTGCACAACACCGCCAACCGCACGGTGCCGTCCAACAGATTCGTGGCGACATCCACCTCAACGCCACTCCCGGTGACATCGCTGACGCCCAGTTCCAGGTCACTGCTGTAGGCACTCATGCACAAGAGCATGCCCGCCCCCACCAACCACCCACGCACACGCAAAACCCCGCCCGCAACGTCTCCGCTGCTGACGGGGTCTCAGGCACCCACTACAAGGTGCCCCCGGCAGGATTCGAACCTGCGCACACGGCTCCGGAGGCCGTTGCTCTATCCCCTGAGCTACGGGGGCGTGTCGGCCGTTTTGCGCGGCGACGTGTAGAACCCTACCAGCTCCTAACGGCTCCCCATGAACAGGTATTTCCGCACTCCGTGGCCGTGAAGGCGGGCGCATCCGCACCCTGCGTCCCAGAGGTCGCCCCTGGCTCCGCCGCGCGATCCCCCGTGCGGGGCGGAAGTGGGGAAAACCCGGACGCGGTGGTGGGCGCGGACCTACTCTCGAGTTGTGTCAGGCGTGTCAGGCCGCGTGCTTGTTGTCGACGACAACAAGGTCATCCGGCAGCTGATCAGGGTCAACCTCGAGCTGGAGGGCTTCGAGGTCGTGACCGCGGCTGATGGTGCCGAATGTCTGGACGTGGTCGACCAGGTCAGACCCGATGTCGTCACGCTCGACGTGGTGATGCCCCGCCTCGACGGGCTGCGTACCGCCGCTCGGCTGCGGTCCGATCCGCGGACCCGCGATCTGCCCGTCGTCATCGTCAGCGCCTGCACCCAGTACGAGGTGGAGAGCGGGCTGGAAGTGGGCGTGGACGCCTTCCTGGCCAAGCCCTTCGAACCATCCGAACTGCTCGGCATCGTACGGCAGTTGGTGGAGAACGGCAGGCGTGACGGGCCCGCGAGTGGTGGTGGGGCCATCGGCGGTGAGTTTGGCGCTGCCGCCGGTGAAGCCGAGCGCGCCGGCCGCCCCGGCGCCTGACCCCCACCGGCTTAGCCGGCTCCTACCGGCTTGGCCGGCTCCTACCGGCTTGGCCGGCTCCTACCGGCTTAGCCGGCTCCTACCGGCCTGGGCGTCTTGGCTTGGCCCCGCGCTGACCCCCACCCCCTTCTGCCCCCCACCCCCTTCTGACCCCCACCCCCTTCCGCCCTCACCCCCTTCCGCCCCCCCCAGCGCCCCGTCGGCTCATCTCCGCAACAGCCCCAGCCCCCGCCCTCCAGCCCACCCCCGTCCACATCCCGGACCATCAGGGAAACCAGGTCGCGTCCCCACCCCCCTCCTCCCATACGCTTGACCCGTGACCCCCGTCGAGCTCTCCCGCACCGTGCTGCGCGCCATGCGTCGTGCCGTCGATGACGGCGAGCTCAGTGGCCTTGGAGAGCTCCGTGGCCCGGGCGGGATGAGTGATCTCGACAACAAGACGAGTGATGTCGGGGAGCAGAGTGATCTTGGGGGTGACGGTGCCCCCTGGCGGGTCGTCGTCGAGCGGCCCCGTCCCGGTGGGTGTGGGGATTACGCCACCAACGTCGCCCTGCAGATCGCCCGCGCCGCCGGGCGTTCGCCCCGTCAGGTCGCCGAGGTGCTCTCCCCGCGGCTCGCGATGGAGCCCGGCATCGCGGCCATCGACATCACCGGGCCCGGATTCCTCAACATCACCCTCGATCGCGGTGGCCCCAGCACCGGCCACCCGGGCGGCAGCAGCTCCGACCCCGGCAGCGACACCCCCGCCTCCCACCGGGGGAGCAGCGGCAGCGCCGCCCTCGTACGGGACGTACTGGAGCGGGGCGCCCACTACGGCCACGTCCCCCCCGGCCCAGCGCACAGCTCCACCAACCTCCGCACCCCCCTCACCCTCCACTTCCCCCGCGAACCCCGCGCCGCCGTCCTGGCCGACGCCCTCCGCCGCATCCTCCGCACCCAGGGCATCTCCGTCCGCCTCACCTGCGACGAAGCCCCCGACCCCAGCTGGACGGCGGCCGGCGGGCTCGGCGTGCACGTCGACGCCAGCGGGAAGCCCACGGCGGACGCCGAGATTCTGCGACCCCACCCCGCGCCCACCGGCCCCTCGGGCACCGGCCCCGCGCCCACCGGCCCCACCCCTCCGGGCACCGTCCCCACCCCCCTGCGCACCGCCCCCACCCCCCTAGGCCCCGACGCCACCCGCTGGGCCCTGCTCTGGCCCGCCGGTCACGATCGGCCCCGTATCAGCGGCGAGCACCTGGTCCAGCGTGCGAGCAATCCCCTCTTCCGCGTGCGGTACGCCCACTCCCGCGCCCGTGCCCTCACTCGCAACGCCGCCGCCCTCGGTTTCAGCGCCGAGCCCGGTGACATAGCCGGGGCGGAGGCGTGGGAGTTGCTCGACGCCCTTGTCGACCATCCGCGCATCCTCGCCGGGGCCGCCCGGCACCGTGCTCCCGATCGGCTTGCCCGGCATCTCGTCGTGATCGCCGATGCCTTCCTCGCCTTTCAGCCCGACGTTCTGCCGCTCGGTGACGAGAAACCCTTGGCCGCCCACCGCGCCCGGCTCGCGCTCGCCGAAGCCGCCGGGACGGTGCTCGCAGGCGGCCTGTCCCTGCTCGGCATCAGCGCCCCCGAGTACTTGTGACTACTTGTGACACGTAGAGACGCGACCGACGCGCCCGACATGCCCGACGCGCCCGACGCGACCGATGCGCCACACATCAACGACGCGCCCGACGCGCCCTACGCGCCCGACGTGACCGAAGTGAGAGAGACGACCGCGACATGAGCCGTTCCGCACACCCCGCCGGGCCTCGCCACGCCGACGTACTGCCCGAAGGGCACTACACCGCCCCGGCCGACGACCTGAATTCCCTCGACCCGAAGGTCTGGGCGCAGACCGTCGGGCGCAGCGCCGACGGTGTCGTCACCGTCGGCGGCATCGAGGTGACCCGGCTCGCCGAGGAGTTCGGCACCCCCGCCTACTTCCTCGACGAGGCCGACTTCCGTGCCCGCTGCCACGCCTGGCGCGGAGCCTTCGGCTCCGATGCCGACGTCTTCTACGCCGGGAAGGCCTTCCTCTCGCGGGCCATCGTGCGGTGGCTGCACGAGGAAGGGCTCAACCTCGACGTCTGCAGCGGTGGCGAGCTCGCCACCGCCCTCGCCGCCGGCATGCCCGCCGACCGCATCGCCTTCCACGGCAACAACAAGACGGAGGGCGAGATCGAGCGGGCGATCGAGGCCGGTGTCGGGCGCATCGTGCTCGACTCCTTCCAGGAGATCGTGCGCGTCGCTCACATCGCCGACCGGCTCGGCGTACGTCAGCGCGTGCAGATCCGCGTGACCGTCGGCGTCGAGGCCCACACCCACGAGTTCATCGCCACCGCGCACGAGGACCAGAAGTTCGGCATCGCCCTCGCCGGGGGGCAGGCCGCCGAAGCCGTGCGCAGGGCCCTGCAGCTCGACGGGCTCGAGCTCATCGGCGTGCACTCGCACATCGGGTCGCAGATCTTCGACATGGCCGGGTTCGAGGTCAGTGCCCGGCGCGTCGTCCAGTTGCTCGCCGAGGTGCGGGACGAGCACGGCATCGAGCTTCCCGAGATCGACCTCGGCGGTGGCCTCGGCATCGCCTACACCTCCGAGGACGACCCCCGCGAGCCGCACGAGATCGCCAAGGCGCTGAGCGAGATCGTCACGCGTGAGTGCGAGGCGGCCAACCTCCGCACTCCCCGTATCTCCGTCGAGCCCGGGCGCGCCATCGTCGGGCCCACCGCCTTCACCCTGTACGAGGTCGGCACCGTCAAGCCCCTCGAGGGACTGCGTACGTACGTCTCCGTCGACGGCGGCATGTCCGACAACATCCGTACGGCGCTCTACGACGCCGAGTACAGCGTCGCGCTCGTCTCGCGTGAGTCCGATGCCGAGCCGATGCTCGTGCGCGTCGTCGGCAAGCACTGCGAGAGCGGGGACATCGTGGTGAAGGACGCGTTCCTTCCGGCGGACCTCGCGCCGGGTGATCTGATCGCCGTGCCCGCGACCGGCGCGTACTGCCGCTCGATGGCGAGCAACTACAACCACGCCCTGCGTCCGCCGGTCGTCGCCGTGCGGGACGGCGAGGCGCGGGTCATCGTCCGGCGCGAGACGGAGGAGGATCTCCTGCGTCTCGATGTCGGCTGAGCTCGGGATAACGTCGAGAACAGCGACTGGCGGGTGCCGACCGGCACCGGTGAGTATCGGCCAGTGAAATAGATGTCTCACAGTCCGGACAGTGGATAGAAACCGCGATCCGGTGGGTGAGACTGGTCCCACTGTAGATGTATGAGAAGTGAGGTCGGATGATGCGTACGCGTCCGCTGAAGGTGGCGCTGCTGGGCTGTGGGGTTGTCGGCTCAGAGGTGGCGCGCATCATGACGACGCACGCCGACGACCTCACGGCCAGGATCGGCGCCCCGGTGGAACTCGCCGGGGTGGCCGTGCGCCGGCCGTCGAAGGTGCGTGAGGGAATCGATCCTTCCCTCGTCACCACCGACGCGACCGCGCTGGTCAAACGCGGTGACATTGATGTCGTCGTCGAGGTCATCGGGGGCATCGAGCCCGCCAGGACCCTCATCACCACCGCTTTCGAGCACGGTGCGTCCGTCGTCTCCGCCAACAAGGCGCTCATCGCGCAGGACGGCGCCGCGCTGCACGCCGCCGCCGAGGAGCACGGGCGGGATCTTTACTACGAGGCTGCCGTCGCCGGTGCCATTCCGCTGATCCGGCCGCTGCGCGAGTCCCTCGTCGGCGACAAGGTCAACCGGGTTCTCGGCATCGTGAACGGAACCACCAACTTCATCCTCGATGCCATGGACACCACCGGTGCCGGGTATCAGGAAGCGCTCGACGAGGCCACCGCGCTCGGGTACGCGGAAGCCGACCCGACCGCCGACGTCGAAGGCTTCGACGCCGCCGCCAAGGCCGCGATCCTCGCCGGGATCGCCTTCCACACGCGCGTGCGTCTCGACGACGTCTACCGCGAGGGCATGACCGAGGTGACCGCCGCCGACTTCGCGTCCGCGAAGCGCATGGGCTGCACCATCAAGCTGCTCGCCATCTGTGAGCGCGCCGCCGACGGCGGGTCCGTCACCGCGCGCGTGCACCCCGCGATGATTCCGCTCAGCCATCCGCTGGCGTCGGTCCGTGAGGCGTACAACGCCGTCTTCGTGGAAGCGGAGGCCGCGGGTCAGCTCATGTTCTACGGGCCCGGCGCGGGCGGCGCTCCCACCGCGTCGGCCGTTCTCGGCGACCTCGTCGCCGTCTGCCGCAACAAGCTCGGCGAGGCCACCGGGCCCGGCGAATCCGCGTACACCCAGCTGCCCGTGAGTTCCATGGGCGAGGTCGTCACGCGCTACCACATCAGCCTCGACGTAGCCGACAAGCCGGGTGTCCTCGCCCAGGTCGCGACGGTCTTCGCCGAGCACGGCGTATCGATCGATACGGTCCGTCAGACGGGCAAGGACGGCGAGGCCTCCCTCGTCGTCGTCACCCACCGCGCGCCCGACGCCGCCCTCACCGGCACCGTCGAGGCGCTGCGGAATCTCGACACCGTGCGTGGTGTCGCCAGCATCATGCGGGTTGAAGGGGAGTAAGCAGCAATGACCCACCAATGGCGCGGAATCATCGAGGAGTACCGGGACCGTCTTCCCGTCTCCGACACGACGCCGGTCGTGACGCTCCGTGAGGGCGGCACGCCGCTCGTGCCCGCGCAGGTGCTCTCCGAGCGCACGGGCTGCGAGGTACATCTCAAGGTCGAGGGCGCCAACCCGACCGGGTCCTTCAAGGACCGCGGCATGACGATGGCGATCACGAAGGCCAAGGAGGAGGGCGCGAAGGCCGTCATCTGCGCCTCCACCGGCAACACGTCGGCCTCGGCCGCCGCCTATGCCGTACGCGCGGGAATGGTCTGCGCCGTCCTCGTGCCGCAGGGCAAGATCGCGCTCGGCAAGATGGGCCAGGCGCTCGTCTACGGCTCGAAGATCCTCCAGGTCGACGGCAACTTCGACGACTGCCTGAACCTCGCCCGCGCCCTCTCCGAGAACTACCCGGTGGCGCTGGTCAATTCGGTCAACCCGTTCCGCATCGAGGGTCAGAAGACCGCCTCGTTCGAGATCGTCGACGCGCTCGGTGACGCCCCCGACATCCACGTCCTGCCGGTGGGCAACGCGGGCAACATCACGGCCTACTGGAAGGGCTACAAGGAGTACGCCGCCGACTCGATCTCGACGCGCACTCCTCGTATGTGGGGCTTCCAGGCCTCCGGTTCCGCGCCCATCGTGCGCGGCGAGATCGTCAAGGACCCGTCGACCATCGCCACCGCGATTCGCATCGGCAACCCCGCGTCGTGGCAGTACGCCCTCGACGCGCGCGACGAGTCGGACGGCTTCATCGACGAGGTGACGGACCGTGAGATCCTGCGCGCCTACAAGCTGTTGGCGTCCCAGGAGGGTGTCTTCGTCGAGCCGGCGTCGGCCGCTTCCGTCGCCGGTCTGCTGAAGGCGGCCGAGCAGGGCAAGGTCGACAAGGGGCAGCGCATCGTCTGCACCGTCACCGGGAACGGCCTCAAGGACCCGGACTGGGCCGTCGCCGGCGCGCCGCAGCCGGTCACGGTGCCGGTCGACTCGGCCGCCGCGGCCGAGCGTCTGGGCCTGGCGTAGCCGAATCTGGTCTGGTGCGAGTGACCCGGATCTGGCATAACCGTCCCGGTCCGGGATAACCGCAGCCGGACGGCGGGCATAACCGCCTGGAAAACCCGGAACTCCGCATAGGGGGTGCACAGGGGGCTTACGACACGCATCGTGCGCCTCCTGTGCGCCCTATGTCGCCACAGAACCTTCCTTCGATAGGCTGTACCGAACCCGCCCCGCCGCATATGCCGCGGTGCTGCCGCAGAGCGGCCTTCGGGTAGTGCCTCATCACGTGGCAAGTCCTCAAAAGATCGCAGCTCAAGGAGAGTCATCGAGCGATGGCCGGTCCCGCGTTCCGCGCCGCCGCCGTCCGGGTGCGCGTCCCCGCCACCAGCGCCAACCTCGGCCCGGGCTTCGACGCCCTCGGCCTGTCGCTGGGTCTGTACGACGACGTCGTCGTGCGGGTGGCCGACACCGGACTGAACATCGACATCGCAGGTGAGGGCAGCGAGACGCTCCCACGCGACGAGTCGCATCTGCTTGTACGTTCCCTGCGCACCGCCTTCGACCTGCTCGGCGGACAGCCGCGCGGGCTCGAAATCGTCTGCGCCAACCGCATTCCGCACGGCCGGGGCCTCGGCTCCTCGTCCGCCGCCATCTGCGCGGGCATCGTCGCCGCGCGCGCCGTGACGATAGGCGGCGACGCCCGGCTGGACGACAACGCCCTGCTCGAGCTCGCCACCGAGATCGAGGGCCACCCGGACAACGTCGCCGCCTGTCTGCTCGGCGGCTTCACGCTCTCGTGGATGGACGGGGGAGCGGCGCGGGCGATCCGGATGGACCCCGCCGAATCCGTCGTTCCGGTGGTCTTCGTACCGGGAAAGCCCGTCCTCACCGAGACCGCGCGCGGACTGCTCCCGCGCACCGTCCCGCACGTCGACGCCGCCGCCAACGCGGGTCGGGCCGCACTGCTCGTAGAGGCCCTGACCAGGCGCCCCGAGCTGCTGCTCCCCGCGACCGAGGACCGGCTCCACCAGGACTACCGCGCACCCGCCATGCCCGAGAGCGCCGCCCTGGTCGAGCGCCTGCGCGCGGACGGTGTCCCGGCGATGATCTCCGGCGCGGGACCCACGGTCCTCGCGCTGGCCGACGAGAGTGCGGCGGACAAGGTCGCACGCCTTGCCGGCGAAGGCTGGGCGGCCAACCGCCTGGCGCTCGACGCGTCCGGCGCGAGCGTGTTGCCGCTTGCGCCCTGACACCCGTTAGCCGGTTAGAAGAGGGGGAATGTTTGTTGGATCCGGTAGTGTTAACCTCAAGTCTGCACCCGACCCCACCATGGCGAGGTGCTTCGTGTCCCCGTCCGGGACATCCATCCTTCCGGGAGCCTCCCAAACTGCTCTGTGCCTCGCACTGAGCGGTGCCGAGCACGCTCCGGAATTGGCGTGACCGAGTCGAGTGACACCGCACCTCAGTGGCACCTCACCGGGACTCGCCATCACCAGTGAATTCTTCCGCCGCGCGTTGGCGGACCACCGCCCCGGCATGGTCCACACACCAGAGGACCTCCGGACAGCACAACCGGTCGCCGAGCCAGACAGGCCGACGTCCGCTCCAGGGAAGGACCCTTCGTGAGCGACACCACCGATCTGATGGGCGTGACTGCCGACACGCCCGCCACGGACGCCTCTGCGGCGCCTGCCACCGGTGCTTCGGCCGGGTCCCGGCGGCGCCGCGGCACCGGCCTCGATGGCATGGTGCTGGCGGAACTGCAGCAGGTCGCATCCGGCCTCGGTATCAAGGGCACCGCGCGGATGCGCAAGAGCCAACTGATCGAGGTCATCAAGGAGGCGCAGGCCGGCGGGGGAGCCTCCGCCAAGAGTGCCGCGCCCGCCGCGTCCGCGGATGCCGAGACGAAGCCCAAGCGCCGCGCCACCTCGAAGGCCCGGACGGGCGAGGACACCGCCGCGAACTCGGCGAGCCCGGACAAGGCCACCAAGGCGAGCAAGGCCGACAAGGCCGAGCAGCCGGCCAAGGCCGATGACGCCGCCCAGCAGCAGATCGACATCCCGGGCCAGCCCGCGGGTGCCGACAAGGGTGAGCGCCGCCGTCGCCGTGCCACCGCCGACGCGGGCAGCCCCGAGACGGTCACCGCCGAGGCGAAGAGCGAGCCGAAGACCGAGGCCAGGACGGACGCGCCGTCCGAGGCCAAGGGCGACGGCTCCGGTGACAACAACGCCGAAGGCCGCCGTGACCGCCAGGGCCGCGACCGTCAGGGCCGTGGCCGTGACCGCGACCGCCGTGGCAACAAGGGCGACGAGCAGCAGGGCGGCAACCGCCAGCAGGGCGGCGGCCGTCAGGACCGCCAGGACCGCGGCGACCGCCAGGACCGTCAGCAGCGGGACCAGCGCGACCAGCGGGACAACGGACCGCAGGACGACTTCGACGACGAGGCGGGTGGCCGTCGTGGCCGCCGCGGCCGTTACCGCGACCGCCGTGGCCGTCGTGGGCGCGACGAGTTCGGTGGCGCCAGCGAGCCGCAGGTCGCCGACGACGACGTACTGATCCCCGTCGCGGGCATCCTGGACATCCTCGACAACTACGCGTTCATCCGGACCTCGGGCTACCTGCCCGGTCCGAACGACGTGTACGTGTCGCTCGCCCAGGTCCGCAAGAACGGCCTGCGCAAGGGTGACCACATCACCGGCGCCGTCCGGCAGCCCAAGGACGGCGAGCGCCGCGAGAAGTTCAACGCGCTCGTCCGCCTCGACTCGGCGAACGGCATGGCGGCCGAATCCGGGCGCGGGCGACCGGAGTTCAACAAGCTGACGCCCCTTTACCCGCAGGACCGGCTCCGCCTGGAGACCGACCCGGGCGTGCTCACCACCCGCATCATCGACCTCGTGTCGCCGATCGGTAAGGGCCAGCGCGGTCTGATCGTGGCTCCGCCGAAGACCGGCAAGACCATGATCATGCAGGCGGTCGCGAACGCGATCACCACCAACAGCCCCGAGTGCCACCTGATGGTCGTCCTGGTCGACGAGCGTCCGGAAGAGGTCACCGACATGCAGCGGTCGGTGAAGGGCGAGGTCATCTCCTCGACCTTCGACCGTCCGGCCGAGGACCACACCACGGTCGCCGAGCTGGCCATCGAGCGCGCCAAGCGTCTCGTGGAGCTGGGGCACGACGTGGTCGTGCTTCTCGACTCGATCACCCGCCTGGGCCGTGCGTACAACCTGGCGGCCCCGGCCTCCGGCCGCATCCTGTCCGGTGGTGTCGACTCGACCGCGCTCTACCCGCCGAAGCGCTTCTTCGGTGCCGCGCGCAACATCGAGGACGGCGGTTCGCTGACCATCCTCGCCACCGCGCTCGTCGACACCGGTTCGCGCATGGACGAGGTGATCTTCGAGGAGTTCAAGGGCACCGGCAACATGGAGCTCAAGCTCGACCGGAAGCTCTCCGACAAGCGCATCTTCCCGGCGGTGGACGTCGACGCGTCCTCCACCCGCAAGGAAGAGATCCTGCTCAACAGCGAAGAGCTGGCGATCGTCTGGAAGCTGCGCCGGGTGCTGCACGCGCTCGACTCGCAGCAGGCCATCGAGCTGCTTCTCGACAAGATGAAGCAGACGAAGTCGAACGCCGAGTTCCTCATGCAGATCGCGAAGACGACCCCGACGCCGGGCAACGGCAACGACTAGTCCCCGCGGCATCACGAAGGGCCGCCCCCGTCATCCGACGGGGGCGGCCCTTCGCGTTGTAGGGGGCGCGCGAGGAGCGCGGAATGACCTTGGCCACAGGTCTAAGAGTTCCTTATGGTCACGGGCAGTAGCCCCGCGTCGGGAGAAATCGCAGGTGAGAGGCCCAAAGGGTGGGAGAGGAGTGCACGATGCGTCACAAGTGCGCGCCGGGGCGCTCACAAAGCGCTGTGCAACCCTTCTTTCGGTTTACACGTCTGACTAGTGACGCCAGACCACGCCTGACCCTGAAAGCAGGGGGTAACCGACCCGACGAGGACTGAGGAGCACATGACCGACGAGAGCGCACCCGCGGCGGATACGGCACCCAAACGCTCCCGAGGTGGTGGCGGTCGGCGTCGCAAGCCGCGCGAAAAGCGCAGCAAGGTTCTCGTCGTCACCGCGTGGACCGCGGCATCGGTGGTCGTCCTCGGCGGCGCGGGCCTCGGCTTCGTGTACTTCAAGCTCAACGGCAACATCAAGGGCGTCGACATCAACGCGGCGCTCGGCACGGACCGCCCGGAGAACGTCGACAACGGTTCGCAGGACATCCTCGTCCTCGGCTCGGACTCCCGCTCCGGCGACAACGCCAAGTACGGCAAGGACGAGGGCGCCGCCCGCTCGGACACGGCGATGGTCGTGCACGTGAACAAGGGCCACAAGACGGCCAGCGTCGTCTCCATACCCCGCGACACCCTCATATCCCGCCCCGAGTGCCAGACGGACGACGGCAAGAAGGACCCGGGCGGACAGCGGCAGATGTTCAACACGGCGTACGAGGTCGGGGGCCCCGCCTGCGCCGTCAAGACCGTGGAGAAGATGTCCGGCATCCGGATGGACCACTACGTCGAAGTGGACTTCTCCGGCTTCAAGAAGCTCATCAACACCCTCGGCGGCGTCGAGATCACCACCAAGAAGGCGATCAACGACAAGGACAGCCACCTCAATCTCAAGGCGGGCACGCACCAGCTCACCGGCGAGCAGGCCCTCGGCCTGGTCCGCACCCGGCACGGTGTCGGCGACGGCAGCGACCTCGGCCGCATCCAGCTGCAGCAGGCCTTCATCAAGGCCTTGATCAACCAGGTCAAGGACGTCGGCGTCTTCAGCAACCCGAAGAAGCTCTACGACCTGGCGAACGACGCGACCAGTGCCATCACCACCGACTCCGACCTGAACGACGTGAAGAGCCTCGCGGGCTTCGCGGGCGGCCTCAAGGGCATCGGCGCGGGTGACATGAAGATGGTCACGATGCCCATCCAGTACGACCCGGCCGACCCCAACCGCGTCCTGCCCCTGGAGAAGGCCGACCAGCAGGTCTGGGACGCGCTCAAGGCCGACAAGCCGATACCCAAGTCCGCCACGGAGAAGTCCGCGGGTGACAAGGGCGACGCGAGCGATGTCGTGACCAGCGACTAGCGGGGTCCGGATCCCCCGGGGAATAGAACAGGACCCACCCCGGTTTGGGCAGATGCGACCAGTCCTGGCAGACTGGTACGTCGGCCCCGGTTCACGTACGAGCAATCCGCGCGTACGACCCGGTGCCCTCCCGAAACTAGGAGACACCTTGAAGCGCGACATCCACCCCGAGTACTTCGAGACCCAGGTCAGCTGCACCTGCGGCGCGGAGTTCACCACCCGCAGCACGATCTCCAGCGGCACCGTCCGTGCCGAGGTCTGCTCCGAGTGCCACCCGTTCTACACGGGCAAGCAGAAGATCCTCGACACCGGTGGCCGCGTGGCCCGCTTCGAGGCCCGCTTCGGCAAGGCTGCAGCCAACAAGTAGCGAGCCACTGCGCCGGTCTTCGGCCGCCCCCGGGAGGGGGCGGTTGGGACCGGCGCTTTGCCGTCTGATCGCAGCAGCCACCTTCGCGCAGAACCCGTGCGCAGTACCTTCGCGCAGAAACTCAGGAGACCCCGATGTTCGAGGCGGTCGAGGAACTGATCGGCGAGCACGCCGATCTGGAGACGAAGCTCGCGGACCCCTCGGTCCACGCCGACCAGGCCAACGCGCGCAAGCTCAACAAGCGCTACGCCGAGCTCACCCCGATCGTCTCGACGTACCGCGCCTGGAAGCAGACCGGCGACGACATCGCGACGGCCCGTGAACTGGCCGCAGAGGACCCGGAGTTCGCCGCGGAGGTCAAGGAGCTGGACAAGCAGCGCGAGGAGATCACCGAGAAGCTGCGTCTTCTCCTGGTGCCCCGCGACCCGAGCGACGACAAGGACGTCATCCTCGAGGTCAAGGCGGGCGCGGGCGGCGACGAGTCGGCGCTCTTCGCCGGCGACCTCCTGCGCATGTACCTGCGGTACGCGGAGCGCGTCGGCTGGAAGACCGAGATCATCGACGCCACCGAGTCCGAGCTGGGCGGCTACAAGGACGTCCAGGTCGCCGTGAAGACCAAGGGCGGCAACGGCGCGACCGAGCCCGGCCAGGGCGTCTGGGCGCGGCTGAAGTACGAGGGCGGCGTGCACCGCGTGCAGCGCGTGCCCTCCACCGAGTCGCAGGGCCGCATCCACACCTCCGCGGCCGGCGTCCTGGTGACGCCCGAGGCCGAGGAGGTCGACGTGGAGATCCACGCCAACGACCTGCGCATCGACGTGTACCGCTCCTCCGGGCCCGGCGGCCAGTCCGTCAACACGACCGACTCCGCGGTGCGCATCACGCACCTGCCCACCGGAGTGGTCGCCTCCTGCCAGAACGAGAAGAGCCAGCTGCAGAACAAGGAGCAGGCGATGCGTATTCTGCGCTCCAGGCTCCTTGCCGCGGCTCAGGAGGAAGCGGAGAGCAAGGCCGCGGACGCCCGCCGCAGCCAGGTCCGCACCGTCGACCGCTCCGAGAAGATCCGGACGTACAACTTCCCGGAAAACCGGATCTCGGACCACCGTGTCGGCTTCAAGGCGTACAACTTGGACCAGGTGCTCGACGGAGACCTCGACGCGGTCATCCAGGCCTGCGTCGACGCGGACTCCGCAGCCAAGCTCGCGGCCGCGTAAGCACCCGACAACCGCACTGCCCCCGGAGGACCAGCGTGAACCTGCTGCTCGCGGAAGTGGCTCAGGCCACCCAGCGGCTGGCCGACGCCGGCGTGCCCTCGCCGCGCAACGACGCGGAGGAGCTCGCGGCCTTCGTGCACGGCGTGAAGCGGGGCGGGCTGCACTCCGTCAAGGACTCGGACTTCGACGCCCGCTACTGGGAGACGATCGCGCGCCGTGAGGCCCGTGAGCCGCTCCAGCACATCACCGGGCGCGCGTTCTTCCGCTACCTCGAACTGCAGGTCGGGCCCGGTGTCTTCGTGCCGCGGCCCGAGACCGAGTCCGTCGTGGGGTGGGCCATAGACGCCGTGCGCGCGATGGACGTCGTCGAGCCGCTCATCGTCGACCTCTGCACGGGCTCCGGGGCCATCGCCCTGGCCATGGCCCAGGAGGTCCCGCGCTCGCGCGTGCACGCCGTGGAGCTCTCCGAGGACGCCCTGAAGTGGACGCGGAAGAACGTCGAGGGGTCCAGGGTCAAGCTCTCCCAGGGCGACGCGCGTGACGCCCTTCCGGAGCTCGAAGGACAGGTCGACCTCCTCATCTCGAACCCGCCGTACATCCCGCTCACCGAGTGGGAGTACGTCGCTCCGGAAGCCCGCGACTACGACCCGGAACTGTCGCTCTTCTCCGGCGAGGACGGCCTCGACCTGATCCGCGGCATCGAGCGCACCGCCCACCGTCTGCTGCGGCCCGGCGGTGTCGTCGTCATCGAGCACGCGGACACCCAGGGCGGCCAGGTGCCGTGGATCTTCACCGAGGAGCGGGGCTGGGCCGACGCGGCCGATCACCCCGACCTCAACAACAGGCCGAGGTTCGCGACGGCCCGCAAGGCGATGCCGTGAGCCCCACCACTTCAAGTCAGCAGTACGTGTACGAGGAGGCCCGCTAGATGGCACGGCGATACGACACCAATGACGCGACCGACCGTACGACCGGTCTGCGCGAGGCCGCGTCGGCCGTCCGCCGTGGCGAGCTGGTCGTGCTGCCCACCGACACCGTCTACGGCATCGGCGCCGACGCCTTCACGCCGGAGGCGTGCGCCGACCTGCTCGACGCCAAGGGCCGCGGCCGGAACATGCCCACGCCTGTCCTCATCGGGTCCCCGAACACGCTGCACGGCCTGGTCACCGACTTCTCCGAGTCGGCCTGGGAACTCGTCGACGCCTTCTGGCCCGGGGCCCTGACCCTGGTCGCCAAGCAGCAGCCGTCGCTCCAGTGGGACCTCGGGGACACCCGCGGGACCGTCGCGATCCGGATGCCGCTGCACCCCGTCGCCATCGAACTGCTCACCGAGGTCGGCCCCATGGCGGTCTCCTCGGCGAACCTCACGGGACACCCGTCCCCCGAGGACTGCGACGCCGCGCAGGAGATGCTCGGCGACTCCGTCTCCGTGTACCTGGACGGCGGCCCGACGCCGGGCATCGTCCCCTCATCGATCGTGGACGTCACCGGGCAGGTGCCGGTACTGCTGCGCGCGGGCGCCCTGACCGCGGAGGAGCTCCGCAAGGTGGTACCCGACCTCGAGGTGGCGAATTGACAGCCCCTGAGACGGGGCGTGGCATAGCGGCTTATCCCGATTCGTTCCGCATCCTCCACGTCAGCACCGGCAATGTGTGCCGCTCGCCCATCACTGAGCGGCTGACCAGGCATGCCCTGGCCGACCGCCTGGGCGATCCCTTCACCGGCGGCCTGATCGTGGAGAGCGCGGGCACGTGGGGGCACGAGGGCGCCCCCATGGAGACCAACGCCGAGGCGGTGCTCGCCGACTTCGGCGCGGACGCCTCCGGCTTCAAGGGGCGCGAGCTCCTCGACGAGCACGTCATCCGGGCGGACCTCGTCCTGACGGCCACCCGGGACCACCGGGCGCAGGTCATCTCGATGGGCCACTCGGCGGGGCTCCGTACGTTCACGCTCAAGGAGTTCACGCGGCTCGTGCGGGCCATAGATCCGGCGACGCTGCCGCACCCCGACGGGGGAGTGGTGGAGCGGGCCAGGGCCCTCGTGCGGGCCGCCGCGGCGCTGCGGGGCTGGCTCCTGGCGCCCACGGCGGAGGCGGACGAGGTGTACGACCCCTACGGGGCGCCGCTGCCGTTCTTCCGCTCGGTGGGCGACGAGATCAACGAGGCGCTCGACCCGGTGGTGACGGCGCTGACAGGCGTGCGGGCCAAGGCGTAAACCTTTCTCTTCGCGCCGCCCCGAAAGATCGGGCTGACGCCGCGCGGGCACCGTGTGGCGGGCCTACATTGGAGGGACCCGCACCCCTCGCGAGGCCCGGAGCCCAAGATGCCGGTCAGCACCGCACCCACCGCCGCCCCGACGGCGCCCGCTGACTTCGACGCGCTCCGCCGCGCGGACCCCCAGATGGCGGAGATCCTCCTCGCCGAGCAGGACCGGCAGGCGTCCGGCCTCCAGCTCATCGCAGCGGAGAACTTCACCTCGCCCGCGGTGCTCGCCGCGCTGGGCTCACCGCTCGCCAACAAGTACGCCGAGGGGTACCCCGGCGCCCGTCACCACGGCGGCTGCGAGCTGGTGGACGTCGCCGAGCGCATCGCCATCGACCGTGCCAAGGCCCTCTTCGGCGCCGAGCACGCCAACGTGCAGCCGCACTCCGGCTCCTCCGCGGTCCTCGCCGCGTACGCCGCCCTGCTGCGCCCCGGCGACACCGTCCTCGCCATGGGCCTGCCGTACGGCGGACACCTCACGCACGGCTCGCCGTCGAACTTCTCGGGGCGCTGGTTCGACTTCGTGGGATACGGCGTCGACGCGGAGACCGGCCTCATCGACTACGACGGGGTCAGAGCCCTCGCCCGTACGCACCGCCCGAAGGCGATCGTCTGCGGCTCCATCGCCTACCCCCGGCACATCGACTACGCGGCCTTCCGCGACATCGCCGACGACGTCGGCGCCTACCTCATCGCCGACGCCGCCCACCCGATCGGCCTGATCGCCGGCGGAGCGGCCCCCAGCCCCGTGCCGTACGCCGACGTCGTCTGCGCCACGACCCACAAGGTGCTCCGCGGCCCGCGCGGCGGCCTGATCCTGTGCGGCTCCGAGCTCGCGTCGCGCATCGACCGGGCGGTGTTCCCCTTCACGCAGGGCGGCGCCCAGATGCACACGATCGCCGCCAAGGCCGTCGCGTTCGGCGAGGCGGCAACCCCGTCCTACACGGCGTACGCCCACCGGGTCGTCGCCAACGCGCGCATCCTCGCCCAGGCGCTGGCCGCCGCGGGCTGCGCGATCACCACCGGTGGAACGGACACGCACCTGATCCTCGCCGACCCCGCGCCCCTGGGCGTCGACGCGCACACCGCCCGCGGCAGGCTCGCCGCCCACGGTCTCGTCCTGGACACCTGCGCCCTGCCCTACGCCGACGGGCGCGGACTGCGGCTCGGCACCGCGGCCGTCACCACACAGGGCATGGGCGACGCGGAGATGGTGCACATCGCCCGGCTTCTCGCCGATGCGGTACGTGACCAGTCCACGGAGGCGAACGACTCGAAAGTACGAGAGGAAGTGCGGGAACTGGTGGGCAGATTTCCGCCGTATACCGCCTAGGTCGGGGTAGCGGCGTCAGGGGAAGGCGCGTACTCGTGCAACCATCGTCGCTACCCGGAAGTCCCTCACCACATGCACGCAGAGCTAGGGTGTGGGGCTGAGATGGCCAGCGATATCTGTGGGGAAGCCCGTGCGTGAATACCTGCTGACGCTCTGCATCACGGCCGCGGTGACTTACCTGCTGACCGGCCCGGTGCGGAAGTTCGCGATCGTGGCCGGCGCCATGCCGGAGATCCGCGCCCGCGACGTGCACCGGGAGCCAACGCCCCGGCTCGGCGGTATCGCGATGTTCTTCGGGTTGTGCGCTGGCCTCCTCGTCGCCGACCACCTGCCGAATCTGAACGACGTCTTCGAGCGGTCCAACGAACCGCGCGCGCTGCTCTCCGGTGCCGCGCTGATCTGGCTGATCGGTGTCCTTGACGACAAGTTCGAGATCGACGCCCTGATCAAGCTGGGCGGCCAGATGATCGCCGCCGGTGTCATGGTCCTCCAGGGCCTGACGATCCTGTGGATCCCGGTCCCGGGCTACGGCATGGTCCTTCTCGACCAGGGCCAGGGCACGCTCCTGACGGTCGCGCTCGTCGTGATCACCATCAACGCGGTCAACTTCGTGGACGGCCTGGACGGCCTCGCCGCGGGCATGGTGTGCATCGCGGCCACGGCGTTCTTCCTCTACGCCTACCGCATCTGGTACGGCTACGGCATCGAGGCCGCCGCCCCCGCCACGCTCTTCGCCGCGATCCTGATGGGCATGTGCCTGGGCTTCCTGCCGCACAACCTCCATCCCGCCCGGATCTTCATGGGGGACTCGGGCTCGATGCTGATCGGCCTGGTGCTCGCGGCGGGCGCGATCTCCGCCACGGGTCAGATCGACGGCGACGCCCTGAGCCTGAACTTCGGGGGCACCCGCGATGCCACGCACGCGATGCTCCCGGTCTTCATCCCGCTCCTGATGCCGCTGACGATCATCGCGATCCCGTTCGCCGACCTGGTCCTCGCGATCGTGCGGCGTACGTGGAACGGGAAGTCGCCGTTCGCCGCCGACCGCGGGCACCTGCACCACCGTCTGCTCGAGATCGGCCACTCCCACAGCCGCGCGGTGCTGATCATGTACTTCTGGTCGGCGCTGATCGGCTTCGGCACGGTGGCGTACTCGGTCCACTCGGCCAGCATGTGGATTCTGCTCGTCATCGTCGCTCTGAGCGCGGTGGGCCTCGTGCTGCTCATGCTGCCGCGCTTCAGGCCGCACATCCCGCGCTGGGCGGAGTCCTTCGTGCCGCCGCGTTACCGGCGGCGCAAGGAGGCTGTGACGGACACCGCGGCGGACGGGACGCATGCGACGGACGCGGCATCGGATGACAGTCCTCCGGTCGCGTCGAGCGTCAACGGAGCGACGGCAGTTGGCACCCGCTCACACTTCGAGGATCGACACAAGGCCGAGTCGTCGAGTTGACGGCGGTCGGCAAACTCGCCCAATACCAGACAAGTTGCCGCGTCGCTTGCACATACGCGCGGATTAACTCTCATGTGTGACAGCGAGCACACCTAGCAGGTAAAGACCTCATCAAATAGTTTGTGATACCGTTCACGAAACCAGGGGATAGAGCCGAAGGACCGTAGTGCGACGGTCCATTGGCCCGAGGGACACCCTCGACCCCGGACTACGCTCGTCCATGACGACACCCTGCCCCCATCAGTAAGCGGAGCGCCGCCATGCCGTCTCAAGACACCCGAACTCTTCTTCTGTCCGCCGTACCCACTGCTGCCGCCGGTGCGATCACCGCCGCGGTCAGCGCCGTGGTCGCGGGCGGCAAGGGAGCACTCGGCGCGGTCGTCGGCACGCTGGTGGTCATCGCCTTCATGGGGCTCGGGATGTTCGTACTCCAACGCACGGCGAAATCGCTTCCGCAGTTGTTCCAGGCGATGGGGCTGATGCTCTACGTCGCCCAACTCCTGCTGCTTCTTGTCTTCGTGGCTCTCTTCAAGGACACCACGTTGTTCAACCCCAAGGCTTTCGCCGTGGGTCTTGTGGTCGCGACCGTCGTGTGGATGGCGTCGCAGGCCCGCGCGTTCATGAAAGCCAAGATCCTTTACGTCGAACCCGACTCCGAGCAGAGCGACAAGCCGGAGAAGTCGGGGTCCTCGACGTGAAGGGTAGGGCCGGGATAAATGCGCGTTCGAGATGCTGCTATCGTCCGGTGCCAACTGCGGCACAGCCGGCGCGGGCATCTGAGCTGACGCCTGCACGATCGCGAGGCTCGATGCCTGAACGCCGCGCCCACATCCGAAACACCAGTCTGGTGCCGACCCGCGGCCGCGCGCCGCGCCGACACGACAACGAGGTTGCCGTACCTATGCGTCACGCCGAAGGAGCCCGCGGTGAGTGCTGACCAAACTGAGCTCGCCTTTGACTGGAGCTGTCGGATCATGTCCGACAACGGCTGTGGCTTCCCGGCTCCTGGCCTGCACTCGTTCCTCTTCAAGCCGATCTTCGAGGTCGGCGGGTTCGAGTTCAACAAGGTCATGCTGCTCGCCCTGCTGACGACCCTCGTCGTGGTCAGCTTCTTCTATCTGGCGTTCGGCAAGGCCAAGGTCGTCCCGGGCAAGCTGCAGATGATCGGTGAGGCCGGCTACGACTTCGTACGCCGCGGCATCGTCTACGAGACGATGGGCAAGAAGGAGGGCGAGAAGTACGTCCCCCTGATGGTCTCGATGTTCTTCTTCATCTGGATCATGAACATCTGGTCCGTGATCCCGCTGACCCAGTTCCCGGTCTCGTCGGTCATCGCGTACCCGATCGTCCTCGCGGCCGTCGTCTACTTCATCTGGGTGCCTCTCACCTTTAAGCGCCACGGGTTCGTCGGCGGCTGGAAGAACATCACCGGCTACGACAACTCGCTGGGCCCGATCAAGTGGCTCGTGTCGTTCATCGAGTTTTTCTCGAACCTGCTCGTGCGTCCCTTCACGCACGCCGTGCGACTCTTCGCCAACATGTTCGCCGGTCACCTGATGCTGGTGATGTTCACCGTCGCCTCCTGGTACCTGCTGAACAGCTGGATGATCCCCGCCGCCGGTGTCTCGTTCGTGATGACCGTCGTCATGATCCTCTTCGAACTTTTCGTGCAGGCGGTCCAGGCGTACGTCTTCGTGCTCCTCTCCGCCACCTACATTCAGGGCGCTCTCGCCGAGCACCACTGAGCAAGACCCGGCTTTCCAGCCCCCAGATCGCCCGGTGGCCAACCCCCACCGGTCCATGAAAGAGAAGGAAGTAACGGCATGTCCGCGACCCTCGAACTCGCCGCAGGCGTCTCCGGCTCCCTCGGCTCCATCGGCTACGGCCTCGCCGCGATCGGCCCCGGCATCGGCGTCGGCATCGTGTTCGGTAACGGCACCCAGGCCCTGGCCCGTCAGCCCGAGGCCGCCGGTCTGATCCGCGCCAACCAGATCCTCGGCTTCGCCTTCTGTGAGGCGCTCGCCCTCATCGGCATCGTTATGCCGTTCGTGTTCGGTAAGTAGTCACTGCTTACTGACACTTTTCGACGAAAGGCATTGATGTGATCGCCAACCTGGTTCAGCTGGCGGCCGAGGAAGAGCAGAGCCCGCTCGTCCCGCCGGGTCCTGAGCTGCTCGTCGGCGCCATCGCCTTCGCCATCGTCTTCTTCTTCTTCTGGAAGAAGCTCCTCCCGAACATCAACAAGGTTCTGGACGAGCGCCGGGAGTCGATCGAAGGCGGTATCGAGAAGGCCGAGGCCGCTCAGACCGAGGCCCAGAGCGTGCTCGAGCAGTACAAGGCTCAGCTCGCCGAGGCTCGGCACGAGGCCGCGCGTCTGCGCCAGGAGGCGCAGGAGCAGGGCGCCCAGCTCATCGCTGAGATGCGTGCCGAAGGCCAGCGTCAGCGCGAGGAGATCGTGGCCGCCGGTCACGCGCAGCTCGCCGCCGACCGCAAGGCCGCCGCGCAGTCGCTGCGTCAGGACGTGGGCCAGCTGGCCACCGACCTGGCCGGCAAGCTCGTCGGTGAGTCCCTCGAGGACTCCGCCCGGCAGAGCCGCACCATCGACCGTTTCCTCGACGAGCTCGAGGAGAAGGCCGAGGCGGCTCGATGACAGCCCACGGAGCTAGCCGCGAGGCCCTGGCCGCCGCGCGCGAGCGTCTTGACGCGCTGACCGACAACACGTCGGTCGACGCCAAGCAGCTGGCGGACGAGCTGGCCTCGGTCACGGCGCTGCTGCACCGCGAGGTGTCGCTGCGCCGGGTCCTGACCGACCCGTCGCAGTCCGGTGAGGCCAAGGCAGAGCTCGCCGGGCGGCTGCTCGGCGGGCAGGTGGGCGGCGAGACCGCCGACCTGGTGGCCGGCCTGGTCCGCTCGCGCTGGTCGCAGTCGCGTGACCTGGTGGACGCCCTCGAGGAGCTCACCAACCTCGCCGAGCTGACCGGTGCGCAGAAGTCGGGCGCGCTGGACGACGTCGAGGACGAGCTGTTCCGCTTCGGCCGGATCGTCTCCTCGAACACCGGGCTCCGGTCCGCGCTGACCGACCGCGCCGCCTCGGGCGCCGCCAAGAGCGAGCTGCTGCGCAGCCTGCTCGGAGGCAGGGCCAACGAGGCCACGGAGCGGCTGGTCGAGCGCCTCGTGACCGCGCCCCGTGGACGTAGCCTGGAGTCGGGACTCGAGTCCCTCTCCAAGCTGGCCGCGGACCGTCGCAGCCGGATGGTCGCCGTCGTCACTTCCGCTGTTCCGCTCTCGGACCAGCAGAAGCAGCGCCTCGGTGCCGCCCTCGCGAAGGTCTACGGCCGCGAGATGCACCTGAACCTCGACGTGGACCCCGAGGTCCTCGGCGGGATCACGGTGCAGGTCGGCGACGAGATCATCAACGGCAGCATCGCGGACCGCCTCGAGGACGCACACCGCCGCATGGCGCGCTAGCAGTAACTCAAAACGTAGGAATGACGGCCCTAGTTGGGCCGTGCAGAGGATTCACCTCTTACTTGGGGGGAGTCCCCAGACCCCCAAAGTGAAACTTCGGGCCCAACAAGGAGAGCAGGGAACCCAGATGGCGGAGCTCACGATCCGGCCGGAGGAGATCCGGGACGCACTGGAGAACTTTGTCCAGGCGTACAAGCCGGACGCGGCCTCGCGCGAGGAGGTCGGTTCGGTCACCGTTGCCGGTGACGGTATCGCGAAGGTCGAGGGCCTCCCCTCGGCCATGGCCAACGAGCTGCTGAAGTTCGAGGACGGCACCCTCGGTCTCGCCCTCAACCTTGAGGAGCGCGAGATCGGCGCCGTCGTACTCGGCGAGTTCAGCGGCATCGAAGAGGGCCAGCCGGTCACCCGTACCGGCGAGGTCCTGTCCGTCGCGGTCGGCGAGGGCTACCTCGGCCGTGTCGTCGACCCGCTCGGCACCCCGATCGACGGCCTCGGCGAGATCGAGACGTCCGGCCGCCGCGCCCTCGAGCTGCAGGCCCCCACGGTCATGGACCGCAAGTCGGTTCACGAGCCGATGGAGACCGGCTACAAGGCCGTCGACGCGATGACCCCGATCGGCCGTGGCCAGCGTCAGCTGATCATCGGCGACCGCCAGACGGGCAAGACCGCCCTGGCCGTCGACACGATCATCAACCAGCGCGACAACTGGCGCTCGGGCGACGTGAACAAGCAGGTGCGCTGCATCTACGTCGCCGTCGGTCAGAAGGGCTCCACCATCGCCTCCGTGCGCGGTGCCCTCGAAGAGGCCGGCGCGCTTGAGTACACGACCATCGTCGCCGCCCCGGCGTCCGACCCGGCGGGCTTCAAGTACCTGGCGCCCTACACCGGTTCGGCCATCGGCCAGCAGTGGATGTACGAGGGCAAGCACGTCCTCATCATCTTCGACGACCTCTCGAAGCAGGCCGACGCCTACCGCGCCGTGTCCCTGCTGCTCCGCCGCCCGCCGGGGCGCGAGGCCTACCCGGGTGACGTCTTCTACCTGCACTCGCGTCTCCTCGAGCGCTGCGCGAAGCTCTCGGACGAGATGGGCAAGGGCTCGATGACGGGTCTCCCGATCGTCGAGACCAAGGCGAACGACGTGTCGGCGTTCATTCCGACCAACGTCATCTCCATCACCGACGGCCAGTGCTTCCTGGAGTCCGACCTGTTCAACGCCGGTCAGCGTCCGGCCTTGAACGTCGGTATCTCGGTCTCCCGTGTCGGTGGCTCCGCCCAGCACAAGGCGATCCGCCAGGTGTCGGGACGCCTCCGCGTGGACCTCGCCCAGTACCGCGAGCTGGAGGCGTTCGCCGCCTTCGGTTCCGACCTGGACGCCGCGTCGAAGGCCTCCCTCGAGCGCGGTCAGCGGATGGTCGAGCTGCTCAAGCAGGCTCAGTACCAGCCGATGGCCACCGAGGACCAGGTCATCTCCATCTGGGCCGGCACCACGGGCCGCATGGACGAGGTCCCGGTCGTCGACATCCGGCGCTTCGAGCGTGAGCTGCTCGAGTACCTGCACCGCAAGGAGCAGGGCCTGATGACCTCCATCAAGGAGGGCGGCAAGATGTCCGACGACACGATCACGGCCATCGCCGACGCCGTCGCCGAGTTCAAGAAGCAGTTCGAGACCTCGGACGGCAAGCTGCTCGGCGAGGACGCTCCGGCCGCCGTCGACGCGTCCAAGTGACGACGGAAGGGACCTGACTCATGGGAGCCCAGCTCCGGGTCTACAAGCGTCGCATCAAATCCGTCACCGCGACCAAGAAGATCACCAAGGCGATGGAGATGATCGCCGCCTCGCGTGTCGTCAAGGCACAGCGCAAGGTGACCGCCTCCACTCCGTACGCGACCGAGCTGACCCGCGCGGTCACCGCGGTGGCCACGGGTGCGAACGACAAGCACCCGCTGACCACCGAGGCCGAGGCTCCGACCCGGGCCGCTGTCCTGCTCCTCTCGAGCGACCGCGGTCTGGCCGGCGCCTTCAACTCCAACGCCATCAAGGGTGCGGAGAAGCTCACCAAGAAGTTGCAGGACGAGGGCAAGGAGGTCGACACGTACATCGTCGGCCGCCGTGGCATCGCGCACTACAACTTCCGTGAGCGGAAGATCTCCGGGCAGTGGACGGGCTTCACCGATGCCCCTTCCTACGCGGACGCCAAGGAGATCGCCGCACCCCTGATCGAGGCCATCGAGACGGACACGGCCGAGGGCGGCGTGGATGAACTCCACATCGTCTACACCGAGTTCATCTCGATGATGACGCAGGAAGCGACCGGTTCCCGGCTGCTCCCGCTGAGCCTCGACAAGGTCGCCGAGGAGGCGGGCCAGAGTGACGAGGCCCGTCCGCTGTACGACTTCGAGCCGTCGGCGGAGGACGTCCTCGACGCCCTGCTGCCGCGCTACGTCGAGAGTCGTATCTACAACGCGCTGCTCCAGTCGGCTGCTTCCAAGCACGCCGCCACGCGCCGCGCGATGAAGTCGGCGACCGACAACGCGGGTGACCTGATCAACGCTCTCACCCGTTCTGCCAACGCGGCCCGCCAGGCCGAAATCACCCAGGAAATCAGCGAGATCGTCGGTGGCTCCAGTGCCCTGGCCGACGCTTCCGCGGGGAGTGACAAGTAATGACGACCACTGTTGATACGGCCGTTGCCACGGGCCGCGTCGCCCGGGTGATCGGCCCGGTCGTCGACGTGGAGTTCCCCGTCGACGCGATGCCGGACATCTACAACGCGCTGCACGTCGAGGTGGCCGACCCGGCCAAGGACGGCGAGAAGAAGACGCTGACGCTCGAGGTCGCCCAGCACCTCGGCGACGGCATCGTCCGCGCCATCTCGATGCAGCCCACCGACGGTCTGGTCCGCCAGGCCGCGGTGACCGACACGGGCGCGGGCATCACCGTCCCCGTCGGTGACATCACCAAGGGCAAGGTGTTCAACACCCTCGGTGCGATCCTGAACCACCCCGAGGCCGAGGCCGACGTCACCGAGCGCTGGCCCATCCACCGCAAGGCCCCGGCCTTCGACCAGCTCGAGTCCAAGACCGAGATGTTCGAGACCGGCCTGAAGGTGGTCGACCTTCTCACCCCGTACGTCAAGGGTGGAAAGATCGGTCTGTTCGGTGGAGCGGGCGTCGGCAAGACCGTCCTCATCCAGGAAATGATCATGCGTGTGGCCAAGCTGCACGAGGGCGTTTCCGTGTTCGCCGGTGTCGGCGAGCGCACGCGTGAGGGCAACGACCTCATCGACGAGATGGAAGAGTCGGGCGTTCTGGACAAGACCGCCCTGGTCTTCGGCCAGATGGACGAGCCGCCGGGCACGCGTCTGCGCGTCGCCCTGGCCGGTCTGACCATGGCGGAGTACTTCCGCGATGTGCAGAAGCAGGACGTGCTGTTCTTCATCGACAACATCTTCCGCTTCACGCAGGCCGGTTCCGAGGTCTCGACCCTGCTCGGCCGCATGCCCTCCGCGGTGGGCTACCAGCCGAACCTGGCCGACGAGATGGGCCTCCTCCAGGAGCGCATCACCTCGACGCGTGGTCACTCGATCACCTCGATGCAGGCGATCTACGTCCCCGCGGACGACCTCACCGACCCGGCCCCGGCCACGACCTTCGCGCACCTCGACGCGACGACCGTGCTGTCGCGTCCGATCTCGGAGAAGGGCATCTACCCGGCGGTGGACCCGCTGGACTCGACGTCCCGCATCCTGGACCCGCGCTACATCGCGCAGGACCACTACGACGCCGCCATGCGCGTCAAGGGAATCCTGCAGAAGTACAAGGACCTCCAGGACATCATCGCGATCCTCGGCATCGACGAGCTCAGCGAGGAGGACAAGCTGGTCGTCCAGCGTGCCCGCCGCGTCGAGCGCTTCCTGTCGCAGAACACGCACGCCGCCAAGCAGTTCACCGGTCTCGACGGTTCGGACGTGCCGCTCGACGAGTCGATCGCGGCGTTCAACGCGATCATCGACGGCGAGTACGACCACTTCCCCGAGCAGGCGTTCTTCATGTGCGGTGGCATCGAGGACCTGAAGGCGAAGGCCAAGGAGCTCGGCGTCTCCTGAGTCCGTGACTCACGGGAGGGGTGGGCGAGTCCCGCCCCTCCCGGTACGCCCACTAGAATTTGACCCAACACCCGGCGAAGCCGCCGGGTGGTGACCCGAGGAGCCACCCTTGGCTGCTGAGCTGCATGTCGAGCTGGTCGCCGCGGACCGCAGTGTCTGGTCCGGCGAGGCCACCCTGGTCGTCGCGCGCACCACGTCCGGCGACATCGGCATCATGCCCGGTCACCAGCCGCTGCTCGGTGTGCTGGAGTCGGGCCCGGTGACCATTCGTACGAGTGACGGCAACACTGTCGTCGCCGCCGTCCACGGAGGATTTGTCTCCTTCGCGGACAACAAGCTCTCACTGCTTGCTGAGATCGTCGAGCTGTCGGACGAGATCGATGTCCAGCGTGCGGAGCGGGCGCTCGAGCGCGCGAAGTCGGAGGCCGACGCCTCCGCCGAGCGTCGCGCGGACGTCCGACTGCGGGCGGTGTCGTCGCGCTGAAACCGGCGCGACGGCGTTTGACGTGACTCAGCCGCGGCCAGGTCCGGAGCAATCCGGACCGGGTCGCGGCTGAGGCAATGCGGGTGCAATTCTGTTGGTCCGTTACGTAGAGGCGAGGAGGTCGGTGCCGATGATCCTCACTCTGCTCGTGTGCGGACTCGTGTTGGTCGTGCTGGTGTTGGTGGGGCTCTTCGTCTTCGGGCTGCGGCGCCGGCTCATCCAGCGCTCCGGCGGCACCTTCGACTGCAGCCTGCGCTGGAACGCCCCCGAGAAGGGCGAGACCTCCGGCAAGGGCTGGGGGTACGGGGTCGCCCGCTACAACGGCGACCGGATCGAGTGGTATCGGGTCTTCTCGTACGCTCCCCGTCCGCGGCGGACCCTGGAGCGCTCGGCCATCGAGGTCGTCGACCGCCGCGCCCCGGACGGCGAGGAGGAGCTCGCGCTGCTCTCCGACGCGATCGTCCTCGGCTGTCTGCACCGCGGCGTCCGCCTTGAGCTGGCGATGGGCGAGGACGCGCTCACTGGTTTCCTGGCTTGGCTGGAGGCGGCGCCTCCGGGGCAACGGGTCAACGTGGCGTAATCGCGCGTGACGGCATGAAGAAGCCGGGGAGAACAGGGGGCGTACCTGTTCTCCCCGGCTTCGTCTATGCGGGACGGCTACTTCAGACCGTCATTGATGGCAGACACCAACTCACCGTTCGTGGTGTCCCCGCTGAACTCCCAGAAGAAGGCGCCTCCCAGGCCCTGCTGCTTCGACCAGGCCATCTTGCTCTTGACCGTGGCGGGGGTGTCGTACGACCACCAGTTGTTGCCGCAGTGGGCGTAGGCCGTGCCGGCGATGGTGCCGTTCGCGGGGCAGGAGTTCTTGAGGACCTTGTAGTCCTCGATGCCCGCTTCGTACGTGCCCTGTGCGGCGCCCGTCGCCGTGCCGCCGGGCTCCTTCTGCGTGACGCCCGTCCAGCCGCGGCCGTAGAAGCCGATGCCGAGCAGGAGCTTCGCGGCGGGTACGCCCTTCGCCTTCAGCTTCGATATCGCGTCGGCGGAGTTGAAGCCGTCCTGCGGGATGCCGGGGTAGGAGGTGAGCGGGGAGTGCGGGGCCGTCGGGCCCTTGGCCGCCCAGGCGCCGAAGAAGTCGTACGTCATGACGTTGTACCAGTCGGCGTACTGCGAGGCGCCGCCGTAGTCGGCCGCGTCGATCTTGCCGCCGTTCGAGCCGTCCGCGGTGATGGCGGCGGTGACCAGGGCGTCCTTGCCGAACTCGGAGCGGAACGCCTGCATCATGTTCTTCATCGAGGCGGGCCCGCTGGTGTCGCAGGTCAGGCCGCAGGCGTTGGGGTACTCCCAGTCCAGGTCGATGCCGTCGAAGACGTCGGCCCAGCGCGGGTCCTCCACGAGGTCGTGGCAGGACTTGGCGAAGGCCGCCGGGTTCTTCATGGCGTCGGTGAAGCCGCCGGACCAGGTCCAGCCGCCGAAGGACCACAGGACCTTGAGGTTCGGGTGCTTGGCCTTGAGCTTGCGCAGCTGGTTGAAGTTGCCGCGCAGGGGCTGGTCCCAGGTGTCGGCCTTGCCGTCGACGGACTGGTCGGCGGTGTAGGCCTTGTCGTAGTCGGCGTAGGCGTCGCCGATCGTGCACTTGCCGCCCTGGACGTTGCCGAAGGCGTAGTTGATGTGCGTGATCTTGGCGGCGGAGGCCGAGGTGTCGATGTTCTTCACGTGGTAGTTGCGGCCGTAGACGCCCCACTGGGTGAAGTAACCGAGCTTGACCTTGTCACCGGGGCCTGGGCCCGGGTCGGTGGTGCCCGTCGTGCGCACCTTGACGGCGCCGGATGCCGGTCCCGTCTGGTCAGCGGTGTCGCGGGCCTGGACCGTGTACGAGTAGTCGGTGCCCTTGGTGAGGCCGCTGTCGGCGTACGAGGTGCCGGTCACCGTGGCGACCTTGGAGCCGTCGCGCAGGACGTCGTAGTTCTTGACGCCCTTGTCGTCGGTGGCCGCCTTCCAGGCGAGCTTCACCGAGGTGTCGGTGATGTCGGACGCGGTGGGGGTGCCGGGTGCCGAGGGCGCCTCGTCGCCGGGGACGCTGCCGCCGTCACAACTGGCGCCGTTGAGCGTGCAGTTGGATGGAGAGCCTGGGCCCGAGCCGTTGAACCCGAAGGAGACCGAGGCGCCGGGGGCGAGCGTCCCGTTCCAGCCGAGGTTCTTGGCCGTCCAGCGGTTGCCGGAGTTGGTGACGGTGGCGTCCCAGGCGGAGGACACCTTCGTGCCGGTGGGGAAGTCCCACGCGACGGACCAGGAGCTGATGGAGGTGGTTCCGGTGTTCTTGACGGTCCACTTGCCCTCGAAGCCGCTGCCCCAGTCCTGGGTCTTGGCGTACGTGGCGGTGGCCGCGGGGGCGGCTTCCGGCGCGGCTTCGGCGGGACCGCCGAGTGCGACCAGGGTGGCGAGCGGGAGCAGCAGGGTGGTGAGGCCTGCCACGGCTCTGTGTCTGAAGCGCAAGGTGCGCAAGGTGTGCTCCTCGGGTGAGATCCGGGGGTCATAGGGGGTGGATCCCTGCGCCGCCCGTGAGCACGTGGAACACGTGGGGGGAGTGCTCACCGCAGTGCGGTGAGAATAGAAAGGTCTGGACCAGCGGTCAAGAGGTCTGAACCATTGGCCGGATCGCGCCGGTCGGGCACGCCGCAGCCGGGCTCATACACCCAACTCCTGCGCGAGTACGGCGGCTTGGACCCTGCTGCGCAGCTCAAGCTTGGCGAGCAGTCGGCTGACGTGCGTCTTCACCGTCGCCTCCGCCATGTCCAGGCGGCCCGCGATCTCCGCGTTCGACAGTCCTTCGCCGAGGCACGCGAGCACCTCGCGCTCGCGGCGGGTGAGGGTGTCGAGGATGGCGGGATCGGGTCCGTTCTCGCGGCGCGCGGGCCTCGCGGTCCTCGGGGCGGCGAACTCGGCGATCAGCCGCCGGGTGACGGCCGGGGCGATCAGACCCTCGCCGCGGCCGACCGCGCGGACCGCCTCCAGGAGGTCCTTGGCCTCGGTGTTCTTCAGGAGGAAGCCGGAGGCGCCCGCACGCAGCGCGCCGAAGACGTACTCGTCGAGGTCGAAGGTGGTCAGGACGAGCACGTCCGCGAGACCGTCGGCGACGACCTGACGGGTCGCCGAGACCCCGTCCAGGCGCGGCATCTGGATGTCCATGAGCACCAGATCGGGCCTCAGTTCGCGCGCGAGCGCCACCGCTTCCTCGCCGTCCGACGCCTCGCCGACCACCTCGATGTCCGGCGCGCTGCGCAGGATCAGGACGAGCCCGGCCCGTACGGCGGACTGGTCCTCGGCGACGAGCACTCGGATCATGGGGAAGCTCCTTGGTCTGCGGGGTCGACGGGAAGGGTGGCACGGACGTCCCAGACCTTGCCGTCCGCGGTGCTCTCGGGGCCTGACTCGAAGGTGCCGCCGAGCAGTTCGGTGCGTTCCCGCATGCCGACGAGACCGGCTCCGGAACCGGGCGCGCGGGGTCCGGCGGGGGATCCGTAAGGGCTGGTCACGTGGACGTCGAGGGAGCGGGGGCGCCGGCTGAGCGTCACCGTGACCAGGCCCGGGGACGCGTGCTTGAGGGCGTTGGTCAGGGACTCCTGGACGATGCGGTACGCGGCGAGCTCGACGGGCGCGGGGAGCTTGGGTCCTTCCGGCTCGCGGGCGTCGTCGAGGGTGACGTCCAGACCATTGGTCCGGGCGTTGTCGATCAGGGAGCCGAGACCGTCCAGGGTGGGCGCGACCGTCGGCTCCCGGTCGTCGCCGGCGTCCCGCAGGATGCCGATGAGGCGGCGCATCTCGGCCAGGCCCTCGACGCTGTTCTCGCGGATCACGGCGAGGGCGTCGCGGGTGGTCCTCGGGTCGTCCAGGGAGAGCGCGGCCGTGGAGTGGATGGCGATCGCCGAGAGGTGGTTGGCGACCATGTCGTGCAACTCGCGTGCCATCCGGGCGCGTTCCGCGGTGATGGCCTGTACGCGGTCCATCTCGGCGAGCAGAGCGGTCTGTTCGGCCCGCAGCTTGGCCGCGGCGGCGGCCTCGCGGTGGTTGCGCACCAGGACGCCGGTGGCCGCGGGACCGAACGAGACGATGCCGCTCGCCACGCCGATGAGCACCGCTTCCGGCTCCTGCCACCACGCGAGCAGGCCGACCGTCAGGATCACCGTGATCGCACCGGTGGTGAGCGGGATGCGGCGGGCCGAGGCCGGTGTCCCGTACACGACGGCCGCGTACATGATGTCCGTGAACATCAGGACCGACGCCAGGTTGCCCGCCGTGAACTGGTCGAAGGTCAGCGCGAGCGTGGCGATGATCAGGGCGGTCCGCGGCATGCTCTGGCGCAGCAGCTCGACCCCGCCCAGGACGAAGAGCGGGATCAGCGACCAGTTGAGGCCGAGCAGCCGGTCGGTCTGCATGGGCAGGCCCAGCCCCCACAGCGCGAGCCCGGCGAGCACGCTGCCCACGGCGATCTGTACGTCGACGCGGTGCGGGCGGGGGAGGGACAAGACCATGCGTCCATCCAACACGGCACACGGAGGCCATGCCTGATCCTGTGGGAGGAACCGTGCGCTACATCGAAGGATGCAGTCCCGCTTCGTCACTGGTGACGATGATCCGCGGCCGGTCCACCGGGAGCCTGGAAGGGTGACCGAGAGGAGCGAACCGTGATCGTCACGCTGATCATCATCTGCGAGGTCGGATTCTGGGTGCTGCTGGCCGGCGGCCTCGCCCTGCGCTACGCGGCGAAGATGCCGCGCGCGAGCGTCGCCGTGCTGCTGTGCGAGCCGGTCCTCGAGGTCGTTCTCCTCGTCGTCACCGCGATCGACCTGAAGAACGGCGCGGAGCCGGACTGGAAGCACGGCCTCGCCGCCGTCTACATCGGCTACTCCATCGCGCTCGGCCACTACACGATCAAGTGGGTCGACGTCCGCGTCGCCCACCGGTTCGCCGGTGGGCCGCCGCCGAGCACCCCGAAGTACGGCGTCCGCCGCGCGATCCACGAGTGGGAAGTCGCCGCGCGCTGGATCGCCGCCGCCCTGATCGCCATGGCGCTGCTCCAGGGTGCGATCTGGTACGTGGGCGTGGGGAACACCGAGTCGCTGCGGGGCTGGCAGCTGCGGATGCTCTGGGTGATCGGCATCAACGTGATCATCGCGGGGTCGTACACGCTGTTCCCGAAGAAGTCACCGCCGGCAGTGCCCCATGGGGGCGCGGGGAACGGCGCGACAAGCCACGACGCGTCCGCAGACGAACAACCGACCTCCCAGCGGAGCGCCTAGCGCTCGCCGCCCGGCACCCACAGCACGTCGCCGACGTCCTTGTTCGCCGTACGGGCCAGGATGAACAGCAGGTCGGAGAGGCGGTTCAGATAGGTGGCGGTCAAGGGGTTCATGGCAGCGCCATGGACCTCGAAGGCCGTCCAGGTGGACCGCTCGGCCCGTCGCACGACCGTGCACGCCTGGTGCAGCAACGCGGCTCCCGCGGTGCCCCCCGGCAGGATGAAGCTGCGCAGCTTCTCCAGCTCCCCGTTGAAGCGGTCGCAGTCCGCCTCCAGCTTGTCGACGTAGAACTGCTCGACGCGCAGCGGGGGGTACTCCGGGTTCTCGGCGACCGGCGTCGAGAGGTCGGCGCCCACGTCGAAGAGGTCGTTCTGGACCCGGACCAGGACCTTCACGACCTCTTCGTCGAGCCCGCCGAGGGCGATCGCCGTGCCGATCGCGGCGTTGGCCTCGTTCGTGTCGGCGTACGCCGAGATCCGCGGATCGGTCTTGGCGGTCCGGCTCATGTCGCCGAGGGCCGTCGTGCCCTGGTCGCCGGTCCTGGTGTAGATGCGCGTCAGATTGACCATGAGGCCAGCCTAGTTACGCGCCCGCCTTCCGGAAGACACGTGTGCCGACCGTCACGGACCCGAGGGTGAGCGCCGCCGCCGTCAGGACGCCGTACAGCATCGCCGTACTCGCGTATTCGCCCACGTAGGCGGCCCGCACCGCGTCCACGAGGTAGCGGAACGGCATGAAGTGCGAGAGCACGTCCAGCCAGTCCGGCGCGAGCGCCATCGGCAGCATCAGTCCGGAGAGCAGCATCGAGGGCATGCTGACCGCGTTGATGACGGGGCCGAACTCGTGCGGCTTGGAGACCAGCAGCGCGAGCGCGTACGACAGTGACGCGAGGACGACCGTCAGGACCCCCACGAAGGCGAAGCCGATCAGGATGCCGGCAAGCGGCGCCCGCAGCCCCATGACCACGGCCGCGAGCACCAGGAGCACCGCCTGGAAGACGAAGAGCGCGGCATCGCGAAGGACACGCCCGAGCAGCAGCGCGAGCCGGCTGACCGGCGTCACCCGCATCCGCTCCACCACGCCGAACTGCTTCTCGATGATGATCGCGAATCCGCTGTACGAGGCGCCGAACAGGCCCAGTTGGAGCAGCAGCCCCGGCACGAGCACCTGCCAGGAGTCACCGCGCGAGCCGAGCGGCAGGTCGGTCAGGAGCGGGCCGAAGAAGAGCAGGTAGAGCAGCGGCATCAGGACGCCGAAGAGGATCTGGAACTTGGAGCGCAGGGTCTGGCGGGCGTACCGCCCGAAGATCAGCGCGGTGTCGGAGAGGAACGCAGACATGGTGAGGTCCTTGGGGCCTTGAGTTTTCCGGGGATCTAGACGGCGACGGGTGCCGTGTCCTTGGGAGCGAGGTCGCGCCCGGTGACGGCGAGGAACGTGTCCTGGAGCGAGGCGTCGATCGAGCCCCCGTACCGGAGCTTGAGTGCGCTTGGTGTGCCCTCGGCGACCACGACGCCCTTGTCGATGACGACGAGGCGGTCGCAGAGCGCGTCGGCCTCGTCGAGGTAGTGCGTGGTCAGGACGACGGTGGTGCCGTGCTCGTCGCGCAGCCGCCGCACCAGCGCCCACAGATCGGCCCTGCTGCCCGGGTCGAGCCCCGTGGTCGGTTCGTCGAGGAAGAGCACCTCGGGCCGGTGCATGAGCCCCATGGCGATGTCGAGGCGCCGCCGCTGGCCGCCGGAGAGGGTCGCGCACTTGCGGTCGAGGAGGTCGGTGAGGTCCAGGTCCGCGGCCAACTCCTGGGCGCGGGTGGCGGCTTGGGGCTTGGTCAGGCGGTAGAGGCGTCCCTGGGTGACCAGTTCCTCGCGTACGGAGATGTTGAGGTCGACGCCGCCGGACTGCGCCACGTACCCGATCCTGCGCCGTACGGCGGCCGGGTCGTGGGCCAGGTCGCGGCCCGCGACGGTGGCGGCGCCGCCGGTGGGGGCGAGGAGCGTGGTGAGCATGCGCAGCGTCGTCGTCTTGCCCGCGCCGTTCGGTCCGAGGAAGCCGAGGATCTCGCCGGGGGCGACCGTCAGGTCGATGCCGCGCACGGCTTCGACGGTGCCGCGCTTGGTACGGAAGGTCTGGGTGAGTCCGGCCGTGCTGATGATTGCCATGGCGACCACAAAAACAGAGTCGCTGTAATTTTGCAATCACTCCAAGTTTTATGACTGCCCAAGTTTTCAGTTGCCCTAGCCAGGGGTCGTAGGGTGAGGTCATGGCTGAAGGGCTCAGGGAGCGCAAGAAGCGGCAGACGAAGCAGCGGATCTCGGACATCGCGACGGGGCTCTTCCTGGAGCACGGCTTCGTCACGGTGACCGTCGCGGACGTCGCGGAGGCCGCGGACGTCTCGGTGAACACCGTCTACAACTACTTCCCGGTCAAGGAGGACCTCTTCCTCGACCGGGGCGAGGCCGTCGTCGACCGCCTGTCCGGCTACGTACGCGGCCGTCGCGAGGGGGAGTCCGCCGCCGCGGCGGTCCTGCGCGCGCTGCGCTCCGACGTGGAGGGCGTGTCGCCCCACGTCGGCCTCTTCACGGGCTGGGCCGACTTCATGAAGGTCATCACCGAGGCGCACGGACTGCGCTCCCGGCTCTGGGAGATCCAGCAGCAGGCGCTCGGGCACCTCACGAAGACTCTCGCCGAGGAGACGAAGGCCGCGGACGGCGACCCGATGCCCGGCCTGATCGCGGGTCAGCTCTCGTGGGTCCACGGCACGCTCATGGCGTGGATCGGCGACGAGATGACCAAGTGCCGCAAACCCGCGGAAGTGTCCCGTGACGCGCTCGTCCTGCTCGACGAGATGGAGGGCCTGCTCGGCGAGAAGGTCCTCAACTACGCGGTGCGCGACGCCGAATGAGGCGTACCAGTGTGATGTCCGTCATCTGAGACGTGACGCGCGTTACTTCACGGCCACAGTCGCGCTCACGACCGCTAATGTCCGCCGCAGAGGCAAACGTAAACAGCGTGTAAGCCAGGCGTGATAAGCGGTAGGGGAGTCGGAACAGTGGCACGGAAGCTCGCCGTCATCGGAGCCGGACTCATGGGGTCCGGCATCGCACAGGTCTCCGCCCAGGCGGGCTGGGACGTCGTCCTGCGTGACGTCACCGATGAGGCCCTGACCCGTGGCACCGACGGGATCAAGGCGTCGTACGACAAGTTCGTGAGCAAGGGCAAGCTCGCCGCCGAGGACGCCGAGGCGGCGCTCGGGCGCATCACGACGAGCACCGACATGGACGCCGTCGCCGACGCGGACATCGTCGTCGAGGCCGTCTTCGAGAAGCTGGAGGTCAAGCACGAGATCTTCCGCACGCTCGACAAGATCGTGCGCGAGGACGCCGTGCTCGCGTCGAACACCTCTGCCATCCCGATCACGAAGATCGCGGCCGTGACGGAGCGTCCGGAGCGCGTCGTGGGCGCCCACTTCTTCTCGCCGGTGCCGATGATGCAGCTGTGCGAGCTCGTGCGCGGCTACAAGACCAGCGACGAAACGCTCGCCCGCACACGCGAGTTCGCCGAGTCCGTCGGCAAGACCTGCATCGTGGTGAACCGCGACGTGGCGGGGTTCGTGACGACCCGTCTGATCTCGGCACTCGTCGTCGAGGCCGCCAAGCTCTACGAGTCGGGCGTCGCCACCGCCGAGGACATCGACATCGCTTGCAAGCTCGGCTTCGGCCACGCCATGGGGCCGCTCGCGACCGCCGACCTGACGGGCGTCGACATCCTGCTGCACGCCACGAGCAACATCTACACGGAGTCCCAGGACGAGAAGTTCGCGCCGCCCGAGCTGATGCGCCGGATGGTTGACGCCGGTGACATCGGACGCAAGAGCGGGCAAGGCTTCTACAAGCACTGACGTCTGTTTCCTCCTCCGCGGGGTCACCCCTCGGAGTGAATTCGGTATCGGTTCGCTTACAGACGGCAACTTCCTTGCCCATGCGGCAGTCAGTTGCAGTGACATACGCAGACGCCGTACGGAACAGACGTCACACGAAACTCAGCACTCTCGGGGAGCGCATATGCACATCAGGGGCGACCAGGCCCAGCTGGTCGTCGGGGGACGCCTCGACGTACGCAGCGCGGCGGACGCCCGAACGGTCCTGCACTCGGCCGTCGACGACGGAGCCGGTGACCTGGTGCTCGACCTGTCCGAACTCGACTCGTGGGACGCCACGGGACTCGGCGTCATCATGGGCGCGCACCGGCGCGCGGGACGGTGCGGACGCCGGCTCGTGCTCCGCAGTGTGCCGCCGCAGATGCAGCGCCTGCTCGTGGCGACCCGGCTGCACAGGATCCTTGCCATCGAGGGTGGCATCGGGGTCGAATCGCTTCCCCGTGTGTGACGGGGATCTCGCGCACAATCCTCACGAAGCTGTGACGTCTCGGACGGCGCGGTACCCCGCCCGTTCGTAGATACTGAGCGAAGGTCTAGGGTTCGGTCGCCCACCGTCATGACGAGACAGACGCCCGAGCGGGGGCACCGGACCAGAAGCGACAGCGCAGTGTGCACAAGGCCGGAGGGGGCTGTGTACACGACGCATCTGGGGGGCTTTGACCATGGACCCGATGAACCGGGGACCGGAAGAGTACGGCCATGACGGCATCAACGACGACGATTCGGCGCGTCCCGTGCGTCCACCGCGCGATCCTCTGACACCGGACTTCGGACAGCCCGCGCCCGCTCTCGCCCGCACCGTGCAGCTGGTCGCGGGCGACTTCCTGCTCACCGTGAACCCCGTCGACGGCAGCGAGATCGAACCCTGCCCGCCCGGCGAGCGGCCCGCACGGCCCGTCAAGCGCACCGCGGCCGAGCGCGCCGAGGTGCGCCGCGCCTCGGCGCCGCCCGTGCCGCCGGGACCCGCACTGCCCCGGCTGCCGCTCCTGGAGCGCCAGGAGGAGCGCGAGCGGCTCGTGCGCCTGCTCGCACGCGGGCGCTCGGTGCGCCTCACCGGGCCCGCGGGCTCGGGGCGCACATCGCTCCTGAACGCCGTCGCGGAGGACTGCGCGGACCTCGCACCGGACGGCGTCGTACGTCTCTCCGGGTATCACAAGACGCCGGCGGACCTGCTCCAGGACCTCTTCAACACGGTCTACAACGCCCCGCTGCACCGCCCCGACCGCGCCCTGCTGCTCGAACTCGTCCACGACATCGGCGCCGTCGTCGTCCTTGACGACCTGGAGTTCGGCGCCGCGGCCCTGGAGGAGTTCCTTGACGCCACTCCCGAGTGCGCCTTCCTGATCGCCGCGACCCCCGACGTCGCGGCGCCGTCGCCCGACTCGCACCTCGAAGAGGTCTTCCTCGGCGGCCTCGGCCGCAGCGGTGGCCTCGAACTCCTGGAGCGCGCCGTCGGCCGCGTCCTGACGGACGACGAGGCGGGCTGGGCGGGCGACCTCTGGTTCGAGTCGGAGGGGCTGCCCCTGCGCTTCGTCCAGGCGGGCGCCCTGCTGCGCCAGCGCGACCAGCTGCGCGCCGACCCGAACGCCTTCGACGAGTACGGCTACTACGCCGAGGGACCGGTCGACGCGCCCTTCGACGCCGAGGGCCACGACGTGCCGCTGCCCTCGCTCGCCGACGGCGCGGCGCCCGCGGTGCTGCTCGCCTCCCGCCTGAGTCCGTCGGCGCGCACCACACTGCGGTTCGCCGTCGCGCTCGGCGGGGAACTGCCGCACCAGGCGCATCTGCCCGCCCTCGTGGGGGACACCCACGCGGACGCGGCCCTCGCCGAGCTGGTCTCCACCGCGCTCGTCACGCCCGTCGGCTCCCACTACCGGCTCGCCGCCGGGGTGCGTACGCAACTGGAGGCATCCGGGTACGCGGACGACACCGCCGAGCGCGCACAGGGTGCCGCCCAGCACTACGCCTGGTGGGCCGGACACCCCTCGGTCGGCCCGGAGCGGGTCGTGGCCGAGGCGGACGCCGTGCTCGCGGCCCTCAGCGTTCTGGTGGCGGGGCAGTCCGCCTCCGGAGCGTCGGCCGGCGGGGAGGAGAGCGCCGCGGTGCTGCTCGCCCGTACGGTCGCGCCCGCCTTCGCGGGAGGGCTCGACTGGGGCGCCTGGGAGCGTGCCCTGCGGTCGGGCCAGGAGGCCGCACGGACCGCGGGTGAGGTCGCCGAAGAGGCGTACTTCCACCATGAGCTCGGCATCCTCGCGCTCTGCGGCGGACAGCTCGACCGGGCCCGCGTCGAGCTGGAGGCCTCCGTCGGCCTGCGCGGCGCGCTCGCCGACAAGCGGGGCACGATCGCGGGCCGCAGGGCCCTCGCCCTGGTCGCCGACCGCTCGGGCGGCGTGATCCCGGGCGCGAGCCCGGCGGCGGGCGAGGAGATGCCCGACGCGCGCCACGACGAATCGGCGTCGCCCCCCGGCGGCGTACCGGCGGCGTTCGCGCTGCCCGCACCGCCTCCCGAGCCCGAGACCCTGGTCACCCGCAACGCCGCGCCCCCGGTGGGCGCGAGCCCGGCCCCGACCCGGCGTTCCATCGTCAACGGCACCCGGCGCAACCTCGTGGCGGCGGGCGCGGGAGCCCTCCTCGCCGCGGTGCTCGGCACGGTGGTGACCCTCGGCGCGACATCCGACGGCGACAACGACCCGCCGGACAAGGTCAAGACGGAGCAGTCGGCGAGCGAGGACCGGGACGACGACGGCCTGACCGCCGACAAGCCGGCCAAGGACTCGACCAGCCGTCCGGACAGCGACGGCCCGGACAACGTCCCCGGCACCGCCGACGACGGCACCCCGAGCGAGAGCGGCGAACCGTCGGACGAGCCGAGCGACAGCGGGAAGCCGTCCGACAAGCCGACGGACAAGCCGACGACGAAGCCCCCGACGACCAAGCCGCCCACGACGAAGCCCCCGACCACCAAGCCGCCGACCACGAAGCCGCCCACGACGAAGCCGCCGACCACCCCGCCGCCGACGACACCGCCGCCGACGACGCCGACGCCGGACCCGCCGTCGTCCCCGGACACCTCGAACTCGGCGAGCGGCCCCGCGAGCAGCCCGGCGACGAGCGACAGCGCGTCCGGCTCGGCGTCGACGATCTGACGCGCGTGGGGGTCTTGCGCGCGTGAGGGTCTGACGTACGTACGTACATGAGGGCCGGGTCCACAGGACCCGGCCCTCATGTACGTGACGGAAACTTCTAGAACAGCCGCAGCTTGTCGTCCTCGATGCCGCGCATCGCGTTGTAGTCCAGGACGGCGCAGCCGATGCCGCGGTCGGTGGCGAGCACGCGGGCCTGCGGCTTGATCTCCTGGGCGGCGAAGATGCCCTTGACGGGAGCCAGGTGCGGGTCGCGGTTCAACAGCTCCAGATAACGGGTGAGTTGCTCGACTCCGTCGATCTCGCCGCGCCGCTTGATCTCTACGGCGACGGTCTGTCCGTCGGCGTCGCGGCAGAGGATGTCCACCGGGCCGATCGCCGTCATGTACTCGCGCCGGATCAGTGAGTAGCCCTCGCCGAGCGTCTCGATCCGGTCGGCGAGCAGTTCCTGAAGGTGTGCTTCCACGCCGTCCTTGATGAGGCCGGGATCGACGCCCAGTTCGTGCGAGGAATCGTGCAGGATCTCTTCCATCGTGATGATGAGTTTCTCGCCCGCCTTGTTCACGACGGTCCACACGCCCGCGTCGTCCCCCGACCCCTCCTTCAAGGTGCAGGGCGGGGACATCCAGTTGAGAGGTTTGTAGGCCCGGTCGTCCGCGTGGATCGAGACACTGCCGTCCGCCTTCACAAGGATCAGGCGAGGGGCCGACGGGAGATGGGCTGTGAGCCTGCCCGCGTAATCCACGGAGCATCGGGCAATGACGAGACGCATGGGGCGCAACGCTACTCGACCCCAGGTGGTCCGCGCGATTCCTCCGGCGATGGCCCTGTTCGATCCTGGCCGGTTATGTTCCCAATCTCCTGGTGCAGCGCGGGTCCGGTGCTTACCGTATAAGCAGGAGGTCGCCGTGCATGCACGCTGCGTGCACGGGCTCCTGCCCTGTCCGGAAGCCCCCGCTCCCCGGGGGTGCGAGAGGAGAACCCATGTCGCTCGACGTCTCACCGGCACTGTTGGAACAGGCCGAGCGAGGCGAGGTCGATGAAGCGGAATTCGTCGACTGCGTCCGGACCTCCCTGCCTTACGCCTGGGAGATGATCAGCTCCCTGGTGGCCCAGCTGAAGGTTGACGGCGGCGAGTTCGCCGACAACCAGACGCCGCCGCCGAGTGAGCAGGCACGCGGACAGCTCCTGCGGGCGCTGGCGAGTGACGCGATTCGCGGCGCTCTGCAGCGCCACTTCGGAGTCCGTCTCGCATTCCAGAACTGCCACCGTGTGGCGGTGTTCCCGTTGGATGCATCCGTGGACGACAGGCTCGCCCGGTTCACCTCGATCCGGGGCCAGCTGCTCAACCAGTCACCCGAACTGCGGGACTGCTGAGGCCTTTTGCTGCCGCTCCGTACGCGGGAGGTGTTCTGGTACAGGAGCGGCAGCTCCCCGCCCCGGCGGCTCAGCCGAGCTGGGGCAGCACTTCGGCGCCCAGCCGCCGGACGTTCTCCTCCGTCGTCGCCAGGTCGCCCGAGCCCTCGACGAGCAGCGCGAAGCGGGTGATCCCCGTGCGCTCCGAGGTCGCCGCGATCCGGTCGGCACACAACTGCGGCGTCCCCACCGGGTGCAGTCCGCAGAGCAGCTCCGTGTACGCGAGCGGGTCCCGCATGGCCCGTGCCCGGCCGTCGACCGTGACGTGCGCGTCGAGCCCTTGCTTGAGCCACCCCGGCATCGCCTTCTGCAGCGTCTCCGCCGCGTCCAGGCGCCGGTCCGCGATCTGCGCGACCCCGGCGGAGACGTGCGCGGCCCTCAGGACCTCCTCCGGCGTGCGCCCCGCGGCGCGCGCGTGCCTCTGCCACAACGCCACCATTTCGGCCTTCTCCTCGTCGCCGACGTGCATGCCGAGCAGCATCGGCAGACCGCGTTCCGCGGCGCGCCGCACGCTGGCCGGCGAGGTGCAGGCGACGATCACCTCGGGCCCGCCGGGCGTCTCCCCGGCATCCTCGCCGGAGCCGCTCAGCGCCTCCTGGGGCCGCGGCACCACGGCGACCTCGCGGAACGGGAAGCGGGCCGCGTCACTCGCGACCCGGGGCTCGGTCAGCCACCGCAGCAGCAGGTCGAGGGACTCCGGGAAGCCCTTCTCGTACGCGTCGAGGCCGGACCCGAAGACCTCCAGGTCCACCCATGGCCCGCCGCGCCCCACACCCAGCGAGAAGCGCCCGCCGGACGTCAGGTGCAGCAGGGCCGCCTGCTCGCCCAGGGCGACGGGATGAACCGTCGGCAGGACGCTCACGGCGGTGCCGACCCGGATGCGCCGCGTACGCCCGAGAAGAAGGGCGGCCAGGGTCACGGCGGACGGACACGTGCCGTACGGCACGAAGTGGTGCTCGGCGAGCCAGACCGAGTCGAGGCCCGCCTCCTCGGCCACCTCGGCGGACCGCACCGCACGGTGCAGCGCCTCCCCCTGCCCCTGTCCGGGGAACTGGGCGGCCAGAACAAAACTACCTACACGCATCGCACTCCTGCCTCCTTGGCGCCGACGCAGGCACTCCCCCTACGGGCAACAACGCATGACACGTGCCAAAGGCACGGCTTGGCATGAAGATTGACGGATTTTCTGCGAAATGCAGGGGGGATCTGTGGGGGTTGGTGCAGGACGCCTACCCGGGTCCGCGCCGCGTAGGCTGGACTCACCCCTGGCCCCCGTACATCCCGTGAGGTGTCCCATGTCCCCGCGTCGCAACCGCCCGAAGGGCGCCGGAGAAGACAGTCCGCGCATGGACGGGGAAGCGACGGGCCGCTACGGCGGCTTCCAGTCCACCGAGAGCTGGCAGGGCGAGCAGTGGAGCCTGCGGCACGTCGCGGGCGCGAGCGCGGCCGGCAAGACCTACCGCTGCCCCGGCTGCGACCAGGAGATCCCCTCCGCGCTCGCGCATGTGGTGGCCTGGCCCGAGCACTCCGGGGTCGACGAGCGCAGGCACTGGCACAAGGCCTGCTGGAATGCGAAGGACCGCCGCACCACGCGGGTGCAGCGGTCCCGTAACGCGCCGAGGTACTGAGACCCCGGGAGGCGGCTATACGTCGCGCTTCTCCAGGAGGGCGAAGGCACCGACGATCGCGGCTGCCGTCACGCCGACGAGCAGCAGCAACTGCGAGGTGCCGCCGCCCTCGCCGTCCATCTCGAAGATCTTGGCGAGCGAGTTGATGGCGTTGTAGTCCAGCATCTTCTCGCCGAGCGGGCGCGTGCCTTCGGAGATCATCAGGAACACGGGCAGGATCGCGGGGACCAGGACCACGCCGAGCATCGCGGTGATCGCACCCGCGGAGTGCCGCAGCATCGATCCGGCGGCGAGTGCGAGGACGCCCAGGAGCGAGACGTAGAGCCCGCCCTTGAGGACCGTGCCCGCCCAGGCGACGTCGCCGGCCTCGGGGCCGCTGTGCATCCCCGACGTCATCAGGCCCACCAGGAGCACGGAGCCCGCCGAGACGACGAAGGCGATCACGAAGAAGATCATGATCTTGGCGGTGAGCACGCGGTAGCGCTGCGGGGACGCCGTGAACGTCGTACGGATCATGCCCGTGCCGTACTCGGACGACGTCACCAGCACGCCGAGCGTGATCAGGCAGATCTGGCCGAGCACCAGACCGAAGAAGGCCGGGATGGTGAACGGCACGTCCGCGTAGTCCCGGTCCTCGGTCTGCCCGGCCACGAGCAGGCCGATGCCGACGACCAGGAGGAAGAAGACGCCGAGGGTCCACATCGTCGAGCGGACGGACTTGATCTTCGTCCACTCGGAGGCCAGGGCGTTGCCGAGGTGGGTCTTCTTGACCGGGATCGGCGAGGTGTAGGCGTTGTTCATCGCCTGCTGCCAGGCGGAGGGCGGCGCGGGGGCGGCCGGCGGGGGAGCCATCGGCGCGCCTTGCGGCACGGGGGCACCGGCCTGTGCGTAGGCCTGCTGAGGTGCCTGCTGGGGCTGCGCCTGCGGCTGCGGAGTCGGAGGCGTGGTCATCGGGGGTCCTCGCTGTCGCGCTTGGTCATGTCGGGGGCGGGAGCAGGGGCGGGCGCAGAGGCGGGCGCCTGCGGGGCGGCGGTCGCGTACGGGTTCGGGGTGCCCTGCGGTGCGCCCTGCGGTGCACCCTGCGGCATCGCGAAGGGCTGGCCGCCCTGCTGGGGCGACGGCGGTGCGTACCACCCGGGCTGGCCCTGTCCGGGCACCGGCATCTGCTGCGGCGGCATCGCGCCCGGCGGCAGCTGCTGCTGGAGGCCGGCGCGCTGGTCGACGGTCGAGCGGTAGTCGACGGCGCCCTGCGTCATCCGCATGTACGCCTCTTCCAGCGAGGCCTGGTGCGGGGAGAGCTCCCACACGCGGACGTCCGCGTCGTGCGCGAGGTCGCTGATGCGGGGGAGCGGAAGGCCGGTCACGCGCAGCGCGCCGTCCTGCTCGGGCATGACCTGGCCGCCGGCCTCGCTCAGCGCGGCGGACAGCTTCTCGCGCTGCTGCACGTCGCCTTCCGGCGTACGCACCCGGGCGAAGTCGGCGGAGTTGTGCGAGATGAAGTCCTTGACGCTCATGTCCGCGAGCAGCTGCCCGCGGCCGATCACGATCAGGTGCTCGGCGGTGAGGGCCATCTCGCTCATGAGGTGCGAGGAGACGAAGACCGTGCGGCCCTCGGCGGCGAGGGACTTCATCAGGTTCCTCACCCAGAGGATGCCCTCGGGGTCGAGGCCGTTGACCGGCTCGTCGAAGAGCAGCACCTGCGGGTCGCCGAGCAGGGCGGCGGCGATGCCGAGGCGCTGGCCCATGCCGAGCGAGAAGCCCTTGGAGCGCTTCTTCGCCACCTCCTGGAGGCCCACCACGCCGAGCACCTCGTCGACCCGGCGGGCCGGGATGCCGGAGAGCTGCGCGAGGCACAGGAGGTGGTTACGGGCGTGCCGGCCGCCGTGCACCGCCTTGGCGTCGAGCAGCGCACCGACCTGGCGGGGGGCGTTGGGGAGCTTGCGGTACGGGTAGCCGCCGATCGTCACCTGGCCCGTGGTGGGTTGGTCGAGCCCGAGGATCATGCGCATGGTCGTCGACTTGCCGGAGCCGTTCGGGCCCAGGAAGCCGGTGACCGTGCCGGGTCGCACCTGAAAGGAAAGGTTGTACACGGCTGTCTTGGCGCCGTAGCGCTTCGTCAGGCCGACTGCCTCGATCATTCTCCGCACCCATCGAATGGTTCAGGACGTCGGGGCACACGCCCCCGTAAGGGTTAGGAGGGTATCCGAGCGTTGACGGTTCCGGCCAAGAGTGCGTAAAGGGCTCCGTGGTCACCGAGCCGACGGCAGGGAGCCCTCCAGCGGGGGCAGGTCGTCGTACACGCGCAGCCGGCTCGACTCGTCGACGTACGGCAGGAAGTCGGTCTGCGGCAGCACCCAGCCCTCCTCACCGAAGACGCGCGTGCCGAGCTCGCGCAGCCGGGCCGTGGAGCCCGCCGCCGCGACCCAGCTCGCCGGATCGGGACCGAGCAGCTCCCTCAGGCGGGACGAGTCCTTCAGCAGCGCGGCAAGCAACTCCCCCTGATCACCCCCACCCGGCCGAGGGCGCTCGGTCACCGGGTCGGCGAGGACTCCGTGCGCGCTGAAATAGATGTACGCGCCGCCGAGGCGTTCACCGGACGGCATGGTCATCTCGAAGTCGTCGCCCGGCAGTATGGCCCTGCGGTAGTCGGGGAACTCCGTGTCGTCGACCGCCTTGAGCTGCGTGGCGTCCAGCCAGGTCACCACCAGCGGTGTCTCGGCGTCCCGGTCCACGTACGGGGTGCCGGCGACATAGCCCGCCGGGCTGATGTGCCCGGAGCAGCCGACCGCGATGCCGCGCACCTGGACCGGCACCATGGGCACGGCGGCGGGGATGCCGAGCCGGGTCAGCTTGTACGCGACCTGGCCGGGGGACGCGTTCGAGCCCACGGCGATCACCGGGTGACGGCGGCCGGTGACGGCCTGGCCCCGGTCCAGAAGGGCCTCGTCGAGGCGGCGCCGCAACGGTTCTTCCACGTACCACTCGCCGAGCCGGTCCGTCCGTACGTCGAGCCGGAGCAGCTCGCCGCCGTTGAGCAGCGACGGGGCGGGGGTGGGGCGGCCGGGATAGGTCAGCGGCTCTCTGGCCGGTACGTCGTCCAGCCCTAGTGACTCCAGGCTTCGGTCCTCAGTCCTCACGATGGCGCCCTTCGGGGATGGTCACGCGGTGCGGGGACAGCCTTCCACGGGAACGAGTACCCGCGCCGCCCCTTCACCGCTCCTCGGCTGCCGGGTTAACCCCGGCCGGTTGCGGGAAAGAAGCCATTCCACCGTGGGGGACCGGGCGAAGTCCGGTGCGGGGGAGGGGAGTTGAGGTCTTTGGTGAGATGGCCTCGCAGGGGTGGCGCGCACCCGCGGTATCGGACGTCTGCGCGAGGATGGATCGCGGGCCGGTCCGTCCACGCCCTGCTGCTCATGACGCTGACCGTGCTCGCCGGCGTCTCCGCCGTGATCGCCGTGCTGTGGACCGCGGCCGAGGACTCGCCGCGCTCCCTGGGCGAGCGGTTCAGTGATCTTGAACGGCTGTTCGACCTCGCGCTGTCCGCGCTGCGCGCGTGCGTCGGCACGGACAACCTCGATCCCCAGACGGGGAGCACCGCGCAGCAGCTCATGGCGACCATGGCCTCGGTGATCGGGGCGCTCGCGCCCGCCGTGCTCCTCGGCTTCGTGCTGATCAAGATGTTCGCGCTGCGGCCGTTCGTCTGGCGGCGCCGGGCGTCCATCTCGCACGCGTGGACCGCGGACTTCCCCGGATACCGGCGCACCCACGCGCAGAGCGAGGACGCGATCATCGCGATCCGGTTCTACAACCGCTTCGACAACCTCTCCGTCGTCGACCTGCACGCCCGCGCCCACCTGCGCTACCTCGAACGCTCGCCGCACGACGGCAGCCTCGTCATCTACAAGAAGTGGCTCAATGTGCTCGACGAGAAGGGCGAACCGGCCGAGGAGCGCTGCTGGCTCGCCGTCGAACGGGGCGCCCCGTTCACCGTGTGGATCCCGGTCGACGCTCCGGTGCCGCGGCTGCCGTTCACCCGCATCCAGGGGAAGGACCTGTCGCAGTCGGCCGGTGTGGAGCTGATGGTGCGGCTGACCGCGCGGACCGTGGGCCTGGGGACGGAGGTCGCGGACGAGCGGTGGTTCAAGGTGGGGCCCGAGGACTTCGAGCTGGGCCGCTTCGTGCCGCTCGAACCGGATCTGCGGCGTGACGTGTGGGAGTGGGACGGCTGGCGCGGGTTCGACGAACTGCTGCCGCCGGACGAGGACGCTACGCGTCCCGCTTCTTGAGCAGTGCGTAGCCGCCGAGCAGTGCCACCACCACCCACACCCCCATGATCGCGAGCCCGCCCCAGGGGCCGTACGGGGTGTCGTCGTCCAGGGGGGTCTTCACCTGCATGATCTTGCTGCCGGCCTGGTCGGGGAGGAAGCGGCCGATCTTTTCCGTCGCCGAGACGTTGCCCAGGATGCTGGAGATGAGGAAGAAGAACGGCATCAGGATGCCGAGGGACAGCATCGGGCTGCGCAGCATCGTCGCGACGCCCATCGAGAACATCGCGATGAGCGTCATGTAGAGCCCCCCGCCGATCACCGCGCGCAGCACACCCGGATCGCCGATCAGCGCCTTGTGCTCGCCGAGCATCGCCTGGCCCACGAAGAACGCGATGAAGCTGGTGACCAGTCCCACCACCAGACAGAGCAGGGTGGCGACCGCGACCTTGCTCGCCATGAACGTGGCGCGCTGCGGGACCGCGGAGAGAGAGGTGCGGATCATGCCGGTGCTGTACTCGTTCGACACGACGAGGACGCCGAAGACGATCATCGCGAGCTGGCCGAGGCTCATGCCGGCGAAGCTGGTGAAGGTCGGGTCGAAGACCCGGCGGTCCTGGGCGTTGAGGCTGTCGTAGTCGTTCTTCGCCAGGATGCTGATCAGCAGACCGAGCCCGACCGTGACGACCAGCGCGAGACCCAGCGTCCACACGGTCGACGAGACCGAGCGGATCTTGGTCCACTCCGACTTCAGTACCTGCGTAGCGGCCATCGCTCAGGCCCCCCTCTTCGGCTGCTGCCAGCTGTCGCCCCAGCCCGCGGCCCGCGCGGGAGGAGGCGGGGCGGCGCCGGAGCCCGCATGGTCGGCGTGCGCGTGATACTCCACGGACTCCGCGGTGAGCTGCATGAACGCCTCTTCGAGCGAGGCCCGCTGAGGGCTCAGCTCATGGAGCACGAGCTGATGGCGGGCGGCGAGTTCACCGAGGTCCTCCGCAGGGGTGCCGTCCACCTCAAGGGTGCCGTTGCCCGCCTCGACGGCGGTGACGCCCTCCTGGTGCAGCACGTCGAGGAGGCGCTCGCGCTGCGGGGAGCGCAGCCGGACGTAACTGCGTGAGTTCTGCTGGATGAAGTCCGCCATGGAGGTGTCCGCGAGCAGCCGCCCCTGTCCGATGACGACCAGATGATCGGCGGTCAGGGCCATCTCGCTCATCAGGTGCGAGGACACGAAGACCGTGCGGCCCTGCGAGGCCAGCGACTTCATCAGGTTCCGGATCCAGTGGATGCCCTCGGGGTCGAGCCCGTTGACCGGCTCGTCGAACATCAGGATCTCGGGATCGCCGAGCAACGCCCCCGCGATGCCGAGCCGCTGCCCCATGCCGAGCGAGAAGCCCTTGGCCTTCTTCCTGGCGACCTGCGTCAGCCCCACGGTGTCCAGGACCTCATGGACGCGGGCGCGCGGGATGCCGTTGCTCTGGGCGAGGCACAGGAGATGGTTGAAGGCGCTGCGCCCGCCGTGCATGGCCTTGGCGTCGAGCAGGGCCCCGATGTACTTGAGCGGGTCCTTCAGCTGGGCGTACCGCTTGCCGTCGATCCGCGCGGCGCCCGCCGTGGGGTTGTCGAGCCCGAGCATCATCCGCATCGTCGTGGACTTGCCGGCGCCGTTGGGCCCGAGGAAGCCGGTGACGATGCCCGGATGCACGGTGAAGGTGAGGTTGTTGACGGCCAGCTTCTCGCCGTACCGCTTGGTCAGCCCCTCGAGCTCGATCATGCGGCCACGCTAGAACGGGACAGAGCCCCCTGCCACCGGAGCGGCAAAGGGCTCTGAGAGCGTCCCGACGGAGTTACCGGGTCTGCTGAGCAGGCACCCCACGAGAGACCGGCTCGTCCTCGGCGGGCGAACCGGCGGCGGCCACAGCCGCGCCCGTGAGCGTCGCCAGCATCTCGCGCACATTGGTGAGCTGCGCGTTGATGGAGTCCCGACGGTTCGTCAGGGCGGCGAGCTCCCGCTCGGACTCCGAGCGGATCCGGTCGGCCTTGGCGTTCGCGTCGGCGACGATGTCCTCGGCCTGACGCTGAGCGGTCTCCACCGTCTGGCGAGCGCGGCGCTCGGCGTCCGTGCGGAGCTTCTCGGCCTCCAGGCGGAGCTGCTCGGCGCGGTGCTCGATCTCCGCGAGGCGCTTCTCGGCCTTGGCCTGACGCGAGGCCAGGTCACGCTCCGACTGCTCGCGGCGCTTGGCGAGGTTCGTCTCGAAGTCGGCCGCGGCCTGGGCGGCCTTGGCGCGGGTCTCCTCGAAGAGGGCGTCCGCCTCCTCGCGCTTCTGCTGCGCGTCCTTCTGCGCCTCGCTGCGCAGCGCGCCGGCCTCGCCCTTGGCCTTCTCGACGATCCGGACGCCCTCGTCCTCCGCCTTGGCCTTGCGCTCGGCCGCGAACGACTCGGCGTCGTTGCGCACCTGCTGGGCCGCCGACTCGGCGAGCTCGCGGTGCTGCTCGGCTGCGCGACGAGCCTCCTCGCGCAGGTCCTTCGCCTCCTCCTCGGCGAGGCGGAGGATCTTCTCGACACGCGCGCCGAGGCCCGCGTACGACGGTTCGGCGTCGGCTACCTGCGCCTGCGCGTTCTGCGTCTCGAGGTGGAGCTCCTCAATGCGCTTTTCCAGAGCAGTGATACGAGCAAGAGCGCTGTCACGGTCGGAGACGAGCTTGGAGATACGTTCGTCCACCTGAGCGCGGTCGTACCCACGCCGCACAAGCTCGAAGCCGTAGGGGGAAGTGTCGCTCATGGGGTTCCTGTCGAATGAGACCGGTGAGGTGATAGGGGGAATCCTAGGGGTCCAAGCGGCGTGTCATCGAGCAGATGCCCGTTTGATCTGGAGAATGACACCCCTTTTGAGTGGCTAACCGCCGGAGCACTTGCCAGCGACAGTGCCGAAGGTCCTTACAAAGCACGCGAGCATGTTCTTTGGCTAGCCCTCAGACGGCTTGCCACCCGATCGAGTTGAGCCCGCCGCCGCACCGGCCTTGACGCCACCGTCCTTCTGGCCGGGGACCGGCGGAGCCTCAAAAGACTCCAACGCCTCCAGTACGTCCTGGACACGGGAAATCTCGGCGTTGATGTCCTCGCGGCGCCGGACGAGAACCTCCAGCTCGCGTTTGCCCTCATCAACCGTACGCTCCGCCTCGGCCTGCGCCTCCGCCTTGACCCGCTCGGCGTCGCGCACCAGTTCGGCGACCTTCGTCTCCGCCTCCTTGAGCAGCGCCTCGGCCCGCTTCACGGCGGAGATACGGACCTTGCCGGCCTCGGAACTCGCGTCCGACACCAGCTCCTTGGCCTTGGCCTCGGCCTCGGCGAGCTGTTCCTCCGCGGCCTTCACCAGCGCGTCGCAGCGCTCCCCGGCGGTCTTCATCGCCTCCGCGGACTCGCGGCGCGCACGCTCGTGCAGCTCCTCGATCTCCGCGGTGAGGCGGTCGCGCTGCTCCTCGGAACGCTCCCTTATGGCCGTCGCGTCCCTGCGGGCGCCGACGAGCAGTTCGTCCGCGTCCGTACGGGCCTTCTCCACCAGGGAGTTGCCCTCGACCCGGGCCTCGGAGACCAGACGGTCGGCCTCCGTGCGGGCGGCGCCGACCATCGTGTCGGCCTGCGCCTCCGCGTCCGTGGTGGCCTTGAGCGCCTTCTCCTGGGCGTCGCCCGTCAGCTTCTCGGCCTCGGCCGCGGCCTCCGTGATGAGCGTGTCGACCTGCTCGGCCGCCTCGGAGCGGCTCTTGTTGGCGGCCCGGCGTGCCTCGTCCTGGGTCCGCTCGGCCTCCTGACGCGCCTGCGAGGTGAGCCGCTCGGCCTCGGCCGCCGCCTCCGCCTTGACGCGCTCGGCCTCGGACCGGATGCGCTCGGCGTGCTGCTGGGCGGAGCCCACCGTCTCGGCGGCGTCCGCGCGAAGCCGCTCGGCGTCGCCCGTGGCGTCCGAGATGAGCTTCTCGGCCTTGGCCACCGACTCCGAGCGCACCCGCTCGGCCTCCGTGGCCGCCTCGGCGCGCAGCCGCTCGGCTTCCGCGATGGTCTCGGCCTGGAGCCGCTCGGCCTCCGCGACCGTCTCGTTCTGCAGCCGCTCCGCCTCGCTGCGCGCCTCGCCGATCAACTGGTCGGCCTGGCTCGCCGCGTCACTGCGGATGCGGTTGGCGTCCTCGCGGGCGTCGGCACGGGTGCGGGACGCGTCCTGCTCGGCCGACGCGATCGCGTCCGACGCTTCCGTACGCGACCGCTGGGCGTACTCCGAGGCGTCCGAACGCAGCCGCTCGGCCTCCGCGATCGCCTCCGAAACGGTGCGCTCGGCCAGGGACTTGGCGGCCTCGGACTCCTCGCTCGCCTCGCGCCGGGCACGGGCGGCGTCCTCGGACGCGCGCTCCCGCTCGGCGTAGGCGTCGGCGCGGACACGGTCCGCCTCCTCCTGCGCCTCGGTCCTCGTACGCTCCGCCGCGTGCTCGGCGGCGCTGCGCAGGCCGGTGATCTCCTCCTGCGCCGCCTCCTGGAGGCCCGACACGGAGTCCCGTACGGACTGGGCGGTCTGCTCGGCGCTGGAGACCATCTCGGTCGCCCTGCGGTCGGCCTCCTCGACGAGGCGGACGGCCTCGGCCTGAGCCTCCTCGACGCGGTTGCGGGCGGAGGCGAGGAGCTCCTCGCTCTGCTCGCGGGCCCGCTCGCGCTCCTGGTCGGCCTCTCCGCGCGCGGAGCTGAGGGTCTCCTCGGCCTCCCGGCGGCGGCGCGCGGCCTCCTCCTGGGCGGCGGACAGCGCCTCCGCGGCCTCGGCACCCACGCGCTCGGCGGCGGCAGCGGCCTCCGAGCGCAGCCGGTCGGCCGACTCCTGGGCCTCGGTCTTGAGGCGCTCGGCCTCGGCCGCGGCGTCCGAACGCAGCCGCACGGCGATGTTCTCGCCCTCGGCGCGCGCCTGCGAGGCGTCGGCGGCGGCCTCGGTGCGCAGCCGCTCGGCCTCGGTCTCGGCCTGCGACTGAAGGGTGCGGATCCGCTCGGCGGACTCCGCGCGGAGGCGGTCCGTCTCGTCCGCGGCTTCCTTGCGGATGCGCTCGGCCTCGGCTCGGGCGTCGGTCAGCGCCTGCTCGGCGGAGGCGAGACGCTCCTCGGCCTCCGTGTGCAGGCGCGCCAGCTCGTCCGCCGCCTCGGCCTGACGTGCCGCTATCGCCCGCTCGGTCTCCTCGCGCAGGGCCCGCGCGGCGTCCTCGGCCTCCGACTTCGTGGCCTCGGCCTGCTCGCCGGCCTCCTCGCGGTGCCGTTCGGCCTCCGCGCGGGTGCGCTCCAGGGTCTCCTCGGCCTGCTTGCGCAAGCTCGTGGCGCGCTCGATGGCCTCGGTGCGGACCCGCTCGCTCTCGGCGGTCGCGGCCGACTTCAGCTCGTCCGCGTCGGCCTTCGCCTTGGCGAGCAGCTCCTCGGCGGACTTTGCCGCCTCCTCGATCTGCTGGACGGCCTCGCGCCGCGCCTCGCCCCGGATGCGCTCACCCTCGGTGACCGCGTCGGCCCGCAGCTGCTCGGCCTCGCCGCGCAGCCTGCGCGCCTCCTCCTGCAGCTCGACGGTCTTGGCGCGGTACTCCTTGGTGTCGTCCTTCGCCGTGCCCTTGAGCCCCTCGGCGATGTCGTGCGCCTCGGCGCGCAGCCGGTCCGCCTCGGCCTCGGCCTCGCTGCGGATCCGCTCGGCCTCCTCGGTGGCGGCCTTCGTCGTGTCCTTGGCGTCCTTGGACGCCTTCTCCAGTACTTCCTCCGCCGTACGGGCCGCCTTGGCGAGCTGGCCCGCGGTCTCCTCGGCGGTGATCGTGCGCGCCTTCTCGGCGGCGTCCTTGATCAGCTTCTCGGCCTCGGCGCGGGCGTCGGCGACGAGCTGCTCGGCCTCGGACTTCGTGGCCTCGGCTTCCTTGGTGGCCTCGCCGACAAGACGCGCGACCTGCTCCTTGGCCGTCCGCGTGCGCTGTTCGTTGGCCCCCTCGGCGGCCGAGAGCTGCTTGGACGCCAGTTCCTTGGCCTCGGCGAGGACCTTGTCGGCCTCGGCGCGCGCCTCGCGCAGAGCCGTCTCGGCCTCCGCCATGCGCTGCTCGGCGGCCCGGCTCGCCTCGGTGGTCTGGCGGCGGGCCTGCTCGGTCTCGGTGGCCGTGGACGAACGCAGCTGCTCCGCGTGGTCGGTGGCCTCCTGTGCCTGCGTGGACGCCGCGTTCAGGAGGCGCTCGGCGTCCGAGCGGGCCCGGCGCAGGATCGCCTCGGCCTCGGCACGGGCCGACTCGGCGTCGCTCGACATGCGCTGGCGGGCCTCTTCGGCCACGCGCTCGGCCTCGGCGCGGGCGGCGGCAAGGGCCTGGTCGGCCTCGGCACGCGACTCGTCGAGCAGGCGGCGCGCCTGCTGCTCCGTGCGCGCCCGCAGCTGCTCGGCCCACGCGACGTTCTCGTTGACGTGCGACTCGACGGTCTGGCGGCGCTCGGACAGCTCCTGGTCGAGCTGCTGACGGCGTGACACCGCCTCGGAGTGCAGCTCGGACTGGAGCCTGGCCTGCTGCTCGGCGTGCTCCTGGAGGATCCGCTGGGTCTGCGCACGGGCGTCGCGCAGCTCCCGCTCGGCATCCTGGCGCAGCTGGTCGGCCTGGATCTGGGCATTACGGAGCAACTGCTCGGCCTGGTAGCCGATGTCCGCGCCGTCATAGGCAGGGCGGGACGCGAGGTTGCGGCGCGCCTCGTGCAGCTTGGCGCGCAACACCTCGACTTGGTAGCCGAGGTCCTCGGCGTGCTGAACAGCCTTCTCTCGCTCGGTCTTCAGCCGGTCCATCTCGGCCTCGAACCGCGAAAGATGGTCCGTCTCAGCCCGCGAGCTCTCTTGGCGTTCGTAGCCCCGCACTGCGCGGTCCCATCCGTCCCCTGGTCGCAAGTCTCTTCTTACGAGCCCTGTCCATCCGCCGAACGGGGCCCACGGGGAATGGTGTCAGATCAACAGCAGAGCATGGGCTGCTGCCCTGACGCTCGTCCCCCGAAACCCGGACCCCGGCAAGCGGCCGCCCAGCGTACGGACGACCGGCCGCCCGAACTTCGGACGGCCGCCCCCAACCCTACCGGCCCAAGTATGCGGAGGTCAGTGCTCCGGTGACTCCTGAGCTGCCGAGGTGACCAGTTCGGTCAGTACGCCGTGGCAGTCCTTGGGGTGCAGGAAGGTGATGCGGGAGCCCATGGAACCGATCCGGGGCTCCTCGTAGAGGACCCGTACGCCCTTGTCCTTGATGGCCGCGGCGTCGCCGTCCACGTCCGCGGTGCCGAAGGCGATGTGGTGCACGCCCTCGCCGTTCTTGGCCAGCCATTTGCCCACGGCGGAGTCGTCGCGGGTGGGTTCGAGGAGTTGCAGGTAGGAGGCGCCGCCGTCACTCGTCTCATTGATCTTGAGCATGGCCTCGCGTACGCCCTGCTCTTCGTTGACCTCGGTGTGGAACACCGTGAAGCCATATGTCGACCGGTAGAACTCGACGGTCTTGTCGAGGTCGAAACAGGCGATCCCGATGTGATCGATTCGCGTCAGCATGTTTTAAGTGCAGCCCTTCCGGCGGTGATTACGCAACGTGCGCGCGATCACACCGAACGCCCGATGACGCGCGGCGTACCGCTCAGTACATTCAAGTAAACCCTCATTAACTCCTCCTCCCAAGGGGCCGTGGCACATGTCTGGAACGACCGGTACCACCTCAGTGATCGTCGCGGGCGCGCGTACGCCCATGGGCCGCCTGCTCGGCTCCCTCAAGTCCTTCTCCGGCGCCGACCTGGGCGGTTTCGCGATCAAGGCCGCGCTGGAGCGGGCCGGGATCGGCGGCGACCAGGTGCAGTACGTGATCATGGGGCAGGTGCTCACGGCCGGGGCAGGGCAGATCCCGGCGCGTCAGGCCGCCGTCAAGGCGGGCATCCCCATGAACGTCCCGGCACTCACCGTCAACAAGGTGTGCCTCTCCGGGCTCGACGCGATCGCGCTCGCCGACCAGCTGATCCGCGCGGGCGAGTTCGACGTCGTCGTCGCCGGCGGCCAGGAGTCGATGACGAACGCGCCGCACCTCCTCCCGAAGTCCCGCGAGGGCTACAAGTACGGCGCCATCGAGATGCTCGACTCCATGGCGTACGACGGCCTGACCGACTCCTTCGAGGCCATCGCCATGGGCGAGTCCACGGAGAAGCACAACAGCCGCCTCGGCATCGCACGCCCCGAGCAGGACGAGATCGCCGCCGCCTCCCACCAGCGCGCGGCCGCCGCCCAGAAGAACGGCATCTTCGAGGCCGAGATCACCCCGGTCGAGATCCCGCAGCGCAAGGGCGACCCGGTCCTGTTCTCCAAGGACGAGGGCATCCGCGCCGAGACGACCGCCGAGTCGCTCGGCAAGCTGCGCCCCGCCTTCACCAAGGACGGCACGATCACGGCGGGCACCTCCTCGCAGATCTCCGACGGCGCCGCCGCGGTCGTGGTGATGTCGAAGGCCAAGGCCGAGGAGCTCGGCCTCGACTGGATCGCGGAGATCGGCGCCCACGGCAACGTGGCGGGCCCGGACAACTCGCTCCAGTCGCAGCCGTCGAACGCCATCCAGCACGCCCTGAAGAAGGAGGGCCTGGACGTCGCCGACCTCGACCTGATCGAGATCAACGAGGCGTTCGCCGCCGTCGCGGTGCAGTCAATGAAGGACCTCGGGGTGTCCTCGGAAAAGGTGAACGTCAACGGCGGCGCCATTGCCCTGGGTCACCCGATCGGGATGTCCGGCGCACGCGTCGTCCTGCACCTCGCCCTTGAGCTGAAGCGGCGGGGCGGTGGCGTGGGTGCCGCGGCGCTCTGCGGTGGCGGCGGGCAGGGTGACGCGCTGATCGTGAAGGTGGCGAAGGCCTGACGCGTTCGCGCGTGCAAGCCTTCCGTCTCGCAAACGTCTTGGAACGGAGCTGTCTGACATGCAGGACGTCCCCTCCCTGGTGGCGCAGGCCCGCGAGGGCAGGCCACGGGCCGTGGCCCGGCTGATCTCACTGGTGGAGGGGGCGTCCGAGCAGCTCCGCGAGGTCATGGCGGCGCTGGCTCCGCTGGCGGGCCACGCCTACGTGGTGGGCCTCACCGGATCCCCCGGTGTCGGCAAGTCGACTTCGACGTCGGCACTTGTGTCGGCGTACCGGCGCGCGGGCAAGCGGGTCGGCGTCCTCGCCGTCGACCCCTCGTCCCCTTTCTCCGGGGGCGCGCTGCTGGGTGACCGGGTCCGGATGTCGGAGCACGCGTCCGACCCCGGGGTCTACATCCGCTCCATGGCCACGCGTGGCCACCTGGGCGGCCTCGCGTGGTCGGCACCCCAGGCGATCCGCGTCCTGGACGCCGCGGGCTGCGACGTGATCCTGGTCGAGACGGTCGGCGTCGGCCAGTCCGAGGTGGAGATCGCCTCGCAGGCGGACACCTCGGTCGTGCTGCTCGCTCCCGGGATGGGGGACGGGATCCAGGCGGCGAAGGCCGGAATCCTGGAGATCGGTGACGTGTACGTCGTCAACAAGGCGGACCGGGACGGCGCGGACGCGACCGCGCGCGAGCTGAACCACATGCTGGGGCTCGGGGAGTCCCGCGCCAAGGGGGACTGGCGGCCGCCCATCGTGAAGACGGTGGCCGCGCGCGGTGAGGGGATCGACGAGGTCGTCGAGGCCCTGGAGAAGCACCGGGCGTGGATGGAGGAGCGGGGCGTCCTCGCGGAACGCCGCGCCGCGCGGGCGGCGCGCGAGGTGGAGACCATCGCGGTCACGGCTTTGCGGGAGCGGATTGCTGATCTGCACGGGGACGCGCGGTTGTCCGCGCTTGCGGAGCGGATCGTGGCGGGGGCCCTTGACCCGTACGCGGCGGCGGACGAACTGATCGCGAGCTTGACCGCGAGCTGAGGGCGGGACCGATTAGGTGAGCCGGTGGAGGAGCGGATCTGCTGCTCGGGCTGGCCCCACAGCTAGCTGAACGGTTGCGCTGCTCGGGCTGGGCCTGCAGCTGAACGGTTCCGCTGCTCCGGCTGGGCCCGCGGCCGAACGAGCCGCCGCTTCGCGGCGAATCTCCCCGCCCGCCCACCCGATCACCCCGGGTAATCGGGTGGGCGGGCGGGAAAGATCCGCCGCGAAGCGGCGGTGCAGGGTGTAACCGCGACGCGAGCCGGCCCCGCAGGGTGTCGCCGCGACGTGCGTCGGCCCCGCAGGGATGTCCCTGCGGGGCCGGCCCTTCGGGGGGACGGGGGCAATTAGTCGTCGGAGTCGTCGGAGTCGTCCGAGTCGTTGTCGTCGGAGTCGTCGTGGCTGTCCGACTTGTCAGCCGTGACCTTGCCCGACTGCAGGTCGACCTTCCAGTCGGACTCCGCACCCTTGCCGGAGGCCGTCTCCGCCTCCCATGCCTTGGCCGTGCCGTCGTCGTCCAGGTCCACGGAGGTGACCGTGCCCTTGGCGGCGGCGGCCTTCGCCGCGTCCTCGGCATTGACGGACGCACCCTTCAGGGCGGTGGCCACGCGGTTCGCGTCGCCGTCCTCGTCCTGCTCGGTGTGCGAGCCGAGCACCTTGCCGGTGCCGGGGTCGACCTGGACGCTGTGCCACGTGCTGCCCTTGCCGAGCACGTCGACGTCCCAGACCAGACCGCCGTCCTCGTCGTCGAGCTCGGCGGAGACCGCAGTGCCGGACTTGTCGGCCAGCGCCGCCTTGATCGCGTCGGCGGCCGTCACCTTGGCGGCCTTCGCCTCGGCGCTGTTCTCCTTGGCGTCGTCCCGGTCGTCGTCCCGGTCGTTGTCGTCCCGGTCGTTGTCGTCACGATCGTTGTCGTCCCGGTCGTGGTCCTTCAGCTGGACGCTGGACTTCTTGGCGGCTGCCGACGACTCGTCGTCGCCGGTGGTGGCGAGCGCTGTCGCGGTGCCGCCCCCGACCAGGGCGAGAGCTGCGACGGTGGCGATGACGATGTTGCGCTTCATGAGGGGTTCCTCCCGAGTCGTTGGCTGTGCGGCCGGTGGGCCGCTGCCGTTCGCTTTCGACATGGACCAATCTGGCTGAGCGACCCTGAAGCCAGCCTGAAGCCGCCTGAAGGACTCTTCAGGTTCGCTCTGACACCCTGAACGCATGCGCCTGTTGATCGTGGAAGACGAAAAGCGCCTCGCGCTTTCCCTGGCCAAGGGCCTGACGGCCGAGGGTTACGCCGTGGACGTCGTGCACGACGGCATCGACGGGCTGCACCGGGCGAGCGAGGGCACGTACGACCTGGTCATCCTCGACATCATGCTGCCCGGCATGAACGGCTACCGCGTCTGCTCGACCCTGCGCGCCGCGGGCCACGACGTACCGATCCTGATGCTCACCGCGAAGGACGGGGAGTACGACGAGGCCGAGGGGCTCGACACGGGCGCCGACGACTACCTCACCAAGCCCTTCTCGTACGTCGTGCTCGTTGCCCGTGTGAAGGCGCTCCTGCGCCGCCGCGGCAACGCGGGGCCGTCCCCCGTCCACACCATCGGCGACCTCAGGGTCGACACCGCCGCGCGCCGCGTCTTCCGTGGTGACGACGACGAAGTGACGCTCACCGCAAAGGAGTTCGCGGTCCTGGAGCAGCTCGTGCTGCGGGTGGGCGAGGTGGTCTCCAAGGGCGACATCCTGGAGCACGTCTGGGACTTCGCCTTTGAGGGGGACCCCAACATCGTCGAGGTCTACATCAGCGCGCTGCGGCGCAAGCTCGGGGCGCAGCTGATCAAGACGGTGCGCGGCGCCGGATACCGCCTGGAGACCCCCCGATGACGAAGCGATTCCTGAGTTCCGTACGGGCTCGCGCCACGATCGGCGCCAGTCTCGTCGTGGCCGTCGCGCTGGTCGCGGCCGGCGCCGCCGTGCTGCTCTCGCTGCGCGCGAACCTGACCGACCAGGCCGGCGGGCAGGCCGAGTCCGCCGCCCGCGGGGTGGCCACGCGGCTCGCGGGGAACGAGCCGTACGACAACCTGGACCTGGACGACGAGGACCATCCGGTCCAGATCGTCGACGGCGACGGGAGGCTGGTCGCCGCCACCGAGGACCTGCAGAGGATCAGCGGCACGGGTGTGACCGCGGTCAAGCCCCAGTCGGCCGCGGCGCCCCCCAAGGGCGACGACGATGACGATGACGCGAGCGAGGGCGAGGCGCTCGAACTCGGGGAGGTCTCCGACGACCCGCCGGACGTCACCTCGGGCTCCGCCACCATCGACGGCGAGACGCGGGACTACCGCTTCGCCGCGGTCGAGGTGAACGTCGAGAAGAAGGGCGACCTCACCGTCTACGCGGGCGCCTCGCTCGCCGCCCGGCAGAGCGCGGTGTCCACGGCGCTGACGTCCATGCTCATCGGTTTCCCGCTGCTCCTGGCCGTCATCGCCCTGGTGACCTGGCTGGTGACGCGCCGCGCCCTGCGGCCGGTGGACGCGATCACCTCCGAGATGGCGGCGATCACCGCGTCCGAGGACCTCGCGCGCCGCGTGCCCGAGCCGGACACGCACGACGAGATCGCCCGCCTGGCCACGACGACGAACGAGACGCTCGCCGCCCTGCAGACCTCGGTGGAACGTCAGCGCCGCTTCGTGGCCGACGCCTCGCACGAGCTGCGCAGCCCCATCGCCTCCTTGCGCACACAGCTCGAAGTGGGCGCTGCTCACCCGGAGTTGCTGGACGTGGAGGGTGCGGTCGAGGACACCGTACGGCTTCAGGAACTGGCCGCCGACCTGCTCCTCCTGGCCCGCCTCGACGCGGGCGAGAAGCCGGGCGGCGGACATGTGGACCTGGCGGCGCTGGCCCGCGAGGAGCTCTCGCAGCGCATCCGGGACCGCGCCGACGTCCGCATGGATCTGCAGAGCGTCGATGTCACCGGCTCCCGGAGCCAGTTGGCGCGCGTGCTCGGCAATCTGGTGAACAACGCGCAGCGCCACGCGCGCTCTCACGTCACGGTCGCCACCCGCGTCGACGGGGCGTGGGCGGTCCTTGAGGTCTCCGACGACGGAGACGGTGTGCCGGAAGGCGAACGCGACCGGATCTTCGAGCGCTTCGTCCGCCTCGACGACGCCCGCACCAGGGATGACGGCGGGGCGGGGCTGGGCCTCGCCATCGCGCGCGACGTCGCCGCGCGGCACGGCGGGACCCTCACGGTCAAAGAGGCTCCCGGTGGGGGAGCGCTCTTCGAGCTCAGGGTCCCTGCCGTCACCCGGTGAGGGTCAGGGCTTGCCCCGCTGGGCGCGGAGGTGTTCCGCGATCGGGGTCAGGGCCTTGTGGAGTTCGCCGAGCGCCTCGGGTGAGATCAGGTCGACGAAGTGTTTGCGGACCGAGTCCACGTGGTGCGGGGCGACCCGCTGCATGGTCTCCATGCCCTCGTCCGTGAGGACGGTGTAGAGCCCGCGCCGGTCGGACTCGCAGTTCTCCCGGCGGACAAGGCCCGCGTTCTCCATGCGGGTGATCTGATGGGACAGGCGGCTCTTGGACTGCAGTGTGGCGGCCGCGAGATCGCTCATACGCATCCGCTTCTCTTCGGACTCGGAGAGGTGCACGAGGATGTCGTAGTCGTTCATGGTCAGGTTGAACGGCTGGAGGTCCTTCTCGAGCTGATAGGTCAGCATCCTGTTGACCTCTACGTGGGTGCGCCAGGCGCACTGTTCCTCGTTGGTCAGCCACTGCGGGGCCGTATCGGTCTCCATGGAATCGATTCTACCTAAGAAGTTGAAAGGTGAACGAATGTGGGTGTGTGACACGCGCCTCTGACCCCCAGTTGTCAGAGGGGCACAGGCGTTCGCCCGTCACACTCCGCAGACTACCGCTCACAGGCCGAAGCGACGCTGGAGGTCCCCCAGTTGTCCGGGAAGGCGTGGTTGTCCCGGCTGTTGGCCGTGCTGACCATGCTGCCCGTGCTGACCCGGCACGCCATGACCGCCCGGAACGCCCGCCTGATGCGGCACCGCGCCCGTCGCGTGCTCGGCCATGAGTGCCTCCGAGGACTGCAGGAGCACCGCGCCCGCTCCCACGAACTCGAACTGGTGCTCCTCGCCGGAGGTTCCCCCGATCCCGGTCAGTGCCCGCACGCCCCCGATGACCCCGGTCAGATATCCGTGGTCGTAGTGATGGCAGGGCGAGGGGCAGTCCGCCCAGCCCACGAGGGCCTGCGGGTCCACCCGGATCGGCGGCTCCATGAAGACCACCGGGCCGTTCGACGCGGCCACGAACTTTCCGGTTCCGATCAGGGTCAGGAAGCCCGGAACGATGGATTGCTTCAGCGCGAGAGTTGGCTGAAAAGCGAGGAGGTTGCCCGAGCGAATGGTCAGGTTGCCGTCTTCGAGGTCGTACGAATTCACGTCGAAAGCCCGGTCGGCGAGGAGCATCTTGCCCTGGCCGTCGGCCACCACCCAGTCGCTCGCGTGCAGGGGCGAATGAAAACTCGTGCGCACCAGACGGTCCAGGCGGCCGTGACCGATGCCGTTGAACTCGATCGATCCGTAGTACGCGATCATCTTTCCCTTCTGCAGGAACCACTGGCTCCCCTTGAGCTCCACGCAGAAGGTGTACGCGTTCACGCTGTCGTCGCTCGGCAGCGTCATCGGGTCGAGGGGCGCGGGCGCCCCCGAGGGCATTGAGGGGTTCACAGCTTCTCCTCCGACGCCTGGACGTACACCGCACCGCTTCCGGACAGCTCCAGCTGGAACGCCTCGCCCGAGCCCCGCCCCACCATGTCGCGCCAGCCGAGCGCCGTGGAGAGTTTGTTGCGTACGTCCCCGTGGTGGGCCACATACGCCTGGGGGTCGACATGGACCGGGCGCTGCGGGGTGATCGGGACCTCGATGACCCCGCCGTGCGCCATGACGGCGACCGCGCCCTGTCCCTTGAGGGTGGTCGTGAAGAGGCCCTGTCCGGTGACCTGGCCGCGCACCATGCCCATGACGCCGCCCTGCGAGCCCATGAACATCGTGCCCTGCTGGAGCGTTCCGTCGAAGGCGAGCAGCCGGTCCGCCTCCACGTAGAGCGTGTCCCCGGAGAGGGTGATCACCTGGATGTGGTGGCCGCCGTGCCCGAAGAGCACCGTGCCGCTGCCCTCCACGGTCATCAGGGGGGTCGCCTCATTGGCCACCCGGCGCCCGATCATGGAGGCCAGGCCGCCCTGGCCGCCCTGGATGTTGGGCGTGAACGCCACGTCTCCCTTGTAGGCGAGCATCGCGCCGCGCTGGCTGAACAGCCGCTGGCCCGGCAGCACGGTCGCCTCGACCATCTTCGAGTTGATCTCCCGGAAAGGCATGTCAGACGTCCCCCGCGATCGTCGTCCGCTCGCTCGGCTGGACATAGACCAGCCCCTCGCCCTCGAAGCGGATCTGAAAGGCCTCGCCGCCGCCCTCGCCCAGCAACGTACGGAAAGTGACGCCCGACTGGAGGTTCTGGCGGAGGTCTCCTTGGTGCGCGACATACGCCCCCGGGTCCACCGTCAGGGGAAACTGCCGGCTCACGCGCAGCACCACCGCGGGGCCGTCCGACATGATCGCCGCCTGCCCCGAGCCCTCGACGGTGGTGGTGAACAGGCCATTGCCCTGGGAGGCGCCGCGGACGCCGGTGAACTGGGTGCCGGTGCGCAGGCCCCCGTCCGTGCACAGGAGATTGCCGGCCTCGACGAAAAGCTTCTCTCCGCGCAGCTGCACGAGGTTGATCTCCGTGGCGCGGTCGGCGAACCAGCACGTGCCGTGCCCCTTCACCTCCATCACCGTCATCTGCTCGCCGGTGACACGACGGGTCACCATGCCCCGTATCCCCTCGCCGCCTCCGGTCATCTTCTTGAAGGCCATCTGGCCGTCGTACGCGACCATCGAGCCGTTCTTCGCCTTGACGGCGTCGCCGGTCATGTCCACGGCGAGCACCCTGCTGCCTTGCAGTCGGAACGTTGCCACGTATCGACGGTAGCCGTCGGATATGGGGTCGGAACAGGGCAACGGCCCCTGAGGGAACCCGGAGAACACCCCGATGTCACAATGGGGGTCGCTTGTGCGCGCATTCACAAGATCGCCGGTCGTCGTGATCGCCGGATCGATGCCGCCGGGCGGCCCCGCCCCTCGCTCCCGCCTCACACCGAAGGTGATCCGTGGACATCAAGACCGCTTCCGCACTCCGCCGCCTCCGTCTGGTCTCGGCCCCCGAGGCCGTCTCCTTCCTGCTGCTGATCGTCTGCTCGGTGCTGAAGCGGACCACGGAGTTCAACGCCGTGCCGGTGATGGGCATGGTCCACGGCGTGCTCTTCGTGCTGTACGTGCTGTTCTGGCTCGACGCCTGGAACCGCACGAAGTGGGACCTCAAGACGGCCGCCCTCTACTTCGTCCTCTCCGTCCTGCCGGCCGGCGGCTTCTTCGCCGAGCGCAAGCTCAAGCGTGAGGCCGAGGCCGCGGTGATCGCGTCGCGCGCCCGCCGCGAAGGCGTCGTGAGCGCATGATCGTCGCCTTCTCCGTGACCCCGCTGGGCGTCGGCGAGGACGTGGGCGAGTACGTCGCCGACGCGGTCCGTGTCGTCCGCGAATCCGGGCTGCCCAACCGGACCGACGCGATGTTCACCTCGGTCGAAGGTGAGTGGGACGAGGTGATGGACGTGGTCAAACGCGCCGTCGCCGCGGTCGAGGCGCGGGCGCCGCGCGTCTCCGTCGTCATGAAGGCGGACATCCGTCCCGGAGTGACGGACGGGATGACGTCGAAGGTCGAGACGGTGGAGCGACACCTTTCCGCGTAGCCGCCGCCCTTCCAGTGCCCTAGGAGAAGCCCTCGCCGTCCGACGGCGAGGGCTTCTCCTTGTTCGCTGACTTGAGCAGTCGCTCAAAAGCCTCTATGGTCACCATGGTCAACTTGAGCAGTCGCTCAAAACTGCACTGACATGGGACTGACATGGGGGCATGCCATGAGCTTGTACGTCGAAGCGCGCATAGACGCCGACCTGGACGAGCTCTGGACACGCACCCAGGAGCCGTCCCAGCACCAGCGCTGGGACCTCCGCTTCACCGAGATCGACTACCTGCCGCAGGCTCCGGGCGAGCCGCGGCGCTTCCGGTACGGCACGCGCGTACTGCCCTTTTTGACCGTCGCGGGCACCGGGATCTCCGCCGGCGAGAAGTGGCGCGCGGACGGCACCAGGACGTCCGCGCTGCGCTTCGCCTCGCCGCACCCGCTGTCGCTCCTCCAGGAGGGCTCGGGCTACTGGCGTTACGTCCCCATCCCTGGCGGCGGCATCCGCTTCCTCACCGGCTACGACTACCGGCCGCGCTGGGGCCGCTTCGGCGTGCTCGCCGACCGTGCCGTCTTCCGCCCCCTGATGGGCTGGGCCACGGCCTGGTCCTTCGACCGGCTCCGGCTCTGGCTGGAGCGCGGGATCACACCCGAGCGCCAACTGCTGCACGCGCTGGCCGAGGTGGGGGTGCGCGTCGGGTGCGTGGCCGCGGCCGCCCTCGCCGCGCCCATGGTGGCGCCCGCGGTCCTGGCGCTCGCCTTCGTCCTGCCGCCGCTGCCGACGACGCCGGCGGCGCGCCGCTGCCTGCGCAATCCACCGCCACGCACGCGTGCGCCGCGTGTTCTGGCGACCCTTCAGGAGAAGTGATGCGGACATCGATCTTCCGTACGGTGATGGGCGCCGACTTCGACCGCCTGCACCCCCAGCTGCAGCGCCGCTTCTCCGTCGGCCTGGCGAGCGGCGAGGCGTGCACGGGGCGGGGCGTCATGGATCGCATCTGGCACGGCAGAGGCTTCGTGAAGCCGTTCCTGGCCCTCGGGGGCACGCGCAACATCCTCGTCCCCCGGGCGGGCCGCCACGTGCCCTTCACCATCGAGAACGTGCCGTACGTCGACACCTTCGGCCGTGAGACGGTGAGCTTCGTGCGCACCTTCGATCTGCCAGGACGCTACCGCCGCTTCGACGCCCAGATGGTCCTGGGCCCCAAAGGTGACCGGATCCTCGACTACCTGGGCACTCACCAGCACCTCGCGAGCGACCTCCACCTCCGTGCCCAGCCGGACGGCTCCCTGCTGATCCGCTCCGGGGAGCACCGCTTCCGGGAGGGGCCGGTGGATGTCCGGGTCCCCGAGCTGGTCGGCGGTGACGCGGAGGTGCGGGAGTCCTACGACGACTCCACGGGCCGCTTCCGTATCCAGGTCAGGGTGGTGAACCGGCACTTCGGGCCGCTCTTCGGGTACGAGGGTTCCTTCGCGGCGGAGTACGCGGATGTCCGCGGCTGCGGTGTGCGGCCGGGGTTGCGGCCCCTGCGCGAGGAGGCGAGGGCGTGAGCGCCGGCACGAAGGAGAAGCTCCTCGAAGGGGCGCTGCGTACGTTGACGGAGCAGGGCATCGCGAAGACGTCCGCGCGGACGATCGCGGCTGCCGCCGGGGTCAACCAGGCGCTGGTCTTCTACCACTTCGGGTCCGTCGACGAGCTTCTGGCCGCGGCCTGCCGTCATGGCTCGGAGCAGCGGGTCGCGCGTTACCGGGAGCGGCTCGACGCGGTGTCCTCGCTGGCCGAACTTCTTGAGTTCGGCCGTGAGATGCACGCGGAGGAGAGGGCCGCGGGACATGTCGCGGTCCTCGGCCAGCTTCTGGCGGGGGCCCAGACGCAGCCTCGGCTCGCCCCCGCGACGGCGGCGGGTCTCGCCCTCTGGATCGAGGAGATCGAGAAGGTCCTGGTCCGGGTCCTCTCGGCGACGCCGCTGGGGGAGTTCGCGGATCCCGTGGGTCTCGCGCGGGCGGTGGCGGCGTCCTTCGTGGGGGTGGAGCTGTACGAGGGGGTGGACGCGGCGGGGGCGGAGAGGGCGCTGGACGCTCTGGAGCAGTTGTCCGTCCTGGTGACGGCCGTCGAGGACTTGGGGCCGATTGCCCAGCGCGCCATGCGGAGTCGCCTACGGCGGGTTACGCGGTCCTGAGCTGGGCCCCCTGCGGTGGGTGGGCTCCGTAAGGACCTTTCCCGCCCACCCGCCTGATTGCCCAGGGTCTGCTCCTGGTCGAACAAGCCTTTTCCGCCCACCCGCCCGATTGCCCCGCATCCGCCTCTGGTCGAACAAGCCTTGTCCGCCCGGCGTTCACAGACGGAGCAACGTCGTTCGACTCGTGCCCCGGGGGGTTCCGGCCCATAACCCCGGCCGAACCGCTCACCGTAAGACCGCTCGCACGGACGCGTCCCGTTCGACACGCCGGGGAAACTCCACTTTTGTGTGGTTATCGGCTCGTTCGCACCTGAACCTGCCAGAGCCAGATCACCCACGACCTGGAGGGCGCTGTGCGGCCGGAGGGCTACGACTACGACACCCACAGCACACTCGCCGGACCGCTCACGGAGCCGGACGGCGAAGGCAGCGGCGAAGGCGGCCGCTATCGGGTGCAGTACAACAAGCTTCTCTCCAGTGAGCCCCACCGAATACGAGCGGTCATCCTGATGACGCTCGCGCCCATCCTCACCGGACTCCTCCTCGTCTACCTCGTGTGGCCGAGCCACTGGACCGAACGCGAGGGCGCCGACAGCTGGCTCATCGGGCTCGACATCACGATGCTCGTGGCCATCGGCCTGATCGAGCTCTTCATGCTCGTCAACGTCGTGTCCATCGCCCACGCGACGATGATGGCGAGGGACCCGATACCGGTCACCCCCGAACCCGGCACCCGCGTCGCGTTCCTCACGACGTACGTCCCGGGCAAGGAGCCCCTCAGCATGGTCCGCGCCACCCTCGAGGGCGCGAAGGGCATACACCACACCGGCCCCCTCGACGTGTGGCTCCTCGACGAGGGGGACGACGAGGACGCCAAGGCCCTCTGCGCCGAACTCGACGTACGTCACTTCACCCGCAAAGGCGTGCCCGAGTGGAACCGCAAGAAGGGCGTGCACAAGGCCCGCACCAAGCACGGCAACTACAACGCCTGGCTCGCGATGCACGGCGGCGACTACGACTTCTTCGCCTCCGTGGACACCGATCACGTTCCGCTTCCCAACTTCCTGGAGCGGATGATGGGTTACTTCCGGGACGAGGACGTGGCCTTCGTCGTCGGGCCTCAGGTGTACGGGAACTACGACAGCCCCGTCACCAAGGCCGCCGAATCCCAGCAGTTCCTCTTCCACGCGCTGATCCAGCGCGCGGGCAACCGCTACCGAGCTCCCATGTTCGTCGGCACCAACAACGTCGTACGCATCCAGGCGCTGCGCCAGGTCGGCGGTCTGTTCGACTCCATCACCGAGGACATGGCGACCGGCTTCGAGCTGCACCGGCACAAGAACCCCGCCACCAAGCGCCACTGGCGGTCCGTCTACACCCCGGACGTGCTCGCCGTCGGCGAGGGGCCCGCCTCCTGGACGGACTTCTTCACCCAGCAGATGCGCTGGTCGCGCGGGACGTACGAGACGCTGATCAAGCAGTACTGGAAGGCACCGTTCACGATGCCGCCCGGCCGTCTCTTCTCGTACACGATGATGCTCGTCTACTACCCCATGACGGCGGTCAACTGGCTGCTCGGCGTCCTGAGTTGCGTCCTCTTCCTCTGGTTCGGCGCATCGGGGACGCAGGTCGCCGCCTCCGTCTGGCTGATGCTCTACAGCGACGCCGCCGCCCTCCAGGTGGGGCTCTACCTGTGGAACCGCCGCCACAACGTCTCCCCGCACGAACCGGCCGGCTCCGGGGGCCTCGCCGGGATGGGGATGTCCGCCCTCTCCGCGCCCATCTACGCCAAGTCGCTCGGCGCCGCCGTCGTGCGCCGCCCGAGCCGCTTCGTGGTCACGCCCAAGGGCGGTGACGCGAGCCCCGACCGGCTGCTCACCTTCCGCATCCACCTCTTCTGGGCGGCGGTGCTCACCAGCTCGCTGGTCGCCTCGTTCGTGCTCGGCCACACCCACGCGGCGATGCGCACCTGGGCCGTCCTCGCCCTGGTCATCTCGCTGGCCCCCGTCACGATCTGGTGCTTCACGCTGCTCAAGGAGCGCAGGGCGAGCGAGGGGCGCAAGGAGGCCCGCGAGCGGGCGCGGCGGCGCGGCAGGCAGGACGCGGAAGGCATCGGCGCCGCGGCCGCGGACGGCGAGCCGGAGCCGGCGTTCGCCACCGGTACGACGACAGGAGGGAACTGACCCATGGCATACCGGCCCTCTCAGCGGACGAAGAAGACACTCCTGGGTGTCGGGGCGGGCGCGCTGCTCGTCGGACTCAACGCACCGGCGGCACTCTCCTTCGCCGAGGAGCAGTACTACGAGTACAAGATCGCCCAGCCCGGCTACAAGGCGAAGTACGGCTCCTGGAAGCAGATCGGCATCCCCGAGGAGTTCCGCACCAACGCCATCCACGCCGCGCTCCTGCACACCGGCAAGGTCCTGATCGTCGCGGGCTCGGGGAACGAGCAGAAGAAGTTCGACAAGGGCGCCTTCGACACGATCCTCTGGGACCCGAGAAACGACACCTTCAAGAAGATCAGGACCCCGGAGGACTTCTTCTGCTCGGGCCACGCCCAGCTCCCCGACGGGCGGCTCCTGGTGGCGGGCGGCACGGCGCGCTACGAACTCCTCGACGGCGAGATCAACCGGGCCGGCGGCGGCATGCGCGTCAAGAACGAGAACCCCGACAAGGCCATCGTCCTCAAGAAGGGCACACGTTTCCGCTCGCCCTCGGGCGTCGAGTACGTGAGCAAGTTCGACGTCAAGGTGCCCAAGGCCGAGCGGGACTACGAGATCACGTACACCAAGTCCGGTGTGATGAAGCCCTGGAAGACGACGGTCAAGGCGAGCGAGGCGCGCGTCTTCGTCGAGGCCACCCGGGACGGCGAGGAGTTCGCCACGCAGAAGTCCGCGCAGTACGAGATCGAGGGCCTCACCGGCAAGGAAGCGGACAACGCGTACGGGATCGCCGAGAAGATCACCATGGACAAGCAGGACTTCCAGGGGATCAAGGCGGCGTACGAGTTCGATCCGAAGGCCGAGAAGTACGTCCCCGTGGAGCCGATGGACAAGGCCCGCTGGTACCCCACGCTCGTCGGTCTCGACGACGGCAAGGTGCTCGCGGTCTCCGGACTCGACGACGTGGGCAAGATCGACCCGGGCGACAACGAGATCTACGACCCGAGGACGAAGAAGTGGACCGACGGCCCCAAGCGCTACTTCCCGACCTACCCGGCGCTCTTCCTCACCAAGGGCGGCAAGCTCTTCTACCCCGCGTCGAACGCGGGCTACGGCCCCGCCGACAAGGGCCGTGAGCCCGGTCTCTGGGACCTGAAGACCAACAAGTTCGAGAAGATCCCCGGCCTCGTGGACCTCGACCAGACCGAGACGTCCGCGTCCCTCCTGCTGCCCCCGGCGCAGGACCAGAAGGTGATGATCCTGGGCGGCGGAGGCGTCGGTGAGTCCGACAAGGCGACCCGGCGCACGGCCGTGGTGGACCTCAAGGAGAAGCGGCCCGCCTTCCGCACGGGCCCCGAACTTCCGCAGGGCACCCGCTACTTGAACAGCGTGATCCTGCCGGACGACTCGGTCTTCACGGCCAACGGCTCCAAGGACTACCGGGGGCGCGGGGCGAGCAACATCCTCAAGGCGCAGTTCTACGACCCCAAGTCGAACAGCTTCCGGGAGGCCGCGTCCCCCAAGGTGGGCCGCAACTACCACTCCGAGGCGCTGCTCCTGCCCGACGGACGGGTCGTCACCTTCGGCTCCGACCCGCTCTACGACAACCAGCAGAACACCAAGCTCGGCCACTTCGAGCAGCGCATGGAGGTGTTCACGCCGCCCGCGCTGCACAAGGCGGGGGACAACCGCCCGGTCCTCGGCGAGGGCCCGGAGGAACTGGCGGCGGACGGCCGGGCGACGTTCCGCACGAAGAGCCCCGGGAAGATCGCTTCGGCCCGTCTGATGCGCCCCAGCGCGGTGACGCACACGACGGACGTCGAGCAGCGGTCGATCGCGCTCGGCCTCAGCAAGGGCAAGGGCGAGGTGACGGTGGAGGTTCCCAGGGGCGACACCGCGCTGGTGCCGCCGGGCTGGTACATGCTCTTCGTGACGGACCAGGACGGCACGTCGTCCGAGGCGAAGTGGATCCACGTGGGCGGGAAGTAGCCGGATCCGCCCGGACCGGGTGGCCGCGGTCAGGTGGCCTTGGCGTTGCGCGCGAGACCGAGCGCGTAGTCGGGCCACCACTGGCCGGCCGCCGGGCCGCCCCGGCACGGTCCGTCCGAGTCGCCGGGCCGCTTGATCCACAGGACCGCGTCGAGCAGCGCGTCACCGGTCTTGTCCGTGGGCGGGGTGCCGAGACCGCGCCCCGGCGGGTTGCACCAGGCGTCCTCGCGGTCACCGGCGAGCGGGCCCTTGCCGTTGCGGCTGGTGTCCATCACGAAGTGCTTGCCGCCGACGATCCCCGAGAGGCCGCGGCCGTACGCCTTGATGGTCTCGTCGTCCTGGAAGTTCGACACGTTCAGCGAGAAGCCGTCCGCCTGCGCGATCCCCGCCTGCTGGAGCGGCTCGGCGAGCTTGGCCGCCTGGGAGATCCAGCCCGGATTGCCCGCGTCCAGATAGACCTTCACCCGGGGCTGTTGCTTGAGCCGCTGGATGGCATCGGAGAGCAGTTGGTAGCGCTCGGCGTGGTACTCGGCGGGGGTGCAGCCGTCCACGATGTGCGGGATCGCGTCCGGTTCGAGGACGACGACGGCCGGCCGGTCGCCGATGGCCCCCGCGAACCTGTCGATCCACTGCCCGTAGAACTCCGGGCTCTGCGCGCCGCCCGCGGAGTGCTGGCCGCAGTCGCGGTGCGGGATGTTGTACGCGACGAGCACGGCGGTGCGGTCGTCCTGCGCGGCGCCGTCGACGGCCGCCTTGATGTCCGGGGCCGGGTCGTCGCCCGCGGGCCACACCGCCATGGGCTGCTCGGAGATCCGCTTGAGCGCGGCCGCGTCCTGGGTGCGCCCCTCCTGCTCCCACTGCCTGACCTGCCGGGCGGCGGCACTCTGCGGGTCGACCCAGAAGGTGCTCTGCCGGGCCTTGTGGGTGGCGGCGGGGGAGGCGCCGGCCTCGGTGGCTGCCCGCTCCTCGCCCTTCGTGCCGGATTCGGAGGAGCACCCTGCCGTGAGCCCGAGGGCCGTGAGGGCCGTGAGTGCGGTGAACGTGCGGAGCAGCCGGTACATCCAGCCCCCTATGGGCGACGGTGACCGGGCAATCGTTACATAAGGGGCCAATCACCCTTGGTTACGACACCGGGGCGGGCCTCAGATGCCCCCGCCGCCCGCCAGCGCGATGCCGAGCGGAGTGCGTTCGTAGAGCACCTGGTGGCCGTACCGCCGCGAGACCAGCAGCCCAGCGCCGCGCAGGGCGCCCAGGTGCGCGGACACCGACGAGGGGGCGAGCCCAAGGCGGTGCGCGAGGGCCGAGGTGGTGGCGGGGTCGTCGAGCGCGGCGAGGACGGAGGCCTTGCCCCGCCCCAGGAGCCGTACGAGCGCTTCGGCGGCGTGCCCGTCCGGCTCGGTCCAGAGCCCGGCGAGGCCGCGCGCGGGATAGACCAGGGTCGGCTGCCAGGGCGGTTCGTGGCCGCCCACCACGTCGGGCCAGGCGAAGACGCTGGGCATCAGGACGAGGCCCTGCCCCGCCAGCTGCCGCACATGGTCGTCCCGCCCGGCGACGGTCAGCGTGCCCGCGTCCCAGGCGAACCGCGGGTCGAGTTCGGTGACCAGCGTGCCGAGGCCGACCTCCGCGAGCCGCCGCGAGTGGAAGGCGACGTCCGCCTCCAGGAGCGCGCGGAGCCGTGGCCAGTCCGGCTCGACCAGGGTGCGCCAGGCGGCCTCCATGGCAGCGGCCAACTCCCGTACCGCGCGCACGGGATCGGCGAGCAGCGCGCGCCCCCGCGGGGACTCGGCGGCCCCCGGGGTGCAGGCCAGCGCCCGCGCCAGTTCCGCCCGCGCGGCCTCGGGGTCGGCCGCGCGCACGGCCGCTATCTCCTCGTCGAAGGTGGCGGCGGGGCCGATGGGGGGAGGGCCGATGAAGTCCGGGGTGTAGCCGCGCACCGGCATCAGGAGCCACAGGGCCTCCAGTTCGAGCCCGGTGCCCGCCCCGCGGATCCGCCGCAGCCACCGCGGGTGGTAGCCGTGCCGCTCGGGCCGCTTCAGGGTGCGTACGGCCTCCTGGGTCTCCCACAGCGGCGACACGGCGAACCGGCACCGCAGGAGATCGTCGGGCCCGAAGTGCAGCCGGTTCGGCACACGCTCACCCCCATGTTTCGCCTGGAACCGAAACTCTAGGGCGACGGGCACGCGCGCGTGCAGGGTGCGGGCATGCCCGAAGAGAACCCCACCGCCCCCTTACCTGCCGCCCCCGGACCTGCCGCCCCCGAACCCACCGGCTATCTCCGCCTCTTCACGATCCGCGAGTTCCGCGCCGTCTTCGTCGCCCACGCGCTCTCGCTGCTCGGCGTGATCGTCAGCGAGGTCGCGCTCACCGTGCTCGTGTACGGGATCACCGGCTCGCCGCTGCTCAGTGCGCTCACCTTCGCCCTGGGGATGCTGCCCTACATCGTGGGCGGGACGCTGCTGTCCGGGATCGCCGACCGGTATCCGCCGCGCCGGGTGCTCGTGCTGTGCGACGCGGTGTGTGCCGGGTGCGCGGCGCTCATGGCCCTGCCCGCCACGCCCGTCTTCGCCCTGCTCGCCCTGCGGTGCGTCATCGCCCTCGTGTCGCCGGTGTTCAACGGGACGCGGATGGCCACCCTCACCGACATCCTCGGGGACGGTGACCTGTTCATCCTCGGGCGCTCCCTGCTCCGCATCGTCTCGCAGAGCTCCGTGCTCGTGGGGTTCGGGCTCGGCGGCGTCCTGCTCACCGTCGTGTCGCCGCGCGGGGCGCTCCTCATCACCGTCGGTACGTTCGCCGCTTCGGCGCTGCTGCTGCGCTGGGGGACCAAGCGCAGGCCCGCACGCGGAGGCGGCGGCTCCGCCCTGGTGAGGTACTCGCTCAGCGGCGCCGGGCAGGTGCTCGGCGACCGGCGGATCAGGGCGCTGCTGCTCCTCCTCTGGGCGCCGCCGATGTTCATGGTCGCCCCGGAGGCGCTCGCCGCTCCGTACGCCGATCAGATCGGAGTCGGCGTAGCGGGCGTCGGGCTCCTGATGTGCGCGCTGCCGGTAGGCACGATCGCCGCCGAGCTGTACGCGGGGTCGGTGCTCTCCGCGACCTCCCGGGCCCGCGTCGCCCTGCCGCTCGCGTCCGTCACGCTGCTGCCGCTCACGGTGTACGTGGTCACGCCGGGGCTCCTGTGGGCGATGCTCGCCCTCGTGCTCGCCGGTGCCGGGTCGGCGTACACGCTGGGCGTCGACCGGTGGTTCGTCGACGCCGTCCCCGAGGAGCTGCGCGGGCGGGCCATGACCGTGCACACGGCGGGACTGATGACGATCCAGGGGGTCGGGATGGCGCTCGCCGGGCTCGCGGCGGAGTTCTTCGCGGTGAGCACCGTCGTCACGGCGTCGGGTGTGCTCGGCACGGTCTGCTGCCTCGCTCTGGCGGCCGAGGTGCGCGCCACACGCCGTACGGCCGACGGCGAACCCGCCAACCCCCGGGAACAGACGACCGGATCGCGAGACGGGGCTGACCACCATGTGACCGGCGGGTAAGGTCTTTGGCGTGCCGAAGCCGCTCAGCCTCCCCTTCGATCCCATCGCCCGCGCCGACGAGCTCTGGAAGCAGCGCTGGGGATCCGTTCCGGCCATGGGGGCGATCACCTCGATCATGCGGGCGCACCAGATCCTGCTCGGCGAGGTCGACGCGGTCGTCAAGCCCTACGGACTGACCTTCGCGCGGTACGAGGCGCTGGTCCTGCTCACGTTCTCGCAGGCCGGCGAGCTGCCGATGTCCAAGATCGGCGAGCGCCTGATGGTCCACCCGACGTCCGTCACCAACACCGTCGACCGCCTCGTCAAGTCCGGCCTCGTCGACAAGCGCCCCAATCCGAACGACGGGCGCGGCACGCTCGCCTCCATCACGGAGAAGGGCCGCGAGGTGGTCGAGGCGGCCACCCGTGAGCTGATGGCCATGGACTTCGGGCTCGGGGTGTACGACGCCGAGGAGTGCGCGGAGATCTTCGCGATGCTGAGGCCGCTGCGGGTGGCCGCCGAGGACTTCGAGGAGCAGTAGAACCTCGGGTTCCGTTCGTGCCGGGGCCGCCCGAAGATCGTGTGAAACGGGCCGATACGCTCGTGGGCATGAAGCGATCCGTGCTGACCCGATACCGGGTGATGGCCTACGTCACCGCCGTCATGCTGCTCGTGCTGTGCACCTGCATGGTGTTCAAGTACGGCTTCGACAAGGGTGAGGGCCTGACGCTGGTCGTCTCCCAGGTCCACGGCGTCCTCTACATCATCTACCTGATCTTCGCCTTCGACCTGGGCTCCAAGGCGAAGTGGCCGTTCGGGAAGCTGCTCTGGGTCCTCGTCTCGGGCACCATCCCCACCGCCGCGTTCTTCGTCGAGCGCAAGGTCGCACGGGACGTCGAGCCGCTGATCACCGACGGCTCCCCGGTCACCGCCAAGGCGTAACCGCACCGCCACGGAGAGACCCGTGGCGGTGAGCCATCGACATTTACTAGGACGTCCAAGTAAATTCGAGGGTATGGACGCTGACGCCATCGAGGAGGGCCGCCGTCGCTGGCAGGCCCGGTACGACACCGCGAAGAAGCGCGACGCGGATTTCACCACGCTCTCCGGCGACCCGGTCGAGCCGGTCTACGGGCCGCGGCCCGGGGACGCCTATGAGGGATTCGAGCGGATCGGATGGCCCGGCGAATACCCCTTCACCCGCGGACTCCACCCCACCGGCTACCGCGGCCGGACCTGGACCATCCGCCAGTTCGCCGGCTTCGGCAACGCCGAGCAGACGAACGAGCGCTACAAGATGATCCTGGCCAACGGCGGCGGCGGTCTCTCCGTGGCCTTCGACATGCCGACCCTGATGGGCCGGGACTCCGACGAGCCCCAGTCCCTCGGCGAGGTCGGGCACTGCGGGGTCGCCATCGACTCGGCCGCCGACATGGAGGTCCTGTTCAAGGACATCCCGCTCGGTGACGTGACGACGTCGATGACGATCTCCGGACCCGCCGTCCCCGTCTTCTGCATGTACCTGGTCGCCGCCGAGCGGCAGGGCATCGACCCGGGCCTGCTGAACGGCACGCTCCAGACGGACATCTTCAAGGAGTACATCGCGCAGAAGGAGTGGCTCTTCCAGCCCGAGCCGCATCTGCGCCTCATCGGCGACCTGATGGAGCACTGCGCGCGCGACATCCCCGCGTACAAGCCCCTGTCGGTCTCCGGCTATCACATCCGCGAGGCCGGGGCGACGGCCGCGCAGGAGCTCGCGTACACGCTCGCGGACGGCTTCGGGTACGTCGAGCTGGGCCTGAGCCGCGGCATGGACGTGGACGTCTTCGCGCCCGGACTGAGCTTCTTCTTCGACGCCCATCTGGACTTCTTCGAGGAGATCGCCAAGTTCCGTGCCGCCCGCCGCATCTGGGCGCGCTGGATGCGGGACGTGTACGGCGCGAAGACGGACAAGGCGCAGTGGCTGCGCTTCCACACGCAGACCGCGGGCGTCTCGCTCACCGCACAGCAGCCCTACAACAACGTCGTGCGCACCGCGGTCGAGGCCCTCTCCGCGGTCCTCGGCGGCACGAACTCCCTGCACACGAACGCCCTCGACGAGACCCTCGCGCTGCCCAGCGAACAGGCCGCCGAGATCGCGCTGCGCACGCAGCAGGTGCTCATGGAGGAGACCGGCGTCGCCAATGTGGCGGACCCGCTGGGCGGTTCCTGGTACGTCGAGCAGCTCACCGACCGCATCGAGGCCGACGCCGAGAAGATCTTCGAGCAGATCAAGGAGCGGGGGCGCCGGGCACACCCCGACGGGCAGCACCCGATCGGGCCGATCACCTCGGGCATCCTGCGGGGCATCGAGGACGGCTGGTTCACCGGTGAGATCGCCGAGTCCGCCTTCCAGTACCAGCAGTCCCTGGAGAAGGGCGACAAGCGCGTCGTGGGCGTGAACGTCCACCACGGGTCCGTCACCGGTGATCTGGAGATCCTGCGGGTCTCACATGAGGTCGAGCGTGAGCAGGTCAAGGTGCTCGGGGCGCGCCGCTCGGCGCGGGACGACGCGCGGGTCCGGGCCTCGCTCGACGCCATGCTCGCCGCTGCGCGGGGCGGGACGAACATGATTCCGCCCATGCTGGAGGCGGTCCGCGCGGAGGCGACGCTCGGAGAGATCTGCAACGCCCTGCGGGACGAGTGGGGGATCTATACCGAGCCGCCGGGGTTCTAGCGACGCTTCTTCGGGTGTGTGGGGACCTGCGGGCCGGTTGTGGCTGGTCGCGCGGTTCCCCGCGCCCCCTTCAGGGCCCCAGCGGGGCCTCTTCGGAGTCCGGCGCAAAATCGTGGGTGTCAGATGTGCGGGGCTGGGTAGGCGCGCGCTCGCGCCAGTCCCGCCTGCCCCTGGAGTCACCCTGTGTCACCCGTGAGCCTGCCCGGCCCCACCCGTACCGCCGTGATCGCCATCGGAGCGGCGACGCTCACGCTGCTCGGTGCGCTGACGGTGTACGGCTCCGGAGAGGTGAGCGCGAGCCCGCCCGCCGAGCCGAAGGTCCAGGACACCTTCGACTCGCTCGGCCCCGCCGTGCACGCGGCGAAGCTCTCCGACGGCCGGACGGCCCACTACTCCGACACCGGGAACAAGAAGGGCAAGCCCGTCCTGTTCATAGGCGGCACCGGCACGAGCGCCCGCGCGGCGCACATGACGGACTTCTTCCGCACGACCCGCGAGGACCTGGGGCTGCGCCTCATCTCCGTCGAGCGCAACGGCTTCGGCGACACGGAGTATGACGAGAAGCTCGGCAAGGCCGACTTCGCCGACGACACCCTTGAGGTCCTCGACAAGCTCGGCGTCGACGACGTGAGCGTGATCGCGATCTCCGGCGGCGGTCCCTACGCGGCGGAGCTCGCCGGGCGCGCCCCCGAGCGCGTCTCGGCCCTGCACCTCGCGGCCGCCCTGCCGCCCTACGGCGCGAAGCCCGCGTACTGCTCGATGTCCGACGACGAGCTCGCCGCCACGGTGAAGGACTCCATCAGGGACCCGCGCAAGTGGTGGGCGTTCCCCGACGACAGCCCCGTGAAGTCGATACCGGGCTTCGCCGACACGGCGTACGAGGAAGGCGCGCGCACCTACAACCAGCGCGGCCAGCAGGCGGACCCCGCGCCGCAGGTGCACGAGCAGAAGCTGTACTGCGGGCGCCCGGGACCGGACCTGAAGAAGCTCGACGCCCCCGTCTACCTCTACGGCGGCAAGAAGGACACGACCGTGCCGCCGGCCACCCTCAGGACCTGGCAGGACGAGCTGCCGGGCAAGGCGAAGGTGCGCACGTACGCGGACTCCGGGCACGACGTGCAGTACCGCCACTGGGACCAGATCCTCGTCGACCTGGCAGGACACGGTGACCGTACGGTCATCTGCCGCGGCAAGCACACGCGCGTGCTCCCCGCCGACGAGGCCGACCGCGCGCTCGCCAAGGGCAAGGCCACGCTGGGCAGCTGTGCCTGGAAGAACGACTAGCCCGGCAGCATCAGCCTGAACAGCGCGCCCCCGCCAGGAGCCCTCTCCGCCGAGAGTTCCGCCCCGTGCGCGTGGGCGATCTGGCGGGCCATCGCGAGGCCGAGGCCCGAGCCCGGCAGGGCGCGGGCCTTCTCGGCGCGGTAGAAGCGGTCGAAGACGTACGGCAGGTCCTCCTCCGCGATGCCGGGGCCGTGGTCGCGGACCGTCAGGGCGGCGGCGGAGAGGGAGACCTCCACGGGCGTGCCCGGCGGGCTGAACTTGGCCGCGTTGTCCAGGAGGTTGGTGACGAGGCGGGAGAGGCGCGCCGGAACACCGGGGATGCTTACGCCGTCGGCCTCCGGTGTCACGTGCAGCGTGAACGGCACCTGCGGCCAGTGGCCGCGCGCCGCCTCCACGACATGTGTGACCAGGGGAGCGAGCCGCACCTCTTCGAGGAGGGGCTGCGGCTCCTCGTCGCGTGCCAGCTCGATCAGGTCGTTGACCATGCCGGTGACCTCGCGGAGCTGCCGGGCGAGCGCGCCGGACGCCCGTTCGCGCTGTGCCTCGGTCAACCGGTCGGCACGGGCGAGGAGTTCGGCGTTGGTGCGCAGCGCGGTCAGCGGCGTACGCAGCTCGTGCGAGGCGTCGGCGACCAGGCGGCGCCGTGCGGTGACCGACTCCTCCAGCTCGGCCAGCATCGCGTTGAACGAGGCGGCGAGCCGGGTCACCTCGTCCTCGCGCCCCGGCGGCCCCGGCGGCAGTTCGATGCGATGGCGGGCGTCACGCGTCGCCGCGATGCGCTCGGCCGTGGCGGTGAGGCGGGCGACCGGGGCGAGGCCGGTGCGCGAGACCCAGTAGCCGCCGAGCCCCGACAGGAGGACCCCGGCGCCGCCCACCGCGGAAAGGAGCCCGGCGGCCTGCCGCACACCGCGCTCGGCGATGTCGGCGCGCAGGGCGACCTGGACGGCGTCGCCCTTGCCGTAGGTGGTGGTGAACATCCGCGTCGGCCTCCCCTGGAAGGTGAGGCTCGTGTAGTACGGGCCCGCCGTCCCGGCCGCGACCTTCCGGGTGGACTCGGCCACCGGCAGCAGATACGGCTTCGAGGGGTCGTCCGCGGGGTCGGCGGGGACGATCTGCGAGCAGGCGGGGGAGCCGAGATAGCGGCATTCGCCCGTCACGACGCCCGGCTCGTTGTCGAAGTTCCGCTGCTGGGAGATGAGGCTCGCCGACTGGGCGAGGTTCTGGTCGAGCTGCTGGTAGAGCTTGTAGCGGATGACGAGGAACGCGGCCACGCACACCCCGACCGCGACCAGCGCGACGGCAGCCGCCGCGGCGAGCGCGAGCCGGGTGCGCAGCGGGCGCCTGCGCCGCCACCGGGCGCCGAGCCTGCGCCGGGCGCTCATGGGCTGCCCAGCCGGTAGCCGACGCCGTGCACGGTGTGCACGAGCCGCGGTTCGCCGCCCGACTCCAGCTTGCGGCGCAGGTAACCGACGTACACGGCGAGGGAGTTGGAGTCAGGGCCGAAGTCGCGCCCCCAGACCGACTCCTGGATGAGTTCGCGCGGAAGGACCTGCCCGGCGTTGCGCAGGAGCAGTTCGAGCAGGGCGGCCTCGGTGCGGCTGAACTCGACGGTGCGGTGGCCTCGGCGGCCGGTGCGGGTGGACGGGTCCAGGACCAGGTCGCCGTACGCCAGGTCGTCGCCATCGGCGGCGGAGAGCTGCTCGGGGGCGGCGCGGCGCAGGAGGGCGCGGACGCGGGCGACGAGCTCGTCCAGGGCGAAGGGCTTCACCAGATAGTCGTCCGCGCCCGCGTCGAGGCCGTCGACGCGTTCGCTGACGGAGCCGAGTGCGGTCAGGACGAGGACGGGGGTGCGGTCGCCCAGGGCGCGCATCTGACGGCAGACGGCGAGGCCGTCCAGCACGGGCATCATCACGTCGAGGACCACGAGGTCCGGCTCCCAGCGGGCGATGGCGCCGAGCGCGCGGCTGCCGTCCACGGAGCCGCGCACCAGGTGGCCCTCGATCGTGAGGCCGTCCTCGACCGCCGCGCGCACCTCGGGATCGTCGTCGACCACGAGGATCTTGGCGGGCGGTGGGCCGCCGGTCGCGGGTGGGCCCGGCCTGCTCGTGAAGCTCATGGACCCAAGGTGCCAAACGCGGCTCTTAAAACCCTCTTAGACCTGCTCGTGATGCTCCATTGCCATGCGAACACCCGATATGCGAACTCCCGGGGGAGGGGCGAGTACCCCTCTCTCCGTCGTCATCGGCGCGGGCGGCACCGGTGGACACATCTATCCCGGGCTCGCCCTCGCCGACGCCCTGCGCCGGGCGGTGCCGGGCGCGGTCGTCTCCTTCGTCGGCACCGAACGGGGCCTGGAGACCCGGCTGATACCGGAGGCCGGATACCGCCTCCACACCGTCGACATGATCCCGTTCGACCCCTCGCTCGGCGCCAGGCGGTTCCTGCTGCCCGCCGCCCTGGTGAAGTCCGGCGCCCAGTGCCGGGCGATCCTGCGGGAGCAGGGCGCGCAGGTCGCCGTCGGGATGGGCGGCTACCCGAGCGCGCCCGTCATCGTCGGCGCCCGGATGGCCGGCCTGCCGAGCCTCATCCACGAGTCCAACGCCGTGCCGGGCCGCGCCAACCGCTTCGCGGCCCGACTCACCCCGAACATCGCGGTCGCCTTCGACCGCAGCCGGGAGCATCTGCCGGGCGGCGAGCGCGCGTACACCACCGGGATGCCCATCGCGGCGCCGCTCGCCGCACTCGACCGGGGCGCGCTGCGGGCCGAGGCCCGCCGGGAGTACGGGGTGCCGGACACGGCCCGGCTGCTGCTCTTCAACGGCGGCAGTCTCGGCGCCGCCCGTCTCACCGAGGCGGCCGTGGGCCTCGCGGCGCGCTGGCGGCACCGCACCGACGTACAGCTCCTGATCAAGACGGGGCCCGCGGCGCTCGACGCGACGCGGCGCCGCCTGGCGGAGGCGGGTGTGGAGGCGACCGCCCGCGCCGTGCCCTACCTCGACCGGATGGACCTCGCGTACGCGGCCGCCGATCTGGTCGTCTGCCGCGCCGGTTCGGCGACGGTCGCCGAACTCGCCGCCACCGGGGTGCCCGCCGTTCTCGTCCCCTATCCGCACGCGCCCGGCGACCACCAGACCCACAACGCGCGGGTGCTGTCCGACGCGGGCGCGGGGCTGTTGCTGCCCGACGGCGAGACGACGGCCGCGCGGCTCGCGGATCTCGTCGGGCCGCTGCTCGCCGATCCGGTGCGGCTGGCCGCGATGAGCGGGGCGGCCGACCCGGGCCCGCACGCGCGGGCCGCCGACCTGCTCGCCGAGCAGGTCATCCGACTCACCCACCACACACCGCACTTGGAGTACGCATGAGCAGCAGCGACCACACCTTCGGCTGGGCGGGACGCACGGTCCTCGTCACCGGGGCGGAGGGTTTCATCGGCTCGACACTCGTCGACCTGCTCCTGGAACAGGGCGCGAAGGTCCGCGCCTTCGTGCACTACAAGCCGTACGCGGAGAAGGGCCACCTCGCGCATCTGCTCGGGGACCCCCGGGTCGAGATGCTCGCGGGCGACGTCCGGGACGCGGGGCGGGTGATGGACGCGGTCGAGGGCTGCGACACGGTCTTCCACCTGGCCGCGCTGATCGGTATCCCGTACTCGTACGACTCCCCGGGGGCGTACGTCCAGACGAACGTCGTCGGCACGGAGAACGTGGCGGAGGCGTGCAGGCGGCACGACGTGCGGCGGCTCGTCCACACCTCCACGAGCGAGGTGTACGGGACGGCGCTGACGGCCCCCATCAGCGAGGCCCACCCCCTCCAGCCCCAGTCGCCCTACTCCGCGTCGAAGATCGGCGCCGACATGATGGCGCTCTCGCACTGGCACGCCTTCGAGCTGCCGGTGACGGTGGTACGCCCCTTCAACACGTACGGCCCGCGGCAGTCGGCCCGCGCGGTGATCCCCACGATCCTGGCCCAACTGCACTCCGGCGCCCGGGAGATCAAGCTGGGCTCACTCACGCCCACCCGGGACTTCACGTACGTGACGGATACGGCGCGGGGCTTCATGGCGTTGGCGCGGTGCGACGCGGCCCTGGGCCACGCGGTGAATCTCGGCGTGGGCCGGGAGATCTCGATCGGGGATCTGGCCCACGCGCTGATCGAGGCGTCCGGGCGCGAGGCGGAGGTAGTCGTGGACCCCTCCCGGCTCCGTCCTTCGGGCAGCGAGGTCCAGCGGCTTCTTTCGGACAACTCACGGGCCATGGAGTGGGCGGGCTGGACCCCGGAGGTCTCCCTGCCCGAGGGCCTGAAGCGGACATCGGAGTGGGTCGCCGAAAACCTCCGCCTCTTCGCCCCGGAGCGCTACCAGGTCTGAGCCGCGGCCGCCGCCAACCCGCCCAGCAGCAGCAACGTAAAACGGCGGGCCCAGTCCTCGTCGACCGGTTCCGCGCTGACCAGGGCGCGGTGGACCACCGCGCCGGCGATCACGTCGAAGATGAGGTCCGCGGTGCGTCCCGCGGCGGCGGGGTCGGGCTCCGGGGGGAGTTCGCCCCGCTCCTGCGCCCGCCTGCGCCCCGCGAGGACCAGCCGCTTCTGGCGGTCCACGATCGACGTACGGATGCGCTCCCGCAACGGCTCGTCCGACGTCGACTCGGCCACCACCGCCATCAGCGCGGTCTTCGTCTCGGGACGGCCGAGCAGCGCCGCGAACTGGAGCACCACGCCCTCGATGTCCGCGGCCAGGCTGCCGCGGTCCGGCAGCTCCAACTCGTCGAACAGCTCCGCCACCGCGTCCACGACCAGCTCGCTCTTGCCCGCCCAGCGCCGGTAGAGGGTTGTTTTCGCTACGCCCGCGCGCGTGGCGACGTCGCCGAGGGTCAGCTTGGACCAGCCCAGTTCGACCAGGGCCTGACGCGTCGACTCCAGGATCGCGGTGTCCGCCGCGGCGTTGCGGGGGCGGCCACCGGTGCGGGCTGGTGGGGGGATGCGGCTCTGCATCCCGCGACCATACCGGCCAGTACGGAATCGGCCGGAACGCGGGCGAGTGAGCCAGATCACCGAAGTTCTCGCAGGTCCGCCTCCCGCACGACACCGCACGGCAGTTACGCTACGAGTCGTAGCGAAAGAGAAGTGGGCGAGATGAACGGCAACTCCTCGGCGCCCACTTTCTTTCGCCACGAATGAACGGCGACAACCACAGCGACAACCAGAGCGGCACGCACCGGCACAGGGTGGGGACCCTGCGCCACAACCATCGGTCCTCCTCGGGACCTTGGCGCCACGGCCGTCCGCGGCCCCGCAATCCGGCGGGGGGCCTCGGACGGGCGCGGTTCCCGCACGGCTTGGGGGAGGATGTACTCATGCAGCCACGGAACATGTCCATGAGCGGAGTCGTCGACCTCGCCGCCGTGAAGGCGGCCCAGGAGGCCAAGGCGAAGGCGGAGCAGGCGCGCGCCGAAGCCGCCAGGCAGGGTGGGGGCGCCGTATCGGGCGTCTCGCCGTCGAGCCTCGTCATCGACGTAGACGAGGCCGCCTTCGAGCGCGAGGTCCTGCAGCGCTCCACCGAAGTGCCCGTCGTCATCGACTTCTGGGCCGAGTGGTGCGAGCCGTGCAAGCAGCTGAGCCCGCTGCTCGAAGGCCTCGCGCGGGAGTACAACGGCCGCTTCGTCCTCGCCAAGATCGACGTCGACGCCAATCAGATGCTGATGCAGCAGTTCGGGGTCCAGGGGATCCCGGCCGTCTTCGCGGTGGTGGCCGGACAGGCCCTGCCGCTCTTCCAGGGCGCGGCCCCGGTGGAGCAGATCCGGCAGACCCTGGACCAGCTGATCCAGGTCGGCGAGGAGCGCTTCGGTCTGACCGGCCTCACCGTCGACCCGGACGCCCAGGGCGGGGAGCAGCAGGAGGCGCCCGTCGCCGAGGTGCCCGCGGGGCCGCACGACGCCCTGCTCGAAGCCGCCGTGCAGGCGCTGGACGCGGGGGACTTGGGCGGCGCGGTGCAGGCGTACCGCAATGTGCTGAACGACGACCCGGGCAACACCGAGGCCAAGCTCGGCCTGGCCCAGGCCGAACTGCTGCAGCGCGTCGAGGGCCTTGACCCGCAGCAGGTCCGCAAGGACGCCGCCGACCGGCCCGCGGACGTGGCCGCGCAGATCGCCGCCGCCGACCTGGATCTGGTGGGCGGTCATGTGGAGGACGCCTTCGGGCGGCTCATCGACGCGGTGCGGCGCACGGCGGGCGACGACCGGGACGCCGCGCGCGTGCGACTGCTCGAACTCCTCGAAGTGGTCGGCTCGGACGACCCGCGGGTGACCGCGGCGCGCACGCAGCTCGCGCGGGTGCTTTTCTGACCGGTTTCCGACCTTGTTCGGACGTTCGACCTGGACCTGGCTGTTCGGCCCCTCGTGGGCCGTTCGCTGACCAGTCCTTAAACGCCGGGGCTTGTGATGCCCGAGTGAAAATTCGCCGCCAAGGCGTCACAGTGGCCGCGCTTTACCAAAACTTGGTAAACGCGGCCACTGTTACTTGGAGTAAGGCCAGGTCAGTCTTCTGTCCTGGTGTGCCCTTCAACATCCCGTTCTGTTCCTGCCCATGGGTGCACCGTCTGTGGCCGACCGATACCGGGCGGTCGTGGATCGGTTATCGCGCCGTTACTAGCCAGTAACGAACCCCCTTGTGCGGGGCCCGAGAATGCACCACGATCGGCGACGCTCGGTCCAATAACCCGCAGCCCGAAAGCCAGTCGGGAGCGGGCTTTCTGGGTCCCCACCGAGCAGGCCGGAGACATCCCCGTCGCCGGTCTAGGACAGGGGGGTCTCTGCCGTCCGGCAGGGCCTGTCCGGCAGGTTGTGCGTGTCGCGTGCGACCAGTGGTTGTCGCTCGGGGGTGATCTCCCGAGGACGTAGCGCTTCTCCCATCCCTGCCCGGCTGAGCCGCCCGAACGGCAGCAGCCAGGGCCGGAGATGTACGTCCGAGAAGGAGGAAAGTCATGGAGTCCGTGGCTCGTGGCGGAACCAGATGGAAGCGGTTCGCCGTAGTCATGGTGCCGAGCGTCGCGGCGACTGCCGCGATAGGCGTGGCCCTCTCGCAGGGTGCACTCGCGGCATCGTTCAGTGTGTCCGGTCAGCAGTTCAAGGTGACTGCCGACCAGCTCGACGGTACGGGTTTCGTCCAGTACGGGGCGCTTGACAGCGGCAAGTCGGGTAACCACCCGGTCGCCGTCGTCGGCCTCGACTCGGCCAAGATCACCAACCTGTGTCAGTCCGTCGTCGTTCCGGTCCCCGTCTTCGGCGATGTGTCGATGACCCTGAAGGCCGGCGGCAAGGGCGGCCCCAGGGTCCAGGCGAAGAAGCTCTACATCGACGCCGATGACCTGAAGGCCGACGCGACGTTCACCAACGTCGACATCGGCGTCTCGGTCGACCAGACCACCAAGGGCCCGGGTCCGTCGAAGGGTGACAAGTACGCCCCCGACTCGTTCGCGCAGCAGGCTGACAAGGTGCGGTTCACCGACGTCAAGCAGCGTGCGTGGGCGACGACCGCCGGCACCTTCAAGCTCTCCGGTCTGGCTATGTCGGTCAAGAAGGGCAAGCACGAGTGCTACTGAGGCGACTGACGCCTTAGCAGCGGTACTTGTTGCGAAGAAACGGCCGGGCGCGGGGGCGCACGGATCTTGAACTCGACCGTCCCCGTGCCCGAATCCGCAGGACACAGAACCAACGCCATTCCCCGAGGAGCTGTACGACATGAGCGCCGAAGCGCAAGTGGGACTGGGCGACAAGCTCGGCCGGATGCGCCGATCGTTCCGAGGGTGGCGCGGCCAGCGCCCGTTCTGGGGTGGTCTGCTGACGTTGCTCGGCGGCATCCCGATCATGTACTTCCCGTACGCGAACCTCACGATCGGCACCATGACGATCCGGATGGCGACGACCGCCGGTGCCGGTTCGCTGATCATCGGTGTCCTACTTGTCGTGCTCGGCCTGACCATGTGGTTCCAGCCGCATTCCCGGATCTTCGCGGGTGTCGCGGCGATTCTGCTCGCCCTGGTCTCTCTGGTGGTCTCCAACTTCGGCGGCTTCGTCGTCGGTTTCCTGCTCGCGATGCTCGGCGGTGCCCTCGGCATCTCCTGGGCAGCGGACAAGCCGGTGAAGCGATCCGCGAAGAAGCGGGCCGAAGGCTCCGACAACGGGGCGCCGGAGCCCGCGGCCGCGGGGGCCGCGAACGGGGTGAGCGGCACTACGGACGATCTGTCAGGAACGAGCCCGGACAACGGGACGAACGGGAGGCACCGTGCCGGCTGACGAGGTGCACCATGAGGACTCCGCGGGGCAGCCCCGCGCGAGATCCGGACCGCGCCACGCGGCACCCAGAAAGCCGCTCCTCACCCGCCTGCACGTCCCGGCGGGCAAGGCGATAGCCATCGCGGCCATGCCGACCGCCGTCCTCATGGGCATGGGCCTGACCCCCCAGCTCGCGCAGGCCAAGCCGCTGCCGAAGAACCCCTTCCAGGACGGCCCGTGTGTCACGGCGCCGGACGACGCCTCCGAGGCCACCAAGGACGCCGAGAAGGAAGCCGACAAGGCTGCCGGGGAGAAGGCGGCGAAGGAGAAGGCCGAGAAGGAAGCGGCCGAGAAGGACGAGGCCGCGAAGCCGACGCCTTCGCCCTCCGCCGGTGACAAGGCGGGCTCGGACAGCGACAAGGACGAGCCGGCCCCGTCGCCCTCCGCCTCCGAGGACAAGGCGTCCGAGGACAAGGCGTCCGAGGAGAAGGCGGGCGAGGACAAGGCCGAGGAGCCCGCTCCGGAGCCCTCCGAGACCAAGAACCCGCTGGACCCGCTGGGTGTCGGTCCCGCGCTCAAGGACCTCTTCACGCCCGACGAGAAGGAGTCCGCGAGCCCGACGCCGACGCCGTCCGCCTCCGAGGAGACGAAGTCTCCTGAGGACACGGCGAAGGGCACGGTCGACGACGTCACCAAGCCCGTCGAGGACACCGTCGACGGGCTCAAGGACGGCGTCAAGGACGGTGCCGACAAGGCCGAGGACTCGGTGGACAAGGCCAAGGAAGAGGCCGAGAAGGCCGCTGACGAGGCTGCGGACAAGGCCGAGGAAGAGGCCGAGGACCCGATGGCACCGGACGAGAACGGCAAGAAGCCGTTCCCGTGCGTGGTCGAGAAGAAGGTCGACGGAAAGGCCGAGCAGACGCCCGCGCCGATCCCGAACCAGCCGTGGAACCTGGAAGCCAGCTCGCTCACCCTCAAGGGGGCGGACTACCAGGGCGTCGTGAACCTGACGATGCCCAACGGCAAGAGCAAGCAGGCCCTGAAGTACGTCGTCCAGAACACGGACATCGGCGACCTGCACCAGATCGTCGAGGGCCCGGCCGGCAAGAAGTACCACGTCCAGGCCGAGAAGGGCTCCACGTCCACGATCCGTGGCGGCGAGACGACGATGTACACCGAGTCGATCTCCGGCAAGCTCTTCGGCCTGATCCCGATCACGTTCGACCCGGAGCACCCGCCGCCCCTGAACATCCCGCTGATCTACTTCACGGACGTGAAGGTGCAGCAGGCGGGCCAGTTCGGCGGCAACCTGCACGTCCCCGGCCTGAGCCAGACGATCACCGACTGATCTTCACCGGGAGCCGCGAAGCGCCGAGGGCGCCCCCTGTCTCAGGGGGCGCCCTCGGTGTCGTACGGGGGAGGCGGGGCGTCAGTCGCGGCCGACGCCGCCCAGGTGGTGCACCCGGACCATGTTGGTGGTGCCGGGGACACCGGGGGGCGAACCGGCCGTGATGATCACGGTGTCGCCGTCGTTGAAGCGGTTCAGCTTGACCAGCTCGGCGTCGACGAGGTCGACCATCGCGTCGGTGTTGTCGACGTGCGGCACGACGTACGAGTCGACGCCCCAGCTCAGGGAGAGCTGGTTGCGGGTGGCCTCGTCGGTGGTGAAGGCCAGGATCGGCTGGGCCGCGCGGTAACGGGACAGGCGGCGGGCCGTGTCACCGGACTGCGTGAAGGCGATCAGCGCCTCGCCGCCGAGGAAGTCCGCGATCTCGCACGCGGCACGGGCCACCGAACCACCCTGCGTACGCGGCTTCTTGCCGGGCACGAGCGGCTGCAGCCCCTTGGCGAGCAGCTCCTCCTCGGCCGCCGCGACGATCTTCGACATCGTCTTGACGGTCTCGATCGGGTAGGCGCCCACGGACGACTCGGCGGACAGCATGACCGCGTCCGCGCCGTCCAGGATGGCGTTGGCGACGTCGGACGCCTCGGCGCGCGTGGGGCGCGAGTTGGTGATCATCGACTCCATCATCTGGGTCGCGACGATCACCGGCTTGGCGTTGCGGCGGCACATCTCCACGAGGCGCTTCTGCACCATCGGGACCTTCTCGAGCGGGTACTCGACGGCCAGGTCACCACGGGCGACCATGACGGCGTCGAAGGCCGCGACGACGCCCTCCATGTTGGCGACGGCCTGCGGCTTCTCCACCTTGGCGATGACGGGGACCCGGCGGCCCTCCTCGTCCATCACCTTGTGGACGTCCTTGACGTCGCTCGCGTCGCGCACGAAGGAGAGGGCGACCATGTCGCAGCCCATCTTCAGTGCGAAGCGCAGGTCCTCGATGTCCTTCTCGGAGAGCGCGGGCACGTTCACGGCCGCGCCGGGCAGGTTGATGCCCTTGTGGTCGGAGATGACGCCGCCCTCGACGACGATCGTCTTCACCTGCGGCCCGCTCACCTCGACGACCCGCAGCTCGACGTTGCCGTCGTTGATCAGGACCTGGTCGCCCTTGGAGACGTCACCGGGCAGGCCCTTGTAGGTGGTGCCACAGATGGACTTGTCGCCGGGGACGTCCTCGGTGGTGATGGTGAACTCGTCACCGCGCACCAGCTCGACGGGACCCTCGGCGAAGGTCTCCAGACGGATCTTCGGACCCTGCAGGTCGGCGAGGACGCCGACGGCACGGCCGGTCTTGTCGGCAGCCGCACGGACGCGGTCGTACCGCCCCTGGTGCTCGGCGTGCGTGCCGTGGCTGAAGTTGAAGCGGGCCACATTCATGCCGGCTTCGATCAGCGAGACGAGCTGCTCTTCGGAGTCGACGGCGGGGCCCAGCGTGCAGACGATTTTGGAACGGCGCATAGGGGCGATCCTATCGGTTTGTTTCGCTTCGGAATATTCCGTCTGGTGGAATCTACAAATGGGCGGAACCGCGCTCAGGCGTGGCGTTGACGCCTTGTGTTCATGCCGGATTCCCGACCAATGCGTAGGTCTGGCGCGCGATCTCCAGCTCCTCGTCGGTGGGGACGACGGCGACCGCGACCCGCGCGTACTCCGGTGAGATCAGCCGGGCCTCGTCGGAACGTACGGCGTTGAGCTCTCCGTCGACCGCGAGCCCCAGTTCCTCCAGGCCCGCGACGGCAGCCTCCCGCACCGGCGCCGCGTTCTCACCGACCCCCGCCGTGAACGCGATGGCGTCCACCCGGCCGAGCACCGCGTAGTAGGCGCCGATGTACTTCTTCAGACGGTGGATGTAGATGTCGAAGGCGACCGATGCGGCCTCGTCGCCCCCGTCGATCCGGCGCCGGATCTCCCGCATGTCGTTGTCCCCGCAGAGACCGACCAGACCACTCTTCTTGTTGAGCAGGGTGTCGACCTCGTCGATCGACATCCCGCCGACGCGGGCCAGGTGGAAGACGACCGCCGGGTCCACGTCACCGGAACGGGTACCCATCACGAGCCCCTCAAGCGGCGTGAGCCCCATCGATGTCTCCACGCACCTGCCGCCCCGCACGGCGCTCGCGGACGCGCCGTTGCCCAGGTGCAGCACGATGACGTTCACGTCCTCGAGCGCCTTGCCGAGCAGCTTGGCGGTCTCCCGGGACACGTACGCGTGCGACGTCCCGTGGAAGCCGTAACGCCGCACGCGGTGCTGGTCGGCGGTGGCCACGTCGATCGCGTAACGGGCCGCCGACTCCGGCATCGTCGTGTGGAACGCCGTGTCGAAGACGGCGACCTGGGGGAGGTCGGGACGCAGGGCCTGGGCCGTACGGATGCCGGTGATGTTGGCCGGGTTGTGCAGCGGCGCCACCGGCACGAGCCGCTGGATCTCCGCGAGCACCTCGTCCGTGACGACCGTCGGCGCCGTGAACTTCAGGCCGCCGTGCACCACGCGGTGGCCGATCGCGGCGAGCTCGGGGGAGTCGAGGCCGAGCCCGTCGGCGGTCAGCTCGGCGGCGACCGCCTTCAGCGCCGCCTCATGATCGGCGATCGGCTCCTCCCGCTCCCGCTCGTCGCCGCCGCCGGCCAGCGGGGTGTGCTTGAGCCGCGAGGTCTGCTCGCCGATGCGCTCGACCAGGCCGACCGCGAGGCGTGAGCTGTCCCGCATGTCGAGCAGCTGGTACTTCACCGACGACGAGCCGGAGTTGAGGACGAGGACACGGGTGGCGGTCACGGATGCGGCGCTTTCTGTAGACGTCATGCGGAGGAGGTCATGGGGAAGAGGTCATACGGAGGTGGCAGGCCGGCCCTGGGCCTGGATCGCGGTGATCACGACGGTGTTGACGATGTCCTGTACGAGGGCGCCGCGGGACAGGTCGTTGACCGGCTTGCGCAGGCCCTGGAGGACCGGGCCGACGGCGATCGCGCCCGCCGAGCGCTGCACGGCCTTGTACGTGTTGTTGCCGGTGTTCAGGTCCGGGAAGATCAGCACGCTCGCCTGCCCCGCGACCTCGGAGTCCGGCAGCTTCGTCGCCGCGACCGAGGGCTCCACGGCGGCGTCGTACTGGATCGGACCCTCGATCTTCAGGTCGCCGCGGCTCTCCCGCACCAGCTCCGTCGCCTCGCGCACCTTGTCGACGTCGGCGCCGGACCCCGACGTACCCGTCGAGTACGAGAGCATCGCGATCCGCGGCTCCACGCCGAACTGCTCGGCGGTGGCCGCCGCCTGGACGGCGATGTCGGCGAGCTGCACGGCGTTCGGGTCCGGGTTCACGGCGCAGTCGCCGTAGACGAGCACCTTGTCGGCGAGGCACATGAAGAAGACGGAAGAGACGATCGAGGCGTCGGGCTTCGTCTTGATGATCTCGAAGGCGGGCCGGATGGTGGCGGCCGTGGAGTGCACGGAACCCGACACCATGCCGTCGGCGAACCCCTCCTGCACCATCAGGGTGCCGAAGTAGTTCACGTCCGCGACGACGTCGTACGCCAGCTCGACGGTGACGCCCTTGTGGGCGCGCAGCTCGGCGTACTTGGCGGCGAACGCGTCCCGCAGCTCGGAGGTCTGCGGGTCGATGAGCTGCGAGTCGGCGAGGTCGACGCCGAGGTCCGCGGCCTTCTTGCGGATCTGCTCGACCGGACCGAGCAGCGTCAGGTCGCAGACGCCGCGGCGAAGGAGTACGTCGGCGGCGCGCAGGACGCGCTCCTCGGTGCCCTCGGGCAGGACGACGCGGCGCTTGTCGGAGCGCGCCTGCTCCAGGAGCTTGTGCTCGAACATCATCGGCGTGACGCGGTCGCTGCTGGGGGCCTGAACGCGGCTGAGCAGCCCCGCCGTGTCGACGTACCGCTCGAAGAGCCCGAGGGCCGTCTCCGCCTTGCGGGGCGTGGCGGCGTTCAACTTGCCCTCCAGGGCGAAGAGTTCGCCCGCGGTGGGGAAGGAGCCGCCGGAGACCGCGATGACCGGGGTGCCGGGCGCGAGGCGGTCGGCGAGCTTCAGGATCGCTTCGCCGGGCTGTTCGTTGAGGGTGAGCAGGACGCCCGCGATGGGCGGCGTACCCGCGCTGTGCGCGGCGAGCGAGCCCACCACGAGGTCGGCGCGGTCGCCGGGGGTGACCACGAGGCAGCCCGGGGTCAGGGCGTTCAGGAAGTTCGGCAGCATCGCGCCGCCGAAGACGAAGTCGAGCGCGTCCCGGGCCAGGCCCGCGTCGTCGCCGAGCACGACGCGGCCGCCGAGCGCGTGGGTGATCTGGGCGACGGTGGGGGCGGCGAGGGCGGGCTCGTCGGGCAGTACGTAGCTGGGTACGGGGAGTCCCGCCGCGAGGCCCTCGTAGATCTCGTCGCGGTCGGCGGGCGCCACCCGGTTGGTGACCATCGCGAGGACGTCGCAGCCCAGGCTCTCGTAGGCCCGGTAGGCGTTGCGCGTCTCGGCACGGACGGACTCGGCGGTCTGGTTCTTGCCGCCGACGACGGCTATCACCGAGGCACCGAACTCGTTGGCGAGCCGGGCGTTGAGGGACAGCTCGTCCGGGAGCTGCGTGTCGGCGAAGTCCGTGCCGAGCACCAGGACGATCTCGTAGTCCCTGGCCACCCGGTGAAAACGGTCGACGAGCTGGGAGACCAGCTCGTCGGTGCCCTGCTCGGCCTGGATCGCGGAGGCCTCGTGGTAATCCATGCCGTACCCGGACGCGGCGTCCTGAGCGAGCCGGTAACGGGCCCGCAGAAGATCGAAGAGACGATCGGGACCGTCGTGGACCAGTGGCCGGAAGACCCCCACCCGGTCGACCTGGCGGGTCAGGAGTTCCATGACTCCCAGCTCGATGACCTGGCGGCCGTCGCCCCGGTCGATCCCGGTCACGTACACGCTGCGCGTCACGCGTGCTCTCTCCTTCTCCGCTGCTCCGCCGCGGTTTCCCTGGGCGCCCGGCGGAACCGGGCGACTTCCGTCAGGGCCGGACAAATGACCCGATATGGTTGCCGTGCCCTGTTGACAATACCTCTGCGGCTGGCTAGGTCGCCCGCCGGACGAAAGGCCTCGTGGAGCGGGCCCAAGGGCCTTCTCCCCAGGATCGGCCGGGGCAGCCGTGAACGGGGCCGCTCTGTGTGTGAGCGGCACCGGGTTCGCGGTCATGGAACAATCGGACCGGCTCACACGCATCAACAGCGAGCAGGAGACACAGCACGATGCGCATCGGAATTCTCACCGCAGGCGGCGACTGCCCCGGCCTCAACGCAGTGATCCGGTCGGTCGTGCACCGAGCCGTCACGCACTACGGCGACGAGGTCATCGGCTTCGAGGACGGATACGCGGGCCTGCTCGACGGCCGCTACCGCTCCCTCGGCCTCAACGAGGTCAGCGGCATCCTGGCCCGCGGCGGAACGATTCTCGGCTCCTCGCGCCTGGAGCGGGACCGCTTCCGCGCGGCCTGCGAGGACGCGCCCGCGCTCGCCAAGGAGATCGGCTTCGACGCCCTGATCCCGATCGGCGGCGAGGGCACCCTCACGGCCGCGAAGATGCTGTCGGACGCGGGCCTGCCGGTGGTGGGTGTCCCGAAGACGATCGACAACGACATCTCCTCCACGGACCGCACCTTCGGCTTCGACACGGCGGTGGGTGTCGCCACGGAGGCGATGGACCGCCTCAAGACGACCGCCGAGTCCCACCAGCGCGTGATGGTGGTCGAGGTCATGGGCCGGCACGCGGGCTGGATCGCCCTGGAGTCCGGCATGGCGGGCGGCGCCCACGGCATCTGCCTCCCCGAGCGCGCCTTCGACCCCGCCGACCTGGTCAAACTGGTCGAGGAGCGGTTCTCGCGCGGCAAGAAGTTCGCGGTGATCTGCGTGGCCGAGGGCGCGCACCCGGCCGAGGGCACCATGAACTACGGCAAGGGCGCCATCGACCAGTTCGGCCACGAGCGCTTCCAGGGCATCGGCACGGCGCTCGCGTACGAGCTGGAGACCCGGCTCGGCAAGGAGGCCAAGCCGGTCATCCTCGGCCACGTCCAGCGCGGCGGCACCCCGACGGCGTACGACCGTGTCCTCGCGACCCGCTTCGGCTGGCACGCGGTGGAGGCCGTGCACCGCGACGACTACGGCCGGATGACGGCCCTGCGGGGCACCGACATCACGATGGTGCCGCTCGCGGAGGCGGTCACCGAGCTGAAGACGGTGCCGAAGGACCGGATGGACGAGGCGGAGTCGGTCTTCTAGGGGTCGCTTTCCTTCTCCGCTGGGTCAGCCCCCGGCGGCGCCGCGTACCTGGGTCCAGAAGTGCTCCAGGATCTTGTCAAGGAAGTCCTGCCCGGCGCTCCCCGAGGCGTCGGCCCCGGCCCCGCCGCCCCAGCTCAGCGTCCGCACCATCCGCGACTGGTAGTCGGCGTGCAGCTGCTGCAGCACGTCCTCGAGATGCCGCTTGTGCACGGGCAGCATCTTGCTGACGGGCCGCACGTACCCCTGCCAGCGGGTGGTGACGGCCCTGCGCAGCAGGTCGGCGAGGTCGTCGGCGCGTCCGATGACGGTGATGAAGTCGGGCAACGGGAGCTGCAGCACGTCGGCGAGGGCGGCGGACTGCCGCTCGTTGCCGCGCCAGGTGTTGGTCTCCTCCATGTGCAGATACGCCTGGATCTCGACGCCGGACCCCCGCGCCACGTCCTCGGGCGCGAGCCCGCGGGCGAGCCGGTGCTCGCGCAGGGTGGTGGCGGCGCCCATGAGCTCGCCGGGGGAGCACCACAAGGTCCCGGCGAGCGCGGTGAGCTCGGCGGAGGTGGGCGCGGCCAGCCCGCGCTCCCAGGCGGCGATGGTCTCGGGGGTGATGTAGGTGAGCCCGTAACTCGCCCGCATCCCGTAGGCGACATGCCCGTGCGCCATCCCCAAGGCCTCACGTAGGCGCCGGGCGGCGGGAAAGTTGAACGGGGGCGTCGGCTGATTGGGCTGGCTCGATTGCACGGGCACACGGTATGGGCGCGAGGAGCCGGCGACTACGGTGCGTTCATACGAGGTTGCGGATTGGTGTGAAGCTACGGAGTGGTGGGTGCGCGGGGGGCGTGGGGCTCGCCGAGCAACTCCTCCAGCGCGTGCCCGTACGCGCGGAAGAGGGGCCGGGCCTCGGGGTGTGCGGGGGAGTCAGGGAGCAGCAGGTCGGCCAGGTGGGCGACGCGCCACATCCGGAGGACGGTCATGGCCGTGGCTCCGTGCGTACTGCCGACGAGATCTGCCGCGAGCCGCAGCGCCTCGGCGATGAGGGCTGCTGCGCGAGGGACTTCGGGGCCGCGTGCGATCGCCGCGGTGATCAGGGCCTGGAGGAAGCGCGTCAGCTGCAGGTCCGCGCCGAGCCGGCTCATGCGGCGCACGGCGTGGGGCTGATCGAACTGCCCCCGGACGTCCTCGTACCCGGAGGACCACAGCAGGAGGCTCGACGCCTCCACGGGGTGCTCCCGCAGATAACCGAGCTCGTCGAAGATCCCCATGACCGGCTCCCCGAAGTCCCCGACCTGCCGGACCACGTCGAGAAGCCGCACCACATCCCCCTGCCGGCCCGCCACGAACCGGCCCACGGAAACGTCCGCCAGATCCCAGGACCCGGCCGCGGCGACAGCACCGATCTCGATGATGCCGCCGAGGGGGCCGAAGACGGAGCGGGCGAGGGATTGCTCCGGGACGTCCCACTCCGGGACGCTCAACTTGCTCCTGCCCGCCGCACTCACCGCGGCAGCTCTTCGCGCGAAAGGTCGCCATCGCAGAACACACAGACGAAGTGGCAATCCTTCACGGTGTTCCATTCACGGCAGGCGGAGCAGTGGCGAAAGGTGATGGGGTGCGTGAAGCCGGTACCGCAGTAGATGCCCACATGTCCCAGGCAGCTCTCGACCGTGGGCCACGAGGCATTCCCCGGGCAGTAGCCGGTCGATTGATTACTGATGTACGTGGCCGACCATCGCCCTGACGAGCGGGTAAATCCCATCTCTCCGGCGGCCAGGACCGTGTTCCCGCCTGCGCATGCCACATGCTCCGAGCGTCTTGGTGCGAGCAGCAGAGTGTGTGACATGTCGATGACGAACGTGAATGGCTGACTCAATTCGTCTTGGTCGCGAGCAGCAAGGAAGGCCTCCAAGTCCTGAGTGGACTGAACTCGATGCCCTCCGCGAAGTGGAATGCCTTCCCTGATGTCGGGAGGCCCTACATACTCGTACACCGGCACTCGTGCTCTCTACCCTTCCGTGTCGAGGCGTAGATCTTGGACGCGGAGAGGAGCGTCGAGGGCAGGCGACGGTTCTCCAGCGGAGTCGATAAGTGGCCCGGGAACTCCGGGCCCCCAGGACTGCCATCCCTCATGGAAGTAGTGTTCGGTCAGTACGAGACCGTTAGGTCCCCTCGATGCGTGGTCAGTCAGATGCTCGTCGGGTTTGGGGACGTCCTTGCCGGCCCTGGAACCGCCGTCCTCATCCTTGTACTTGTCGGCTTCCTTGCCCGCCCGGTCCATCCAGGAGTCGGCCGAGGTCAGGCGGGACTGCGCGGCGGAGAGGCTGGTCTGCGCCTCGCGTCCCTGGGCCAGGGCCTTGTCGGCCAGGGCCTGGGAGCGTTCCAGCTCCGGCCAGTACGCGGAGAGAGCGTCGCCGGCCATCTCGTAGCTCTTCTTGAGCTTTTTCAGCTTGCCCGGGGCGTCCTCGAACTCCGCCGTGAAGGACTCGGCCGTCTTGCCCGCCCAGGTGAGGATCGCGTCCTCGCCCGCCATGCCCTTGATGTCCCGCAGCACTTTGGACACGTCGTCGGCGAAGTCGTGCAAGTTCTTCGCCAGGTTCCGCACCCGGTCCGGATCTCCGGGCGTTGGGTCCTTGTCCAAGTCCAGGACATGCCAATCCGCCGGACGATTGCCGCCCATTACGCTCCCCCGTCCTGCGTGTGTCGTCGTCTAGCGGTTGATCGACTGGATCTCCTCGACCACGACCTCTTGGTCCGCGCCGAACTCGCCGTCGGGAAGTTCCTGCGGGTCGTTGACCCCTGTGCCGGTCCAGTGGATCTTCCAGGTGACGGTTGCCTTGAGCGGGTAGGAGCCGTCGCCCGATGAGCGGAGGTACTTCACGCCGCAGGGCGGGTCCTCGTCGGACTTGCCCTTGGCGTACGGCTCACCGATCTTGCCGTCGTTGATCGGGCAGACGCCGGATGCGGGGTAGGTCTCGGCGTCCTTGGTGCCGGGGTCGATCTTGAGGGAGATCGGTTCGGCCGTCGCCGTTGCCTGGAGGTCGAGGACCGGGACCGAGGCCGTCACCGAGACCGCCTTGAACTCGGCCTTGTCCAGCCAGGCCCAGGTCGGGAGATTGACCTTGGTGGTCTCAGCCGGGGCGAGCGTGACCTCGGTGTCGGGTACGCGGATCTCGGCGTACGCGAGGTGCGCGAGGATCTCCGGAGTGACGGCTTCCGGTATGTCGGCCGGCGGCGGGTCGCCCTTGTCGACCCAGAAGTACGGCTTGTCGCAGTCGAATGCTCCCGGGGCGCTTGCTCTTCCTTCAGGGATGAAGCCGTCCCACCAGTAGCCCTCACCGGTCTTGTCCTTGTTGAAGTCCTTATAGGGCTGCCCGTCGACATAGCGATTGCGCTGCGTCAGATCCCACTGCGGTCCGGTGGACTCGGCCTCCCAGATCGGCTCAAGCTTCTTCTGGAGCTGGGCCGGGGTGTGCGCGGGAGCGTAATAGCACGGCGGAGGGGTCCAGTTGCTGGCTGCCGGAGTCACCGGACCCGCGGTGCCGCCCTTGCCGTTCTTCGAGCGGTCGAAGACGACGCCGCCCGCCGTGGCCGACAAGGTCTGCTCGTCGCTGTCCGCGTCCACCTGCGTCTCGGAGCCGTTGCCGCCCGGGTCTATGTCGGCCCATGCCTGAGGGCCGCTCAAGGCCACTGCCAGGCACGCGAAGAACGCCGTCAGGGCTGTGGCCCTTCCTACGGTTGGCATTGCGCCGCCCCCCTGGTGGAGATGATCTGCGAGGTCTGCCAGGTACCGTCGTCGTTCTTGATCAGCTGCGTGTTGTACGAGACGTAGCTGTTCTTGGTCACCGGCGTCTTGTTGGTCTTCTCGTTCTTCTTGCTCTTGGTGTAGCCCTTGCCTTCGTCCGCACAGAAGGAAAGCGTGGCGGTCTTCTTGTCCTTGAGTGTCACTTGGTGGTCGTAATAGCGCACTGTGCCCGTGATGGAGAGATCGGCAGCCTTGAACTTCTCGACCCAAGTCACCGCCGCTTCCAGGGCCTTGCCGGTGTTGTAGTAGCCGACCGCCTCGCCCTTCGGGTCCGTCCCCGTGATGGCGGCATTCACGGCGCGCATGCGCTCCGCGTTGTCGGCAAGCACCGCCTTCTTCACGGCGTCCCCGGTACGGGGCTTCTCGAAGGTCATGGTCAGATCGGCCGGAAGCTCGATCTTGGGGCGGCCGGAGTCCTCTGCCGGGCTCGCGCTGGGCGAATCCGACACCTCCCCGCCCCCCTTGTCCGCCCCAGCGATCTTGTCGTTGTCCTTGGACTCGTCGTCGCCGCTGCCGCAGGCTGTCAGCAGCAGAGCCGCGGTCGCGGTGAGGGCGACCGTCGCGAGACGGAGAGGGCGGTTCACTGACGGCTCCTGGTGAGGGTGAGAGTTGGCGCGAGCTAAGCACGCTAGTGGGAGCTGATCGGCGACACCAGAGAGAAATCTGCTGAGCAATGGGGCGTGTGGGGTTTAACCCGGTGATTCGGGCGGCGCAAGAGAGGGGATCGCGCGTGGTGATGGAGCGGAAAGCCATGGATCTTGAGGGGTACATGGAGCGGGCCCGCAGCGGGCCCTGTTTTGTTTGTGCGTTTCTTCGCGGAGAGGCCGGCTATGACCATCACCTCGTCCACGAGGACGACGAGCACGTCGCCTTTCTCGACCGGTGGCCCACCCTGCCCGGGAAGGTCCTCGTCGCGCCCAAGGCCCACGTCGAGCACGTCGTCCGGGACCTCGACGAGGCGGCGTACGTACGGATCATGCTCTTCGTGCGCGAGGTCACCCGCGCCGTCGAGCGGGTCTTCGACCCCGAGCGCACCTACCTCTACTCCCTCGGGAGTCAGGAAGGGAACAGCCACCTCCATTGGCACATTGCCGTCCTGCCGCCCGGAGTCCCGTACGAGGAGCAGCAGTTCCACGTGCTGATGACCGAGAACGGGGTGCTGGACATGCCGCCGGACGAGATGGCCGACCTCGCCGCGCGGCTTCGGGCCGCCCTGAAGGCTTGGCCCAGCGCTACTGCTTCGTCGGCTCGTACTTGCTGTCCACCTTGCCGATCTCGGTCCACGTGTCCTCCTGCCGGCGGTCGAACCACACGGGGCGTTCCCGCGCCGAGCGGCGCTTCTCGAAGGAGACCTCGTCCAGGACGCCGTTGACCGAGACGTTCTGGATCTCGCGGTCCAGGGTGTGGCGCAGTGAGGCCGACGAGGCGGTGTCCGCGGGAAGTTGTTCGAGTGCCGTCGCCAGCGCCAAGGCACCGTCGTACAGCTCCTGGTTGCCGCGTGCGGGGAGGTTGTCGCCCGGTTCGCCGGAGTAGTTGCGCGTGCGCAGGACCCCCTCCGGGACGCCCGCGGCCGTCTTCTCGGCCCTCGCCCGCTCCTCCGAGTCCTCGCAGACCCCCTCAGGGGCGCTCTGGGAGAGGATGGGTCCGGTGAAGCCGTCGGCCCGGAGCTTCTTCGCCCACACGGCGACGTCCGTCCCGATCGGCACCACCACCGCGTCCGCCTTCGCCTCCTCGGCCAGCTCCGGGATGTGGGCCGTCTTCACCTCGTCCGGGCGGACGTCCAGCGCCTCGGCGGTCACGCCAGCCTTACGCAGTCCGGTCCCGATGCCGTCCTGCCGGTCCGCCCAGACCTTGTCCTCCGCCACAAGGACCCGGCGCGCGTCGGTCCGCGTCAGGAGGTATTCGGCCATCGCCTCGCCCTGCCGCTCGTCGTCGGCCGGGATCGCGAAGGCGCCCCCGGCGTGGGCGACGTCGTAACACGTGCTGATCTCCGGCAGGAACGCCTCATCCGTGTCGTGCACCCAGGCGAAGTCGACGGTGTCACCGATGACCGCGAGCATGTCCGGGTGCTCGGCGAGCAGTTCGCGAGACGTCTTGTCGGGATCCGCGGCCACGGGGACGAGACGGAAGCGGGCGCCGTGCTTCTCGCCGAGCGTCTCGGCGAAGGCGGACTCCACGGTACGCATCTGCTGCGTCGTGAACTGCTTGTACTCCGAGACCTTCCCGGCATCGCCGCCGGAGCGTGCCGTGCCGACGTGCGTGTAGCTGTGGGCGACGCCTATCTCGTACACGGCCGGGGCCGCTGTTTCCCCCTCGGACGCGGCGAGGGAGCGAATGCCGAGCCCCGTCGGGATGCCGACCGCAAGCAGCAGGGCCGCGGGAATCAACACCCGCCGCCTCACCCGCCGCCTCTTGCGCGAGCCTTGCGCGTCCGAGGGTGCGGGCACCTTGCTGACCGGGCGGGGCGCGGGCACGGGGCGCGCGTCCTGCACCTCGTCAGCCGCCTGCCGCTCCCGCTCGCCCACGACGGCGTCCTGGATGTCATCGTCGGCCGCGCCCACGCCCACGCCCCCGGCCACGCCCTGGTCCGCCGCCAGGACCCGCTCCAGCGTCGTCGCCGCGTCCGCGGGCCGGTCGGCGGGGTCCTTGGCCAGGAGGTCGAGCACGAGGCGTTCGACCGGCGCCGGCACATCGGGCCGCGCCCGCGAAGGCCGCAGCGGTGCGTCGTTGACGTGGTTGTACATGACGCCGGCCGCGGAGCCGGTGAACGGCGGGTGGCCGACCAGGAGTTCGTAGAGGACGCAGCCGAGTGCGTAGAGGTCGGTGCGGCCGTCGCCCGGCTCCTGCCGGAACCGCTCGGGCGCCAGATACGGCACGCTGCCGAACGGCAGCTCTCCGGTCCGCGTCAGACGCGAGTCGCCCGCGACCCGCTCCATGAACGTCGCGATGCCGAAGTCGACTACCTTGGCCGTGCCGTCCCGCGCGATCATGATGTTGCCGGGCTTGATGTCACGGTGCACGACACCCGCCGAGTGCGCCGCGTCCAGGGCGCGGCAGATGTCCGCCGCCCAGCGCAGCGCGTCCGCCACGGGCACGCGGACGTCCTCGCGCAGCACCTGGGCGAGGGAGCGTCCCCGCACCAGGGCCATCACCAGGTACGGCGTCGGATGCGGGCTGCCGTCGTCCGTGCCGTGGTCGTGGACGGCGACGATGTACGGGCTGTCCAGCGAGGCCGCGGCCCGTGCCTCCTGCCGGAAGCGGGCCAGGAGCTGCTCCAGCTCATCGGCGTCGGCTGACTCCGCCGCCGCGAAGAGTTTCACCGCCACCTCGCGGCCGAGGCTCACGTCCCGCGCCCGCCACACCTCTCCCATGCCGCCCGCGCCGAGCCGCTCGAGCAGCTCGTACCGGCCGTTCAGCAAACGCCCCCGCATGTGCCCTCCCTCAGATCCGGCGATCCTAGCCACCGGGCCGCGAGGCGGCCGAGGAGGGCCGGGGTCAACCCTTCACCGCACCCCCCAGCGCGAACCCGCCGCCCAGCCGCCGTGAGATCAGCACGTACAGCAGGATCACCGGCGTGGAGTAGATGATCGAGAAGGCCGCCAACTGGCCATAGATCACTGTCCCCTTGTTGCCGAAGAAGTCGTTGATGCTCACCGATGCCGGCATCTGTTCCGGAGTCAGGAGCAGCATGAACGGGACGAAGAAGTTGCCCCACATCATGACGAAGGAGAACACCGTCACCACCGCCACCCCCGGGCCCATCAGGGGGAGCACGATGCGCAGCAGGGACTGGAACGACGACGCGCCGTCCGTCCACGCCGCCTCCTCCAGCTCCTTCGGTACTCCGTCCATGAAGTTCTTCATCAGCCAGATGGCGAAGGGCAGTTGGGACGCGGCGAAGAAGAAGATCGTGCCCTGCATCGTGTCGATCAGGTCGACCTGCACGAACAGCGCGTACACCGGGACCATGATCGCCGTGATCGGCAGGCTCGTCGCGAAGAGGATCGTCAGCATGAAGGGGCGGTTCAGGCGGGACTTGAAACGGGAGAGCGGGTAGGCGGCGAGCGCCGCGCAGACCACCGTCAGGAGCGTGCCGCCGCCGCACAGCAGCAGGCTGTTGAGCAGGGGCGTGAAGGTGATCTCGGGGGTCAGGACCGCGTCGTAGTTGTCCAGGGTGATGCCGTCGGGGACCTTCACCTTGAGGTCGGCCTTGGTGTCGAGCGAGGACAGGATCACCCAGGCCAGCGGCAGGACGAACGCCGCCGCGACGACGAGCAGCCCCGCGTCCGCCGCGAGCCGCCGTGTCGTACGGCGTGAACCCATGCTGCGAGCGGGCGACTTGACGGTGTTAACGGACACTCAGACCTCCGTGCGGAGCAGGCGCATGTAGACGAGGGAGAAGAGTGAGCCGACGACCAGGAGCAGGAGCGCCACCGCCGTGCCGTAACCGATCATGCTCTTCTGGAAGGCCTGTTCGTACATGAACAGGGGGAGGGTCTGGCTGCGGTTGCCCGGCCCTCCTCGCGTCATCACCCAGATCAGGCCGAAGACGGAGAGGGTCTGCAGGGTGTTCAGCATCAGGTTCGTGCCGATGGAGCGGCGGATCATCGGGAGCGTGATGTGCCACATGCGGCGCCAGCCGCCCGCGCCGTCCACCTGGGCCGCCTCGGTGATCTCCTTGGGGATCTCGTTCAGGGCCGCCGAGTAGACCAGCATCGAGAACGCCGTCCCCCGCCACACGTTGGCGAACGACACCGCCAGGATCGGCAGCGTGTACATCCAGTTCTGGGACGGGAGGTGGAGGAAGTCCAGGACCGCGTTGAGGGTGCCCTCGCGGCGGAAGAACGCGTACAGGAGGAAGGCCGCCACCACCTCGGGCAGCACCCACGCCGTGATCACGATCGCGCCGGTCACCGTGCGGACCGGCTTGGACGCCCGCTGCATCAGGGACGCGAGCGCGAGGCCGATGGTGTTCTGTCCGAGGATCGACGACACCAGCGTGAAGACCAGGGTCAGCCAGACCGCGTTGAGGAACGCCTCGTCCCCGAAGGCCTTACGGAAGTTGTCGAACCCGACGAAGCTCGACTCCGCCTGGCCGGTGAGCTGTAGGTCGGTGAAGGCGATGTAGGCGCAGTAGCCGATCGGTCCCGCCAGGAACAGCAGCAGGAGGATCACGGCGGGGGAGACGGGCAGCGCGCGGGACAGCGCCCGGCCCGTCAGCTTGCCGCGGGACGGGGGCCGCGCGGCCCCCGTCCCCGGAGTCTTGACGACGCCGCCGGGTCCGGCGGTGGGTGCGGTGGTCACCTCGGGGGTCTCACTTCCCTTGCTTGCCTGCCGGATCTCGGACTCCGGCTACTTCTCGATGACCTCGCCGTCGGTCGCCGCCTTGACCTCGTCGTCGTATCCGCTCGCCGCGTCCGCCACGGACCCGTCGCCCGTCGTGACCTTCTCCATGGCCTCCTGCACCGCGGTGGAGACCTTCGGGTACGCCGGGTACGCGGGCCGGTAGTGCGTCGATGCCACCAGGTCGGTGAAGAACTTCAGGCCGGGCTGCGCCTTGAGGTACGCGGGGTCGGCGGCGACGTCCTTGCGGACCGCGATGCCCGAGTTCGCCACGTACCACTTCTGGGCGTTGGCCTTGGTCTGCATCTGCTCGATGAACTTGAACGCCAGGTCGGGGTTGGACGCCTTGGACGGGATCGCCCAGGTCCACCCGCCGGACATGCTCACCTTGCCGGGGGCCTCGCCGTTCTGGGTCGGCATGTGGGCGAGGCCCAGCTTCTTCGACCACTCGGGCCACTCGTGACCCGCACCCTTGCCCCAGTCCTGCGGCAGCCAGGAGCCGTCGAGGTTGATGCCGAGCTTGTCCTCGGGGAGGAGTTCGCCGCGCACCCGGGTGGCGAAGTTCGGGTCGAGGGCGTCGGATACCTCGGGGCCGAGCTTCTCCTTGTAGACCGTCTCGACGAACTCCAGGGAGTCCTTGAAGCCCTGGCTGCCGGTGACCCACTTCTTCGACTTCGGGTCGTACATCGGGTCCTCGCCCGTGCCGTACAGGAGCATCTCCATGCCCTGCATGGTGGCCGCCTCGCCCGCGGGCTTGCCCGTGTAGACGTTCATGGGCGTGACGCCTGGGACCTTCTTCTTGATGGTGCGCGCCGCCTGCAGGATCTCGTCCCACGACTTGGGCTGCCAGTCGGCCGGCAGTCCGGCCTTCTTGAAGATGCTCTTGCTGAACCAGAGGCCGCGGGTGTCGGTGCCGTCCGGCACGCCGTACGTCTTGCCGTCCGCCGCCTTCGCCGCCGACTTGGACGTGTCGATGAACTGGTCCCAGTCCTTCCACTTGTCCAGATACGGGTCGAGCGGCTTCAAGTACCCGCTGGTGATGTCCGAGTTGATGAGGAAGGTGTCCTCGTAGACCAGGTCGGGCGCGGTCTTCGGGGAGCGCATCATCTGCTGCAGCTTGGTGTAGTACTCGGAGTCCGGCGCCTTGATCGGCACCAGCTTCACCTTCTTGCCGGGGTTCTCCTTCTCGAACTGCTTCTTGATGTCCGCCAGGAAGGTGTCCATGACCTTGACCTGGTTGTCCGTGGACTGCTTGAAGGAGACCTTCACGGTGTCCGGATCGTCGCCGGAGTCCCCGCCGCACGCGGTGAGGGTGCCGGCGGCGACCAGGGCGGTGGCGAGGAGCAGAGGGGTGGTGGGACGCACGGGCACGACCTCCTACTGGCCGACGCGGCCGGATTACCACGCGGGGCGCAACGCGGGGCTGCCCGGTGAACGTAAGGGCGCGTTCGGAGCAAGGTCAATGCCCGTGCGTCGCCCCTTGTCATCAACGTGACAACGTTGTTATTGGAGGCGGCGCACGGACGCTTCCGTGGTTTCGGAGGGGTGGCAACCGGCGTACCCGGGCGGGGACTTGAGGGGTCAGGTGTTCGACGTCAGCCAGCGGTAGGCGTACTCGGGGCGGCCGACGTGGCCGTACTGCGGGGTGCGGGCGGCGCGGCCCGTGGTGACCAGGTGCTCCAGGTAGCGGCGCGCGGTGATGCGGGAGATCCCCACGGTCTCGGCGGCGGCCGCGGCGGTGACGCCCTCGGGGGGCGCGTCGCGCAGCGTGCGGGTCACTCTTTCGAGGGTGGGGCCGCTGAGCCCTTTGGGCAGGGCGGCCGGTCCGGGCGCGCGCAGGGTGGCCAGGGCGCGGTCCACCTCGTCCTGGCCGGTGGCCTCGCCGGCCGCGGTGCGGAACTCGGCGTAGCGGGTGAGGCGGTCGCGGAGGGTGGCGAAGGTGAAGGGCTTCAGGACGTACTGGATCACGCCCAGGGAGACGCCCTCGCGTACGACCGCGAGATCGCGGGCCGACGTGACGGCGATGACGTCGGTGCGGTGGCCGGCGGCGCGCAGGGTGCGAGCCAGCTGGAGGCCGTGGCCGTCGGGGAGGTGCAGGTCAAGGAGGAGGAGATCGACCTCCGTACGGTCCAGGGCGCGTTTCGCCTCCGCCGCGCTGTGCGCCTTGCCCACGGCGTGGAAGCCGGGGATGCGGTTCACGTACAGGACGTGGGCGTCGGCGGCCACGGGATCGTCCTCCACGACCAGGACGCGGATGGGCTCTGTCACGTGGTGCCTCCGTCTGCCGCGTCCGGTTCGGCGGACGCCTCTTCGCCGGCACCCGGTGTCGTCGGCACGAGGGCGGCGGCCGCCGTCCGCAGGAGGACCTCGAACTCCGCGCCGCCACCGGGCGCTTCCCGCACTCTAAGTGTCCCCTCGTGCTTGGTCACCGTCTGGTGGACCAGGGCGAGGCCCAGACCGCGGCCCGCCGTGGCCTTCGTGGACCAGCCGCGCCGGAAGACCGCCTCCGTGTGGGCCGGGTCGACGCCGGGGCCCGTGTCGGACACCCGCAGCGTGAGTCCCGCCTCGTCCGCGCGTGCCGTCACCGTGACGCGGGCCGCGGGCGAGCCCTGGGCCGCGTCCACCGCGTTGTCGATCAGGTTGCCGAGGACCGTCACCAGGTCGCGCGCGGGCAGGGCGGCGGGCAGCATCCCGTCGTCGATGCTGCTGTCGGGAGACACGACGAGTTCCACGCCGTGTTCGTTCGCCTGGGCCGCCTTGCCCAGGAGCAGGGCGGCGAGCACCGGCTCGCTCACGGCCGCGACCACCTGGTCCGTCAGCGTCTGGGCCAGCTCGAGCTCGGCCGTGGCGAAGTCGACGGCCTCGTCCGCGCGGCCGAGCTCGATGAGCGAGACCACCGTGTGGAGACGGTTGGCGGCCTCGTGCGCCTGCGAGCGCAGCGCCCGCGTGAAGCCGCGTTCCGAGTCGAGCTCGCCGGTCAGCGCCTGCAGCTCGGTGTGGTCGCGCAACGTCACCACCGTGCCCCGGCGCTCGCCGCTCGACACGGGCGAGGTGTTCACCACGACCACCCGGTCCGCCGTCAGGTGCAGCTCGTCGACCCGCGGTTCGGCCGCGAGCAGCGCGCCAGTCAGCGGCGCGGGCAGGCCCAGCTCGGCGACGTTCCGGCCGATCAGACCACCGCCCTCGCCCGATACGCCGAGCAGCTCGCGCCCCCCGTCGTTGATGAGGGCGATGCGCCGCTGTCCGTCCAGCATCAGGAGGCCCTCGCGCACGGCGTGCAGCGCGGCCTCGTGGTAGTCGTGCATGCGGCTCAGTTCGGTGGCGTTCATGCCGTGGGTGTGGCGGCGCAGGCGGGCGTTGATGACGTACGTGCCGAGTCCGCCGAGCGCGAGCGCGCCGGCCGCGACGCCGAGCAGGGTGAGCAGCTGGCCACGCGCCTTCTGGCTGATCTCCTCGATGGTGATGCCCGCGCTGACCAGGCCGGTGATCCGGCCGCTGCCGTCGTCGGCCAGGATCGGGGTGACCACGCGCACCGAGGGACCGAGTGTTCCCGTGTACGTCTCGGTGAAGGTCCTGCCCCTCAGCGCCTCCGCCCGGTGGCCGAGGAAGCGCTCGCCGATCTGCTCCTCGTCGGGGTGGGTCCAGCGGATGCCGTCGGGGTCCATGATCGTGACGAAGTCGACGCCGGTGTGCAGGCGTACGGCGGTGGCGTACGGCTGGAGGGTGCTCGTCGGGTCCTTGCCGTCCGCGGCCTCACGCACCGAGGGGGAGTCCGCGACCGCGCGCGCCGCGGCGGTCGCCTGGCGGCGCGCGCCCTCCTCGGCCTGCTGCCGGTCGCTCAGATACGTGAAGAGCGCACATCCGGCCACCACGACGGCGACGAGCACGATCTGCATCGCGAAGAGCTGTCCGGCGAGGCTGCGCGGCCGGGGCGGACGGGCGAGGGGCATGCTGCCAGTCTGCCTCGCCTTATAAGTGCGAACTAAATGAACGTAAGGGTGACCGCCCTCACAGGGCGAGAGATAGTCACCCGAGATTCGCCTGCCCAGGACGTGAGCCGCACGCACTGGCCGAAAAACGCCGACGTAGTCGTTCAAGGAGGGCCCTCGTGGCCGACACCACCGACAGCCAGGTGGCCAAGGCTCCCGCAGCCAAACGGGACCGCACCCACTATCTGTACATAGCCGTCATCATCGCCGTGGTCCTCGGTATCGGTGTCGGCCTGCTCTTCCCCGACTTCGCCACGGAGCTCAAGCCGATCGGCACCGGCTTCGTGAACCTGATCAAGATGATGATCTCGCCGATCATCTTCTGCACGATCGTCCTCGGCGTCGGGTCGGTCCGTAAGGCCGCCAAGGTCGGCAAGGTCGGTGGCCTCGCGCTCGCCTACTTCGTCGCGATGTCGGTCGTCGCGCTCGCCATCGGCCTGCTCGTCGGCAACATCCTGCACCCGGGTTCGGGCATGGACATCAGCGACTCCGACAAGGGCGCGGGCCACACCGCGGCCGACGAGGCGAACAAGGGGCTCGTCGACTTCGCGCTCGGCATCATCCCGAAGACGCTGGTCTCCGCCTTCACCGAGGGCGAGGTGCTGCAGACGCTGCTCGTCGCGCTGCTCGTGGGCTTCGCCCTGCAGGCCATGGGCCGCTCCGGGGCACCGGTCCTGCGTGGCATCGAGCACATCCAGAAGCTGGTCTTCCGGGTCCTCGGCATGATCATGTGGGCCGCTCCGGTCGGCGCGTTCGGCGCGATGGCGGCGGTGGTCGGCGAGACCGGCACGGACGCCCTGAAGGCGCTGGCCACGATCATGATCGGCTTCTACGTCACCTGCGCGCTGTTCATCCTCATCGTGCTCGGCACGCTGCTTCGCATGGTGACCGGGGTCAACCTCTTCAAGCTCCTGAAGTACCTGGGCCGCGAGTTCCTGCTGATCCTCTCCACCTCGTCGTCCGAGTCCGCGCTCCCGCGGCTCATCGCGAAGATGGAGCACCTGGGCGTCAGCCGCCCGGTCGTCGGCATCACCGTCCCGACGGGCTACTCCTTCAACCTCGACGGCACGATGATCTACCTGACCATGTCGTCGCTCTTCATCGCCGAGGCGATGGACCAGCCGCTCGGCGTCGGCGAGCAGATCTCCCTGCTCCTGTTCATGATGATCGCGTCCAAGGGCGCAGCCGGTGTCTCCGGCTCCGGCATCGCGGTCCTGGCCAGCGGCCTGCAGTCGCACAAGCCGGCCCTGGTGGACGGCGTCGGCCTGATCATCGGCGTCGACCGCTTCATGAGCGAGGCGCGCGCCCTGACCAACTTCGCGGGCAACGCGGTGGCCACGCTCCTGATCGGCACGTGGACCAAGGAGGTCGACCGGCAGCGGGTGGACGACGTCCTCGCCGGACGCCTGCCGTTCGACGAGAAGACGCTGCTCGACGACGGCGCTCCCGAGCGCGACGAGGCGGACCCGGAGGCGGCGGACACGGTGGACGCCGTCCCGACGCAGCCCGGCAGCAGCGAGAAGAAGTCCCTGACGGCCTAGCCGTCGACAGTCGCCGCTCTCCTTTCGGCGACCTTCGTCACCAGCTCGGTGGCTTGTGAGGCGGGCAGGCCCGCCGCGGTCAGAAACGTGATCGCGGTGGACCTGCCCGCCTTTTCCGCTGGTACGACACCGTCGTTGACGGCCTCCATCACGGCGAACAGGATCCCTTCGAGCACGTAGCCGAGCGCTCGCGTCGGCAGCGGCGAGACGAACGTGCCGTCGTCCAGGCCGCGCTGGAACGTCTCCAGGCCCTCCTCGTGGACGCGGCCGAGCCGTTCACGGATGCCGCCCATCGTCACGCTCCGCTCGCCGAGGGAGAGCAGCAGGCGGTAGCGGTCGGCTACCTCCCATACGGCGAGCAACGAGCTGGCCACCGCCTCCGCGGGGTCCTCGACGCCCGCCCGGCCCGCGGCGTGCGCGGTCTCCACCGCCGCGATGGCCCGCTCCACGATCGCCTCGATCAACGCGTCACGGCTGGGGAAGTGGCCGTAGACCGTCCGCCGCACGACGCCCGCGGCACGCGCGATCTGGTCCATGGAGGCGTCTGGGTCGCGCAGCAGCTCGGCGACCGCGACGTCGAGGATGCGGCGGCGGTTGGCGTCGGCTCTGACGCTGCTCGCGGGGCGGGGATTCATGGCCCCATTCTGCCCACTCGGCCGCGCCCCCGCTCCCCCACTTGCACACTGCTGTGCAACATGGAGTATCTTGCACAGCAGTGTGTAGTTGCACAGGGTTGTGCAATGTCTGTGCGATGCCCGCGCCATGCGTGTGCGAGAAACGGGATGGGTGAGATCCGATGCCTCTGCTGATCAAGGAACCGGTCGAACGGATGGACCGTCCGTACGCCCGCCGCTGGTGGGCCCTGGGCGTCCTGTGTCTGAGTCTGCTGATCGCGGTGATGGCCAACACCGCGCTGACGGTGGCCGCGCCCGACATGACCATGGACCTCGGCCTGTCCAGCTCGGACCTGCAATGGGTCATCGACGCCTACACCGTCCCCTACGCCGCTCTGATGCTGCTGCTCGGCGCGATCGGCGACAAGTACAGCCGCCGGGGCGCGCTGGTGCTCGGCCTGCTCATCATGTCCGTCGGCGCCGCCGCGGGCTCCGTGGTCGACAGCTCCACGGCGGTCATCGTGGTCCGCGCGGTGATGGGCGTGGGCGCTGCCCTGATCATGCCGGCCACGCTTTCACTGCTCGCGGCGACCTTCCCGCGCGCGGAACGTGCCAAGGCGATCACCATCTGGGCGGCCACGTCCGGCATCGCCATCGCCGCGGGCCCGCTGATCGCGGGGGCGCTGCTGCGTGACAACGGCTGGCACTCGACGTTCCTGATCAACATCCCGGTGGCGGTGCTCGCGATCGTCGGCGCGTTCGTCCTCGTACCGCCCTCCAAGGCGGCGCGGCACGGCCGGATCGACTACGTGGGCGGCCTGCTCTCGGTCGTCTGGGTGGGCTGCCTGATCTTCATGATCATTGACGGTCCGCACTTCGGGTGGGGCGTGCGCGCGATCTCGGCGGCGGTGGTGGCGGGCCTCGGTCTGATCGCCTTCGTCGTCTGGGAGCTGAAGCACCCGCGCCCCGTCCTGGACGTACGCAAGTTCACGCAGCGCGGCTTCGCGGGCTCGAACCTCGCCGTGGCGCTCTTCTTCCTCGCGGTGTTCGGCGCCTTCTACTACCTGACCCAGCACCTCCAGTTCGTCCTCGCGTACGACCCGCTGGAGACCGGCATCCGGATGCTGCCGCTGGCCGGCGCGGTGTTCGTGGGCTCGGCGGTCACCGGCATCCTCGCGCCGCGTATCGGCGGCAAGATCATGGTGGTCGCGGGCATGGTCGGCGGCACGGTCGCGCTGGCGCTCCTGACGCAGATCGAGGCGGGCTCCACGTACGGGGACTTCGTGGCGCCGCTGATCATCCTCGGCCTCTCCCTGGGCTTCGCGGTCTCGCCGTGCACGGACGTCATCATGGGCGCGTTCCCCGAATCGGAGCTCGGCGTGGGCGGCGCGGTCAACGACACCTCGCTGGAGCTCGGCGGCTCGCTCGGGATCGCGGTCCTCGGCTCGGTCCTCGCGAACGCGTACTCCTCGAAGCTGGCCGACGAGACCTCGGGCAGCAAGCTTCCCGCCTCCGCGCTCGACACGGCCCAGGACTCCGTGGGCGCGGGCAACGGCGTGGCACAGGGCATCGCCGATCAGGCGCGCGAGCTCTCGGCGAAGGCGGCGCAGGCGTCCTCGCCCCAGGAGGCGGCGCAGCTGAAGTCGCAGGCGCAAGAACTCGCCGGGGGCGCGCACCAGATGGCGGACGCGGTGGGCTCCGCGTTCTCTGGCGCGGTGGCCCACACCAGTCTGATCGGTGCGGTGATTCTGGGCGTGGGGACCGTGGTCGTGGCGGTACTGCTGCCGGGGCGGCGGAAGGGGGCTACGGCTGGGACCGAGGCCGGGGCCGGGGCCGGGGCCGAGGCCGGGGCCTTGGAGGCCGAGGAGACCACGGGGGCTCCGGAGGCCGCCGAGGCCGCCGAGGCCGCCGAGGCCGCGGGGCGGCGGTAGGCGTGGGCGGCGGCCCGGGTCCGGGTCCGGGGGGCGAGTGCGGCGCCGTTCCGGGCTGAACCGCCGCTTCGCGGCGGATGCTTTCCCGCCCACCCACCCGATTGCCCCGGGGGGCACTGTTGCCCTACGTCTGGTGTGAGCTGCCGGGTAAACGGGTGGGCGGGACGGCGGAGCCGGCGTCCCGCCCTGAGCCGCAGGGAGGGCCAACTTGCCGGAGAAGATTCGTGACTGCCTCGCCTGCGGGCTGGCCGACGGCACGGAACCGCTGCGCGGCGGCACCCTGCTGCGCACCCCGCACTGGACCGTCGAGCACTGCACAGGGCCCCTCGGCGTCGGCACCCTCATCGTCAAACCGCTGCGGCACATCACGGGAATACACGAGCTCGGCGTCGAGGAAGGCGCCGAGCTCGGTCCGTTGCTCACGCGGGTAACCGCCGCCGTGCGCAAGGAAGTCTGCGACGAGTGCGAGCAGGTGTACGTCTGCCTCTGGTCGCACGCCGGGCGCGTGCCCGGCCATGTGCACTTCGTCGTGCAGCCCGCCCGTACCCGTGACATCGACCGCCACGGCCGCGTACACGGCCCCGCTCTCCAGTCGGCGATGTTCACCGAGGGCATGGCGCCGGAGCAGGGGGCCGTGGAGGAGTTCTGCGGGCGGGTGCGGCGCGTGCTGGGTGAGGGTTCCGCCATCTAGGTGGGCGCGTGCGCAAACTGTTGACTCTTGTTCAAACCTGCCAGTAACTTCAGCGTTGCACCACTGAGAATCGCCGAAAGCCGCTGAAGCCTGCTCAAAACGCCCCCACGGTACGGCTGTTGGCGCACGCGGCTTGCTCGCTCCTCTCCGGGAACGCCCCCCATCGGATTCAAAGGAGACTCCAGATGGTGATCCGCGCACGCGCCCTGCGCCTGGCAGCCGCCACTCTCGCCGCCGCAGGTACCGCCACCCTCGGCCTGGCCGCCGCACCCGCCCAGGCGGCCGGCGCCGACCCGCTCGACTACGTCGCCCTCGGCGACAGCTTCAGCGCCGGTTCCGGCGTCCTGCCCCTCGACGTGACCGCGCCTCTCCTCTGCGCACGCTCGACCGCCAACTACCCGCATGTCGTGGCCAAGCGGACCGGCGCCCGGCTCACCGACGTGACCTGCGGCGGAGCGCAGACCAAGGACTTCGCGGGATCGCAGTACCCGGGCGTCGCACCGCAGCTCGACGCCGTCAAGGCCGACACCGATGTCGTGACGCTGACCATCGGCGGCAACGACAACAACACCTTCATCAGCGCGATCCTCGCCTGCGGGTCCGCCGGAGTGCTCTCCGGAGGCAAGGGCAGCCCCTGCAAGGACGCCAACGGCGACAAGTTCACCCGGCAGATCGACGCGAGCACGTACCCGGCGCTGAAGACCGCCCTGCAGGCGGTCAAGGCAAAGGCTCCGAACGCGCGCGTCGGCGTACTCGGCTACCCGTGGATCGTCCCGGAGAAGTCCGACCCCAGTTGCTTCGCCAAGATGCCGATCGCCACCGGGGACGTCCCCTACCTGCGTGATCTCCAGGCCCACCTGAACAAGGCCGTGCAGCGCGCCGCGTCCGAGACGGGAGCCACGTTCGTCGACATGGCCGCCGCCTCGAACGGGCACGACGCCTGCAAGCCGGTGGGCACGCGCTGGATCGAGCCCGTGCTGTTCGGCAGCAACTTCGTGCCGGTGCACCCGAACGCCCTCGGCGAGTCCAGGATGGCCGACCAGGCCATCGGCGTACTGAAGCTGGGCTGACCCGCGAGCCGAGCGCGACAACTACCGTCACCCGTACGGTAGTTGCATGAGTACACCACAGGACGTCGACTTCTGGTTCGACCCCGTCTGCCCCTACACCTGGCTGACCTCCCGGTGGATCCGGGAGGTCGAGCAAGTGCGGGACGTCCAGGTGCGGTGGCGGGTGATGAGCCTCTCGGTGCTCAACGAACACCTCGACGTCGACCCCGAGGACCCCGAGGGGCAGTGGGGCGACTACATGCGGGGTCCGGGCCGGGTCTGCGCGGCGGTGGCCGCTCGGCACGGGAGCGAGGCGCTGGGCAGATACCTCGACGCGCTCGGGGTGCGGCTGCACGAGCGGGGCGAGTGGGACGGGGCCGAGCGCGCACTCGCCGATGCCGGTCTGCCCACGGAACTCGCGGCGGTCGCCTGGACCGAGGAGTACGACGACGCCGTGCGGGCCTCGCACGAGCGGGGCATCGCACTGGCCGGCCCCGACGTAGGGACGCCGGTCCTGTCCGTCCAGGGCGTGGGCGCCGTCTTCGGCCCGGTCGTCTCGCCCGCGCCGAAGGGGGAGGCGGCGGGGCGGCTGTGGGACGGGGTGGTGCTGATGGCGGGCGTCCAGAGCTTCCACGAGCTGAAGCGGGCTTACGGCGAACTCGACTTCGGCTGATTCCCGAGCCGGCCGCGGAGCCCCAAGTCCCCCCGCTTGCTTACCTTTTCGTAAGTACCTGACTAATTAGTCCGTACTTGTGAGGAGGCGGGCGCTCGCCAAGCATGGTGGTCATGACGAACCAGCAGCACAAGACCTCTGTGACCGTTCTCGGCCTCGGCGCCATGGGCCAGGCCCTCGCCGGCGTCTTCCTCCGGGCCGGGCACCCCACCACCATCTGGAACCGCACGCCCGGCAAGGGCGGAGACCTGGTGGCCCGGGGGGCCACGCGCACCACGACCGCGGCCGAGGCCGTCCGCGCCTCGGACGTGGTCGTCGCCTGCCTCTACGACTACGCCGCCTCGCAGGCCGTGCTCGACCCGCTCGCCGCGGAACTGCGGGGGCGCACCCTGGTCAACCTCACCTCCGACACCCCGGAGCGCTCGCGCGAGGCGGCGGCCTGGGCCGCCGGGCACGGCATCGACTACCTGGACGGCGCCATCCTCGTGCCGGTGACGGTCATCGGCACCGCCGACGCACTGCTCTTCCACAGTGGCCCGAGGCCGGTGTACGAACGGCACGAGAGCACGCTCAAGGTGCTCGGCGGCAACACCGTGTACCTCGGTGAGGATCACGGCCTCGCGGCCCTCTACGACAACGCCCTGCTCGACTTCTTCTGGACCAGCATGTCCGGCCTGGTGCACGCGTTCGCGCTGGCCGGGGCGGACGGCGTGAAGGGCGCGGAGCTGGCCCCTTACATGAGCGCCCTGCTGTCCATCTTCCCGGAGGCCATCGAGTCGACGGCGGTCGAGGTCGACTCCAACGAGTACCCGGGCGAGCAGGCCCCGCTGGTCACGGAGGCCGCCAATGTCGACCACATCATCCACGCCTCCGAGCACCGCGGCCTGGACGTGGGCGCCTTGACCGGCATGAAGGCCGTCCTCGACCGGGCCATCGCCAAGGGGCACGGCGCGGACGGCTGGACGGCCACGATCGAGGCCGTACGCGGCGCACGCTGAAGCGGCGTACGGTGAAAGTGACTGCCGTCACAGACCAGGAGCCGTGCGATGACCGGTGAACCGAGCTTCTTCGAGATCGGCGTCGAGGACCCGGAGCGGGGGCGGGTCTTCTACGGGGGACTGCTCGGCTGGTCCTTCGAGCCGGGCCCCTCGGGGCAGGGGTACGTGATCGGGACCCCGGGTGTCTCCGGCGGCATGCACGGCGGTGACGCGGGGGCCGTGCCCTATCTCTTCTTCCAGGTGGACGACCTGGAGACGGCCCTGGCCAGAGTGATCCAACTGGGCGGCACGGTCGAGGCGCCCCTCGGCGGTGAGAGCGACGAGTCCGACGCCGCCTTCGGCCGCTTCCGGCTCTGCAAGGACGACCAGGGTTCATCCTTCGGCCTGCACCAGCCGCCGAAAGCGCGCTGAGAGCCCGCTGAGGACCTGCCGGAAAGAGACCGCCCGGCACGCTGGCCTTGACGCCTGCGTCAAGGATTACCGTCGTAACCATGCGCATCGGCGAACTTGCGGAGCGGGCCGGCACCACCACGCGGACGCTTCGGTACTACGAGTCACGGGGGCTGCTGCCCGCTCGGCGCAGCGGCAACGGCTACCGCACCTACGACGAGGACGACGTGCGTCTCCTCCAGCAGATCAGGACCCTGCAGGACTTCGGGTTCGATCTGGAGGAGACGCGGCCCTTCGTGGAGTGTCTGCGCTCGGGGCACCCGGCGGGCGACTCCTGCCCTGCCTCGCTCGACGTGTACCGCCGCAAGATCGGTGAACTCGACGCTCTTATCAGTGAGTTGAGTGCGGTGCGCGAGCAGGTGGGCGCACAGCTGGTGCGCGCGGAGGCGGCGGTTCCGGGCGGTCCGGACCCGCGGTGCGAGCTGACGGGCTGAGAGGGAGCGGAAGCATGGCGATGGTCAAGGCGGACGGCGTGGCCGAGGTGACGGACGCGGACTTCGAGGGGGAGGTGCTCAAGGCGGAGCTGCCGGTGCTCGTGGAGTTCGGGGCGGAGTGGTGCGGCCCGTGCCGGCAGCTCGCGCCGGTGCTGAGCGAGATCTCGCGCGAGGAGGCGGACCGGCTGAAGATCGTGCAGCTGGACGTGGACCACAACCCGGAGACGGCGATGGCGTACGGGATTCTCTCGGTGCCGTCCCTCCTGGTGTTCCGGGGCGGCGAGCCGGTGAAGTCCATGGTGGGGGCGCGCCCCAAGCGCAAGCTCCTCGCCGAGCTCGCGGAGGCCGAAGTGCTCTGATCCAAGCGCTCACACGCACGCGGAAAGAGAAATGCCCCGGACGAATTGACGTCCGGGGCATTTCCTGGCGTATATTAGATCCTTTCGCGACCTCATGCCCATCTGGACATACCGGTATCGCGAGAATCTGTATAAGAGCACTGTAACTGGCGAGGGGCTGAATTGTCAACCGAGGAATTGCGGGAAGAGCAGCAATTCGTCTCCGGGCTGTACGCGCGCCTCGACGCGCTGCGCGAGGAGGCACAAGCCGCCGTGCAGGCGTCGTTGACGCAGGTCGGCAACGGTCTGCAGGCCAGGCTTGAGCGTGACGTCCTGGTGGCCGAGCGGTCCGGACTGCTGGCCGCCTTCGACGCGGGAGAGAACGGCCTCTGCTTCGGCAGGCTCGAATTCCGCGACGGCCGTGATCACCACATCGGACGCATCGGAATCCGCGCGTCAGACATCGAACGCACCCCATTGGTGATCGATTGGCGCGCGGACGTGGCGCGTCCCTTCTATCTCGCCACCGGGCATACGCCGATGGGTCTGCGCAGGCGCAGGCACATCACCACCGAGGGCCGCGACGTCACGGCCCTGCACGACGAGATCCTCGATCTCGGCGACACCACACGCACCGGGCACGAGGGCGCGGACGCCGACGAGGTGCTGCTCGCCGCGCTCGACTCGGCACGCACCGGGCGCATGCACGACATCGTGCAGACCATCCAGGCCGAGCAGGACCGCATCATCCGGGCCCCGCACCACGGCGTACTCGTCGTCGAGGGCGGTCCCGGCACCGGCAAGACGGTCGTGGCGCTGCACCGTGCCGCGTTCCTCCTCTACGCCCACCGCCGGCTGCTCGCCAAGCGTGCCGTCCTGATCGTCGGCCCGAACCCCGCCTTCCTCGGCTACATCAGCGAGGTCCTGCCCGCGCTCGGCGAGACGGGCGTCCTCCTCTCGACGGTCGGCGAGCTGTTCCCCGGGGTGAGCGCCACCGGCACCGACACCCCGGAGGCCACCGAGCTCAAGGGCCGCGCGGAGATGGCGGACGTGCTCGCCGCCGCCGTGCGCGACCGGCAGCGGACTCCGGAGCCCGGCTCTCCGATGATCATCGAGCACGACGACGGCGACCTCGTCCTGGACTGGACGATCGCCCAGGAGGCCCGCGAGGCCGCTCGTGAGGCGGACGTCCCGCACAACCTCGGCCGGCCGCACTTCGCCTTCCGCGTCATCGACATGCTCACCGAGCAACTCGCCGAGCGGCTCGGCGCCGACCCGTACGGCGGCCCGAACTTCCTCGGCCCCGACGACATCGCCCAGCTCGGCAAGGCGATCGCGGCGAGCCCCGAAGTGCACGCGGCCATCGAGGGGTTGTGGCCCCAGCTCACCCCGGAAGTCTTCCTCGCGGACTTCCTGGAGGAGCCGACGCCGCATCTGCCGGAGGAGGACGCCCGGCTGGTCCGGCGACCGCGCGACGCCGCGTGGACGGCCGCCGACGTCCCGCTGCTCGACGAGGCCGCCGAGCTGCTCGGCAGCGACGACAGCGCGGCGAAGGCGATGGCGGAGGCCGAGCGCGCCAAGCAGATCGCCTACGCCCAGGGTGTCCTCGACGTCTCGTACGCATCCCGTACCTACGAGTTCGAGGACAAGGACGACGACGAGTCGGAGGTCCTGCTCGCGCACGACATCATCGACGCCGAGCGGATGGCCGAGCGCCAGGAGGAGGCCGACCACCGCAGCGCCGCCGAGCGCGCGGCGGCCGACCGGACGTGGGCCTTCGGGCACATCATCGTCGACGAGGCGCAGGAACTCTCCGCCATGGCCTGGCGGTTGCTGATGCGGCGCTGCCCGACCCGCTCGATGACGCTGGTCGGCGACCCCGCACAGACCGCGGAGGCCGGCGGCTGCGGCTCCTGGGAGACGATCCTGTCGCCGTACGTCGAGGACCGCTGGGAGTACACGCGGCTCGGCGTCAACTACCGCACGCCGGTGGAGATCATGGACGTGGCCGCCGAGGTGCCCCGCGTCGAGTACCCCGAGTTCCAGCCGCCGAGCTCGGTGCGGTCCACGGGCGTGCTCCCCTGGGCGCACCTCACCGATGACCTCGCCGCGGCCGTGGCCGACGCGGTGGCGGCCGAGGCACGGGCCGAGGGCCGCCTCGCGGTGATCGCCCCGCGCGAGCTGCATGGCCGGCTCGCCGAAAAGCTCCCCGGTGTGACGGCCGGGGAGGCCCCGGACCTGACGCGGACGGTCGTCCTGATCGATCCGCGTCAGGCGAAGGGCCTGGAGTTCGACACGGTCCTGGTCGTGGAGCCGGGCCGCTACGGCACGAGCGACCTGTACGTGGCCCTGACCCGGGCCACGCAGCGCCTCGGCATCCTGCACGCCGAGGAGCTGCCGGTGGCGCTCAAGCAGGTCGCAGCCACACCGTCGCCAGCGGCGGCAGGGTGAGGCGCAGGGACGCCGGGCGGCCGTGCGACGCCACCGGCTCGGTCTTGACCGGGTCCGGGTTGGTGACGTCGCCGCCGCCGTAGCGGCCCGCGTCCGTGTTCAGGACCTCGTGCCAGGTGGTGTGCTCGCCGGGGACGCCAAGGCGGTACTCGTGCCGCACCACCGGCGAGAAGTTGGAGACGGCCAGCAGCGGCGCCTCGTCCCTCTCCTCCTCGGCGTACCGCAGGAACGCGAAGACGTTGTCCTCGGCGGCGTCGCCCTCGACCCAGGCGAAGCCGCCGGGGTCCGTGTCGCGCTGCCACAGGGACGGTTCGCCGCGGTAGACGGTGTTGAGGTCGCGCACGAGATCGCGTACGCCCCGGTGGTCGGCCTCCGCCCCGTACGCGGGATCGAGCAGCCACCAGTCGGGACCGTGGCCCTCCGCCCATTCGGCGCCCTGTGCGAACTCCTGCCCCATGAAGATGAGCTGCTTGCCGGGGTGGGCCCACATGAAGCCCAGGTAGGCGCGGTGGTTGGCGCGCTGCTGCCACCAGTCGCCCGGCATCTTCGACACCAGGGACCGCTTGCCGTGCACGACCTCGTCGTGCGAGATCGGCAGGACGTAGTTCTCGCTGTAGGCGTACACCATCGAGAACGTCATCTCGTTGTGGTGGAACTTTCGGTGCACGGGCTCCTTCGACACATAGTCGAGGGAGTCGTGCATCCACCCCATATTCCACTTAAGGCCGAAGCCGAGCCCGCCGAAGCCGCCGGGGCCCTGGTGGTGCGTCGCGCGGGTCACGCCGTCCCATGCCGTGGACTCCTCGGCGATGGTGACGACGCCGGGCGCGCGGCGGTAGACGGTGGCGTTCATCTCCTGGAGGAAGGCGACGGCGTCGAGATTCTCGCGTCCGCCGTGCGCGTTCGGCGTCCACTCGCCGTCCTCGCGCGAGTAGTCGAGGTACAGCATCGAGGCGACGGCGTCGACGCGCAGACCGTCGATGTGGAACTCCTCGCACCAGTAAGTGGCGTTGGCGACAAGGAAGTTGCGCACCTCCTTGCGGCCGTAGTCGAACTCCAGGGTGCCCCAGTCGGGGTGCGCGGCCCGGCCCGGGTCCTCGTGCTCGTACAGCGTCCGTCCGTCGAACTCGGCGAGCGCCCAGTCGTCGCGCGGGAAGTGCGCGGGCACCCAGTCCATCAGGACGCCGATGCCCGCCCTGTGCAGCGCGTCGACGAGGTACTTGAAGTCGTCGGGCGTGCCGAGGCGTGCCGTGGGCGCGTAGAAGCCGGTGACCTGATAGCCCCACGAGCCACCGAAGGGATGCTCGGCGACCGGCATCAGCTCGACATGGGTGAACCCCAGGTCGGCGACGTACGCGGGCAGTTGCTCTGCCAGTTGGCGGTACGTCAGGCCGGGCCGCCAGGAGGCCAGATGAACCTCGTACACGGAGAAGGGGGATTGGTGGACGGGCACCTCCGCCCGGCGCGCCAGCCACTCCGCGTCACGCCACTCGTGGTGCGACTCGTGCACGACCGAGGAGTTCGCGGGCGGCGCCTCCGTACGGCGCGCGAGCGGGTCGGCGCGGAGCGTCTTCGTGCCGTCGGGCCGGGTGATCTCGTACTTGTACAGCTCGCCCTCGCCCACGGACGGCACGAACAGCTCCCAGACCCCGCTGCCGCCGAGCGAGCGCATCGGGAACCCCGTCCCGTCCCAGAAGTTGAAGCTCCCCACCACACGCACGCCCAGGGCGTTGGGCGCCCACACCGTGAAGCGGGTCCCGGTCGCCCCCTCGTGCACCATCGGGCGTGACCCGAGCGCGTGCCACAGCTGCTCGTGGCGGCCCTCGCCGATCAGATGCAGGTCGAACTCGCCGAGCGCGGGCAGGAAGCGGTACGCGTCGTGGATCTCCAGTTCGGCGTCCTCGTACGTGATGTGGAGGCGGTAGTCATCGGGGGCCTCGCGCAGCGGGAGCACCCCGGAGAAGAACCCGTCCCCGTCGTCCCGCAGCTCCGCCCGCAGATCCTTGGCGACGACGGCGACGGAACGGGCGTACGGCCGCAGCGCGCGGAAGGCGATGCCCTCGCGCACGACGTGGGCGCCGAGCACCCCGTGCGGGTCGTGGTGGGTGCCGCCCAGGAGACGGGCACGGTCCTCCTGGGTGACGGGCGACTCGGGGCGGGCGGCCTGTGGCTCCGCTGCCTGCTTGGGCGGCTTGGGCTGCTTCTGCCGGGGCGGCTCGGGTTTCCTGCCGGCGGCCTCCGGCTTCCGCTTGCCCTTCTTGCTGGCCTCGTCGGACGGTTTGCGCGGCTGCGGGCGGGGGGTCACGGGGGAGCCTCCTCGGCGATGGCAGGTCAGTGGGGTTCGGTGGCGGGGCCGTTCGTGGCGAGGCGTTTGATCGCGGCAAGGGGGACGGGGAGCCAGTCGGGGCGGTGGCGGGCCTCGTAGAGCACCTCGTAGACCGCCTTGTCCGTTTCGTAGGCGCGCAGCAGAACAGGGTCCATGCGCGGATCGCGGCCCGAGACCTCCGCGTACCCCGCGCAGTACGCCGCCCGGCAGTCGCCCGCCCACTCGGGGGCCCACGGCGTTGGGGTGTCCCCCGCTCGAACGGAGTTGAGAGCTTGGGGACGGGAGCGCGCCGCGTAGTCGAAGGACCGCAGCATGCCCGCCACGTCACGCACCGGCGGCTGCGGCATCCTGCGTTCGGAGAGCGGGCGCGACGGCTCACCCTCGAAGTCGATCAGTGACCACTCCCCGGCGGGCGAGCGAAGGCACTGCCCCAGGTGCAGGTCCCCGTGGATGCGCTGGGCCGTCCAGGTCTCCTCGCCACGCCCCAGGTCGGCGAGCGCCTCGTAGGTGGTGTGCAGCGCGGGGGCGTACGGCTGCAGCGCGGGCACCGCCCCGGCAGCCGTGGTCAGGCGCTCGGCCATGCCCTCGGCGATCAGATCCACCTGGACGCGGCCCAGCGTGACCGTGGGCAGTGCGCGGGCCAGCGCCCCGTGCACCTCGGCGGTCGCCCGGCCGAGCGCCCGCGCCTCGCCGGTGAAGTCGCGCCCCGCGGCGAGCTCCCCGAGGGCCAGCTCCCAGCCGTCCACCGTGCCCTTCAGGTAGGGCTGGAGCACGCCGAGGACGCTCACGTCGTCCCCCGTGTCCGCGAGGAACCAGGCGGCGGGCGGGGGGACCTGCGCGCAGCCGTCGCGGGACAGCACCAGCGGCAGCTCCAGGTCCGGGTTGGACCCGGGCACGATGCGGCGGAACAGCTTCAGTATGTACGTGTCGCCGTACACCAGCGAGGAGTTGGACTGTTCGGCGGCGAGGACACGCGGTGCGAGATCCGCGCCTATGTCCTTGCGCCGGTCGCGCTCGAAACGCAGCTTGCCGACGCGCGCCTGCGTGCGCAGCGCTTCAAGAAGGAATCCGGACATCCGGGAGTCGTGCAGCGCCTCGTAGACCGTGAACCCGCTGAGCGGGCCGCGCGTCGCATGGCCGATCAGCGCGGGAGCGAGTCGTGGCGGCAGCTCGCGCCGTACGCCGAGCAGGAGTTGATAGCAGTCGGCGGGCATCGGGGGCGCGCCGCCCGCCTGCCCCGGCACCTGGGGCTGCCGGACCTGCACGATCAGGTGCAGGAGCCCCGACTCGGAGGTGGGGGGCAGCAGTTCGGTCGCCGTCACGACGGTGAAGTCGGTGATGGGGCGGCCTTTGCCCGCGAACCAGCGCTGCCGTGGCAGCCACGCGCGCAGCAGCGGATCGAGCGAGGCGAGCAGCGCGTCCGCGGTGATGCCCGGGCGGGTGACGGCTTCCGACATGGCGTCGCGTCCTTTCCGCGGTGCGGACAAGGGAGAAGTGCGGGAGTGCCGGTTGTGCGGGGAGAGTTCCCAGGGCGGGGCGGGGGAAACCGCCCCGCCCGGGAATGACAGGGGTGGAGCCTACGCCTGGTCCCTGCGCAGCCGGAACCAGTAGAAGCCATGTCCGGCCAGAGTCAGCAGATAGGGCAGTTCGCCGATGGCCGGGAAACGCACCCCGCCGATCAGCTCCACCGGATGCCGGCCGTTGAACGTCTGCAGATCCAGTTCCGTGGGCTGCGCGAACCGCGAGAAGTTGTGCACGCACAGCACCAGATCGTCCTTGTACTCGCGCAGGAAAGCGATCACGGCCGGATTCGACGACGGGAGTTCCGTGTAGGAGCCGAGTCCGAAGGCGGGGTTCTGTTTGCGGATCTCGATCATCCTGCGGGTCCAGTGCAGGAGTGAGGAGGGTGATGACATGGAGGCTTCGACGTTGGTGACCTGGTAGCCGTAGACGGGGTCCATGATCGTGGGGAGGTAGAGGCGCCCCGGGTCGCAGGAGGAGAAGCCGGCGTTGCGGTCGGGCGTCCACTGCATCGGCGTGCGCACGGCGTCGCGGTCGCCGAGCCAGATGTTGTCGCCCATGCCGATCTCGTCGCCGTAGTAGAGGATCGGGGAGCCGGGCAGGGAGAGCAGGAGTGCGGTGAAGAGTTCGATCTGGTTGCGGTCGTTGTCCAGGAGGGTGGCCAGGCGGCGGCGGATGCCGATGTTGGCGCGCATGCGCGGGTCTTTGGCGTATTCCGCGTACATGTAGTCGCGTTCTTCGTCGGTGACCATTTCGAGGGTGAGCTCGTCGTGGTTGCGCAGGAAGATGCCCCATTGGCAGCCGGAGGGGATGGCGGGGGTCTTGGCGAGGATTTCGGAGACGGGGTAGCGCGATTCGCGGCGGACGGCCATGAAGATGCGGGGCATGACGGGGAAGTGGAAGGCCATGTGGCATTC